>NZ_BFAV01000072.1 GCF_002933875.1 Desulfocucumis palustris | reverse complement strand
GGATCTTAACAACAACACCATAACCTACGGCTACGAGGGAGATCTCCTAACCGGCGTAACGGACACCGCCGGCAGGACCACCGCCATCACCTACAACCAAGAAAATAAAATATCAAATATAAAAGACCAGCGGGAAAACCCCACCAGCTACACCTACGACAGCGAGGGAAACCTGGAAACCGTCACAGACCCCATGGGCTACATCACCCGCTATGGCTATGACGCAAACCACAACCTGGTGGAAGTCACCAGCCCCGCCGGCACCAAATACCGCCTGTCCTACGATGCGGAAGGCCACCTGACCGGAGCAGCCGACGGCTTAAACAACACCACGGAATTTACCTGGAACTTCCAGGATGGACTCTCGGAGTTAACAGACCCC
>NZ_BFAV01000071.1 GCF_002933875.1 Desulfocucumis palustris | reverse complement strand
ATTACCTGGGCTTATGGCAACCGAAGGCGGCTGCTGTTCCCCGGGAATATATTCCTCAATTATTACATGGGCATTAGCCCCTCCGGCCCCGAAGGAGCTTATGGAAGCCCTCCTCGGATAGCTCCTGGATTGTCCATTAATTTCAATAACCGGCTGGTTCCACTGGGTTAGCTCATACTGCACAAAAAAGGGGGTTTTATCAAAGTTTATATTTGGATTGGGCTGTTTAGCGTGCAATGACGGTACCAATTGTTTATGTTTCATTTGCAGCAGCACTTTTGCCAGCCCGGCAACACCGGCCGCGGCTTCCAGGTGACCTATATTAGATTTCACAGACCCGATGGGACAGTATTGCTTTTCACTGCTGCACGCGTTAAAGCTTTTTGACAGTCCGGCAATCTCAATGGGGTCTCCCAGGGAAGTACCGGTACCGTGTGCCTCAACATAACTGATTGTCCTTGGATCAATTTCTGCTTTCTCAAGAGCTTCCAGTATCAGATTGCTTTGTGCCGCGGGATTCGGAACCGTGTACCCGTTTGTCTTACCTCCATGGTTGACGGAAACCCCCTTGATGACTCCATATATATGATCACCGTCCCGAACGGCCTTTTGTAATGGTTTTAATAAAACGGCGCCTACCCCTTCTCCTGGTACAACCCCGTCTCCTCCTTCTCCAAAGCTCCGGCAGCGGCCGTCAGACGAAGACATAAATATTTGTGATTGGACAATATATTTATTCGGATGTAACGATAAGTTAACTCCGCCTGCTATTGCAACCTCGCACTCTCCGCGTTTAATGCTTTCCGCGGCTAAGTGGAGGGCCGTCAGTGAGGATGAACACAGTGTATCAACAGCCATGCTTGGTCCATGAAAATCAAAGAAATAAGAAACCCTGTTTGCAATTGAGCCATATGATGAAACAACTGCCGATTTACTGTTAAAATTATTTAATAATTGATATTCTCCGTACATAACCCCCACGAAGACACCAACTTTGCCATTATAAACTTCCTTCATTGAATGGTGGTTATAACCGGCATCCTCGAATGTGCGCCAAACAGTTTCCAGAAATAAGCGCTCCTGGGGGTCCATGATTTCAGCTTCCCTGGGTGAAATATTGAAAAACAGTGGATCGAATTTGTCAACGTCATCAATAAACCCGCCCCATTTACAGTATATTTTTCCTGGAATTTGTTTATCAGGACTGTAATACTCATGATAATCCCATCTTTCTTTTGGTATCTCTGTAATGCAATCCATACCGTTCTTCAGGTTTTCCCAAAATTCCGCAATTGTTTTTGCTTTTGGATATCTACCGTTTAGTCCGATAATTGCGATATCAATTTTTTCTGGTTTAAGGCCGTAACAATCTCGACTTTCTTTCTTTTGCCCGTGCTTATCCATCATTTGAAGATCGCCGGCAAATAGCGTGTTCGCCAAGGGCTCTGCATAATCCAACAAAGCCCTTGATCTATCAGGATGGCATTCCAAAAAATATTTCGCCAGTTCATGAATGGTTTGGTATTCAAAAAAGAGTGTTATTGGCAGCTCCCCAAAATCTTTTTGAAGATTAATATTTAACTTATTAATCATCAACGAATTAATCCCGTATTTCTCCAGGGCGGCCTTTACATTGAGCTGCGACGCCGGAATCTCTGAAACTTTGGAAAAGGCTGTTTTTAAATAATCTTCTATTTTGGCCAACAGGACATTATCGCCAATTATACTTTCTTGCTTTTTGCCGCAAGTTTCTAAGGGCATGGATTGGAGGACTGCTTCATTCGCCAATCCGGTTTCCTGAGCAATTTTTGTTAAATAGCCTTTAACCCAGTGTTTCTTTTTGGCAAAGGGATAGGCAGGAAGGGGAACTCTTCTTTCGCTTCCGTCATTAAGCTCATTCCATTCAATTGCAGCTCCTTGAACCCATTGCTCTGCGATGGAATACAGGTCGTTTTTATCCTTTTTTAACTTTAACTCTTTCCCTGGGAAAACACTTCCCCGGTAAAGGCCGGCAATATTCTCCTCACCCCGCAAGAACATTTCCAGTTTTTCCACTAAGGTCTGCGTGTTCTCCGCAACCACTGCCAGCCTTTCCTCCATTGCCACGCGTCCCGCCTGAAGTGTGTATCCTATATCGGATATATTAAACTGAACGGTTTCACTCCTGGTCAAAAATTCATGCAGCCTTAATACCTGTTGAATAAGCTGATTTCCTGCGGCGGCGGAAATGGGAATTAAAGCGGTTTTTGCGGGTTCCCTCTGCTTGTTTTCCTCATCAACATATTCTTCAACAACAATATGCCCCCCCGAACCTGTTGCTCCAAAAGCATTGATTAGCGCCCTAAGAGGCGATTTGCCGGACCAGTGTTTCAGTTCCCCCGCTATTTCAAGTCCGCTCCCTTGTAGTTGAAGCAAGGGATTTATGGGTTTAAAATTTATTGTCGGTGCAATCTGCCTGTGCTTCATTTGAAGCAGGACTTTTGTTATTTGAGACATGGCGGAAGCGGATTCCAAATGTCCTATGTTTGCTTTTACCGAACCCATAAGGCAAGGAGCCGGGGCATCAAAATAATATTGAAAAACCTTTTTTATTGCGTTTATTTCCGAGGCATCCGCGATACTGGCCCCGGCCGCTGCCACCTCGATATAGCTTATGGATTCCACGGGTACACCGGCGTTTTCAATTGCTTTTTGAATGGATTCCGACTGCATCGCGGAACTTGGCGCACCAAATCGTGTTGTCTTTCCGCTATGGCCGACAGAAGTCCCCTTGATAACGCCATGAATATAATCCTTATCCCTTTTAGCTCTTTCAATTGGTTTAATCAAAATCGCCCCGACACCTTCACCGGCAAACCAACCGGTTGCCTGCACTCCCAACGGCCTGCATTCACCATCCTTTGATAACAAATCAAGGCTGGTCAATAGGTTATGATGATATGAATGGGTCATTAGGTTTATCCCACCAACTAATGCAGCATCACACTCTCCTCTTTTTATGCTTTCACAGGCAAGGTGGATGGCGGTCATTGCTGATGAGCAGGAAGTATTAAGGGCGATACTCGGTCCGCTAAAATTGAAAAAATAAGATATTCTGTTCGCTATTGACGAAGTAAAAGCCGATGCCTGGACTGCATGTTTTTCTTCACACGAATCGGAGCTTTGATTTTGGTAATCGCTCCACATAACCCCTACAAATACGCCAACCCTGCCGGAAGAACGGAGCAGGTTTTCTGCAGTATAACCCGCGTTTTCCAGGCATTCCCATACCACTTCCAAAAACAAGCGTTCCTGGGGATCCATAACACGGGCTTCTGAGGGAGAAATATTGAAAAGCAGGCTGTCAAAACAATCAATGTCGTCTAAAAAGCCCCCCCGGATGGAGAATGTCCGACCACTTCCGGCATTGGACCAATCCTGCATCCATAACTTCTTCCTGCCGTTGGGCAATTCAGTGATAGCGCTTTTTCCGTCCTGTAAATTTTCCCAATATTCTTCCAGACTACCGGCTCCCGGATACCTCCCGCTTATCCCTACCACGGCAAGCTCATGTGGCAACCCCGGCATCTTCTTTTTCCAGGAAGCCTTGTGACAAAGCTCTGTCTCCGTTTTTTTCCCGCCCCTGCCAATCTCAAGAAATTTCCGGTCTTGGGGAATCTCTTGCTCAAAACTCCCACAAATGAAGCTATGGAGGAGCACTTGCCCGTCATCGAGTTTAAAATCCCAGCGAATCCTGTCAAAGTCCAGGCCGCCGATAGGGCAGACTCCTATATCGAATTCAGCCTGTTTGTCCATCAGCAACTGCCCCAGGTAACCTGCTTCCAGCAAGGCCAAATACAGGCTTTCTTCTTTGTAAATCGGTTTCATCGCATTGATTTGCCCCACCAAGAACAAACAGAAAGCTGCTTTCTGATAATGCTTTCTGTTAAAAGGCGTATAGCTGGGCTTTACTTCTTTAGAAAGTTCCGGGGTAATAAGAACCAACACATGTTTTACCGGATCATAGCGGTAAATTCCTTCTGGAAGCCCTTGTACTCTGTTTTCCTTAATATATAGATAAGCCTCAAGGGCATAAGTTCCGGACACCGACGGGTATAGAAAGGAAGATTTGCCTTTTATATTTACCTGTTTAAAAAGTGATAAAAATTTACTAAATTGCTCAAAAGGAATGGGCTTATTCAGATAATCCCGTCTACTGGACCGCAGCCGGTAATCACTCTCGGGATAACTGTGGGCATCCAAGGCTATTACGGCATCTCTCCCTGAGAACTGTCTTATATTAAGATGCTTTTCATGGAAGAGTTCATGCTCTTCCTTGCTTAAATGTTTCATATTTTTCAAAACCGTCTTCCAGTCCACATCTAAAAATGAGGAAAAGCTATTATCGCCGGTGCAGCTTTGAAACTGCTCTTTTATGTTCTTGCCTGTCTTTTCCAAATAGCCTGCCGGCCCTTTATCCGGTTCATTTCGATCAAACCCGGAAAACTGGCCATCCGGGATTCCACCTAACATACAATGGATGAACCTGTGGCTTTCATCGAACTGAAAGAAAGGACTGATCCTGTTAAAATCAATACCTATAACAGGACATAATCCCATATTAAAATCAATCTGCCTGCTTAACATCAATTGTCCCATATATCCGGAATCCAGTGTTAGTAAAGTGGGACTTAACATTTGATAGATTGGCCTTATGGCCTCGAGCCGGGCTATAAAAAACAAAACAAAGCCGGCGTTGTCAAAAACAGCTCTATCATACTCAAAAAATATCGTCCGATCGATTACAGGCAGGTCATTTATAAGATATAATACATGTTCTTCAGGATGGTAATAATAAATACCCTTCTTGATCCTTTCCACCGCATTTTCTTTTATATAAAGATAGGTCTGTACCGCATTCAGTCCACCCGCAGACGGGTATAGATATTTTGTCTCTCCTTTTATGGTTTCCCGTTTCAAAAGTGACATTAAACCACTGAATAAATTAAATGGTATCTCCCTTCTAACATAATTTCTCACGATTGCACCATTCATGTAAGCACTTTCCTTAAAATGGGCTTTCTGAAGTTGGACTGCTTTTCCTGCTCCGGTAACATCTCCATAATTCTCAGACAATCTCATATTAACCTGTGAATTATCTTGTATATCCTGCGTTTCTTCTTCAACATGGACAATCTCCTTTGTGCCGGTTGATATCCCAGCCATCTCCATGTCACTTTCAGGCAGCCGCTCCATTTTATGATGAGTGCCCCCTGACTGGCATTGCTCCCTTTCCTCATTACTTCCGGTACCGCCTCTGCCCTCAATCTCATTACACAAATAATGGACAATCGCCTTTATGGTAGGATCATTTAAAAATACTTCCACCGGAATAGAAACACCATATTGCTCCTGAATTTTTTCAGCCGCCTGGACCATAGTCAAAGAGGTGGCTCCCAAGTCGAAAAGATCCTCCTGGACTGTTAGTTCAGTAGTATCCAGAGCCTTGTTAAAGTATCCCAACAACATGTTTGAGATACTTTCCCCAAGATTAGCTTCTGCTCCCGCTATTACTGCTTTATTATCCCCAGCTCTCCCTTTTATAGGCCACGGCAACGCTTTGCGGTCTAATTTACCATGCTGGGTAACAGGTATTGAAACCAGAGGGGCGATAATATTAGGCACCATATAATCAGGCAATTTGCTCTTTATAAATTCCCGTATTTGTTTGGAAGCCGGCAGTTCTCCTTTCGGGACCACATAAGCCACCAGTTTTGGATCCGCACTCTGTTCGTCTCTTACCAGCACAACCGCTTCATCAATGGCCTCATGGTCCCTGAGTACCGTTTCTATTTCTCCCAGCTCAATTCGGTTTCCACGCAGTTTGACCTGGAAATCGATTCGACCGAGGTATTCGATATTTCCATCCGGCAAATATTTAGTACTATCGCCGGTCTTGTATAACTTTGCGCCGATTTCGTCACTGAAAGGATTGTCTATAAATTTTTCCGCGGTCAATTCCGGCCGGTTAAGATATCCCCTGGCCAGGCCAATGCCACCAATATGCAGTTCTCCTTCATGGCCGATGGGAACCTGGTTCAGTTCACTATCCAAAATATATATCTGGATATTTGCAATGGGGCGGCCAATGGGAACCTTATTATCCGGCCGCTTCCCGCACTCCCAGTAGGTCACATCCACTGCCGCTTCAGTTGGACCGTATAAATTATGAAGCCTGGCCGGCAGCTTCTTTTTAAAATCCACCATTAAATCATATGGTAAAGCCTCTCCGCTGGTAAAAACCTGGCGTAATGTATCACATTTGCTCACATTGGAATTACTAACGAAAAACCTGAGCATTGACGGCACAAAGTGACAGGTTGTGATCCTTTCTTTCCTTATTACGTCTACCAGGTAATTACTGTCCTTATGTCCTTCCGGTTTGGCCATAACAAGACAGGCGCCTGTCAGCAACGGCCAAAAAAATTCCCAGACCGACACATCAAATGTAAAAGGTGTTTTTTGTAATACCCTATCTTCAAAGGTTAGCCGGTATTCATCCTGCATCCATAGCAAGCGGTTGCAAATGGCTACATGGGGCAGCATACAACCCTTGGGCTTCCCGGTTGAGCCTGAAGTATAGAGCACATAAGCTAAATTACCGGGGCTGGTTATACTTTCAAGATTGGTCCCGGGCTCTTCAGAAAGGTAATCCCACTCGCTGTCAAGACAAAACTTTGTTCCTTCAAACCCTTCAAGCAACTCCTTATGCTTTTCCCGGGTAAGAATTATTGAAACCCCGGCATCCTCCAGCATAAACATTAATCGCTGGTCAGGATAAGTGGGATCTAAGGGTAGATAAGCGCCACCGGCCTTTAAAATTCCCAAAAGAGCTGTTACCATTTCAATGGACCTTTCCATCAAGACACCGACAATGCTGTCAGGCCCTACACCCAAACCCCTTAAATATCGCGCGCACCGGTTCGAGCGGCCGTTCAGCTCGGCAAAGCTTACCCGCTCATTCTCAAAACGGACGGCGGGTTTATCGGGGTTTTGCCTTATCTGTTCTTCTATAAGCTCATGCAGGCATTTATTTAAAGGGTATTCCTTGTATGTGTCATTCCATTTCAGCAGTGCCTCATGTTCCTCCCGCTTTAATAAAAATGGCCTACCTTCCATGCTCATGCAAACCTCCCCGCAACATCATTAAATTTTTATATTTTTCAGGTTGTGCATTGATTATCTCGCCGGGATCCAATTCTGCCCATCTCATGGAATCACCGGACAAAGCCTCTAATAATCGCTTATACCCCGCAAACATTTCTTCCATCAGACCTTCCGGATATACTTCCTTTATTACATCCCAGTAAAAGTAAAGCCGCCCATCCCGCTCTTCACTTATATTATCCAGATAAACCTGCGGTGTTTTGCTTAACATCTCAATTTTTTTAAAACCTTTTGCAGTCTCAACGCTAAAATGGGGCATCATGTTTGTAAAAACCACCGGAAATGTTAACATGCCTTTGTGCCTACCCTTCATTGCGGCCTTCCTTAGAACCTTTAAACCGCTCACGGCCATGTGCGATAAATCTTCCCGCACAATACTGTGGTTTAACTTTACCTTCTTTTCGAAGGGTTTCCTTTCACCACTGGTTACAACCCAGCTCATGGCTGTAAAATCACCTATCACCTCATCGATCTCAGGGTGAAGGGGGAGTCTTTCCCAGCATGGAACTACTATAGTGAAGGGTTTTTGCTCCATCCACGCTCCCAAAACCTCTGTATAAGCCGTCAGCAAAATCATGCTTGGCGACACAGATAACCTGTGGGCTGTCTTTTTAAGCGCCTCCCAATTCAAAAGCACTCCTTTGAATTGTCGGTACTCAAAGGAAGTTCCATTTTTGCCGTTACTTTTCATTGGTAACTGCGGTCCGGGCGGGATTCCTGCAAACTTATTCTCCCAATATTGAATGCTCCTTTGGTAACCTTCTGCTTTTTTGTATTTTTGCAATGCCATAACATAATCCCGGAACAAAACATCAACCTTTTTCGGATCTTTGGTTGGGTTCTCGTAATAATAAAAGAGTTGCTTCATTAGCAGATGAATGCTGTTTGCATCGGCTATGATTAAATCAATAGTAAAATGAATCCGTGATTTAGTACTGTCCATAACCGATACACGCAAATCAAAATACGGCCATTCTTCCAGATTGAACACATGTTCCAACATGAAGCGTTTGGTGGCGCTTAACTTGGCCTGAACCTCCTCCGCTTTTTTGCCTGTCAAATCCATCACTTTTATTTTAAAATCCGGAACCTCTTCAACAATCCGTTGGGTACCGTCCGGCCGAATTACCGTAATAAGCATCTGATGAGTTTTCATCAATTTTTTCCATGCTTTTTCAAGTCTCCCGGGATCAAGTTCTGTAGCTTCAATTTCCAGATATAATTGACAGCTGTTATTGCCCCCTGACATATATCTGCCAAAGGCATATGCCTGCTGCTGATCTGTTAATGGAAACGGCATAAAGCTATCGGCTGTTAAAACCTCCAGTTTCAGACCTGCCGGTAAAACATCTAACACAGGGCACATTGCCGCAGCAGCTTTGGTTTTATTTTCCTCTTTGCTGAATAAATTTTCACCCTTCATATCAGGGGTTAATGCTTCCGGCTGCCACCGGCCATCTTCCGATGCCAGCATATTAAGAAACCGGCAGTAGTCAGAGAACATATTTCTGATTTCGCCAGCTCCGAAATATCCTTCGGCAACATCCCAGCTAAATTTTAGTCTCCCGTCCTGTTCGAACACCTGATGATCCAAATAAACCTGGGGTGTTTGGGTCACCATAAATGAAATCTGCTTAAAAAAGCTTTCTTCATTATGGTCACTTTTAAAATTATTTACTAATGATGTGAAGACTACAGGCAGGTGCAAAGAACCGGAAATTTTACGCCTTGCTTTAAGTTCTCTTAACGCTCTGATCCCGCTCACACTGCTATGGTCCAAATCACCCCACAAACATTCTTGATTGTCTTTAATCAGTTTTTCAAAACTACGTCCCTTTTTCTCCTCCACAACAAATATGCTCGTGGAAATAAACGGGCCGAGGATTTGCTCCAACTGGGAATGCAGCGGAAGACGATTAAAAAAGGTTAAGAGCAGGGAGAATTTTTCATTTTTACTCCGTGAACTAAGAACCTCGGTGAATATACTGAGGAGCAGAGCCGTGGTGGACACATTTAATTCTTTAGCTTTCTTTTTAAGAAACTGCCACTGTTTTTCCTCAAGTGTTCCATTTAGTCTAACGCGGCAATAATCATCTTTGCTATCCGGTTTACCCGGCTTTTGTTGTAATGGGAGTACCGGCCCACCAGGCATATTTTTCAATTTTTCCATCCAATACTCCAAATCTCTGTTATAGCGGTTTGAATTTTCAAATTTCTTTATGGCTAATATGTAGTCCCTAAAGGATACGCTCAACTCCGGAAATTTCCACTCCGGTTTTTTGTATAGCAGTTGCCACTGCTGCAATAGCATGTACACTCCGCTGGCATCTATTATTAATTCATCAATACTGAAATGTATAATATATTTACTATCCGGGTATACACTTATTCGGATTTCGAAAAATGGCCATTGCCCGGGCTCATATACCTTATGCGACATTTTTTTCCGTACATTTTCAAGGTGCCGGGAGCGCTCATTATGGTCCTTTCTTCTTAAGTCAACTATTTTAAATTTGTACGGGGGGGTTTTCTCCAGAATTTTCTGTTGCCCATTGGATAAAACCACAGAACGCAGCATTTCATGATATTTAATTAAACTTTCCCAGGCCTTGTTTAAACGATAGATATCAATATCTTTCACTTCAATTTCGAAGTAAATATGACAACCAACCCAGTCACCGCCAAAGCGGAGTTTACGCCCGGCCAGAAAAGATTCCTGGATATCGTTTAATGGAAAAGATTGAAAACGGTCGGCAAGATTGGGAATGATTTCAGGTAGGATTTCTGAAGTGTCTAATTGAATATTTTGCTTGGTGTTACTCTTTTCATCATTATTTTGAATATTTGCTTCGACTTGATGTTCAGTATATTTTAGTTTAATTATTTCATTCAAATTACTCTCTAAATGCTGGACGGTTCTATTTTCCATAACCAAAGCCAAGGGGATTTCAAAACCAATATCCCGTTCAAGCATTGCTCTAAAAGTAATGGCTTGCAGTGAATTGAACCCCAAACTATCCAGTGACTTCCGGGTTGGCAATTCTCCAACCGGGATACCTAAAAGTTCGCTTAACCTTTTTTTAATAAGAGTATTTAAATTGTTCGGAACCAGCCGGGGGGTAACTTGATCAGCTGAATACCTGTTTTCTTCTGTTTTTGCAGGGTGCTGTTCGCCGGCCTGAGAGAGCCAGTATAGTCTTTTTTCAAAGGGATAAGCAGGCAGGGACATCCTGCGGGCTCCTTTCCCCTCATGTAGTGATTCCCAGGGTATCTGGCAGCCTTTAGTCCAATGGAGCGCCAGTTTCTCCAAATTTCTTTCCTCCCAGAATGCCTGTAATACAGTTTCCCCTGCCTTACCATCAAGCAGGCTTGCAAGCTCTGAATGCTCATCCTCTAAATCCCCCGCAAAAATAGGAACGGCAGTATCTATCTCTCCTCCTTCTTTGATGGATTGCAGATACTCCTTCATACCCTGGACAAGCTGTTCCCGGTTGCTTACCACCATTGCCATTCTGGATTCCATTGCTTCACGCCCTACCTGGAGGGTATACGCCAGATTAGGTAAGGAAAGGTTTTTTTGAAGTTCTATAAACTCCAGCACCTGTTGGACCACTGCCTGTAATCGACCCGGATTTTTAGCTGAAAAGACTACTATCTGAGGAAAGTTTGTGGAATCGGTAGGGAATGTTTCTTCTTGAGAGGGAATGTATTCCTCTATAACCACATGTGCATTAACCCCACCAAGTCCATAGCTATTAATACTGGCACGGCGGGGCAGACTGTTGCCATTGGTATCCGTCAATGCTTCCCAATTGTGGTTTTCCGCCGTAATTTGAAATGGACTTCCTTCCAGGGAAATATTTTCATTAAGAGTTGAAAATTGAGGAACCCCTGGAATTAGTTTATGCCGTATTGCAGAAATTACTTTGATTAACGCGGCCATTCCGGAGAACCGTTCTCCATGCCCAATACATGGCTTTAAACTACTAATATAACAGGGGGGCTCCGTTTGCGATTTCTGTGAATAAACTTTGGCAAGTTCCTGATATCCGGATTTCAGCGCATTGATTTCAATACCGTCGCCCAGGGGAGTGGCACTACCATGCGCTTCAATATAGGATACGGTGCGTGGATCAATCTTTGAAGCCTGGTAGGCCTGGAGCATGGCAGCTTTCATTCCAGTTGCAAGGGGAGCGGTTAATGACAACCCTTTACCGCCATGGGATACCCCCGTACCCTTGATTACCGCGTAAATGAGGTCCTGATCCTCGATAGCTTTCGGCAAAGGCTTGAGGATGATCACACCAACTCCCTCACTGCGTACAAATCCGTCGGCCTTCGCCTGGAACGGCCTGGATTGCCCTTCCGGGCTGAGATAACCCATTGCGTCAAGACCAATGAACCCTGCAGGGGAAAGGAGCAAGTTAACAGCACCTACTATGGCTTGTTCACACTCGTGGTTATTGATTGATTGAATGGCACGATGTAAGGCGACCAGCGCTGAAGAACAAGCCGTATCACAATATTCGCTTGGTCCATGAAGGTTTAATTCGTAAGAAATTCGATTAGGAATTATTGATTGATAATTGCCGGTTAATATCAAGCCGTTATTTCGCGAAATAGAACCGATATTTATATATTCACTGGGACCTGTGGCAATAAAAACTCCTGTGGGGCTATTTGACAGAGCCTTCGGATTAATACCCGCATCTTCAATGGCCCGCCATACATATGTCATTAACAGACGTTGTTGGGGATCCATTAATTCGGCCTCTTTGGGTGATATTCTGAAAAACAGCGGATCAAACTGGTCTACTCCGTCAATAAATCCACCCCATTTGATGCTGGTGTTACTCGCCTCTTTTGTGGGGTCGCTGCAATTTGCCTTCCAATCCCAGCGTTCTTCAGGGATCTCTGTGATACAATCCTTTCCTTCTACTATGTTTGCCCAAAATTGATTTATATCCTTTGCCATGGGAAACTTACCACTCATACCAATAATGGCTATGGAATCTTTTTGTAAAGCAGGCAACATAAACCTGCCCTCTTCCTCCAAAACATTCTCCACCGGTACCGTATTCCTATATCGGTACTCAGCGGGGATACGGACAACAATTTTTCCTATGTTCCCCCGGCTTTCCATATAACCATAGGCTTCTTTAATCCGGTCCCAGGAGAAAACCTTGCAAATGGTTGGATGAATAATTTTTTGAGCTAATAATTGAATCATTTCTTTTTGATATAATTTAAAGGTTTCAGGATCTTCCAAGCCCAATTTTCTTAAATCAATACTGTAAAATGTTTGATTATTATTCAAAACGGATAAATCAATGGTCCTGGCTGATTTAAGCGCTGTCATTGCAATTTCTATGTATCTTCCACCCGGGGATAAACAGTTCAGCCCTTTTTGTATGGCATCCCCGGGCAAGGTATTAATTACAACATCAACACCCTTCCCATGGGTCAATTGACTAAGCTCTTTTTCAAAATCTGTTTCTTGATAATTAATTCTATAGGATACGCCGAGTTTCTCTAAATAATCCAGTTTATGTTGAGAACCAGCCGTGGCATATATTTCTGCGCCGTAATATTTAGCTAACTGAACGGCAATAAGCCCTGTTCCTCCAGTTGCGGTTTGGATTAATATTCTTTCTCCTCTTTTAAGCCGTGCTTTACGAAAAGCGTTAATCATGGTCATGGCAACCACAGGCAATGCACAAGCTTCTTCAAATGATAATGTTTCGGGTTTTAGAAATGCTTGCCTGGCTGAACAGGTAATCATGCTTGCCTGTGCCCCCAGGGTTTCTCCCATTACAACAACAACCGCATCCCCCGGCCGAACAGACGTCACCGATTCGCCAATATCCACCACGATACCGCTGGCCTCAAATCCCGGTGTAAAAGGATAAGGGGGCATGGTAGGATACAGGCCTTTTACACATAATAAGTCTCCAAAATTCAACGAAAAAGCGCGAACAGCGATCCGAATCTCATTTTCTTTAAGTTCCGGGACAGCTGATTTGATTACTTTTAAATCTTCAATCCCTCCAGGCCGTTCAATGACCATACGGTAATAGCCCTGTTGATTATCCTCTTTTAAAAAATCTTTAGGTGATTTTACACTCTCTAATTGAGATTTATATTTTGAACCTTTTCGTTTGACGTTGTGATAAGTAAAAAGTTGTCCCTGGGCTACAGCTATTGCTTCTCCCCGGGATTCCATGGCGGTACTTTTTAAAGGCATATTCTCTTGTATAGAGGTAATCAAAGCGGATTTATGTTCCCGAATAATATGCCGGAGCAGTTGATTCACATTGTTGTAATCGAACAACGCCGTGGTTTGCAATGTGATTTTACATTGCCGGCTGATTAAGTTGACTAAATTTACAGCTATAATCGAATCCACACCATATTCTGAAAAAAATCGATCATCCTGGATTTGTCTCTCTTTCAATTTTAATGTTTCCGCTATACTTTTCCGGATGATGGTCCTCACATGCTCCTTGACCATTTGGTCAATTACTTCAGGTCCTCTATAAATTGGTTCTGTTTTCTGTAATTGGGAATGTATATCCTGTGCCGGAGTTTTCCGGCTGATGGGCGCCCCGCTCTTCTTCCCGGGGATGACGCCGGGTTGACAGGGTCTTTTTTGCCGGACCATCCCGTCACTTTCGGCAGCAACAATCTGCTGGCCCCAATCATGTGCTTCTTGTGCCGGATAGAGGATCGACCTGAACCCTTCACTTTCCAGCACCTCTTGCCAGGCGGCAGGATATAATGCCGGACAGCCCGGAATGCGTAACCCTGTATCTTCATACAACCACCAGCCTTCCAAAAGACCGAAGGTCAGGTGGGTAAACAAAGATTTGCCGCTAATCTCATTTAACAAAAACAAACCATTCTTTTTTAAAACTGCCTTTGCATTGCGTATGGCCTGCCTAATATTTTTGGTGGCGTGCAGTACATTGGCGGCAATCGCAATATCATATTCACCAGCAGGGATGCCTTGTCCCACAACAGGCTGTTCCACGTTAAATATTTTATAGGTCAAATAAGAATTTTCAGGGCCATACTCTTTTTCGGCATACAGCAAAAAAGCTTTGGAGATATCCGTATAGCAATATTCTTGAATGTGCTCCAGATAAGGCTTTAATTTCCGGAAGACCATGGCGCTGGTACCTCCGGTGCCCGCCCCAATTTCAATAATTCTAATTTGGGCGGAAGAATCTTGCCTAAGCCTTTCCTGAATATAGACAACTATGGTATTGGCAAGCACTTCATTATAATAATCCGTAACTTTATTGTTTTTATAAATCCCTTCGATTAATTCCATGGAAGAATTGGGGAACATGATATCAGTGGCAACTATCTTTCCGGTAATAATTTTGGGTAAAGCCCGCAGCATCGCCTCCACCAAAACCACCCGGGCCTTTCTATCCGGATTTTCCAGCCAGGCGCTCTTTGTTCGATCCCACTCTTCCCATACAGCAGCTGTATTTACGGGGGTACTATCCATCACGCGGCATGACTTTCCGTCGAATCTGAGATAATTATTCCGGGCCAAAATCCCCATACTTTCTTCAAACCATCGATAATATAGGTCACTTAGCCCTATTTTTGTTTTAAGCTCGGCTATAACCGGATTTTCTTCCATAAACAGTCCAACAGACTGCAATTGACCCCATAACAACTTGCAGAGGAGTCCGTCCATATCCTTCATTTGCCGATCCATTTCTGATTTAATGCGCCCAAGGTGCGAATACTTTTTGGGAATATGCTTTAGCACGTTTTGGATATTTGAGGGAAGGTTTTCTGGATATACTGTTATCAATTCCTCCGGATTCATTTCCGGCATTACCGGATGTTTCGTTGTTTTCATGAACACAATTTGATCTGCCGGTCCGGTCAGGAGCACTTCCAATGCCTCCATGGCTTCCGGGGGCTCAATGGAGCCCATGCCTATCTGTGCCAGCCGGTCCTGATAAACTTTGGAAGCAACGATGCCAACACTACCCCAATAGCCCCAATTTATCACTTTCACCGCACAGGGCCATTGATGAGCCAGTTGAAGCGCGAAAGCATCCTTAAAGGTGCAGCCGGAAGCATAGTTGCTTTGTCCAGGCGCTTTTGTAAACGCTATCATGGAAGAGAAAAAAATTATAAAATCCAGGGGTTCTTTATAAAAAACCTGCGCCATACGCGCACTCACATCGACCTTGGTTGAAAGTCCGGCTTTGAATTGTTCCTCTTCCATATTCACCAGGCTTTTATCCAGCAACACAATGGCGGAATGAATCACCCCATGAATCTGCCAATATCTTTTCTTAATCTCTTCATAGGCTTGATATAAAGCCTTGCCATCGGTTGCGTCCGCAGCGATGTAATGCGGGGCGGGCCCTAAACCCGCCAGCCTGTCTAATTTAGCCTGGATAGCCGCATTCTTCTGTCGACGGCCGATCCAAATTATCCGGGCTTGGTAGGTTCGAATCATATATTCGCTCCAGACTTCCCCGATGCCGCCGGCACCTCCAATCACTACATATACTCCGCCGGTCCTGCATAATTTCCCAGCCGCCGGTGAACATTGGAATGGAATTAACCGTTGCCGGTGCCACTCCTGGCCTCGATAAACCAAAGCATTCCCCTGGGGCTCCGGAGGTAAAGTAAAAATATCGTCAATCGGCCAATCACAATCCGCTTCCAGATCAACCAGTCGGACCTTCCAGTTTGGATATTCTTTTGACATCGAACCGAGCAACCCGTAAAGACTGGCATGGGTTGGATTCACCGAATCTTTTTTATGGATGGGTTGGGTCTGCATGGTAATCACAGTCCAGCCTAAATTCTTAGCGCCATACCCCAAACCAAGCAAGGCTTTAATCATTTTGAAAACCAGGAGCACCCCCTGTTTCTGCCCTTCGATCAATGCATCCCCGGTCAGGGGGTCTAACGGATTATGGGGGGCAATCCACAGGACATGATCGATTGGGCCGTGTCCTTTGAGATTTTGAACTATCTCTTCAATGGTATTACCGATCCCGATCTCCAGAACACGTGCTTCTGGAAAGTGTTTTTGAATAGCTATCCTATTGTCTTCATCTCCGCCAACAATCACAACCTGATCCGTATAAAATGGGAAGGTTTGCACCTTCCCTACTGAAATTGAATCCCATACAGGGATCAGCATGGTGGTTCCAACCAATGGTTCGACAGCTGTTTCCTCAGGAACTGTTGAAGACATATCGCTGGCCGGAATTTCTCCTTCCGGCACTCTGGCTGTAAATCCTTTGATACGTATACAAACCCTGCCTTGCTCGTCACACATATCGATATCGATTTTCCGCATCTTCTCACCTGCATCACCGCTGTCGCCATATCGAATCAATGCCCACATCCCGGGAGTGCATTTGTGGAGAATTTCAAGCTCTTGAAGAGCAAAGGGCAGAGCAGGTTTGAGGAGGGCTTTACCGCTGGTATCCATCATTAAATATATCGAGGCCTGCAAGGCCGAATCCACCATGCCGGGGTGCAAGACAAAATTATCTTGATTTTCCGAAACAGAAGAAGGTAAGGAGAGCTTCGCCAAGACTTGCTCCCGCCCCATATAAATCTTCTCAATTCCCTGGTGACCCGGACCATACTGGAGCCCCATCGACCTAAAGGTATCGTAACATTGGCTGGAGATAAGACTGCTATTGCTGCATTGCTCCCGCAAGATCTTTAGATCCAGGACAGGAGCTCCCGCAAGGGAATAAAGCTCCGCGCTGCCCTGGCTATACACTACAGGCCCGGCTCCGGTCTCCCCGGACTTGCCATAAATCTCACAGGCAATCTGTCCACTGTCTTCAGAGAAAAGCGCGATATGCACCTGGACCGGCCGCTCCATTACGACAATGGGACGGGACCATACGAAGTTTTTGAGCCGAATCCCGGTCTGTCCTTGTTTCAAGTCCCCTGCTGACTGCTCCACTGCCGCCCGGGCCATTTCGAGATGAGCCGCACCGGGGAAGACTCGCTGTCCCCCTACCACATGATCCGCCAGGAAAAACTCCTTACCTGTAAAGGTTGTGCTGAACCGTTGTTCGGAAAGGTCGGAGGTATTTTGATGCAGCAGAGGATGAAGGGAGGCTGAAATACCTAAATTGGTTGTAGTATTGCCAATATTAGTTGCTGTCTCAGGCACCCAATAGCGTTCCCTGGCAAATGGATAGGTCGGCAGGCTGATTCGATGTGGTTTGGTATCCACATAGAGCTTGTCCCAGTCAATGTTAAAACCTTTTACCCAAAGGTCCAAAATTTTGGCATGCTTTCCTTTTCTAATCCAGGCATCAATCACCTTTTGCATATCTTCATCTGCTGTAAAAGCAGCCAACGTCTCTTTATGGCGTTGAACCTGCCCTTGGAAGAAGGCCTCAATATCATCCCTGCCTTCCACAAAACTTTTCAGCTTTTCTTCAAGTTCCTTCATAGAGACCGCAATCATACCCAGACGTTCTTCCATGGCCTCCCGTCCTATCTGAAGCGTGTAGGCCATATGGGCTAAATCAGCATCTATGAATTGCCTCTCCCCGATAAAAGCCAACAATTGCTGCGCCTGCTCCTTAAGCCGCTCTTCATTCCTTGCTGACAGCACGATAATTGCAGGATTTTGAGGATTAATGGCAATTTCAGGCCGATCCGGGTCTTTTGGAATATATTCCTCTATCACCACGTGGGCGTTTGCGCCCCCAAATCCAAAGGAACTCACGCCAGCCCGGCGGGGAAGGTCTTTGCCTTTGGAATCTTTTAACGGCTTCCATTCCTTTGTTTCTTGGACTAAGTAAAATGGGCTGTTGTTAAGTTGGATATATGGATTAATGATATCGCAGTGAAGACTTTTAACTAAGGTTTTATGTTTGAGTTGCAATAGAACCTTAATCACACCGGCGATTCCCGCGGCCAGTTCCAAATGACCAATATTGGTCTTCACTGAACCCAACCCACAATGAGCAGCGGTTACCTGTGGCTCTCCCGTGGCCTGGTACAGCTCTTTGAAAGCTGCCTTTAGCCCGTTGATTTCAATGGGATCGCCCAGTTCTGTGCCTGTTCCATGGGCTTCTATGTAAGTAACGGTCCTGGGGTCGATTCCTGCCTTGGTATAAGCGGTCTGCAACAGTTCCGCCTGAGCCTTTGGGTTAGGCGCCGTCAACGAATTGCCGCGACCGCCATGGTTTTCCGCGGTACCTTGAATCAATCCATAAATATGGTCACCTGATTGCTCCGCGGCCTTCAGCTTTTTCAGGAAAAGCATACCCACACCTTCGCCCCGCGCATAGCCATTGGCTTTGTTGGAGAAGGTTTTACACCGTCCATCTTCACAAAGCATGCCGGCTTTGTTGAAACTGATGTGAAGCTCCGGTGTCACTATGGTATTGACACCTCCGGCTATTGCCATCTCACAGCTTCCATTCTCCATGGCGCATACTGCCCGGTGAAGCGCCACCAATGAGCTCGAACAGGCGGTTTCAATGGGTTCACTGGGTCCATGAATATTTAGAAAATAGCTCATCCGGTTGGGTCCCACCGAAGGCACCATACCGGTGGAGGAATAGGCTTCAATTGCTCTATTTGTTTGGGAAATCAGTCCGCTATAGCCGCTGCTGGCAGTTCCAACAAAAATCGCTGTTTTAGTCCCCGAGAGACTTTGAGCCGAATAGCCGGCGTCTTCAATAGCCTTCCAAACATACGTCATAAGTAAACGCTGTTGGGGATCCATGAGCTCGGCTTCCAGGGGAGAAATCCCGAAGAATAGGGGATCGAACTCATCTACACCGTCTATAAAGCCACCCCATTTGATGTTTGTTTTGTTCGCTTCTTTTGCGGGATCCCCGTAATACTGTTGCCAATTCCAACGGCTTTCGGGAATTTCTGTGATACAGTCTTTACTTTCCGCCAGGTTATCCCAAAATTCATTCACATCCCGGGCCATTGGAAATATGCCACTCATTCCCACAATGGCAATGGGTTCAGGTACGTTGGTATCCTGTTTTGATGCGGGTACTGCCGTTATTTTTGTAAACCTGGAGCGTCGTCTTTTGCCGGGCGGGCTTTCTTCCACTGAGTTATCAATGGTTTGAACAATGTGCTCGGCCCTGGTTTGTGCCCCATATTTAGCCGCAAACACAGCTTGGTGTTCTTCCATCAAGTATTCTGCAAAACTTTGGAGGGTTGGATGTTCAAAAAAAATGGTGGGATTCAGTTCAAGATTGTATGCTTCGTTTAGTTTATTGGTAAATTGGGTCAGAGTGATTGAATCAAATCCATATTCATTTAGTTCGGTATCGGTATCCAGAACATCCATCTTAACTTTAAGTAGTTTGGATACTATCTGCATCAAAGCCGCTTGCACTTTGTCCAGCAATCCGCCGGCAGCTATCCGTGTGGAAGCAGATGCTGCAGTATTTTTCTCAGGTTGTGCATTACCAGGAGTGGAAATGGAAAGTAGTTTTTGCTTCATTCGATCCACTTTGCCTTCCAGCACCATCACCTGATCCTTTCCGGAGGCCAGGCCTTGATACAAGGCTTTGATGCCGGTTGCGGTTTGCATGGCCATCATACCCATGCTCTGCGTCATCATCTTTTCGGTTTCTTCATCAACCCGCATCCCGCCCTCTCGCCACAGCGGCCAGTTAATGGACAGCGTTTGACCATGACGCTGTTTGGAGAGCACCAGGCTGTTACGATATCGGGCATAGGCGTCCATAAAGACGTTGGCGGTGGAATAGTCTGCTTGACCTGGATTGCCTAAGCTTCCTGATATCGAAGAAAAAAGAACGAAGAAATCCAGTGGCAGTTCTTTGGTTGCCTGATCCAAATTAACCAGTCCGGCAACCTTGGGAGCCAGCACCTCCCGCAGCTCATCCCTGGTCTTTTTAATAATAAAGCTGTCTCTAATTACTCCCGCGCCATGGATGATGCCATTTAGATTTCCAAAATCCTCCTGGATGCTCTGGATCAGGTCGGTAACCGCTTTCCTCTGGGTCACATCAAATTGCTTGTATTCTATCCTGGCGCCCAATGCCTGCAATCTTTCAATTCTTGTTCGCTTGTCATTGCTCAGTGGGGATCGGCCGGCGAGGATCAGGACAGCATCTATGACTTTATGCGCAATTTCTTCGGCAAAAATTAGTCCCAGACCGCCGGCGCCACCTGTGATGAGATAGATCCCCCGGTCTTTCCAGGGGATCCGCGATGCTTCCCGGGAAATTTCCATTTCGCTCCAACCGGCAAGCAAACGTTTGCCGGCTTGATAGCGAATCTGGTTATCCACAGGGCTTCGGCTGTTCTCTTTCAACTTTTCTACGATTCCTGTGGAATTTTCACCTGGTTCTACTTCAATCAATTGCCCTATCAGTTTTGGATTCTCAAGCCGGGCTGTTCTCAGTAATCCGGAAAGCCCGGAGAGAAGTTGCTGTTCTTCCCGGGTGGAAACGATAACCTGGATCAACACTTTGCCCTGGGGTTTGTTTTTGAGAATGTTTTGGATTTCTTCAAAAGCCCGGGCGGCATAAGCTTGAAACCGCTCTTCTATACCGTTCTGCTGGAATAATTCCAGGGGAAGGCAACGAACTCCGTTCATTTGAGTTTCGATGCTTTCCCGGGTAACTTCATCCGGCTCGCAGAGCAACACCAGGTGCTGAGCATAAACAGGGTCCGTGGCTTCTTTGTTGACGGCCTGTTCTTTCCAGCAGGGATGAAGCAGCAGAGTACCAAGCGTTGCGGCGGCTCCCGCCGAACCCGCTTCACCTTCCAACACCCGGGCTGAAAATCCCTTCATCTGTACACAAACATGTCCCTGGTCGTCGCATAAATCAATATCTATTTTTTGTACCTTATCCCCGGCTTTGCTGCCGTCACTGTAACGAATAAATGCCCACATGTCGGGGGTGCAACTGCCACGGATTTCAAGCTCCTGTAATGTAAAGGGCAGAGGCGGCCTGCGGGCAGCTCTGCCGTCGGCATCACCGAAAGCCATCATTAAACATACCGACGCTTGCAGTGCGGAATCCGTCATGCTGGGATGCAGGACGAATTGGTCCAGTGTATCGTAGACGGAGGCGGGTAAAGATAGCTTGGCCAATAACTGACCTGGGCCCAGATAGATTTTCTCAATCCCCTGGTGTCCCGGACCGTAGTCCAGCCCCATATAACGGAAGGTTTCGTAGCATTGGGCGGAAGAAAGAATGCTTTGGCTGCACTGAAGTTGTAAAGCGGTTAAATCAAGAAGGAGAGCTTCTGCCGCTGAACTAAGCATAGCAGTGCCCTGACTGTGCACCACCGGATCTAGGTGACTCTCTTCAGGTTCGCTATAGATCTCATAGATGATTTCTCCGTTGTTTTCAGAAAAAAGTCCGATGTGTACCTGTACCGGCTGCTCACCTATGGCAATGGGATGAGCCCACACAACGTTTTTGAGTCGTATCCCGGCCCGGTTTTCTTCCAACACTGGTGCTGCCTGTTCCACCGCCGCCCTGGCCATCTCAAGATAAGCCACACCGGGTAAGACCCGCCGGCCCTTAACTATATGATCCTCCAGAAAAAACTCCTGGCCGGTAAAAATTGAACTGAACCGCTGTTCGAAAAGATCGGAGGTGTTTTGGTGCAGCAGGGGATGACTGGGAGCTGCCATTGGTAAAGTCGCTGATAAACTAATGCCGGCGGATTTGGTATTAATTTCAGGTATCCAGTAGCGTTCCCTGGCAAAAGGATAGGTGGGCAGGGGAATTCTGGAATAATTATCATTTAAAAACAATTGTTCATATTCCAACCCATATCCTTGAACATAAAAATCTGCCACCGTGGATAATTGCTCTAAATAATCCGCATTATGTGCACTTTGACAGTTCCGGATGCATTGATTTCCATATCGCTTCAGGGAGGGCTGTTCCCGGTGGTCATGTTCACCCAGTTTAGAAACATAAATTTGTGAGACCTTGCCCTTTTCCAGCCATCTTTTCAAAAGCTTAACAAGCTCATGCTGATTTTTAACGACACATGCCAAACGATGGTTAAAGTGTTTTCTTCCCACAAACAGCGTATAACTCATATTTCCGCAGTTTACCTGAGGCTTTTGTTGGCAGAAATCAATCATTTGCCCGGCTTGCTGTCTTAGCTGTTCAAAGGTACGAGCCGACAGCACAATTAGATAACCCGGCTTTTCTGAATACTGTCGCTCTACCTTTGGGGCTTCTTCAATGACCATATGAGCATTTGTACCGCTGGCTCCAAAGGAGCTGACCACGGCACAACGCTTTGAATCCGGTCCGATGTCCCAATCTTTAAGGCCGGTATTAACATAAAACGGACTATCTTTAAACTCAATATTTTTATTTCCCGATTGAAAATGTAATGACGGCGGAATTTTCTTATGCTGTAATGACATTACGACCTTTATGACCCCGGCGACCCCTGCTGCTATTTGTGTGTGTCCAAGATTTGTCTTAATTGATCCTACGGCACAGTATTCTTTTTTATCGGTATACTTTCTAAATGCCCGGGTTAGAGCTTGAAACTCAATTGGATCTCCTAATTTAGTGCCGGTTCCATGAGCTTCTACCAATTGGATATGTTCAGGATGGATTTTAAATGTGTCATATACTTGACACTCCAAACGTTCCTGGGATTTTGCACTCGGTGCGGTAATTCCATTGGTTGTGCCGTCTTGATTAATTCCTGATCCGCGAATAACCCCATAAATGTGGTCGCCATCCTTAATTGCCTCTTTGAGCCGCTTCAGAACAACCACGCCAACCCCTTCCCCAGGGACAAACCCATCCGCCCGTTCATCAAAGGTGTAACAGCGCCCTGTTGAAGACAGCATACCGGCTCGATTTGCATGTAAATAAAACTCAGGAGTAGATTGAATGAACACCCCGCCGGCCAATGCCATTTCTATTTCATTAGCCCACAAACCTTGACAAGCAAGATGAATTGCAACCAAGGAACTGGAGCATGCGGTATCAACGGTTATGGCAGGTCCTTGAAGATCCAAATAATAGGCGATACGGGCAGGCACCACGGACCCCATATTTCCCCAAAACGCTTGTGCGGGAGGGCTGCCTGCTAAAAGCTGCTGATAATCTCCTCCCATGCATCCCACATAAACTCCACAAAGGCATCCTTGAACTCCTGCTCCTGCATAACCGGCATCCTCCAATGCCTTCCATGATTCTTCTAAAAAGATACGCTGCTGTGGATCCATATAAGCTGCTTCAAGCCCAGAAATATTGAAAAAGAGAGGATCAAATTTGTCAATATCCTCTAACAAACTGCCAAATTTGCAATATTGCATGTCCTTTGAATAATACTTGGAAAGATCCCATCTTTTGACTTCTTCAATTAAATTAGTCCCGTTTGAGAGATGTCCCCATAATTCGTGGACGTTTTTAGATCTGATAAATCGTCCACTTATTCCAATAATTGCAATGAGATCTTTTTGTATTAAGTCGCGGCTATGTTCTTCTTTTTTTATAATATCAGGTTCTGGTAATAACCTTAGAATGCGTTTTGGATAAGAATAAGCAGGCCGGTTTTTTTTGTCATCACGGCTCAAACCGTCATTAGCGCTTGCTTGTTCTATACCCTGTCCTAAAGTTTTTATAATCTCATCCTTGTATTTTAACAAAATATAGTTCGTCAATTTATTCACTGAACTATAATCAAACAGACTTGTAGTTTCTAATCCAATCATCAAGATTTGGTTGATAACCTGAACCAAACGAACCCCGGAAATAGAATCAACTCCGTAATCCCTGAAAGGCTCATCAACATCTATCATATCTATATCTACTTTTAATGATTCTGAAAGTTTTTCTAGAATTATCTCTTTAATATTTTCCTCTATCAATTGGTCAGTTATATCAACCCCCCTTTGAACTGCATTTGTCTTCAATAATATGGGATGCTGATCCTTTGCTATGAATAGTTGCGGAGTCTTGTTACTTAAATATGACCGGCTTGCAATCACATTAATTCTTTTATCCACAGACTTTATGCTCGATTTAATCTGTTGCTTTTGCCGGACAATAACCCCATTACTTTTGGCAGCAATAATTTGCTGACCCAAATCATGCGCCTCTTGCGCAGGAAAGAAAACTGACCGAAATCCTTCATTTTCTAATACTTTCCGCCAGGTTTCAGGGTATAACCCAGGGCAGCCTGGAATACGCAGCACCGGATCCTCGTACAGCCACCAGCCCTCTAAAAGACCGAAAGTGAGATGGTTAAATAACGAATTGCTATTTATCTCATTTAATATAATCAAACCATTTTTCTTTAAAGCCGCTTTGACATTGCCCAGGGTTTGTCTAATATTTCTAGTGGCGTGCAGTACATTAGCGGCAATCACAATATCATATCCGCCCATAGGGGCGCCCTGCCCGGCAACCGGCTTTTCTACGTTGAATATTTGATAGGTCAAGTAAGGGTTTTGCGGGCCATATTTTTCTTCGGCGTACATCAAAAACGCTTTGGAGATATCGGTATAGCAATATTCCTGTATGTGATCCCTGAAAGGTTTTATTTTTTGGAAGACCACAGCGCTGGTTCCGCCGGTGCCGGCGCCAATTTCAAGTATCCGGATTCGTGCGGATGAACCCTGTTTAAGCCTTTCTTGAATATAGACAATTAAAGTATCCGCCAGCACTTCATTAAAGTAATCCGCAACCAGGTTGTTTTTGTATATCCCTTCGACCAATTCCATAGTAGAACCCGGAAACATAATATCGGTTGCAAGTACTTTTCCTGTAAGAATTTCCGGTAGAGCTCTTAGCATTGCCTCCACCAAAGTAACCTGGGCTTTCAGATTGGGGTTTTCCATCCACGTAACCTTTTTATGACCCCATTCTTTCCAGACAGCATTTATATTAAGCGGCATTGTATCGTGCACAGTGCATGACGCTCCATCATACTTAAGATAGTTATGCCGTGCCAGAACCGCTATACTTTCTTCGAGCCACCGGTGGTACAAATTACGCAGACCGGTTTTGGCTTTCAGATCAGCTATCAATGTATTTTCTTTTATAAAAAATCCCAGGGATTGTAATTGCCCCCAGAGCAATTTGCAAAGAAGCGAGTCTAACTCCTTTATCCGCATGCCTCCTTCTGATTCTGCTTCCGAAATATAACTCTGTATGTTTTTATTTGCGAGAATATTTTCCAGATTAATCTCCACGGTTTCCTGAAGCTCAGTGTCACCTGTTTCTGATATCCAACAGCTTCCTCCGTTAAATGGATATGTAGGTAAAGGAATACGATAGTACTTACCCGCTTTAAATAAACTTTCCCAATTTAAATTGTATCCTTTGGCATATAATTCTGATAAAACTATTAGTCTTTCTTTATATTCCTCGCTAATTAAATCACAGTCACCCTGTAACTCTTCAATCAGTTGCTTATCATAGCCTTCCAATATTGGATCCTTATTATAAGAGTCTCCATCAAACTTTTCTGCTGCTCCACTTTCATTAATCTTCATTATTTTGTGTTTCAGTTCATCCATGTCCTTTGCAATAAAAGCATATCGTACCGGAAAATGGCATCTCCCAATTGATAATGAATAGGAAATATCTTCAATTGAATGATTTTCCCCTTCTTTTTCCAGCCAATTGGCCATATCTGAAAATTTTTGAACCAGAGCTGCTTTTGTCTTGGCAGAAAAGGGGAAAATATAATAGGGTCTGACCGGATTGTTTGAACTATTATTTTGCTGCGGTGGTTCCTCAAAAATTATATGGCAATTTGTTCCGCTAAACCCAAACGCGCTAATCCCCGCTCTTAATGGCACTTCATCCTTACTTTTCCATTCTCTAAGTGATGTGTTCGTGAAAAAAGGGCTTTTTTTAAAATCAATTTGTTCATTCTCTTCCGTTACTCCAATGTTTGCTGGTATTTTCCTATATTTCATCGCCATCAAAATTTTAAAAACACCCGCAATCCCGGACGTCATTACTGTATGCCCGATATTGGGTTTATGTGATCCGATAACGCAAAATTGCGACTCATCAGTAAATTCACGAAATGCCTCGGTTAAAGCTTTAATCTCAATTAGGTCCCCCAGTTTAGTGCCTGTACCATGTGCTTCAACATAACTAACTGTTTCAGGATGTATAGAAGAATTCTTGTAAGTTTCATATATCAATGCTTTTTGAGAAAGCATACTCGGTGCGGTAATACCATTTGTCTTTCCATCTTGATTAATGGCAGAGCATTTAATGACTCCATAAATATGATCCCTATCTCTCATTGCCGCGTCCAATCGCTTTAATACTAAAGCTCCAACCCCTTCTCCAATCACCATTCCATTAGCTTTTTTGCTAAAGGTTCTGCACTTGCCATCGGGTGATAACATACCCGTTTTGGATGACATAATTAAAAACTCCGGGGAGTTAAGGATAAAGACTCCACCCGCTAAGGCAATTTCCGATTCACCTTTATAAATACTGTTACAGGCCAAATGAATCGCCACCAGGGAGGATGAACATGCGGTATCTATGGCTATACTTGGTCCTTTTAAATTTAAAAAATACGATATTCTTGCAGCTAAAACCGACATATCATTGGCCAAGAATGTTTGGGCATTTATCTCCTGGTCCAGTAATTTTTTCCCTTTATTACCCGAGTTACGACCACCTATAAAAACCCCGACTTTTTTTCCTGATAAATATTCGGTGGAATATCCCCCATCCTCAAAAGCTTTATATGCTTCTTCCAAGAATAAATATTGTTGTGGATCCATTTTTTCCACTTCAGATTCCGGGATATTAAAAAATAAGGCATCAAAATCATCAATATTCTTTAAAAATCCACCCCATTTGCTAATTGATTTATTCATTTGGAGAGGATCAGGATGGTAGTATATATTTTGTTCCCATCCTTTTCGGTTAATTTCCTCTATACAACTATCTCCGGCTTGAAGATGATCCCAAAATTCCTCAATTGTTTCTGAACCGGCAAATTTGCCCGAAATACCTATTATCGCCACCTCTGAAGCCAGTTCTCTTGGTGCTTGGTGATTATTATTAATCCCCTTTTTCTCCCTGGTATTTTTTCCATATTGATTAAAAATATATTTTGCCAGCTCCTTAATTCCTCTATAATCAAATATCACTTGGATCTCTAATTCAATCCCTAATTGTTGATTAATTGCTTCTATCAACTCCACAGCTAACACTGAATTAACACCCAAATCAAAAAAACTTTTATATAAATCCAGTGAATCACTTCTCTCCTTTAGCAAGTTAACAACAACTTCTTTAATTATATTTTCAATATACTCTAGGTTATTTTGAATGACTTTCATGCTATATTCCTCCTTCCTATAGCGTTTTCTCCCCAACAGCCATGTACAACTGCCGTATAATGGAGTGGTTTTCACTTTTCATCATTCTTCGCCATTCAGTAGAGATTCTTCCCAAAATTTTACTAGATAAAAAACCATCATTCAAAAGTTTAATCGGAATGCCTATTCCCTCAGATTTTAAAAACATTTCATCTCCTACAATTTCACTATGGGCACTGATAATTTCAAAATCAACCCCGGAGAATCCACCATTCTTTAATATAGTGGGCAACTCCCGGCCAATTTTAGGATTTCCCCCCTCAGAATATCGAGATTGACAATAAGCATCATAGAGCTCTTTTAATTCTGAAACATGAGGATAAGTCATTATATGCATTTCAAAATCATTGTCAACAAAAACAGCCTTTCCCCCTGGTTTTAATATTCTATATACTTCGCGAACAGCACTAATGGGATCGGGTAAATGTTCCAACACTAATCGTGTAATAGCGAAATCAAAGGAACTGTCAGGCAAACCTGTTTCTAAAATTGATTTTTGAATTACTGTGAATTGATTGATATTTTTGCAAGATAAATATTTTCGTGAAAAATCGGCTAAAAACGAATCAATCTCTATTGCGGTAATATTTGCATTAGGGAACTTTTCAAGTATTTTTTCAGTTATGAATCCGGGACCTGAGCCAACTTCCAAGATTAGCATTCCATCATTCAAGCCAAATTCTATATAGTGCTTCAATTCCTTATCCCAGAACAATTCAACTTGAGCTTTCAAACGATTTATTTCTAATTCTACATTACTAGCTATTGTATTAATTTGGTAAGAGCCTTGCAGATTCATTTTTCCCCTTTCTTTTCTTTGATACTCTTTTAAAATACTTTTTATAATGGATTATGTACTTTTGTGCATGGAGGCTTAGATATTTCATTCAAGAAAATAACGATTTGCTCGGCAACTGTTTTCCAATTAGGATCTAACATCATATCATGACTAATATTGGAAAAAATAATTGGTTCTATTTTATACTTTTTCCCAAAATTAATTATTGTTTTTTCTGGAAAAATATAATCTTTTTTTGAACCAAGTATTAGCATTGGAACTTTAGTGTTAATTGATTTTGGAACAATTTGTTTAGTAAATTCTTTAAGTGCTTTGTTGGATTCCGGTTGTAAAAAATTTATAAACTCATTCCTTTTTTTAACCGGTAGATCATCGGAAAAAAATACTTTTGACAAAATGTTCTGATAATTTTTCTTGCTAAAGAAAAATAACTGAATATATTGCATGAAATTAGTAAACATTAATCGCAATACATCTTTCATCATACCATTTGGAGGAATAGAGGCCATTAGAACTGCCGCTTTTATTTTATCTGGATAAAGATATAATATCCTTTGAGCTACTGCCCCTCCCATTGAATGTCCAATAAGCACCGGTTTGTCTTTTAAAAGCAACATGGCTTCATGCACATCATTTACGTAATCATTCAAAGAAAAAGAATGAATCCTTTCACGACCTTCGCTTTCACCATGTCCCCGGAGGCTAAGGGCATAAGAAGAAAAACCTTTTGAAGAAAAATAAGGTAGAAAGTTTTCTCTCCAACACCACGCTCCATGACTTGCTCCATGTATAAACAGAAGAGGGGGAGCTTTCGAGTCCTTAGACAAATATTCTATAATTTCTAATTTCATCACTCACACTTCCTCTTATTAAATTATTCATTTATTCTAACAGGAATATAATTGAATTAAGTTTTATATTTCTATTAAACACTAACCGAGGTCCCCTCTAGCTCCACCCTCCTTTCTTCCCCACCTATATTAACCTTTATGACAACCCGGCGATTTCTTTTTGAGTATTGCTCAATGATTCCTTCCAGGCCAACCAGGGGACCTTTAACTATCATTACACTTTCACCGTTTTTTTGTATTTCACTGCTATCTACAATATCACCATTACACATTAGTTTTTGAATTAGTTCCATTTCATGGTTATCTATAGGAGTTAGCAAATTGCCGACCTTTACAAACCAAATATTTGCTTTTTGAATTCGCAACCATTGATGCAGCTCTTCGATCTGCTCATAATTGGCAGCTGCAAATAAATAACCGCTGAAGAGCGGTTTGATCACATAAATTATTTTTCCCTTTTTACGCCAGCTAAGCCTGCGTTTTGGGAAAATAATTTTAACATCATGAAATAATTTCTGAATCAAAAATAAAGCTTTTTCCTCTTTTCCACTAATTGTTCTTAATACATACCATTGTAATATAGAAATCACCGACCTTAAAAAAGGACATAAAATACCACCTGGAATACATCGCATTCCAATTTAAAGCTATAACAACTTCCCCGAATTTTTGCGCGCCTCCGCAACAAAAATTATTAAACAAAGAAGTATTTGTAAAACCCAATTAACAAAACGATTTTTCAAAAGATTTAATTCTATGATTAAGTAATTCTGCCGTCTCCGCCATCAGTTTTTCACCGATTTCATCAACATGACGGTTTTTCCAATTTTCCAGGCTGGTGCCTTTAACCCATTGATTAAAAGCTCCTAAAGCCGGGCCGCAATGAACTTGATAATCTACTTTAGATTCTTCACTGCCGCTTAAAGCAAGACGCGTAGAATATCCAAAATACCATTTAAAAATTAAAGCCATTTTATGTTTTGGATTGAATTCAGCCCTTTCAATCTCTTTAGCAGGATAAAAAGATTTAACATTCTCATAGACTTCTTCAAAACTCTTTTTAAAATATTTCTCTTGGATCTGAATCCTGGTCTTTTCATCAATTTCATTTAAGGAATTATATCGACGATATAAATCATACAATTTATTAGCCCGGGCTGGAAAAAATAACCCTTTTTTTAGAACCTGGACTCTGGCACCCAACTCAAACATATCTCCCGCCGGTGCATACTCGGTATCTTGAACATTAATTTGCTGTAATAAATCTTTTACGGCATTACTGGTACCTGCTTCTACTGTACATTGATTGATAGAACCGGTTAGTATAAAATCGGCCCCTAGAATAAAAGCGGCGGCAGCAGCAACTGGAGTACCAATTCCACCGGCTGCGCCAACCCGAATCTTCTTATGATATTGATATTTTTCCATCATTTCATCCCGCAATTTAATCATAGCCGGCATCAAAACGTAAGCCACTCCAGCATCCGTGTGACCGCCGGAATCCGCTTCCACGCATATATCATCCGCTATAGGAATTTCTTTTGATAAATCAGCTTCTTCCTGTGTGATCTTGTTTTCAGCTAATAATTTGGTTAGAATTCGTTCCCGGGCCGGGCTTAAAAAGACTTCCGCCACTTCAGGCCGGGACAATTTGGCAATTATTTTATTTAAAGCTATGACTTTTCCGTCGTGATTTCTTGTTAAACCTTTGGCTCTATATCTAATTAAAGCGGGGGTAATATAAAAAAAGGCGGATGCTTCAATAGTTCTTACCCCGTATTCTAAAAAAAGATCGACCATTTTATCTTCCATTTCAGGTATGGTTGGATTATGTACTAAATTAACACCGTAGGCTTGTCCTCCCGGAAGTTCATTTTTTATGTACTTAATGGCGTTTTCGATTTGAGATATTTTCAATCCGCCACTGCCCAGAAAGCCCATCATACCAGCCTTCCCCATTTTCACTACCATTTCTTTTGAAGCGATTCCATGATACATTCCTCCGGTTATATATGCGTATTTAAGTTTATAATCTTTTTTAAACTCATCACTTCCTAATGATGTGGATAAAATTTCGCAAAATTTTCTTTGAATTTCTTTTTGGCAGGATTTATCTTTCTCATGTATTGTGGGATTAGTTTTTATAATTTTTTTTTAAAGTCAGTCTCTATTTCGTCACTCTTAATAATTAATGGCTCCGCTTCCTTTTTAATTTGTTGAATTAATCCGGTTAAGACCCTGCCCGGTCCAATTTCTTCGAACTCCATTTCTCCAAGACCCATCAGATATCTAATACTCTCTGTCCATCTAACCGGACATATAATCTGTTGAACTAGATTTTGTTTAATATCAGATTGTTTATATGGTCTCGCATAAACATTAGAAATTACAGGAATATTAAGTTCATAAAATTCTAAATTTTTAGTAAATTTTTCATACTCTTTTTTGGCCTCTGTCATATAACGGGAATGAAAAGCACCACTAGTTTTTAAAGGTATAAACATCTTTACATCTTTAATCCCCTCAAAAATAGATTGGGCATAATCAATGTCAGTTTTTAAACCGGAAATTACAAATTGAGATGGGTTATTATAATTCGCAATATCTATATTTTGCAGATTATTTTCTTTTAGAACATCCGTTATTTGTTCTTCATTTAACCCAATCACTGCAGCCATACCCCCCCCGGAGGCGCGGCTCATTAATTCTCCTCTTTTTATTACCATTTTTAAACCAGTCTCAAAATCAAAAGCACCTGCTGCAAACAATGCATTATATTCCCCTAAACTATGCCCTGCAACATAATCTGGTGTTTTATCTACAGCTCTAATCCTTTTGAGATAGTGGAGAGCATTAACCGTATATAGGGCTGGCTGAGTATACTGTGTTTTATTCAACTGCGAATCCGGATCTTCCAAACATAGTTTTTTTATTGAATAACCCAGTATTTCATCTGCTTTATCTGCTAATTCTGTAAACTCATCAAAAAGTGTGCCCCCCATACCTATACGTTGAGAACCCTGGCCAGGAAAAATATATGTTGTCACTTTATTCCTTCCTTTCTTTTTAAAAAAGTCTCATTTAAAAAATAACTGAAATATAGCATTTAATTTTTCATTCTCCTTGCCAAAAGGAGTAACGATGTGATAACTTTGCGATAAAGACTCTCTATGAATATTACGTTTTACAAAATTCGAAAGAGTTCCTGATGGTCCTAAATCCAGGTAAATATTTTTTGAATTCTTTTCAAGCTCATAAATGGTCCGTGGAAAATTAACGGGCTGTCTAGCCACTTTCCAAAAGTAATCCCCGGACAATGACGTAATAACCTTAGCATATAAACCCGATACAAATGGAATCTTGGGCGGTTCAAAGGTTTTTTTCGTTAAAAAGTCTATAAAAGGTAATTCGGCAGGGTCTATTAAAGAAGAGTGGAAACCGTAAGCTACAGGTAAATCCTGAAAAATGATATTGCGGCTATAAAGAAACTCTTTTATTTTTATTAATCCTTCAGTGTGCCCCGAGACAACAAAATGAGAAGAATAATTAACTGAAGCTAATTCACTGTTTTCATAAAGTATGGCAGTCTTATAATATAATTCAGGTTTATGAAGTATTGATAGCATTCCTCCTTTGGGACAGTGGGTTTCAATTATCTCAGCCTGCTTAACAAGCAGCTCCATTGACTCCTCAATTCCGATAACTTCTGAAAGAGCTGCTGATGTGAACTCTCCCAAACTTGTTCCCAGGACAAAATCAGGTTCTATTCCGTTTTCCACAAGAACCCGCGCCAAGGAATACTCCAACATAAAAATTGCCGGATGGGTATAAAAAGTCCGGTCAAATTTATCTTCAAATACTTTTTCTCCGTCATATAATCGAGCTACTATGGACTCTCCAATAATATCAATTACAATTTTATCAAGCCTAAGCATCCACTTACGGAAAATATTATTACCCTTATAAAGTTCATGACCCATATTATAATACTGCGATCCTTGTCCTGAAAACATAAAGCCTATTAACTTATCCATAACAAATTTAGCTCCCGCATATAAAGTTTTAATCTTATAAAACCCATGTTTTTGATAAAACAAATTGATTGACAAAAATTCAAATTAATACTCTCCCGGGCACTTATTGATAATTATATTTTTCTTAACATAAACCAGTCATTTTCCTGGTTTCTTTGCAGGAAATAAATAAAAAAACCCTTAGCTTTTGGTAAAATAGAATCGCTAAAAACCACCACCAGAAGACAGGGATGTTTTACGCAGTCTATTTTACCAGAAACCACTCCGGAAAAAATATTAAATACTTTTTAGGGAATTTGTCAGCTGGTTAATTGGAGCTGTTAGATTTTTTGTTTCAAAGTATATGTACCCATGTGGCAAGCAAGTAGGCTTATTGGAAACCAGTTTGGAATATTTCAGAGGGCTTGTTCAATTTTTTCTGGGGAAATGCTTGTACAACTAAAAATGTTCTGGGTGTAAAACAAATGTGAAAGATGCGGAATGGATTGTCAAATTGATACACAACTCAGCTGGTTGGAAAAGAAGAAGATGGTTCATGTTACATATTTCAGCATAGTTTTAAAACTCATTTTGTTATATTTAAACTCACAAGTCATTTTATGTCAATAGAAAAAATTCCAGTTTTTTGTCAAAAATTGATAATTCAACCCTTAACTTTTTTATATTAAACAGGATTGGTAAGAGCCGTAATTACGCATCACTGAAGATGTTTATAGACGATTTCAACCAACGGTTGTCTACACCAAGTTGCTTACGGAGGAAGTTATTTTTCCAATTTGCAGAACATTTTCTTCCTCCTGGCGCATGGTTTTTACAGCAATTGTGTATTTTTTGCTTATACCCTGCTTGGACAAATATCCATATATCCTGACGTGATTCAAAAAAACAACAGTTTTGCAACACCGATTCTTACATAAAATTAAGCCGACATCTCGTGTCGGCTTAATTTTATATTCAATCCCTTCTCAGCGCTTCGATGGGATCCATCTTGGCCGCCTTGTTGGCGGGCAGTATGCCGAAAACTATACCTATGGCGGCGGAAAAGGTGAATGCCAGCAGCGCCGTCCACCAGGACACCAGGGGCGGCCACTTGGCCACCTTGGCTATCAGGTAGGCCCCCCCGGCCCCCAGGATCATGCCTATTACACCTCCCAGCACGCAGAGAACCACCGATTCTATGAGAAACTGGGTTAATATGTCCTTGCGCCTGGCTCCCAGGGCCTTGCGGATTCCTATTTCCCTGGTGCGCTCGGTGACGGACACCAGCATTATGTTCATTACCCCTATGCCGCCCACAAAAAGCGATATTCCTGCGATGGCGCCTATTATCAGGGTCATGATGCCGGTTATTTTATTGGCCGACTGCATCTGCTGCTCCATGCTGTAGCTGATGTATTTGTTGTCCCGGTGCCGCCTTTCCAGTACCTTTACCGCCTGGTCCATGGCTTCCTGAACCTTTTCCCGGGAAACGGCGCTGCCCTCCAGGTTGTTTATGTATGGACCGAACATGTTGGTCCAGGACCGGCTGGGAATAAAGGCCCTGGCCTCTTCCGAAAAGCCCAGCATGGAATCCCCCTTGGCCACCACTCCCACCACCAGGTAGGGGGTGCTGCCGATGCTCACTTTATTTCCCACCGGCTCCGAGCGGCCGAAAATTTCCTCCGCCAGGGCCTGGTCCAGCACGGCAACCCTCCGGCCCAGGGAATCGTCCTCCTTGCTGAAAAAGTGACCGTTTTTTATATTCAGCTTTCTTATGTGCTCATATTCCGCCGATACGCCCCAGACCTGGGAATACTTTTTATCCTTGGAGCCCCTGACATCGTCCATGGTCACGCTGTTGGCGGATAGATCGCTTATCCCCGGCACCTTGTCTTTCAGCACCTGCACGTCACTCAGGTCGAAGCTCCTGCCGCTGGGCTGCTCCCCGCTTTGCCAGTCCGGGTAGATGGCAAATATGTTGGTGCCCACCTTTTCCATTTCGGACATCAGCACTGCCCGCCCCCCCTGGCCTATGGCCACCACCGCTATCACCGCGGCAATACCGATAATTATGCCCAGGGTGGTTAAAAAAGAGCGCAATTTATTGGCCCTGATACCCTCCAGGGCCACCCGAATACTCTCCAGCAGGCTCACCGGGCATCCCCCTTCCGGCCCTGTTCCGCAGACAGGGTTTGTGAATGGGGGACGGCTTCAGTGAGCGCCCCGGGAGCTGATATTTCGCCGCTGCGGGGGCTGTTTTGGTGTGCCGGACCCAGTTTTTTCAACTGCTCCACGGCGTCCAGGGGGTTTTCCACCTTTTCGTCGGCCTCCAGCCTGCCGTCCCGAAAATGAATAATCCTGGAGGTGTGCAGGGCAATATCCAGTTCGTGGGTTACCAGCACTATGGTGGCCCCGCTGCGGTTCAGATCCTGAAAAATAGCCATTATCTCCTCTCCGGAGCGGGTGTCCAGGTTGCCCGTGGGCTCGTCGGCCAGCAGTACCGCGGGTTCGTTAACCAGTGCCCGGGCTATGGCCACCCTCTGTATCTGGCCGCCGGACAGCTGGTTCGGACGGTGATCAATTCTTCCGGCCAGCCCCACCCTTTCCAGTGCCGTGGTGGCCTTCTTCACCCTTTCCCGGGCATTTAAACCGGCATACAACATGGGCATTTCCACGTTGCGCAGGGCGGTCATCCGGGGCAGCAGGTTGAAATTTTGAAATACAAAGCCTATTTTCCGGTTGCGCACCTTTGCCATGCCGGTGTCGTCCAGGCTGCTTATTTCAATTCCGTCCAGCCTGTACGAGCCGGAAGTGGGGGTGTCCAAACCGCCCAGTATGTTCATGAAGGTTGATTTACCGGAGCCCGACGGCCCCATTACGGACACAAACTCTCCGGCCTTGACCTCGAGGTTCACTTCTATCAGGGCATGCACCGGATGCTCCCCGCTGTTGTATATTTTATTCAAGCCGGATACCTGGATCATCATTTATCCCCCCCGGCCGGAGGCACGTTATTGGATGCGGAAACCCTGGCGCCGTCCTCAATGTTACCCGGGCTTACAATAACCGTATCCCCATCCTTGAGCCCTGATTTTATTTCCGTGTAAAGCTCGGTATCCAGGCCGGTTTCCACCTTTCTCTCCCTGGCAACGCCCTTCTCCACCACGAAAACCTTATGCTGCCCGTCCTTTTCAACCACGGCCTCGTAAGGCACCACCAGCGCCTTATCCCTGTCCACCGTGGTAATGGTCAAATCCACGGTATAGCCCGTGCGAAGGCCTTCTGAATCGCCGGTTATCCTGACAATCACCGGAACCTCGATCTGGCTGCCCTGATTTCCCGCTTCAACCAGGGCACCCGGCGATACGCTTTGCAGCACCCCGGTATACTCGCGGTCCGGCAGGGCGGCAGCTGTTACTTTTACTTTCTGCCCTGTCTTTAATCTGCCGCTGTCCGCCTCGCTGACCCCGGCGGTCACCTCCACCTTGTCCGTGTTACCGATGGTAATAAGCCTGGTACCCGGATCCACATGGTCACCCTCGGCCACTTCCACGGCGATTACAACGCCGTCCATTTCCGCCGTCAGGGTGGTTCTGTCAAACTCCCGCTGGGCCAGTTCCATCCGGTTGCGGGCCTGCTCCAACTGGGCTTTCAGGGAGGCCAGTTCCGGGCCCGTGGGACCCGACTCCTTGATCTTCAGACTGGCGCCGGCATTAACGTACGCTGTTTCCTTCGCCGTCAAATCTATCTCCGCCGCTTCCATCTCCTGGGCGCTGACAGCCCCCTGGTCAAAAAGCTGTTTGGTCCTCTCATAATTTTTTTGGGAGTTTTTGTAGTCAGCCCCGGCCCTTTTATAGTCGGCCTTAAGCTTGTCCACTTCCTCCTGCCTGGGATTTAGAGCGTCTTCCAGCTCGGACTGCCTTACCGCGTAGTTGGCCTTGGCCTCGCTGAACTGGTCGTCCAGTTCTCCGGCGTCCAATAGCCCCAGCACCTGACCCTTGCGCACCGGATCTCCCGGATTGACCGTTATTTCTTTTACCGTGGTTTCCTCGTAGCTGTAAAATTCCTGTTTCTCCACCAGCCTCACCCTGCCGGTGGCAAATACATTGTCCTGAATGTGTTTTATTTCCGCTTTGGCTGTCTTAACCGGAATGCCCGCCGTGTTCTTGTTCCTGACCAGGTTTATGGCCACCACCGACACAATAAGGCCGAGGATGAGTGCCCCGGCCAGCAATTTCTTCCATGACATTTTCCCTAATTTCTTTTTTAAAAAGTGCAATATTCATCTCTCCCTTCATAGATCAGGGGACACGCCTTCTTAGTCTATCTAAATCCCTTATTTTAACAAAGATCAAGAAGGAATGTCCCCAGCGTATGGGGCACACCACAATTTATTATATAATGTGATTTAAACAACTGCCCCTCTTAAAATTACTTCTACTACTATAGACGCAGCAAAAGGTTAATTTATTTCAGCCAATCAGTTATTTTTTTAAAAATTTACATTCCGGCAGGTGGCAAAGGGCTGAGCAGCCCCATGCCCAATACATATAAAACCCAAAGAACCGCCACATACATACCGACTTTAACGGCAGGCACCTTCATGGCCACGGAACCGCCTGCGGTCAGCAAAACCAATCCCCAGATAAAAAAGGGATCAATCTGGGCCAGTGTCATATAGAGCCTGTCGATTTTGTCCCCGGGGAGCAGCAGGGCCAGGCTGGTATTTACCCTGTGCATGTTCTGGGCGGGACTTAGCACAACCAAAACCGTATGGATAACGGAAGCCAGCAGCACCGGCAAATAGGCGTACGCCGTCACGGCAAACAGGGTTTTAAAAGGCGCATTTTCCCCGCTGAAGGCGTTGAACAACTTCAGAAGCAAGGCCATAATCAGCCACATGACCAGCGGCATCAGCACCGAGGCCACCAGCACCACTACCACGGCCCAGGTGGTGGCCGCGCTGACAGCCTGGGCCGGTAAGCTTGCGGTTTGCGGGTTATTCTGAAGGCTCCAGAGGGTAAATTCCTTCACCTTGGGTATTGTTGGCAGAAACAGTATGAAATTTACGGCCAGCAGCAGTACCGTTATTGCAGCCACACCGGGGCGGCCGACAATATCTTCAAAGGTTTTAACCGGGCCTCCCCATAAAACCCCGCTTATCCTTTGCCAGAGATTTAAATTTCCCTTATTTCCGGGTTCCTTGCTTTCGCCTTCCGTAAAATCTTGTGTATCCAAAGGAATCACCCCTTAATTAATTGTTAGAAAAATTTAACATATACTAGGATTGCTGTTAGACAGCCCCATTACTGGACGTGTTTTACATGACATTATTCCACCCTAAATTACAGAATCCTTCATCAAGGCAAATCTTTTTTGCTTAAAGCCGAGACAGATCCTTTCCAGCAAAGGAACACCACCAGCAACGCAAAGGCCGCGCCCGCCACAGCACCCTGCCCGGGACTGATATCCGGCAAGTAAACGGAAACCTTCGGGACAATTTGCCCCAGTTGCATGCTGCCGAAAAAAATCAGGAAAAAAGATATGCTGTAAATCCACTGTATCTTAATGTATCCCCAGCGGAAATAAATTGCCAGCACAATGCTGTTAAACAGGAGAGCAACCAGCGCCACCGGGACTAAAAATCTCAAATCCGCGAGTAAACTGCCCGCGATGGGCAGATCGGCCAATTTTCCCAGGCATATAAAGAAAAAAATAAGAGCCAGCGCTATCATCTCCAGCGCAATCATGCCCGCGAATTTGGAATTTACCACCATCCGGGCGGAAACAGGCAGCGACCGCAGGAAAGATATGCTTTTATTTTTATCCTCGTGATAACAGCTGTAAAGGGTAAAGGTATAGGTTGTGGCGATAAGAAACACCAGCACCAACACGTACTGCCCCTCACCGGCCGCGCCCGTGCCGGCATGCATTACAGCCAGCGCGGCGGCTGCCAGCACCAGCAGCAACATCATCCTCACCTTTTGCAAATACAGGTCCTTGACTATCATATTCCACATTTTTCAAACCTCCCCCCGGGATATCACAATCATTATTTCCTCCAGGGACATGGGATGCAGATTGACATTTTCCGCTCCCAACTCCGCCAGTTTTTGCCTCAGGTCGTCGCCGCAGCTCCCGCTGACTCCCTGGTAGTTTTGATTCATCTCCTTGTAATAGGCCAGATATCCCTTCAGCCTTTCGGCCGCTCCGCTGTCCGCCGCCCTGAAGGAAACCCGGCGCCATTTATCAAGCAGGTCGTCCTTCTGGTCGCAAAGAACAATCTGTCCTCCCCTCATGAAGGCCACATAATCGGCCACCTTTTCAATGTCTGAAACTATATGGGAGGAAAACAGCACCGACCTGGATTCATCCTGAATTACCTCCAGCAGTTCTTTCAGGAACTGCTGGCGTACCACCGGGTCCAGCCCGGAGGTGGGCTCATCCAGCAGCAGCAGGCTTGGCCGGTGGGCCAGGGCCAGGCACAGGGACAGCTTCATTTTACCGCCCTTGGATAGTTTTTTTACCTTTTTGCCTGACTGCACGCCGAACTTCTCCAACAAATGCTGATAAAAGCGGTGGTCCCAGCCTTCATAGTATTTTGAAACAAATTGCCCCAGCCAGCCGGCGCTGGCTTCCTCGTAAAGATTGCATTCCTCGGGAACGTACCCTACCTGCTTTTTAATTTTTATTTCTTCCCTGCGATGATCCATTCCCAGCAGGCTGATATTGCCCCGATCAACCCCTACAAGATTCATCATTGCCTTGATCATGGTGCTTTTGCCCGCCCCGTTTGGACCAAGCAAGCCCAGGATGGTCCCCCGGGAAAAGGCCAGATATTCCACATCCAGGGTAAAATCAGGATATTTTTTGATTATACCCTTTAATTCAATGGCCATAAGGTCATTCATTGCTCCCGCCCCCTTACACTATCCAATACATCCGATAATAAAGATTTCACCTGGTCGGGCCGGATACCGGCGGCAAGCGCCTCTTCCACAATTTCCCGCAATTTTTTCTCCAGGGACGCCAATGCCGCCTTCCGCCGGGCGGAGGTATCCACCTGCGAAACGAAGCTCCCCTTGCCCGCCCGGGTGTAAATGAGGCCTTCTCTTTCCAGCTCTTCATAGGCCCTTTTGGTGGTAATGACGCTGGTGGTCAGTTCCTTGGCCAGCTGCCTGATGGAGGGCAAAGACTCGTGGGGCGTCAGTTCCCCGCTGAATATTTTATTTTTAATCTGTTCCACTATTTGCTGGTAAAATGGTGTGGGATTCTGCGGAGCCAGAAATATCAGCATAAGTCACCCCCCTGCACAGCTTATACTGTATATGCCCTATATATACAGTACATCTAAAAATAAATGCTGTCAAGATATGGCCGGGCCGGCTTTAAAGTGCTGGTTATCCTAAAGCAAACCCAGCAACTTCCTCCAGGGCTGTTCCATCTGGCTCTTTACCCTGGCGGTGTAATTCTCAATGTAAGCCCTGGCAAATTTTTTTCCGGCCAGTTCTCTCCATACCTGCAGCACGTTGCCAATAAAATGCGGGTCAAGCCGCTCCATTTTACCCAGCTTTACCAGCGGGCAAACCAGCAGGCCGTCCTCATCCAATATAAGTTTTACCCCGTCATTTTCGTCCATGAAGGGCGCCAGGGGAAAAGTCCTGCATAAAAGCGGCCGCTCCTCCCTGGGACAGGTGCCCCGGCAATACAATAAATAGGAATTCTCCCCGGGGAAAGGCTGCTCCTCAGGGGGAAGTTCAGCCAGCCGGCACCAGTCCTTTTCTCCGAACATTTTTTCTTCACCGGGCAGCAGCAGCACCCCCACCCCTTTATCCCACTCGGTGCAGCACCTGGCGCCGCAAAGCCCGCCGCAGTCCTCCTTTAACGGGGTGACATCCTCCAACAGGCCATATAGTTTTTTAAAATCAATCATATCCACGAAAACATTTCCCCCCGGCCTAAAATACTGCTCCGGCTCACGGCAGTTTGCCCGGAACTGAACTGTCCTTTGAATATTATAAATGACTCCGGCTGAAAATCATATTTTTTTATGTTTTGGGAAAAATATACCGCTGAGGAGGTGAAACCAATGCCCAATAAAATTAAGTGTACCGTAACCGAATGCCAGTATAATTCAGCGGTTGAGTGCGGGGCCCCGATGATTCAGGTGGAACGCAACAACTCCGGCAGCGCCAGTAACTCCGATCAGACCAAATGCGAAACCTTCAAGCCCAAACATATGTAAATTAAAATGGAGCGGGAGGGGGCTGCCGGCCCCCGGCCTCCCAGAAAAGCCGGAACGCGGGATCCTCGCCACGGCTGCCGGAGCCAAGACGAAGCTCCGGTAATTGAACAAGCAGGCATTTTAGCCCTTGCGCCTCACAATGGTGGGTGTCAAGGGCATTATTTATCCCTTGGGCGGCCGGTTTAATTTCTCAATCCGCTACCGCAAGGAAAATTGACCCCTCCAGGCACCGGTGCTATACTGTTAGCAGTGTTTTACCGAATATATTACCGGAGGATACTGATATGCCCTTTGACGGACTGGTGCTGGCAGCAATAAAGGACGAATTGGAACAGATAATCACCGGGGGCAGAATTGAAAAAATATACCAGCCGGCCCGGGAGGAAATAAATATCATAATCCACCAGAGGCAAGGCCGTTACCGCCTTCTTCTCTCGGCCAGTTCCGGGCTGGCCAGGATTCACATCACCGGCTGGAGCAAGACAAATCCTGCCAATCCCCCTATTTTTTGCATGGTTTTGCGCAAACACCTGGAGGGAGGCCGGATTACCTCAGTTAGCCAGCATGCTCTGGAAAGGGTGCTGGAAATAACCGTGGACGCCCGGGACGAATTGGGAAGAATGGCACCCAAAAGGCTTATCTGCGAAATTATGGGACGTCACAGCAACATTCTGCTGCTGGACAGCCAGGATATCATAATAGACGGAATCAGGCGCTACACCCATGCGGTCAGCCGCCACCGGGAGGTTCTTCCGGGCCGCCCTTATATAGCCCCTCCGCCCCAGGAAAAGAAAAACCCGCTGAAGCTGAACGAGGAGGAGTTTTACCAGGTTATGCTCTCCCGGCCGCTGAACAAAAAAGTGGCCGATATAGTCCAAAAGGATTTTGAGGGGCTGTCGCCGCTTATGGCCGGTGAAATCATTTACCGCTCCGGAATGTCCCCGGACACCCCTCTTGAGCTCTGCGGGGAATACGAATTGCGCGGTATCTGGCTGAACCTGAAAGATATCATGGAAAACGTCCAGGCAAAACGTTTCCGGCCCTCCCTGGTGCTGGACGGCAAAAACAATCCGGTTGAATTTGCCGCCTTCGAACTGACCAGATTTACCGGCTATAAAATGATTCACGGTGAAATGAACCAGCTGGTGGATGAATATTTTCATCGCAGACAGGTGGAAGAAACTGTGGAGAGGGAAAAACAATCCCTTTTAAGCGTGGTCCGGAAGGAAATGTCCCGGCTGGAGAAAAAACTCTCCCTGCAGCTGGAAAGCATCAGCGACGCCCAGGGGAGAGAGCGCCACAGAATCGCCGGGGATTTAATCACCGCCAACATATACCGGCTGAAAAAGGGAGACCGGGATGTACAGCTGGAGAACTATTACGAGCCGGACTGCCCGGCGGTAAACATCACCCTGGACCCCCGGCTCACGCCCTCTGAAAACGCCCAGCAAAATTACAAAAAATACAACAAGGCCAAAAACACCCTGGAGGCTGCCAGGCGCCAGGCCGGGATGTCGGAAAATGAATTGAGCTACCTTTCCGGGGTGGAAAACACCATCAACATGGCCGAAACACCGGAGGAAACCGGGCAAATCAGGCAGGAGCTGGCAGGGCAGGGATATATAAAGATTTATGCCCAGCCCGGGGCCAAAAAAAGCAAGGAACGGGAAATTCCCCGCCCCCTGGCATTTGTTTCAACCTCCGGCGCAACTATTCTGGTGGGCAAGAACAACCGCCAAAACGACTACCTGACCATAAAACTGGCCCGGGACGACGACACCTGGCTGCACACCAAGGATATTCCGGGTTCCCATGTGATTATAAAGTCATCCGGAAAAGAACCGGATCAGAACACCCTGACCGAAGCCGCCTCCCTGGCGGCATATTTCAGTAAAGCCAGAAAGTCCGGAAGGGTGCCGGTGGACTATACCCTGCGCAAATACGTCAGCAAGCCCAGCGGTGCAAAACCGGGCTATGTAATTTATACAAACCAGAAAACGCTGTTCGTGGACCCCGGTGAGGAACTGGTGGAAAGACTGGCCGGGGAACCCGGGGGGCAGCAGCAGGGATAACTAAAACCGCGGGGCTTTTTATTCGCTGGCCACCCCGAAATATGCGCGTATTAAAGCCGCAATATCCTGCAGCCTGGGGTTTGACAGGGAATAACCCCTGTCACTGATAGCCAGCGGCACCAGTGAATCCTCCCGGTGCAGCGCCCCGTGACTGCCGCCTCCCCGGTGACTGGTAGAATATTCATCCATAAACTCGTACCCCGGCCTTGCCGTCAGCACCACATCCCCGGCGTTTTCGCATTCCAGCAGGCCCATCAGGCGGTTGAAGGTGTCCGGGTAATCACCGTAAACGACCCTGCCTTCCCCCAGTTCCACATCCAGGACAGCGGGTTTCCCTGAAATTTCCCAGCCCTGCCCGTATTCATCCCGGTAAACATCCCCGGGCCTGAAAAATATCTCTTCACCGTTTCCTCCCCGGGCCACCCTGTACCATCCGTTTTCTTTCCAGGATATCTGGTCGATCCGGCTCTCCCTGCCTAAAGTCTCCAGAACACGCCCTCTCAGGTCGGCGTTATTATTTAGAAAATAAATATGGCACATGCGCTCGTTGACGCACACCGCCATATCCTCCCCGCCGCCAGGGGACTTGCCAAGCTTTAACAGTGAAAACCTGTTCAGTATGGCGGGCAGGTTGATAATATGCTCCCCGGATGTTTCCACCAGGCTCTGGGAGTGGTCCCCGGCAATAACAAATATGTTTTTCTCCAGCGCGTCCTCCCAGTCCCTGAAACAATTCATTATTTTTTGCAGCTGGCGGTCAACCCTGGCCAGCGAGTCCTCGGTAAGGGCAGGGTCCCGGCGATGGGCGTAACCGTCGTTATCCGGCAGGTACAAGCTAAGCAGGTCCGGCTGAAATCCGCTTCTGATAATCCATTCCGCCACCGCCCCCGAATAGCGGTCATTAACCCCGTATTTATGAAAAAAATGCTGTTGTGTCAGCAATATTCCCTTCAATCCCGGAGGAGGCACTATCCGGCCCAAAAACAGCTTTCCCGGCCCCAGGACCGGGCCTCCCAGCCCGAAAGCCGAGGCTATTTTAAGGGATAGCGGCATTTTGGTGTTATGTTCACGGCAAGCCCTGAATATAAAAGGGTTGACCGCCCCGGTGGTAAAGCCGCCCTGCTCCAGTGTTTCATATATAGTTTTAACCTTATTGCTCAGCTGATTGTGATTCAGATTAAAAAGCAGGTCCTGAACGACCCTGCGCACCCCCAGCTTGATTACCGCCAGGGGGCTCATGCCGTAATTTATTATCCGCTTCTCCCGGCGGTGATACCACACAAACCCCGGTATCAGGTGCTGAAAGGGCAACGTTCCGGTGGCAATGGAACTGGCGCAGGTGGGGGTCATGGTAGGAAACACCGACACGCAACGGTCGCTGCAAAAACCCCTATTAACAATAAATTCCAGGGCCGGAACCATCCTTCTCTCCAGTGCCCTTTTCAGTGCCTTGGGATGAAAAGAATCCACCACCAGAAATATCATTTTTTTGCCCACGGCCACATTCCCCACTCTCTGGGGTCAGGCTTGCGTTATTGCACTTTGCCTGGGCAAAGTGCAATAACGCAAGCCTGACCCCTTATCCTTATACCTGCCTGCTGCCGGGTTTCACTACGGGTACTCCCTCACGGCAGAGGGGGCACTGTTCGGGATCGTAGGAAACCGCGGGAACATTCATCAATGATTCGGTGCGAACCCCCAGGTCGGCCCCGCCGCTGCGGTTTACCAGCACCCCCACGCCCGCGACAATACCCCCTGCTTTGCGGACCACGTCGATAACCTCCAATACGGACCCGCCGGTGGTTATCACATCCTCCACCACCAGAACCTTTTCCCCCGGTCTGATGGAGAATCCCCGGCGCAAAGTCATGACGCCGTTCTCCCGCTCCGTAAAAATGCTCCTCACACCCAGTTCCCTGGCCACTTCATAAGCCACCAGTATACCGCCCATGGCCGGGCCTATGACGGTCTCCACCCCTTCCCCGGAAAACCGCCGGGCCAGTTCCCGGCACAGACGCCCGCAGTATTCCGGGTGCTGCAGCACCAAGGCGCACTGGAAGTACCTGTCGCTGTGCCTGCCCGAGGTTAAACGGAAATGCCCGGACAGCATGGCGCCTGTTTTTTCAAAAATGTTCCTCACATTATCTTCATGCAAAATATGACACTCCTTTCTAAGGTATGGGGACACACCTTCTTTGGTTGCCCATAATTCCTCACTGCTTAAATAATTTCATGAAGAAATTTCCCTATTTAATTTATCAAAAAAAAATTATACCAGAAAGCGGAGTTTGATTAAAGAAAAGAAAACAATCCCACACATTATTATTGCTTTTAAGCAAATAATATTATTGTTCCTTTTAAAATTAAATATTAGTCAGTCGCTGGTTTTAGCCTTATGATACAAGGAAGCGCCTACGGGCGCACACCCAACCCGGGAAAAGGTGCATTGCTTTTAAAAAAAGCCGTGTACCCCAACTGAAAGGGGATGGCTAATGAGCAGGCGTCGCGGCATAATGTCCGACAGGCTTAAGTTTGAACTGGCCAAGGAACTGGGAGTGGCCGACATAGTGGCCAGAGAAGGGGACTTTGGCTCTGTTTCATCAAGAGACTGCGGAAACCTTGTGAGACTTGCGATACAGCGTGCTGAGAACGGCCTTGTTCAGGGTTAACAGCGACGGAAGGGATGTGTCATCGGACACATCCCTTTTCCAATACAGCATCCATTTCCTCCGTGATAGCCCTGGCGGCGGCCGCCGGGTCCTCCGCCCCGGTAATGGGCCGTCCCGCCACTATGTAACTGGCTCCGTCCTTTACAGCTTCACCCGGAGTCATAACCCTCTTCTGGTCAGCCCGTACCGAGCCGGAGGGCCTGATGCCGGGTGTTACTATTATAAAATCATCTCCGCAAGCCCTGCGGATTGCCGCAATCTCCAAAGGCGAGGACACAACGCCGTCCAATCCCGCCTCCCGGGTAATTTCCGCCCAGGCCGTTACCCGGTCAATAATCTTACCCTGCAGACCCATTTCATTATTAAACATTTCCTGGCTGATGCTGGTAAGCACCGTAACCGCTATTACCAGTGGAGGCTTATTTCCCGCGGCTGCGGCACCTTCCCTGGCGGCCAGAGCCGCCTGCCTCATCATTTCCCTTCCGCCGGCGGCGTGAACATTAAGCATATCCACTCCCAGGCCGGCCAGAGCTCCGGCTGCCCTGGAAACGGTGTTGGGAATATCATGCATTTTCAGATCCAGAAATATTTTACCGCCCTTTTTTTTAATCTCCTTTACCATATCAGCCCCGCCGCTGTAGAAAAGCTCCATTCCCACCTTGAACATCCCGGTAAAAGGCGCCAGCATGTCCACCAGTTCCAAAGCCCTCCGCCCATCGCTCACGTCAAGGGCGACTATCAACCTATCCTTGCCATTTAACAAAAAAACCACCTCTCCGGGGTCAGGCTATTAACTTATTAACTTATTGCGCGCAATAAGTTAATAAGTTAATAGCCTGACCCCGACTTTATTGGGCTATGCCGATTATTTCATTTATGTCTTTAATGTTGTTTTCCAGCATGAATTTCTCCAGGCCGTCGATAATATCAATGGTTGCCCGGGGGTTTACGAAATTGGCCGTACCCACGGCAACGGCGGTTGCGCCGGCCATTATGAATTCCAGGGCGTCTTCCGCGCAGGTTATGCCGCCCATGCCTATAATTGGCAGCTTTACGGCCCGGTATACCTGCCACACCGCCCGCACCGCCACCGGCCGCACCGCCGGGCCTGATAATCCCCCCATTATGTTTCCCAGCACCGGCCGCCGGGATTTTATATCTATAGCCATGCCCAGCAGGGTGTTGATCATGGAAAGGGCGTCGGCGCCGGCTTCCGCCACTTTTTCCGCCACCGCCGCGATGCTGGTAACGTTGGGCGACAGCTTGGCTATTACCGGCAGGGAGGTTGCCCGCCTTACGGCTCTGATAACCTCCCCGGCGGAATCAGGATCGCTGCCGAACTGCAGGCCTCCTTTTTTAACGTTGGGGCAGGATATATTGACCTCTATGCCCCCCACGCCCTGCGCCCGGTCCAGTATTCCGGCAAGCTTATGGTAGTCCTCCACCGTATCCCCGGATATGTTCACTATTACCGGCAGTTGGTAATTGCGCAAAAAGGGAAGGGCTTCGCTGATAAATTTATCCACGCCGGGATTCTGCAGGCCAATGGCGTTTAGCATGCCGGAAGGAGTCTCCGCAATCCTGGGGGTGGGGTTGCCCTGCCTGGCGGAAAGAGTTGTGCCTTTAACCACTATGGCCCCCAGCCGGTTAAGGTCGATGATCCTCCCGTATTCGGGGCCGTAGCCGAATGTGCCGGAGGCGGTGGTCACAGGATTTTTCATTATTATTCCGCCCACATTGACTGCCAGGTTAACTCTCATAATAGACCTCCCGCATATCAAACACCGGCCCGTCCGTGCAGGCGTGTTTGTATAAAAAACCGTCGGCGGACCGGTCTTTAATTTTACAGGCGCAGGACAGGCATGCCCCCACACCGCAGCCCATTCTTTCCTCCAGTGAAACCTGCCCGGGAATCCCCAGGGAGCCCGCCATCCGGACCAGTGAGCGCAGCATCGGGGCGGGCCCGCAGGCATAAATGCGGTCAAACCCCGCCGGGCCGCTGTCGATGCGGCTTTCCAGCAGGGCTGTCACCGTTCCGTGGTAACCCGCGGAGCCATCGTCGGTGGCGGTGTGCACCTCCAGCCCCGGGGAATGCAATACGCTGGCCGGCGGCAATTGACTTGCGGATGCCGCCCCCAGGAAAAAAGACACCATATTATTGGGGGGGCATTCCCTAATCAGCTCTTCCACCAGGAAAAAGAGAGGCGCCGCGCCAATGCCTCCCCCCACCACAGCCACCCGCTCACCTGGCAGGGGCAGGGTAAATCCTTTACCCAGGGGACCCATAACATCCAGATACTCCCCGGGCATTTTGCCGGCCAGCAGGGCTGTGCCCCTGCCCGCCACCCGGTATAGCATGTGCGCCAGCCCTTTATCCCGCTCCACCCTGTGGATGCTGACGGGCCGCCTGAGCAGGGGGTCCGTGGAGTCGGAGCAGCGCAAGTGCAAAAACTGCCCGGGGACCGCAGCGGCGGAAATGCCGGGGGCGTCCACTATCATAAGACGGTGTCCCGGTATTGTTTCTTCATTTTTCAATATCCTGAATTTATGGCAGTATATCATCAAACACCTCATGAACCGGATAAAATGTTATAATTACGGCAGAGGAGGTGGCGCCCATGCAATGGTACGTCGCTCTGGGTTCCGGGTTTTTACTGCTAATAGCCATATTCGCCTACCAGAATCCCCAGGAGGTGACTTTGCGCTTTATCACCTGGGAAATGCCCCCCATACCGCTGGTTTTATTGATATTTTTCTCCACCGCCATGGGGGCGCTGATCACCTTGTTATTCAGTCTGGCCAAACAGCTTACCCAGGGAATGAAGATAAGGGAGCTGCAAAACAAGCTGAAACACTTGGAAAAACAAATCCCCTCAGCGGGCGCCCCCGGGGAAAACAATCCCCCCGCAGGCAAGGGCCGCGGCAACAACCCCCCTGAACAGCTTTAGCTCTTCCGGGGTCAGGCTATTAACTTATTAACTTATTGCGTGCAATAAGTTAATAAGTTAATAGCCTGACCCCTTATTCTTACTTAACGTACTCCTGCAGGGGGATTAGCTCGAAGGTGTCTCCTTCTTTTATTGAGATAAGCACTTCAAGTATGGCCCAGGCGGTGTCTATGGAGGTTAAACAGGGCAAACCGTGCTCCACCGCCGCCCGGCGGATGCGGAAGCCGTCCCGCTCCGGGGCCTTGCCCTTGGTCAGGGTGTTAATCACCATGTTGATGTGACCGGAGCGGATAAGGTCGTCGATGTTCGGAGAACCTTCCCGCACCTTTTTCACCCGCTCCACTTTTAAGCCTCTTTCCCGGAGAAACGCTGCGGTGCCGGAGGTGGCGTATATTTTATAGCCCAGGTGCTCGGACAATCCCCTGACTATGGGCAGCACCTCGTTTTTATCCTTGTCGGCAATGGTGACCAGTATCCCCCCCTCCCTGGGGAACAGGCAGCCCGAAGCCACCAGGGCCTTGTAGAGGGCCACGGCGTAATCCTGGTCCACTCCCATTACCTCGCCGGTGGATTTCATCTCCGGTCCCAGGGTCACATCCACCCGGCTCAGTTTGGAGAAGGAGAATACCGGGGCTTTTACCCCCACGAATTCGCTTTCGGGGTAAAGCCCGCCCCGGTAGCCCATATCCTTAAGCTTTTCACCCATAATCACCCTGGTGGCCAGGTTGACCATGGGCACGCCGGTAATTTTGCTTAGATAAGGCACTGTGCGGCTGGAACGGGGATTAACCTCCAGCACGTATATTTCATTATCGTGCTGAACGTACTGTATGTTGATCAGTCCCCTGACGTTCAGGGCCAGGGCCAGCCTGGTGGTATAGTCAACCATTTTTCTCCTGTCTTCCGGGGTTATGGAACGTGGCGGGTAAACCGCGATACTGTCCCCGGAGTGCACCCCGGCCCGCTCAATGTGCTCCATTATGCCGGGAATGAGCACTGTCTCACCGTCGGCTATGGCATCCACCTCCAGCTCCTTGCCGAAGAGGTATTTATCCACCAGCACCGGGTGTTGGGGAGTGATCTTTACCGCTGTTTCCATGTAGTTCAAAAGCTCGTCGTTGTTGTAAACTATTTCCATGGCCCGTCCGCCCAGCACGTAGGAAGGCCGCACCAGCACCGGAAAACCTATTTCCCCGGCGATTTTCAGCGCCTCCTCCACTGAGAAGGCAGTCCTGCCCGGCGGTTTGGGAATGTCAAGCTCTATAAGCAGCCGGTCGAAGCGCTCCCGGTCCTCCGCCCGGTCTATATCCTCCACCGAGGTTCCGAGAATGCCGATGCCGGCCTCCTGCAGGGGCCGGGCCAGGTTTATGGCGGTCTGCCCGCCAAATTGAACGATGACCCCCTCGGGTTTTTCCTTTTCCAATATATTCAGCACGTCCTCGGGCACCAGGGGCTCGAAATACAGCCGGTCGGCGGTGTCGAAGTCGGTGCTGACGGTTTCGGGGTTATTGTTTATAATAATGGCCTCCAGGCCCTGCTGCCGCAGCGCCCATACGGAGTGCACGGAACAGTAGTCGAATTCAATTCCCTGGCCGATGCGGATGGGGCCGGAACCCAGCACCGCCACCTTTCTGGCCGGGGTATAGGGGGCCTCGTCCTCGGTATCGTAGCAGGAGTAATAATAAGGCGTGGCAGCCTCGAATTCCGCCGCGCAGGTATCCACGATTTTGTAGGAAGGCAGCACCCCCATGGCCTCCCGCAAACGGCGGACTTCCCCCTCGCCGGCCCCGGCCAGGGAGGCCAGAATGGCGTCCGACAGCCCCATTTTCTTGGCTGTAATCATTAAATCCCTGTCAATATTCTGAATCCCGTCGGCGGCCGCCCGGGTAAACTCCACTTCAAAGTCCACCACATTCTTCAACTTATCCAGGAAAAACAGGTCCATTTTAGTAATGTCATATATGCTATCCGGGGATACGCCCCGGCGGATGCCCTCGGCCACCGCCAGGAGCCGCCTGTCATCCGGCCTGGACATCAGTTCCTTTAGTTTTTCGTCGGTTACGCTCCCGGCTTCCGGCAGGTATAATCCCTTTAAGCCCGCCTCCAGGGAGCGGATTGCTTTCATAAGAGCGGCTTCAAAGCTGCGGTCAATGGCCATAACCTCACCGGTGGCTTTCATCTGGGTGCCCAGGGTGCGGTCGGCCTGGGTAAACTTGTCAAAGGGCCAGCGGGGGTATTTAACAACCACGTAATCCAGGGCCGGCTCAAAGCAGGCATAGGTTTTTCCCGTAACGGCGTTTTTAATTTCATCCAGGGTGAACCCTATGGCAATCTTGGCGGCCACCTTGGCTATGGGATAGCCCGTGGCCTTGGAGGCCAGGGCCGAGGAGCGGGATACCCGGGGATTGACCTCGATCACGTAATATTCGAAGCTCTCGGGGTCCAGGGCGAATTGAACGTTGCAGCCCCCGGCTATGTTCAGGGAGCGGATTATTTTTAACGAAGCGGTGCGCAGCAGCTGGTATTCCTTGTCGCTTAAGGTCTGGGAGGGAGCCACCACAATGCTGTCCCCGGTATGCACTCCAATGGGGTCCAGGTTCTCCATATTACAGACCGTAATGCAGTTGTCCGCGGCGTCCCGCATCACCTCGTACTCTATTTCCTTCCAGCCGGCCACGCTGCGCTCTATCAGGGCCTGGCTGATTATGCTGTGCTTCAGCCCCCTGGCGGTTATGGACTTAAGCTCTTCCTCACAGTCAGCGATGCCGCCCCCTGTGCCGCCCAGGGTGTAGGCCGGGCGAACTATCACCGGGTAGCCTATCCGCCCGGCGAAATTCACGGCCTCATCCACCGTGGACACTATAACGCTTTCCGGAATGGGTTCCCCGATGGACTGCATCATGTCCTTGAACAGTTCCCTGTCCTCGGCCCGCTTTATGGCCTCCAGGGAAGTACCCAGCAGTTTTACTCCCTGTTCTTCCAGCACCCCGGACTCCGCCAGCTTTAACGCGATATTCAGCCCCACCTGCCCTCCCAGGGTGGGAAGCAGCCCGTCGGGCTTTTCATTGCGAATTACCTGGCTCACAAACTCCAGGGTAAGGGGTTCGATATACACCCGGTCGGCCATGTTGACGTCGGTCATAATGGTGGCCGGGTTGGAATTGACCAGCACCACCTCCATACCCTCTTCCTTCAAGGCCCGGCAGGCCTGGGTGCCGGCATAGTCGAATTCCGCGGCCTGACCGATGACGATGGGGCCGGAGCCAATAACCATTACCTTTTTAATATCAGTCCGCAGCGGCATGATTAATTAACCTCCCGGGACATTTTTTCCATAAATTCGTCAAAAAGATATTCGGAGTCCCTGGGCCCCGGGGATGCCTCCGGATGGTACTGCACGGTGCTTACCGGCAGATAGTTGTGCTTTAAGCCCTCCACCGTGCCGTCGTTTAAGTTGATGTGGGACACGGTTACGTCGGAACCCTTCAACGATTCGGCGTCCACGGCAAAACCGTGGTTCTGGGAGGTAATGTATACCCTTCCGGTAAGAAGATCTTTAACCGGATGATTGGCGCCCCGGTGTCCGAATTTCAGTTTATAGGTCTTCCCTCCCAGGGCCAGTCCCATTATCTGGTGGCCCAGGCAGATGCCGAATATGGGCTTTTTGCCGATTATTTCCCGGGCCGCCTCCACCGAGTAAGGCACGTCGATGGGGTCCCCGGGACCGTTGGAAAGCATCACCCCCGCGGGATTAAGGGCCAGTATGTCTCCGGCGGTTGTATCCGGGGGGACCACCACCACCTCGCAGCCCCTCTGGTTCAGGCAGCGGACAATGTTCATTTTAGCGCCGAAGTCCATGAGCACTACCCGGGGGCCCTCCCCGGGGACGGTGAAAATTTCCCTGGTGGCCACGGCGGGCACCAGTTCCTGGCCTGTCAGCTGGGGTGAACGCCTGGCTTTTTCCACCAGTTCCGCGGGGTCGGCGCCGGTGGTATCCAGAACTCCCCGCATGGTTCCGTGACTTCTCAGTATCCTGGTAAGCGCCCTGGTATCAACTCCGGAAATGCCTATTATACCCTCCCGGGACAGAAATTCACCGATGGTGTGGCTTACCCGCCAATTACTCGGCCTGTGGCAATCCTCCCGCACCACAAATCCCCGCACGTAGGAGCGCTTGGCCTCAAAATCCTCCCTGTTCACTCCGTAATTGCCAATCAGCGGATAGGTCATCACCACAATCTGCCCGCAGTAAGACGGGTCCGTGAGCACTTCCTGGTAGCCGGTCATGCCGGTGTTGAACACAACCTCTCCCCACTGCTGCCCGCCGGCGCCGAAAGCCCTGCCCCTGAATACCGAACCGTCCTCCAAAGCCAGTATAGCGTCCACTTATGCACTCAACTCCTTAGGGTAAATAATTAAATTTATAAAATTTTTATTCCGGCATGGGAATACACTATTTTGCCCCCCACCATGGTCAGCACCGGCAAACCTTTAAGCTTCCAGCCGGCAAAGGGAGTGTTCCTGCCCTTGCTGGCAAAACTCAACGGGTCCACCGTTTCCTCCAGGGAGGGGTCGATTATTGTAATGTCAGCCACCGCCCCGGGCCTTAAGGTATCCTTTTCAATTCCCAGCAGACGGGCGGGGTTGACGGTCATTTTGGCCACCGCCTCAGCCGGTGTAAGTATTCCCGGCCGCACCAGCTCTCTCCACACCAGGCCCACTGCTGTTTCCAGTCCCACCAGCCCAAAGGGGGCGCTGTCGTATTCCACGTCCTTCTCCTCCATTGTATGGGGAGCGTGGTCGGTGGCAATCACATCTATGGTGCCGTCGGCCAGGCCTTCCTTTATGGCTGCCACATCGGCTTCGCCTCTTAAGGGCGGGTTGACCTTGGTGGAGGTGTTGTAACCTTCCACGGCGGCATCAGTAAGGGTGAAGTGGTGGGGTGTGGCCTCGGCGGTAACCTTTAAGCCCCTGGCCTTGGCCTCCCTGACCAGCCGTACGGAGCCCCTGGTGCTCACATGGGCTATGTGCAGGGGGCAGCCTGTTAACTCCGACAGTATAATATCCCTGGCCACCATTACTTCCTCCGCTGCCCCGGGTATGCCTTTAAGCCCCAGCCTGGTGGATATGAATCCCTCGTTCATGCTCCCTCCGGCGGCCAGTTCCGGGTCCTCGCAGTGGGAAATAACGGTCAATCCCACCATGCGGGCATACTGCATGGCCCTGCGCATTATCCCGGACCCCGCCACCGGCCGGCCGTCGTCGGAAAGAGCCGCCGCGCCGGCGTTTTTCAAATCCGCCATTTCGGTCAGCTGCTCCCCCCTGCTGCCCCGGGTCAGCGCCCCGATGGGCCAGACCCGGGCCAAGCCCAGGGCGGAGGCCCTGTCAATTATATATTTGATTACAGTCTGGTTGTCGGCCACCGGATTGGTATTGGGCATGCAGGCCACCCCGGTGAAGCCGCCCCTGACCGCGGCCTTTAGTCCGGTCTCAATGGTTTCCTTGGCCTCGTAACCAGGTTCCCGCAGGTGCACATGCATGTCTATAAGTCCCGGCGCCACCAGCAGGCCCGAGGCGTCCACCGTTACCGCCCCGTCCGCTGCCAGTTTTTTTTCCAGGGCCGATATTTTTCCGTTTTCTATGAGTACATCCAGCGTTTTATCCTTATTTTCCACCGGATCTATGATCCGGCCTCCCTTGATTAGAATTCTCACTGGGCCACACCTCCCGCCAGCAGGTACAACAGCGCCATGCGCACAGCCAGGCCGTTGGTCACCTGCTCGTTGATAACTGCCTGAACACCATAAGCCACTTCAGTAGCAATTTCAACCCCCCGGTTTATGGGCCCGGGGTGCATTACCAAAGCTCCGGGCTTGGCCAGGGCCAGTTTTTCGCTGTTAAGCCCGAACAGCCGGGCATATTCCCTCACCGAGGGAAAGAGTCCCTGCTGCTGCCTTTCCAGCTGTATCCTGAGCATTATTATCACGTCCGCTCCGGACAGGGCTTCCTCCATGCGGTGGAAAACCTCAACCCCCATATTCTCCAGCCCCGGGGGAAGCATGGTGGACGGGCCGCACACCCTGACCCGGGCGCCCATCCTGGTAAAGCCCCAGATATCGGAGCGGGCCACCCGGCTGTGCAGTATGTCCCCCACAATGGCTATTTTCAAGCCTTCCAGAGCGCCTTTTTTATCCCTTACGGTATACATATCCAGCAGGGCCTGGGTGGGATGCTCGTGGGCGCCGTCCCCGGCATTGATCACCGCGGCCTTCACCTGGCCGGCCACCAGAACCGGGGCGCCCGCCATGGGATGCCGCAGAACCACCACATCCGCGCCCAGGGCGGCTATGGTGGCGGAGGTGTCCCTGAGGCTTTCACCCTTTACCACGCTGCTGCCGGAAGCTGAAATATTGATACTGTCGGCGCTCAAATATTTGGCGGCAAGCTCGAAGGACGTGCGGGTGCGGGTACTGGGCTCGTAAAATACGTTTACCACCGTTTTACCCCTTAATGTCGGCACCTTTTTAATCTGCCTGCCGATTATTTCCTTCATGGAAGCCGCGGTATCCAGCACCAAAAGAATTTCTTCCGGGCTGAAATGTTCAATTCCCAATAAATCCTTGTTTTTTAGGCCCATCTGCACTCCCTCCATTATGTTTGCCCGGGGCGGGCATAAAAAAGGCCTCCCCGGTGTGTAAAATCACACCGGGCGGAGGCCGGCAGGGTATAAATAAAGTCCTTCCTTGCCGGCCTCACGGGACCGCTGTTTAAAGGATGACTCTTTTAGGCTATGTTTCCTTTTCTTCTATCACTACTTCTTCCCCGTTGTCAGTTTCCAAAAGTCTTACCGAGACCGCCTCCCGCCTGGAGGTGGGGACGTTTTTTCCCACGTAATCCGCCCTGATGGGCAACTCCCGGTGACCGCGGTCAACCAGTACGGCCAGCTGTATAATTTTAGGCCGGCCCAGATCAATGACCGCATCCAGCGCCGCCCTTATTGTTCTCCCGGTGAACATCACGTCGTCAACCAGCACTATTTTTTTTCCGTCCACTGAAAAGGGGACTTCCGTTTTACGCACCAGCGGATGCTGTGCCCTGGTTGCCAGATCATCCCGGTACAGGGTGATGTCCAGTATGCCAACCGGCACTTCCTTCCCCTCAATGTCCTTTATTTTCCCCGCCAGCCGCAGCGCCAGGGGCACTCCCCGCCTGCGGATGCCAATCAGCGCAAGGTTATCCGTTCCCTTGTTCCGTTCAATAATCTCGTGGGCAATCCGGGTCACGGCCCGCCTTATGCCCTCCTGATCCATAATTTTGGCCTTTTGCGCCAGCTCACTGCTCAAGTGCGGCACCTCCGGAACGAAATCAAAAAACCTGATTATACCGGTAAAACAGGCATAGTCAGGCCCTTGCAAACCGCGCTATGTGTCCTTACCGGCCTCTCGGGGCCGTATTAAAGGTTCCTTGTACATTAGAAAAAGATTATCAAAGGACAGCACCATCTGTCAATAAAAATTTGCAAATTAAGCCGGGAATGCATTAAATTCTGTTCACGCCATAAAATATAAATCCAATCCCCAACAGAACAAAAACCATGCCGGAGAAGGAAATTTTACCGGCCAGACCCACCAGGCCCAGGGAAGTAACCGTAAGCATCACCGTGGGTCCCACCAGGGCCAGGGCGGCGTTTATTTTAAAAGCGGTCTCCACGCTGTTGAAGCGAAGCATGAGAAGTGCCGCGGAAAACTCTATGGTGGAGGATAAAAACCTGCAGAAAGCCATTAAAAAAACAATTTTATCAAACATGAACAACATTAATATTCTCCTCCGTTTTCGGCTGCCACATCAGGGAAGCAATTACCATTAGATGTAGCGGCGGTTTATTTTCCTAATATTTGTATGTTCGAAAACGAATGTAAATGCATACCGCCGAAAAAGGGGAGAGACAATATAGAGGTAAAATTCATGAAGAAATGTCCCCAGTCAGCTCACCCTAACAACAAGGATGTGAATTCATGCCGGGAAAAGCAAATACGGCCACCGTGGCTGCTCTCAGTGGAGTTCCGTTTATCATGGTGCTGGGCAATTCAATGATTATTCCCGTGCTACCTGCAATAAAGTCGGCTTTTGGCCTGACTGATTTCAAACTTAGCCTGATAATAAGCCTGTTTTCCATTCCCGCTGGCCTGATAATCCCTCTGGCTGGTTTTTTATCTGACCGCTACGGCCGTAAAATAGTTATATTGCCTTCACTTGTCCTGTACGGACTGGGAGGAGTGATGGCCGGCCTGGCCGCCATTTTTTTTAAAGAGGCGGCCTTCCCGGTGATACTGGGGGGCAGGGTGCTGCAGGGAATCGGCGCGGCGGGCACGGCACCCATTGCCATGGCCCTTTGCGGCGATCTCTTCCAGGGCAAGGAGCGCAGCAAAACCCTGGGAATAATAGAGGCGGCCAATGGCTTCGGAAAGGTTATAAGCCCGATCCTGGGGGCGGCCATCGGCCTTATTGTGTGGTATGCCGTTTTTCTTTTTTTTCCCCTGGTGGTCATTCCCATTACCCTTGGCCTGTGGTTTCTGGTAAAGGAGCCCAAGTCCAACAGGACCACCCAGAAAGTGAATGAGTATCTTAATTCGGTCAAAAAAATATTCGAAAAAAAATCCGCCATGCTGCTTACTTCCTTTTTAGCCGGCATGGTTGCCCTACTGGTGCTCTTCGGAGTGCTCTTCTTCCTTTCGGAATTCCTGGAAAAAACATATAATTTGAAGGGTGTAATAAAAGGATTCGCCCTGGCGGTGCCGGTGCTTTTTATGAGCGCCACTTCCTTTGCCACGGGATTATTAATAAAGAAAAAAGTAAAACTGATGAAATGGCTGGTGGTGGCAGGCCTTTCGGTAATCGCCGGCTCCATGGCGCTGCTGGGGATTTTTCAAAACAACACCATTTTATTTTTCGTGGGCATATCCCTGGCGGGAGTCGGCACCGGGCTGACCCTTCCCTGCCTTAACACAATTATCACCAGTTCATGCGCGGCTGAAAGAAGGGGCATCGTAACCTCACTGTACGGCTCCGTGAGATTTTTCGGGGTGGCCTTCGGCCCTCCCGCCTTCGGCATCCTGCTGGGCCAGGGCCGGCCTTTCATGTTCTGGTCGGCCGCGGGGCTGGCGGCCGTTGCCGCCATATCCTCCCTACTACTGATAAGGGTTAAAGACATGGAAAAAACCTCTGATAACAAAGCCGAAGCCGACCAGGGCCGGGCTGAGAAAAAACAGCGGAACGGGCCGCCGGAACCGGCGCTTGGACTGTTTCCCCTTAAAAAACCCCTCCCCGACGGCGATAATAAAAGCTAACCCCCGAATACTCTCGCTCTCCGGAGTGAGGGTATTTTTTTAAGTTCTTAGCGCGGCAATTACAGGTTAACGGTTGCCCTTTCAAACGCCTGGCATTTTACAAACAAGCCTGTCCCACGGCATCGGGAAATTTATCCCAGTAGCAATGTGACTAATGTCTTAATTTTATAAGAAATACGGCCTATTCTACCTGATACATTATTCCTATATAATTCGTATTGTAAAAATAGCTCGGGCAAAGCAACCGAAAGGTTGTGGCGCAAAACTAGAGGGTCTAAGGGTGTTTAGCCTATGACAGCCAGCTGCTCCCAGTGCCGGAAAGAGCACCCATATGACCCTCCTTATTTTAAGGAGGCTTTTTGTGGACAACGAAAAAACCGTTCTCATAATCGATAATGGTTCAGAAATTATTTACAACCTAAAATTAGTGCTATGGAATCTTGGCTGCATGATTTATGAGTCCGGTAAAGAAGACGAGTCAATCACGTATATTGTTACCAAGAAGCCGGAGATAATATTTATTTCTTTAGACACTGCTAAAACGGATGATTTTGCTTTATTGCATAAAATAAGAGAACTGCATGATTGTTTGCTGATTGTATATTCAAATGGAATTTCCCGGGAAGAATTAGAGCATTGTATTAATGCATCGGTTAATGAAGTATTGCTTAACCCGGAAGCGCAACTAGAACGGTTGCGTAAACTTGTGTCATCTTAGGGGTGGCTTATTTTAGCAGATGCACCTGCGGCGCCTCATTACATAATCCTTAAAAGATTCAAAATCAGCATCTATGGTTTCTTTTGTTAATCCATCCATCCAGCCAGCCGGAAGTCAACTTATCTTTAGAATAATCACAGTTTTAGCCAGTTGTGAAGATATTTGGCATCTATTTTCGATTTCGATATTTGTCATATAATTCCTTCTAAATGTCATTATCAAAATTCTATTCCAGTCCAACAGCCTCCAGCGGACCATCGGGACATTCATGCCCGCCACACCCCGTTTCAGGCCGCCGGCCCCTCATGTAACCAATGCCTGCCGCCATGAATAATTTATTGAGAAGCGGCACATACCCCGGAACCGTTTACGGCTGCCTGGTTTTACGCCACGCCCCGGGTATGAATGCGGCAGACCGGGAAGGGGTGTTTTAATGATTTATTTAAAATCGAATATCTGGAGGGATTTGATAACATTTCCACTGGGGGACAGGTTGGCCCGGCCCAGGGTCCAGGGGCTGACCATGATTCTCGACAAGGGAGTGGGTCTGGGAGAAACCAGGGATTTGCTCAACACCTCGGGGGAGTACGTGGACTTAATCAAGCTTGGATTCGGAACCACGGCTTTGTACAAGGACAATATACTGGAGGAAAAAATAGAACTGGTCAAATCTTACGGAATAGATATTTACCCCGGAGGCACTTTTCTGGAAGTGGCTTTGCTCCAGAATAAACTGGAAGAGTTCCTTTATCTGGCCAAAAGCCTGGGATTTACCTGCATTGAGGTTTCCGACGGAACCATCAGCCTATCACCGGAGGTGAGAGAAAGAGCCATCGTCAGGGCCGGAGACATGGGGTTTAAAGTATTGACCGAGGTGGGCAAAAAAGTGGGGGAATGTAATCCTCCGGTGCCGGTAATGGCGGAAATGATTAAAACAGATCTGAAAAACGGCGCTTTCCGGGTTATCCTGGAGGGCAGGGAGTCGGGCATCAACGTCGGCCTCTATGACCAGCACGGGAATTTCATCAAGGATGATCTTGACATGCTGCTGGCTGAAATAGAGGATCCCAGGATTATCATCTGGGAAGCGCCCCAGAAGGACCAACAACTGGAGCTTATCAACCGCTTCGGCCCCAATGTAAACCTCGGCAACATCGCCCCTGACGAAATTATGGCCCTGGAAGCATTGCGGGTGGGGTTGAGGGCCGATACCCTGAAAACCGCCATAGACAAAAACAAATAGTAAAAAAACAGGACCTCCCGCCGGCTATCCATATCCATCAGCCAGGGAGGTCTTACTGGTATTAACATCCAGTTTTTTATACATATTTGCATGCCCGGGCAAATACCATTAATACATATCACCCATCACCTAAAAACAGGGGGGATGTGCCTTGCCCGGCGTGCCACAGCTGGTAATACTATTAATGGTAGGAATTGTTGCCCGCTCCAACCTTATTTCCATAGCAGCCTGCATTCTTCTTATACTCAGGCTGTCCAACCTGAACTTTTTTTTCCCCCTGGCGGAGCGGCGGGGTCTGGAGGCGGGACTGCTCTTCCTTCTGCTCTCCATACTGGTGCCCGTGGCCAATGGGGTGGTAACTGAGAAGGACCTGGTTTATAACCTGACCTCCCTGCCCGGCATACTTTCCATCATCGGCGGGGCGCTGGCCACCCATATGAACGGGGAAGGCATTAGGCTCATGCATTTGGAGCCGGAAATAATATTCGGGCTTATTATCGGCTCCATTTTCGGAATCATACTGTTTAACGGTGTCCCGGTGGGCCCGCTGACCGCTGCCGGCATCAGCGCCCTTTTCCTGGAAATTTTGTACCGGAAAAAGTATAATCACTGATCCATGGCTAACCCGGGGGCGGACTCTTCAAGTTCTGCCAGCACAGCAGCCAGCACCCCGGGCAGAGGTGACTCGAACTGAATAAATTGCCCGCTGCGGGGATGTTTAAACCCCAGTACGGCAGCGTGCAAAAACTGTCCGTCCAGCCCGAAATGAGGCCTTGCCGGGCCATATTTGGGGTCCCCCACCACAGGATGGCCGATGTAACTCAAATGCACCCTGATCTGGTGAGTCCTGCCGGTCTCCAGGCGCAGTTCCATATATGTGTGGTTTTGATACTTTTTTTTCACTCTGTAGTGGGTCACCGCGGGCTTGCCGTTTCTGAACACCACCGCCATCCTCTGACGGTCCCCGGGGTCCCTGCCGATGGGAGCGTCAACCACCCCGCGCTCAGCCTTAACCACACCGTGCGCCAGGGCCAGGTAGCGCCTCACCACCTGCCTGTCTTTTAACTGGCTGGCCAGTTCCACGTGCGAGACGTCATTTTTGGCCACCATCAATAAACCTGAGGTGTCCTTGTCCAGCCTGTGAACTATACCGGGACGGAGAACGCCGTTTATCCCGGAAAGATCCCGGCAGTGATAAAGCACCGCGTTAACCAGGGTTCCCGAATAGTTTCCCTCTGCCGGGTGCACCACCATTCCCCGGGGCTTATTCACCACCAGCACATCTTCGTCCTCATAATAAATATCCAGGGGTATGGGCTCCGGCTCAACTTTCATTTCCACCGGCGGCGGCACTGTCAGCATTATAACGTCACCGGTTTTTACCCGGTAACTGGCCCTGGCCGGACCGCCGTTGACGGTAACCTGGCCGTCCTCCAGGAGTTTCTGTACATGGGAGCGGCTTAAGTCCGGATTCTCCCCGGCCAGAAACACGTCCAGCCGCACCCCCGCGCCCCCGGGTTCCACGTGGTAACTATTAACCGTTGGCATCGGAATCAACCCTGTCCCGGGATTTCTCCTTTTCGCTAAACCATAATATCAGCACCAGCAGCCCTGCTCCGCATACTATGGCTGTATCCGCCAGGTTAAAAACCGGCCACACCCTGAAGTCGATAAAATCCACCACCTTGGCGTAGCGCAGGCGGTCGATGAGGTTTCCCGCGGCTCCTCCCAATAACAGCCCCAGGGCCACGGGGAGCATTCCTTTCTTTTGCCCGCTGCGGAAATAAAAGATAATCACACCCAGGACAACCAAAACCGTAGCTATGATGAAAAAAACCGTCCGGTTGGCCAGTATGCCGAAGGCGGCTCCGGGATTAAGTATGTATGTTATGTGAAATATATTGTCTATGACGGGAATGGACTGCCCCAGTTCCATGGCCCGCTGTATTAAAAATTTACTTAACTGGTCTGTCAGTATCGTTAAAAGAACGGTTATTAACAATGCCAATTCCTGACCCCCATATATTTTCAAAAAAATTTCTTTTTCCATATTTTCTAAAAGTAAGAAGTTATACCGGCCTGGAGAAGATATAACTTCTTTCCTTATTTGTTTATTATAACCATAAAGCAAATTTTGTTACTCCAACCAACCCTCATAATACCACGAATCATTTTCAGCAAACAATGCTTCACCGCCTCTTTTTATTAATAAGCCTTAATATTTTATAACCGGATGGAAAAAATCTTTTCAAAAATTATATTTACTGGATTTCTTTTTTTAAGAATTTAACAGCGTAATATGAAGGATTTTCACAATATATAGAGAACTATTGAACAGAATATTCAGACACGGCTTTTTTCACAGTTTAAAATACACCATAAAAACTGTAAAATGGTTATTAACGGAGGAAACAGCAATGAGTATAAAAATGGTGGGAGTGGTGGGAGCCGGCACCATGGGTTGCGGTATTGCCCAGGTGGCCGCGCAATCGGGATTCCAGGTGGTTATGCGGGATATGACGGAAGATTTTGTAAGCCGGGGCATGGCCGCCATCCAAAAAAATCTGGACAGGGATTTGAAGAAAAACCGTATTACAAAGGAAGATGCGGAACAATTATTGTCCAGGATTAAAGGAACAACCGCTTTAAAAGATTTGTCCAGCTGCGATTTTGTTATTGAAGCCGTAATTGAAAAAATGGAGCTAAAAAAAGAACTTTACCGGGAGTTGGACGGTCTTTGCGGCCCCGCTGCAATTTTCGCCTCCAACACATCGGGATTGAGCATCACTGAAATGGCTGCCTCGACCTCCAGACCGGGTAAGTTTATAGGCATGCATTTTTTCAATCCTGTGCCGGTAATGAAGCTGGTGGAAATTATTAAGGGCGCGGAAACCGATGGCGGAACGCTTCAGGCCACCATTGAACTGGTGGAGAAATTCGGTAAGGAGTACATACTGGTAAACGAATCTCCCCTGTTTGCGGTAAACCGGATACTGGTACCCATGCTTAACGAGGCCATGTTTGTATTAATGGAGGGTGTGGCCTCAGCCCAGGACATTGACAAAGGCATGATGCTGGGCGCCAACCATCCCATCGGCCCGCTGGCCCTGTCCGACCTGATAGGACTGGACACAATGCTGATGGTAACGGAAACCCTTTACAATGAAACAGGCGATTCCAAATACCGCCCCTGCCCGTTGCTGCGCAAATTGGTAAGGGCCGGACACCTGGGCAGGAAGACCGGCCGCGGTTTTTACAACTACAGTTAGTTGGGCGCTGATTTAAATAATTAGTTCTATAAACGGACTACCGGATTAACGGAGGTGAGGGTTGATGAGTGAGCAAGCTCATATTATGACCACCAGCCTTGAGGAGACAACCGCCCGCGGGCAATTTCTGGTTAAAAAGGTTGAGGATGCCATTTACCGCCATCCAGGGGTGGATGATATAGTGGCGGTGTTTATTCCTGATATGTCCGGTGACAGCGATCTGGCAGCTTTTATCGTTCCCTCGGATGTAAATCTGTCGGTGCAGGATATAAAGCATTTCGTGGAAGATTCCGGTCTGTTGGCGCCGGATGAGCGGCCCCGCCGCTACCATCTGGTTTCCGAAATACCCAAAACACCCAGCGGCAAATGCCAGAAGCACAAACTTATTCAAAACTTAACCGGAGTTGATTAAAGGAAACCCCGCGCTCACCTGCGCGGGGTTTTAAATTTGCGGGATATTCTTTTACGGCGGCAGACCAACTCCGACATGGATTTTACATCTACCGTGATACAATACATGTTAACGCCGGAGAGAGGAGTGCTGCCATGGACTGTTTAAACACATCCGCTGAATACCCGCCGGAACTGCTGGAAAAGGCGCTGTCCGAACTTAAAGACCGCTGCCGGGAGATACTGGCGGAGCTCAAAGCCGGCACCAGGCTTTTGATCGAAGCCAGGATCTACGGCGAGCTGATCCAGTTGTTCGACAAGCACGGCCTGAGAACCCGCGGGATAAGCCTGTCACTGAAAATAGGGTATTATAATACCGAAATCAGGATATTTGACTGTTTCGGCACGGAACTTGGATTTCTGACCTTCGGGCTGGGACTGGCCACCGGCTGTTAAAGGTTCTCGGCCCAGGTTACCAGGGGCAGTTCAAATTTACGGACGAAATCCTGGTGCCCCGGTATAATCCTGACCGTATAGCCGAAAGTCCCCTGGGGCAGTATAAGCTGTCCCAGGTAGCGCTGGGTGCCGTCCTCCTCTTTGCCTTCGTAAACCATTGGAGAAACACTGAGATTTGACAGCCCCCGGTCCGTTATATTGCCATACACCACTTCCAGGTCCACATCCTCCGGCTTCAGCGGGCCGATCTCAGCATAAGCGTTAATTTTCAGCAGGCTGCCCACGCTCATCTCCCTGTTGACGTTGGTGTCCACCCTTTTTATACAGACCTGGTGCCAGTTTTCGGTTATAAACTGCTTAAAATCCTTCAATTTCCGGGGCGCCGAGTAGTTATCCCGGATAAAGTATTCCCATCGTTTGATGGACTTGACGTAATAGCGTTCCGTATACTCCTGAACCATCCTCTCGGTGCTGAACACCGGCGCTATGGAAACCATGGAGTTCTTCATTTTCTTAAGCCACTCCCTGGGGAATCCCCCTTCGTGGTTATAATAGGCGGGCAGCACCCTTTCCTCCAGGGTGGCGTATAATGAAAAGCTATCGTCCCTGTCCTGCAATTCCTCGCTTTCATAAGCTTTCTTTTCCCCGATTACAAAGCCGTTTTCCTTGTTATAAGCCTCGGGCCACCAGCCGTCCAGAATACTTAAATTCAGCACGCCGTTTGCCGCGGCCTTCTGACCGCTGGTGCCGCTGGCCTCCATGGGCCGCCGGGGAGTATTCAGCCACACATCGACCCCTTGCACCAGAATACGGGCCATGTGTATATCGTAATTTTCCAAAAAAACTATTTTTCCCCTGAATTCCTCTTCCTTGGAGATACTGTATACCTGCCTGATCAGCTCCTGACCGGCGGCGTCCGCGGGGTGGGCCTTGCCCGCGAAAATTATCTGCACCGGCATTTGCGGGTTGTTAATCAATTTATTCAACCTGTCCCGGTCCAAAAACAGCAGGCCGGCCCTTTTATAGGTGGCAAACCTGCGGGCGAAGCCTATGGTCAGCACATTGGGCCTGAGGTACTGGTCCACTTCCTTGATCCGGCGGGCCGGTTCCTGATTGCGTATTCTCTGCTTTTTCAAACTATTGCGCACAAAGGCAATCATCTTTTCCTTCAGGGACTGGTGAACCGCCCAAAGCAGGTTGTCGGGTATATCATTAACCTTTTTCCACATGTTCCGGTCTGTTATATTTTCGTCCCAGTCCTCACCCAGATATATATGGTAAAGGTCTTTCAGCTCCTGGGCCAGCCAGGACCCTGTATGCACGCCGTTGGTAATGTAATGCACCGGCACTTCCTCCACCGGCAGCCCGGGATACAGGTAGCTGAACATTTCCTTGGACACTTCACCGTGCAGCTTGCTGACCCCGTTACAGTAATTGGATAGATTCAGCGCCAGCAGGGTCATGTTAAACTGCTTCCTGTTCTCGTCCCAGCCCAGCTCCAGCAAGTCCTCACGCTCAATTTTCAACTCCCCGTACAGATTTCCCAGGAAGCGTTCCACCAAATCGGCCCCGAACATGTCGTGCCCGGCGGGAACCGGTGTATGGGTGGTAAACAGGGTGTTTGACTTCACTATTTCCTTGGCCGTGTCAAAGGACAGGCCGGAGGCCACCAGTTCCCTGATCCTTTCCAGAACCAGAAAAGCCGCGTGCCCCTCGTTAATATGCCAGGCGGCCGGGTTTATACCCACCGCCCTCAAGGCTTTGACCCCGCCGATGCCCAGCAAAATCTCCTGGGATATCCGGGTCTCCCGGTCGCCCCCGTAAAGCTGGTCGGTGATTTTCCTGTCTTCGCGGTTGTTCTCCGGAATGTTGGTGTCCAGCATGTACAAGATCACGCGGCCCACCAGGCATTTCCATAACTTGGCGTATACTTTCCTCCCGTTGATATCCACGGATATCATTTTGTCCCCGCCATTGGTCAACGGTATAATAGGACGTTCCGAGAAATTGTGATACAGGTAATGGGCCTCCTGGGTGCCGTCCCTGTTGATGGCCTGGTTGAAGTATCCGTGCCGGTAGAGCAGGCCGACCCCAACCAGAGGTATTCCCAGGTCGCTGGCGGACTTTAAATGATCTCCCGCCAGCATTCCAAGACCGCCGGAATATATGGGGTGTGATTCATGAAGGCCGAACTCCGCGGAAAAATAGGCAATGGGAGAGCCGGAATATTGTGGATATTTCTTGCTGAACCAGGTGTCCCTGGTCATGTAATGGTCGAAATCATTAAATACCTTGTTATAATTTTTCAGGTATTCATCGCTCTGGGCTATATCCTCCAGTTCCTCCTCGTTTACGTGCAGCAGGAATTTAACCGGGTTGTGGCTCACCTCGTCCCAAAGCTGCTCGTTTATTTTTCTAAACAGCGCCCTGGCGTGGGTGTTCCAGCTGAACCAGAAGTTATAAGCCAGCTCTTTCAGCCTGATTATGTTCTCAGGCAGTTTGGGTTTTACGGATATTGTCCTGAAGGCGTACAAAAGGACTCCCCCTTTATTCCATGTAAACGGCCTTACTTTTGACGAACAAGGATATATTCTAGGAATTGCTGTTAACTCCTTCCTTTTCCAGTTAAACGGTTAAATAAATACTTTCGCCGCAGAAACCCCGGAACAGCTGCCGGTCGGCGGCCGTCATTATAGTGAACGGTTTCACATTAATCCACATTATTCACATTTGCCTGTGACTAATTTTTAGAAAATTATGCCGATGACTTTTGAAGTTATATATTAACGCAAATGAATTTATTTTACACAAAAATTTAATGCAATATGGCAGGAATCCGCATGACCCGGCAAGAATGTATTTTGTTAAACAAACTCATCACAGAGTACAGCCAAACCGCCGGATGAGGCGGTTTTTGGCTGTTGCCGTCCGGCGCAGGCCACTAACCGCCAAAGGATTGGAGAGTTGTTGCACAGTGCAAAGACCCGCGGGTATTACAGTCATTTCAATATATTCGCTACTCAGCGGCCTTTTTTCCATTTTTGTGGGCACCCTTACCTTTATGAGCCTGCAGGCGGAAAAATCGCCGGAGCACTCCTGGTTAATCGCCATGAGTCTGTTCAGCGTCGTCACAGGAGTACTTGAATTACTGGTGTATCACGGACTTTGGAATTTTAAAAAATGGGGCTATCACCTGGCAAAATACCTGTATTTCCTGTACATACCCCTGGGAATAGTTATGATTCTGGTTGATTCGTCCCCCGCTAATATAGTTATTCAACTAGCCTACGCCACTGTTTCGGTATTAATTGTCATCTATCTGCTGAAACCGGAAGTGGAAAATATGTATTAGACAGGAGCTGAGCACATGAAAAATATTTTGAAGACTATTATTGACTGGGGAATCACCCTGGGTATCGCGCTGGTTTTATCCCTGACCATGAGGACTTACGTGGCGGAATCCAGATGGATACCCTCAGGGTCGATGCTGCCAACCCTGCAGGTAGGCGACCGGCTTCTGATTGAAAAATTATCGTACAAGCTAACCGATATTGAACGGGGGGACATAGTGGTTTTCCACCCGCCGGCGACCAGCGAATTCAAGGATGACATGATTAAAAGGGTGATCGGCCTGCCCGGCGACACGGTGGAAATTAATGAAGGAACCGTATTTATAAACGGCAAACCTTTAGATGAGCCCTACGAAATGGAAAAACCGGCCGACGACTTTTCCCCCCACAAAGTTCCCCCGGGAAATATTTTCGTAATGGGCGACAACCGCAACAAGAGTTACGACAGCAGATTCTGGGGGACGGTGCCGGTAAATCTGGTGGTTGGAAAGGCGGTTGTCCGCTACTACCCTCTTAAAAATGTCGAAATAATAAAATAGACACTTTACCCCGGTTATACGGGGTTATTCTTTATCACCCGCAAAATTGGCCTGGACCAACTAAAGCCTTGTCTAATACAATGTCTTACAAGGAAGTGTTTGCAATGGACAAAGCGGTAAGCAATTATCCCAGGATTAAATGTGTCAACACCATTTACGCCGTCAAAAAGTCCAGGCTGGATACCTTTTATGAGATGCTGCATATTAAAAAGGCCAGGGAAGAGGCAATTTTCAGCAAGGGTAAAGTTTATCCGTACCGCAGGGGTATTCACGGGTTATTTATACTGGGTGATGACGATAGATGGTGGTTTGTGAACGATAACAGCCTGGTTAACAATTTCCTGCTGGATTATAACAACGCCTGATCCCTTCGCTTCCACAATCCGCCAACCCCCGTTTCGGGGTTCGGTATCCGTGTCCTTTTCCCCTGAAATCCCGGGCCGGACTTACCAGTTTTAAAACCGGCAAACCCTTTAACCGGCCGGACAATATTTATCGGCCACGCTGCCCTATAAATCACTCCACCCGGGGTAATACTAAGAAAAAAAGAGGTGTATTACCCTTGAAATTGTCGCCCGGAGAAAGATCCGTTCTGGCTTCTTTTCCTTCCAGCAACGCCGGCCAGAAGGCGGAGGAAGAATTGAAAAAATCAGGTTTTGATCACGTCCAGCTGGACAGAATTTCCAGGTACGGCGTAACCACCAATGAAAGTTACAACAACCCTATAAACCGGGCCAGGACCGTGACCGGCCCCACACTGTACTCCAACAGCCAGGGTGTGACCAGCCAGGATATCAGGATACTGATGGGAGCCGACCCGTCGGCCAGCGGTTACGGCGACACCAATTACGGCATCGCGGGAGGCCGGGCATTCCTGCTTACGGTGGTAGCGGCGGAAGACAAAATTAAAAAGGCGGAAGAGATTATAAAAAAACACGGCGGCAGCTTTTAACTTGAGTTTGACAGCCCTCCTGGAAAACCATGTCATTGCTGAATTTATGGCGTGGCACAATTTAGGGGGTCCACAAATTCGAAATATGCTCAGCCATACAGCCACAAGGAATGGAAAATTATTGCTGTTAAACTCAAATTTAATCTGAAATTTAACGGTTCGCGGCAAAATGACAGACCTCCCGGGGCAAACCCCGGGAGGTCTTTTGACTATCAATTGCCTTTTGGCTGGTACGTTCCGTTAATCCACCTGTACAAATCGTCGTAAATGGCCCTTATCTGGGGCACATCGCTGTTACGTACATTCAGTAATGTTTTCGACCCGGCGTAGTAAGCGTTGGTGACGGACCCATCCAGTCCCAGCCGGTCGGCCCAGTCCAGTTCCCTGTAAAACAGGTCGAAATTGTTGCGGCTGTAAGTTATCCTGTCGTCAATTTCCAGTTCAACCCCCAGGTTGTAGCGGCCCGCGTGCTCCGCGGCGTGGCTCATCCGGTCCTCAACAATATCATCGGCGGTATAAAAATTGGGCTGCAGGATAACATGGCTGAAACCGTAAGAACGCCAATTCTGATAGCCGTACGCCCCAAAGTAAGGTATCCAGAAAAACCTCTGCCCGTCGTCCCGCACCATTTTGGCGGTATTGACCACAAGCTCCCGCTCACCCGGAATCCTATTGTCTATGTTTTCCTTGTACCAGTAAATCCCGGCCAACTCAAGGTTTTTAAAATCCGCCCCCCGCCATTTTTCCTTAAGGGCGGCGTAATACCACTGCAAAGCCTGCAGCCTGTTGGCCAGAGCCTTTTCCCCGTCCACATCCTCCACCGAGAAAGAAAGAGGCCCCTCCCCCTTATCCAGGGTGCCGAACTGGTGCTGCTGCGGGTCGGGGTATGGCAGGGTAAGTATAACCTTTTCCCTGGCAGAGTCGCCCAGAGCATTATTTACGGACGCCACGGCCTGGTCCAGGGCCTGCAGCTGTTGTCCGGGAGCAAAAAGGCTGTCCAGATAGGCGCTCCAATTATCCCTGTTCCCGGTGGTTCCTGGAAAGGGCAAAAAAAGCATGGTATCAAACATCCTTCCCCGGACGGCCCCGCCGGTGTCCAGGTAGCCGGCCAGCGGCAGGAAGTCTCCGGTGTTCCAGGTAACCGGGCTGCCGTTGGCCACGGTCCCGGAATATATCAGCAGAATATCTTTCATATCCGGAATAAGCAGGTAATTCAGCTCCGCGATTCCGGCCCAGTTCCCGGAGGACAGCACCGCCGGTTTATCCGCCGGCAATCCTCCCCTAATCGACAAATGCCTGGCAAAAACGTATACATCCACGGGAAAGCTTATCTTTACATATTTTGCGTTAACAGGAGGAAAGGTCAACTGGAGCGCTCTGGTCTGGACCGAACTGTCCGCGGGCGACACCCCGTGATTGACCCTGCCCAGATAGTACCATTTTTCTCCATCCACCGATACGGCGCATTTGAGATATTCGGGCATTTTTATTCCGGCGTTAACATCCTGTTTAAATTCCAGCGATATTTGGCTGACGGAGGTCACCCGGCCCAGGTCCGCAGTTATGTCCCGTCCCTGCTGGCGCAAAAAGCCGGTCCAAATCTCGCCGGAGGACTGAAGTCCATCCACCGGGCCGGAGTATTGTTTTTGCTCCATATTCTGAAAGGTCGAATCCGGGGAGGCCTGTTCCACCCTGTATGTATATTCCAGCTCGGTTTCTCCCTTTGTTCCTCCCGTGGCAGACAATGCATCCCCGCCGGTCTGAACCGAAGCATCGGCAATGGCCATCTCCACATTATACCAGCTATCCCCGGCATTAACCGTAATCAGGGTATTTCCGGCGCGCCCCCGGGCCGTGAATTTCCCATAGGCCTCCATGGAGGCCAAATCCGGGGCATCCAGTCCGTAAACCGGGGTATATGACAGAATTTCCTCCGGCGGAAGGGGCGCCAGGGACAACTGCTGATTTTTCCCGGCAGACTTCTTCCGGGGGGCAACGTCCCTCAGGCTGGTCATGGCCTGCCATTTTCTTTCATCATACAGGTATTTGGCCAGAACTGCCGCCTGCCCCCGGGTAAGGCCCTGCAGGGGATAAAAATAGCCGTTTCCGGCGCTCATCCAGCCCTTCAGGGTTACGAAATCAACCGCCCCGGCGGCATAGGGGGAAACCATCCCGCTGTCGCTGATTTTTGCTTCACCGGCCGCGCTGTCACCCGCCGCCCGGTACGCTATAACCGCGGCGTCCTGTCTTTTCACCGGTTCGCCCGGCTTAAAGCAGCCTGTGCCGTTGCCGGAAATCAAGCCCAGCCTTGCCAGGGCCTCAACGTAACCGTAAGCCGGGTCCCGGGGAGAGAGATCCTTGAAGGAAGGACTATCCGGGTAAACCGGAGTAACCCCCAGGGTTTTGGCCGCCAGCACGCAAAAATGTTCCCGGGTTATGTACTGTTCCGGGCCGAATTTACCCGGGGCCACCCCTTTGACAATACCCTGGCCGGCAAGCTCCTTTACAGCGTCCCCGGCAAAAGAATCCTTCATGTCCGTATAATAGTCGTTTGCTTCGCCCCGGGCCGGAACGCAATAAAACAATAAGGCCGCGATGCAAAAAAAGATATATATCACTTTTTTCATTATGTCTTTTCCCCGTTTCCAGCCCTAGAGCCCTAGGGCCAGGCTCTTAACTTATTAACTTATTTTTTTATTTCCCGTTCATATATTTAAATACCGCCACAGGGGAAACCCCTATCTTCATTTATGTAACTGTATGGCTTTGTACCGGTCCTGAAAAACATGTCCCGTCTTTTCTTTTATCCGTTGTAATACATGCTGGTCAAACACATTCCGCCAGTTGTTTCCCCGCTGTATTGCATGGCGCATGGCTCCCGGATTTCTATTCTCTTATGCCCGGCCAAAGCAAAACACCTCCTGTTATACTTTAACAGAAGGCGTGTATATCATCAATATATAAGTTAATAAGTTAAGAGCCTGACCCCGTTACATGAGTTTAAAAAACCACTTCTGCGGGAGCGCGTTCCTGGTGTCCGCCTCCAGCGGGCTGTACCATTCGGTAAGGTAATCGAAATTTTTATGGTGGGAGGGAGTGTTGTTACTTTTTAATGTTTCCTTCCTTTCCAAAAGCCTCGGCCTGTTAAAAATAATGTTGACTGCGGATGCCCTTTGCAGCATCATAATCATCCCCCCTCCTGAATGTTAATTTATTGTTAATATTATATTATTCGAATGTTAACTTATTGTTAACAAAAAGTCAATAGAAATCAATAAAAAAGACAGGTAATTTTTACCTGTCTTTTTGTCGTGATTTGTGAAACGCGGGTTATTTGTTCATTTGATATAATCCCAGTTCAAAGGCCCTCAAATTAAGCTCCCTCACCGGGTCCTGGAACAGCGTTTCAATAACCCCGGTGAAGTGCTCCCGGCCGAAGGGAAGCAGGCGGCTGCCCGCCAGTGCCCCGGTCATTACCATGTTGGCCGCCAGGGGGCTGCCCGCCTCCTTGGCCAGCTCCGTGGCGGACAGCAGGTGCAGCCTGGGGGTGAGCTTCCCGGCAGCTTTTTCAATATCCCGGGGGTCGGGATATTTCTGTTCCCCGGAAAGACAGCCCAGGGGATAGTTGGGCCGGTTATTCATTATCACCACTGTTTCAGGATTTGCGTATTCCAAAAGCACCCGCAGGGTTTCCAGGGGCTCGAAGCCGGCCACTATGTGGGCCCGGCCCTTGGGGATAAGGGGTCCGTACGGTCTTGTCAGGGATATCCTCACATGGCTCATGACGGAGCCGCCCCGCTGGGAAACACCGAAGGTTTCCCCCACCGCCACCCGGTAGCCCGCCTGGGCCGCCGCGGAGGAAAGCACCTGGGAGGCCAGCACGTTTCCCTGGCCGCCCACGCCGGTAATGATGATATTCAACGGCTCTTTCATCACAGCACCGCCCTTTCCACAACTATGGCCCCCTGGGGACAGAGGGAGGCGCAAACGCCGCACCCGTTGCAAACCGCCTCGTCTATACGCGCCTTGCCCCCGGCCGCATCCCAGACATTGGCCGGACAGGCGAACACTCTGCTGCAGAACCGGCCGCAGCCGCAGGAATCCCCTATGCACTTTTCCTGGTCCACGTAAACCCTGGCTTTCTGCTTTCCCCTGACCGCCGCCAGCACACAGGTTCTGCGCAGTATCAGCACCCGGGGCCCTTCCTGGCCGAGCATGTTGCAGACAACATCTATGGTTGCTTCCACATCGTAGGGGTCCTGGACCACGTAGGGCAATCCCACGCCCTGGAGCAATTCCTCCATCCGCACCGTCCGGGCGGGTTCCCCCATGGCGGTGACGCTGCGCCCCGGGTGGGGCTGATGGCCGGTCATGGCCGTGGTTTCGTTATCCAGCACCACGCATAAAAAGCTTGAATTGTGGTATCTGGCGTTTATCAGGGCGGGTATGGCCGCGTGGTAAAAGGTGGAGTCGCCCACCAGGGTTACAATTGGCCGGTCAAAGCCAAAGCGGCTGAGATTGGCCATTCCCCCGGCCAAACCGATGCCCGCTCCCATGCAGTGCACCGTCTGCAACAGGTTATAGCCTGTCCTGGCCATGCCCAGGGTATAACAGCCTATATCCCCCAGCACTATGCCTCCCCTTCCGTCAAGCTCCAGGGCGGCCCTGACAGCCCAGAAGGAGGCCCGGTGCGGGCAGCCGGCACAAAAGGCCAGCTCCCTGTCGGGCATTTTTTCTCCCAGCAGTTCCAGGGCCTCCGCCCTGCCCGATACCCCGGGAGTTTCATATTTAACGCCGAATATTCCGGCCAGGGAGGAGGCCAGTATATCCGGATCCAGTTCGCCTATGCCCGGGCCGGCGGGCCCCGCCACATGGCCGCTGCGTTTTCCGTAAAATTTTATGCCCCGGGGTATTTGCATGGCGGCCAGGGAAGTCACGTTGTCCTCCACAAAGGGCTCCACCTCCTCGGCAAATACCACTTCCGAGGCATTCCGCAAATATTTCAGCAGCAACTGGTGGGGCAGGGGCCAGGTTACGCCCAGCTTTAAAACCCCCACCCCTGTAGCTGCCAGCATGTCCAGGGCTTCCAGGGCGTGCATGTAACAGGGCCCGCAGGCAATCACCAGCCGCTCCGGGTTTTCCGGGCCGGTATAGCTGTTAAACCCGCTGTGGCAGGCCCATTCCGCCGCCCTGGCCAGCTTTTGCTCCTGCAGGGCGTGGAGCTGGATGCCGAAGGTAATCACCCTGTTATCCCTGGTGAAATCCGGGACGGGCAGGGGGCGGTTCAATTCACCCAGCTCAACGTCCCCGCTGGCATGGCAGACCCGGGTGACGCAGCGCACCACCACGGGCAGCTTCAAATCCTCGGAAAGGCTGAAGGCCTCCCGGGTCATCTCCAGGGCCTCCTGCACGGAGGACGGCTCCAGCACCGGGAGGTGAATCGCCTTGCAGAGGTTGCGGGAATCCTCCTCCCTGACGCTGGAGTGGGCGTTGGGATCATCCCCCAGCACTATCACCATTCCCCCCCGGCAGCCGGAAATGGCCAGGGCGCCGGCAAAATCCAGAGCCACGTTCAGCCCGTCGGCCTTCATCACCACCAGTGACCTCAACCCCGCAAAGGAAGCTGCCGCGGCCCCTTCCATGGCCACTTTCTCGTTAACGGACCACTCGGCGTATAGTTTAAAATTACCGGCCAGCCTGGACAGGGTTCCCAGCACCTCGGCGGTGGGGGAGCCGGGATAGGAAGCCGCATAGGCCACCCCCGCCTCCAAAGCGCCCCTGGCAATGGCCTCGTTACCGGTCAGGGCTACCTTCGTACCCGGCTTTTCCAGGCATACTCCCGCAATGCTCACCGGTTAATCCCTCCCCACTGAACATTCATTTCCCTGAGGTATTTATCCGGAATTGCCGGACATCCGCCATTTCCCGGCTCTTTCTCCGCCAGGGCCAGCACCCTCATTTTTTTGTTGAGGGCGGCTTTACGCAAAACAGGCAGCCTTCCGGCCGGGTAGTCCTTAATTTCCAAAACGCCCCTGTCGGCCGCCAGTTCCACCAAATCCCGGCCCTGGCCGGAGCGCACCAGCAGCGTATTCCACCCGGGGTCCTGCTCGGTGGACCCCACCGACAGGTCGGCCCATTCCGAAGTGCTGTCGAAACAATAATTACAGGACTTGTTGATAAAGGGTCTTATTTCATCCACCCGCCACCGGCGGCTGCCCGTCTTTGTCAGCACACCGGGGCCTTCCAGGGGGATGTCCATTTTAATTATCTCTTCTCCTTTGGTTTCCCGGGCTAAAAAACCGTAAAGTTCCGAAGAAAGCGACCAGAAGCAGAACAATCCCAGCATCAGGCCCACCAGCCGGTCCGAATAGGTGCGTTCCGGGGGAAGCTTTCCCCTCTGCAATTTTCTCACCGCCGCCACCTGGCAGGGCCTTCCCACCAGGCCAATCCCGGTCAGGCCTCTCCCCGCGGCCCTGTTCAGCTCCAGCAGGGTGGGAACACCGGTGTACTTGGAACCGGCGCAGCTGTTCACCTCCCCGGGGGTGGCGGCCAGCACCGGCCGGGGGTTCATAATATCGCCGCCGGTGAGTATGGCGGAGGAAATGAGTCCTTCCCTTAAAGCCAGTCCAATCAGGGCGGTGGTTATTCCCCCGTACTGGGCCCCGTCCGCCCTGGCGGTTGCCCTGGCATAATAGATGCCGCTGTATATACCCAGGGCATGGTCCTCCCTCTCCCTTCCATGCACGAACATATCCATCTCGCTTATGTCCAGGGAGGTTTTGGGACAGACCCCGTAACAGGCTCCTTCCTCAATACCGCAGGGATATATGGCCCTGACCCTGTCCCCGGCGGTTTTAATGTACGGGCACAGCCCCACACACATACCACAGGAGGAGCACAGGCCCCTGTCCATTATTTCTTTGACCAGCAGTTCCTGACCCGGCATGCAAACACTTCCTCTATCAGTCTTTTCAGTCTTTCCGGATGATTTCGCCCCGCCACAAATGATTTCCTTTATTAAACGGTCAATATTGTTAATCAAAAATACACCCGCCGGATGAAGGGCGGGTGTATAAACAGCACATACATTGACTTTTCAAAAATTACAGCCCGATCAGTGAAGGGGTTTTGCGCCGCTTTCGGCAATACCGCCCCCGGGCTCCCTTGCCGGGGCATAAGGAATCCCGTTCCCCGGGGGAGGAATTGTTTTTTCTTCCTCCTCCAGACTGATTTCCACCTTCCGCCCGTCATTCAGCAATGAGAAATCCAGCAGGTTCCGGTCAACCCCGGCGGCCAGGGGCGAACCGTAGGCCAGCCTGTACAAATCGGCCAACTCGGCAATCAGGGGAAACCTGGGATTGGTGCCGGTTACCTGGTCGTCAAAGGCCTGCTCGGCCATGGCCGGAATTAGGGAGGAAAACCTTTCCCGGTCCACTCCCAGGCCGGCTATGCCGGCGGGCATCTCCAGCCCCCTTAACAGGCCGCGCACCGCCTCAACCAGGGAGCGCACTCCCTGTTCGGCGGTTTCCGCGGGAAAGCCCAGGTAGGCCGCAATCTGACGGTATTTTTCCGGCGCCTGGAAATACTCGTATTGCGGATAAGAGGTGAATTTGGCCGGCCTGCTGGCGTTGTAGGCGATAACGTAGGGCAGCAGCACCGCGTTGGCCCTGCCGTGGGATATTCCAAATTCCGCTCCCAGTTTGTGGGCCAGGCTGTGGTTTATGCCGAGAAAGGCGTTGGTAAAGGCCATCCCGGCTATGCAGGAGGCATAGTGCATCTTCTCCCTGGCCTCCCGGTCGGAGGGGTTTTTATAGGAGCGCAGCAAATATTTGTATACCAGTTCCACGGCCTTTAAGGCCAGGGCATCCGTATACTCCGAGGCCATCACGGAGACATAAGACTCCAGGGCGTGCACCAGCACGTCCATGCCGGTGTCCGCAGCCACCCGGGGGGGCATGCTCATGGCAAAATTGGGGTCGATAATGGCCACGTCCGGGGTCAGCTCGTAATCCGCCAGAGGGTATTTTATGTGTTTGCCGTGATCGCTGATTACCGCAAAGGCGGTGACTTCGGAACCGGTGCCGCTGGTGGTGGGTATGGCGATGAGACTGGCCCTGCGGCCCAGTTTGGGATATTTATAAGTGCGCTTGCGGATGTCCATGAATTTAAGCCTTAAAAATTCAAACTCCACCCCGGGATGCTCGTAGAAAAGCCACATGGCCTTGGCGGCGTCAATGGGAGAGCCGCCTCCCAGGGCTATGATGGTGTCCGGTTTAAAATCCTTCATAACGGCGCAGCCCCTGCGCACGGTATCCACCGAGGGATCAGGCTCCACGTCACTGAACACCTCCACCGCCACCTGGTTGTTCCTTTTATTCAGGTGGTACTTTACCTTATCCACCATTCCTAATTGCTGCACCACCTGGTCGGTTACTATGAACACCCTGCCGATACCCGGAAACTTGCTCAGATATTGTACCGCCCCGCTCTCAAAATATATCCTTTCCGGAACCCTGAACCACTGTATTTTATCGCGTCTTTTGGCCACCCTCTTGACATTGATAAGATTATCCACGCTTACGTTGGAGGTGGTGCTGTTGCTGCCCATGGAACCGCAGCCCAGGGTAAAGGACGGCACGTTGACATTGTATAAATCCCCTATGGCGCCGTGGGTGGAAGGCGAGTTCACTATAATGCGGCCGGTCCTGATCCGGTGGTAGAATTCCTTGATAACACTCTCATCCTCCGCGTGGACCACGGCGGAGTGCCCCAGCCCGCCGAACTCCACAACCTTTTCGCACAGCTCAATGCCCTCCCGGTGGTCCCCGGCCACGTAGCAGGACAGTATGGGGCTCAATTTTTCCATGGACAGGGGATGTTCCGGCCCCACCCCGGATAGCTCCGCCACCAGCACCCGGGTGCCCGGGGGAGCGCTGATTCCGGCCATTTCAGCTATTTTCCCGGCGGGCTGGCCCACAATGTCGGCGTTCAGGGCGCAGCTGGGGCCGTCCCCGGGGGAAACCAGCCCCTCCAGCTTCTTTATCTCCTCCGGGCGGAGAAAATAGCAGCCGTATTCCTTCATTAAAGACTTCACCCGTTCAGCCACCTCCCGGTGAATCACCACCGACTGCTCCGAGGCGCAGATCAGCCCGTTGTCAAAGGTCTTGCTCATGATCAGATCCGTCACCGCCCTTTTCAGCCTGGCGCTGCTGTCAATGTAACAGGGCACGTTCCCGGGGCCTACCCCCAGGGCGGGCTTGCCGGTGGTGTAGGCGGCCCTTACCAGGCCGGCCCCCCCGGTGGCGATAATGGTGGAAACCCCCGGGTGCTTCATTAAATACCCGGTGGCTTCAATGCCGGACTTTTCCAGCCAGGAAATGCAGTTTTCCGGCGCCCCGGCCTTAACCGCCGCCTCCAGCATTACTTTCGCCGCGGCGGCGCTGCACCCCCGGGCCCCGGGATGAAAGCTGAAAATTATGGGATTCCGGGTTTTCATGCAGATAAGAGCTTTGAACATTGTGGTGGAGGTGGGATTGGTCACCGGCACCACCGCAGCCACAACCCCCAAAGGCTCCGCCACTTCCAAATATTCCTCTTCCTCATCCTCCCGGATTATACCCACCGTTTTTTTGTACTTTATGCTGTGATAAACCGCCTCGGTGGCGAAAATATTCTTCGTTATCTTGTCCTCGTACACCCCCCGGCGGGTTTCTTCCACCGCCATTTTGGCCAACTCCATGTGTTTGTCCAGCCCGGCCATGGCCATGGCCTGGACTATTTTATCCACCTGCTCCTGGTCCAGGCTCATAAATTCCCGGCCGGCCCGGGCCGCTGTTTCCACCAGCGCGTCTATTTCAGGATAAAATCTCCCTTCTTTGTCGACGGTTTCCGCCAATCCCAACACCTCACAGTAGCTGATAGTATACTTCCATTATTCCACCGGGGTGCGTTAATATGCCTTCATTCCATGGCATGGCGGCAGCGCGCCGGGCCTTAAAAATAATGTTTAAAATAAATATTTTCAATATGATCAAAAAGTGAGAAACTTTTTTTATATTATTGCATCTAAACTGGTAAACTACCCCTCCTTTCGCCCCCCCTTCGCGGGTAAGGAAGGCTAAAGTTGTGGGGACTTCCCGGCGGGAAAGTTAAAAATGCGGGTGGTGATATGCCTGGAACAATATAAACAGATAACAAATGAAACCCCGGACACAATTTCAGACTGGGAAGAAATAGTCAGGAACAACCAGCAAAATATTTATAACCTTGCCTACTATTTATCCGGGAGCCCTAATGAAGCTGATGACATTACCCAGGAAACCTTTCTTAAAGCCTTTGAGAACCTGCAGGGATTCAGGGGGGAGTCCAGTTTGCGGACATGGCTCAGCCGTATAGCAACCAATATATATCTGGGTAAAAAGAGAAAACAATGTAAACATCAATCCATATCCCTGGGGGAAATGACGGTTCCGGACTGCTCGGGCAATCCGGAGAGAATAGTTATCAGAAGGGAAATGCAATGGTGCATAATGCACATTCTTAAACACCATCTTCCCAGCCGGGATTATCAGGTGGTTCTCGTGCTGAGGGACCTGCACGGTTTAAGCTACGAAGAAATAGCAAGCATCCTGAGCCTACCGGTTACCACGGTAAAATCCCGTCTTTTCAGGGCCAGGCGGGCATATAGGGACCACCTTGTTAAATCAGGCTGCGTGGGTCTGGTAAAGGATTACACTTGCTATTGCCAGGGGGGATATGAACTATGAATTGCCGTGAGGTTCTTTTGAAATTAAATCCATACCTGGAAAAAGAGCTGGATATCTTTACAAATAAACAAGTGGAGAAACATCTGGACAACTGCCCTGTCTGTCAAAATGAGTTTAAAACCCTTGCCCGGACATTGCGGATAATTAAAGCTGTCAAGGCTCCGCCAATGCCCAGGGATTATTCGAAAATAATACCCGGAGCCTCAAATTCCCCTGAAAGGAAGTGTTAATAATGGCGAGAATCGGTATTATAACCTGTTCCAACTGTACCCAGGAGCTGGATTGCGCCTCGGTTGTCTGTTTAGCGGATATGCGAAAAAGAAAAGGGCTTTTTAAGGACTATGCTCCCGATGAAAGGCTGGACCTGGTGGGAATAATTAATTGTTCCGGCTGTCCCACCGCGGGCGCCCCGCAAAAAATACTGCGGCGGGTTCGTTCCATTGCCGACCTCCGGGTCGACGCCCTGCATTTCTCTTTTTGCATGACGGCCCTGTGTCCCTTTAAGCAGAAGTATGAAGCCGTAATCAAGGAGGCCTACCCGGAAATTAAAATCGTTATGGGTACCCATACCCCTCCGGATCCGGCGGTATTCCGGCAGGAAGTAAAGGATTTGTTATGCGCCGAACGATTTACTATGTCCGATTTAATCCTGGGACGGCCTAAAAACCAGAGCCTGGCAAAAGAATGAAAAGAGCTGAACGGCTTTAAATATCTATAGGGAGCAACTAAAAAAATGGAATATAACGAGGTATTAAAACACCTGGCGCCCTGCGGGCTTGACTGCGGCAGATGCGCCGACTATGAAAATGGGGAAATAAAGCAATTAAGCGCAAAACTTTTACAGGCCATGGGAAACAATTATGGCAGGGTGGCCAAAATGAAATCCGGGGAAAATATTGTTTTTAATAATTACCGGCATTTTGAAGAGATATTGACTTCCTTCTCCCTGGCCTCCTGCAGCGGTTGCAGAGGTGAAAAAAATCTGTGCCCCATCGAATGCGCCGCCAAAACCTGCCACAAGGAAAAGGGTGTGGATTTTTGTTTTCAATGCAGTGAATACCCCTGTCAAAAGCAGTTTAGCGGAAGGCTCAGGGAACGGTGGATTAATATTAATAACCGCATGAAAGAAATTGGCGCTGTGGAATATTATTTTGAGCAGGTTCAGTTGCCCAGATACTAAAAGGGAATCATTGCCCGTTTAAATAAAAAGCCTCTCACCGGCGTTGCTGTTACGCGGATGAGAGGCTTTTTTTCTTTGTCTTTAGTTATTACACACATATTGACAGCGCAAAAAGGTGGTGTATAATTTCAACAATAGTGTAATTTTACACTGCGAGGTGCCAAATGGATCGGGATGAATTTATTCAGATTGTTTCTGAGACCATTAAGCATATCCGGGTGAACAGAAATTTAACCCAGGATCGTATGGCGGAAATTCTGGGAATTTCCAAAAAAACGTTAATCCAGATTGAAAAGGACCGCATATATGCCGGTTGGACTGTGGCCATTGCCTGCTGCGCCATCTTTAGAAATGATGAAACCCTTCAAATGGTTTTGGGCGGCGACCCCCTGGAGTTGGTGGATTTGTTCTCTACCCGGAATATTGCCACCCCTGGTGTAAAAACATTGGGCGGAAAGATTTGGTGGCGGAAAGTGGATTCCAGGGGCGATTATGTTTTGCAGAACAATGTCATCAGCCATCATTTTCGAATCATTGACGGCGAAAACAGAAGGTGGTTCAGTTCCTTTGATGAGCAGGATGCCAGATTACGGCTTATGGAACTGGCCGGAGCAGGTAATACGAATCAGGATAACAATTGAGAAAGACAAAAAATAGCGGGAATTGGCATATTTACAGGAGGAGTTATATGATTACCGAAGCGTTAAGGCTAATAATCGCCCGTAAAAGGGATAAATATGCCTTTGAGCAATTCAGTGCCTCCGGGATAGATTTTTCCGCGCTGCCGGAAGAACTGGGTTTATATATACACGTACCCTTTTGCCGCAGCCTCTGCCCTTTTTGCCCGTACAACAAAACAATTTATAAAAAGGCGTCGGCAGTCAGGTATTACACAGCACTGCTGAAAGAGCTTGATATATACCGGCCTTTCCTAAAAGGAAAACAAATTTCCTCAATCTATATCGGTGGTGGAACTCCAAACCTGATGCTGGGGGAAATTGCCGTACTCCTGGGGAAAATAAGAAGCCGTTTAAATGTTGGGGGCGATACCGGGATGGAAATACATCCCCGGGAGGCAACGCCCACTCAACTGGCCGAAATCAAGAAAGCCGGGATTAATTTGATCTCCGTGGGCGTACAGAGCTTTCACCAGGGGTCACTTGAATATTTGGAACGGGGGTACGCTCCGGAAGACAGTCACCGGGCTGTGCAAAGCGCTCTGCAAGCAGGGTTTGACACCGTGGACGTGGACATCATGTATAACATTCCCGGCCAGTCGGAAACGGATATAGAAAAAGACCTCAAAATATGTTTGACTTATGGGGTGGATCAGGTTTCAATATATCCCCTCATTGTTTTTCCCTGCACGCCTCTTCAGGAAAAAATCAAATCCACGGGAGCTCACAGGTTTAGCGAGCTAAAAGAGTATAAAATTCAAAAACGATTGGATAAAATTGCAGCAAACCATGGTTACGAACGGACTTCCATCTGGACCTACGGAAGAAAAGAAGCTAAACGATACACTTCAGTTACCCGGGAAACCTTTCTTGGTTTGGGTGCTTCGGCCACATCACTCTACGACAAATATTTTTACCTGAATACTTTTGACCTGGAGGAATACATCAAAGCCCTGGAATCCGGGCGCATTCCCATCAGCCTGATCAATACCATGAGTCCCAGGGAAAAACAGGTATTTTGGCTTTTCTGGCGCTGTTACGATACCGTTATTCCCCGCCAGCGCTTCCACAGCCTTTTCGGAGCATCACTGGATCACAAATTTCCGCTGCTGATTACCGGATTGAAAATGCTGGGGCTTGCCAGGGACCATGGAGAAATGCTTAAGCTGACCGGCCTGGGCGCTTTCTGTTATCACTTTGTTGAAAAACAGTACTCCATTAAATATCTAAATACTTTGTGGAATGCCAGCATGCGCAACCCCTGGCCGAAGCGCCTGGAATTGTAGGAGGTCCCATATGAATTGCTCAACTTTCGCAGCTCTTGCTTTTTCAGGACTTAAGGCGGCAGCCGGTTTCCAGCGAACGCCGCTGCTGGCGACAATTATTATTACAGACAGATGCAATCTGAGTTGCCGGCATTGCGCCGTGGCCAATCAGGGAGGGAAGCTTTCAACTTATACCGAAACCCTAACGTTGATGCACAAACTTGTTAATAAAGGTGTTAAAATATTATTCTTCTGCGGAGGCGAGGTGTTTCTCTGGCGTGACGAAGGATACACCATACACCATTTGGTGAGGAAGGCAAAAGAAATGGGCTTTGCCCTTGTCTGCGTGGTAACCAACGGAACCATATCAATCGAAGTTCCAGAAGCTGATCTGGTTTTTCTGAGTATTGACGGAATGGAGAAGACCCACAACGCAATCAGAGGAAACACTTTTCAGCTCATCCTCTCAAACCTGGAAAAGGTAAGCAAACCAAATATAATATTCTACATGGCGGTAAACAACATTAATTACAGGGACATTCCAGAGGTCACCGGTCTGGCAGCCGAAAACCACAGGGTCAAAGCCATCTCCTTTAATTTTCATACTCCCTATAAAGGAACCGAAGGACTGGCCCTGGACCATAAACAAAAAGTACAGGCCGCAGCCTCCATCAAAAGCCTGTTCAGAAAAGGTGCCCCCGTATTTAACCTGCCGGTTGGGCTTGATTATTATTTAAACGGCAATTGGAGCCGCCCGTGCCACCAGTGCGTGGTGTATGAAAATGGTAAAGCCTTCACCTGTGGACGCTGCAGCGAGATACCCGGGTTATGCCGGAAGTGCGGTTATCTTTTTGCAGTGGAATTCTCCCTTCTACTTAAAGGAAACCTTCGGGCTATCCGCCAAATGCTGGCTACTTACCTGAAATATTGTTAAATAAATCATATAAAGCAGGAAAATTTAATACACCGTGATGACTAAGGGGGACTTGCAGGGCAACAATAAATGGAGTACCGGCGTGGAGGGGATGCGCACCATGAGCACCATGTGCCCTGTATGCAGCGGAATCATGGAACAGGGACCCTTATGCGATTGCGGGGCGGAGATGAAGGACGCGGGTCTGGTGACGGACTACCTGGGGCCGTACAGCCCGTACTTTAACATGTCCTTTGAGGCTTCCTGGTGCCTGCACCTTTTTGTCTGCCCCAATTGCGGCCGGGACAAGAGGCTGGCGGTCAGGCTGGTGGAAGTTTAGGTAAAATGCGACAGGGAAGAACCGTCCCCTGTCGCATTTAAAAGGTTTTTCCACCGCTACATAGAATTTGCTATTAATGGATAATGCCGCAAAAGACTCAAGGAGATGATTAATTAATATGGCCATAAGTAAAAAGGTTGAAAAATTTCTTGCCGGTGCATCCTTTATACGAAAAATGTTCGAGGAGGGTGAAAGGCTGAGAGCCATATATGGGGCCGACAAGGTGTTCGATTTCACCATAGGCAATCCAAATGTGGAGCCACCGGAAAAATTCAGGGAGGAACTGAAAAAACTGGCCTTAAACCCCGTCCCGGGCATGCACCGTTACATGAGCAACGCCGGCTACACTGAAACCAGGTCGGCGGTGGCGGAGGTATTAAAGGAAGAAACAGGTCTTCCCTTCGGGCCGGAATTTGTGGTAATGACCACCGGGGCGGGCGGGGCCATTAACGTGGTGCTAAAAACCCTCCTGGACCCTGAGGACGAGGTTATTGTATTAAAGCCATATTTCGTGGAATATAGATTTTACGTGGACAACCACGGCGGAAAAACAGTTGAGGTTTCCACCACCCCGGAATTCAGGCCTGACCTGGAGGCGCTGTCCAGGGCCATAACTCCCCGGACAAAGGCCATAATCATCAATTCCCCCAACAACCCCACCGGGGTGGTGTACAGCGCCGGAGAGCTGGAGGCGCTGGGAAAACTTATTAAACAAAAGGAATCTGAATACAACAGCGATATTTATGTCATTTCCGACGAACCCTATGCAAAAATTGTTTATGACGGCATTAAGGTACCCAGTGTGTTTTTGTACCTGGACAACAGCCTGGTGGTTACCTCCCACAGCAAGGATCTGGCCCTTCCCGGGGAGCGCATCGGCTACATAGCCGCCAGCCCCGGGGCAAAGGATATTGAATTGCTGATGGAGGGACTGGTTTTCGCCAACCGCACCCTGGGCTTTGTCAACGCCCCGGCCCTGATGCAAAGGCTGGTGGCCGGATTGCAGAGAGAAAGCGTTGACCTGGAGGAATACCGGGAAAAAAGGGATATACTGTACAACCACCTGACCTCCCTGGGCTTTGAAATGAATAAGCCGGACGGAGCCTTCTACCTTTTCCCCAAATCCCCGCTGCCGGACGACGGGGAATTTGTCAGAAAGGCCCAGGAGCACAACATACTTCTGGTTCCCGGGGCCGGATTCGGCCTGCCGGGATATTTCAGAATAGCCTACTGCATAGACAAACAGATTATTATCAACTCCCTGCCTTCCTTCACCAGGCTGGCGGAAGAGCTGGACATGAAAAAACGGTAAAAAAAATTAGCCCCGGGGGGTCACCCCGGGGTTAAAATCTTTTAAATTTATTAATAACGATCAATCCTCCATCAGCATTATGAGCTTTTCATGTATGTGAAGATTCAACTGGCCCATTACTTTGCGGAGGGTCTGCGGATCATCCAGCACAAGATTGTCTTCCCAGCGCTCCAATAGATAAGATATAAACTCAAGGTATCCGTGGGCCAATGTTAGTGTGTAAAGCTCCCGGTACCTGTTGTTCTCCGGCTGACATTTGTTTCCCGGGGTATCTTTGTGAGTCAGCTTGAAATTTCCCAGCCTTTTGTCCTCCCTGGTCCAGGAAACAATTCCGTCCACGGGAAGCACTTCCCTTCCGCAGGTATCACAGATAAACCTTGACATTTAAGTATCCCTCCCCCAGTCTATATCGGTATTAATAATGCGGTTAATTTATTAAGGCCGATATTATTTTTTTGTTATAGGTTTACCAGGTAAGCAGGTGCTGCTTTTAAAACAATAAATATCAATATATTATACCAACTCCAAGTTACATTATATATTTATACATTATCACAGGCAACAGATATATAAACAAAAAATTAACCGCTACAAGCAAATACTGGGCGGGAAAGCTCGCCATCACCGGGTTTAATCCCCTTACTCCGATGTTTATAAATAAAAAAAACCCGGAGCTGCCTCCGGGAAACCAGATGCCTTTAACCGAGCAGGGTTTGCAGTTTCATGGCCAGGGACATGTCGCCTTTTACCTGTAATTTTCCGCTCATGAAGGCCATGGTGGGATTCAGTTGGCCGCCGATCATGCTTTTGAAATCCTCGGCATCCATTGTGATGGTGATATCGGGGGAATCCGCAGCTCCCTCCTGGATGGTGGCCGCCCCGTCGTCGAATTTTACGAAATAGCTCCCGGCTTCACCGCCGGTCAGCACAAACTGGTAGATGGCCGTAGTTCCCTTCATTTTAGCAGGATCAGCCAGTTTTTCCTGCAAAGCAGCCAAAATTTCTTTTACCGTCGGCATACATTTACCCCCTTTTTAAATTTGTCGCTCCACCGGCGACAGAAATAATGTCGCATTATGAATGACTGTTCACCCAATACTTAGGTTTAATCTTCTCCGGAATATCACATTTTCCTGCCGGTTAATTAAAATTTTTTGGAAGCAGAATATAAACTAATATTAACATACACAATTGTACCGGTTGATTTCCTGCCCGGCGGAAGGAAAATAAGTAACCTCGTGAGAATATGAAAATATGAACTTATTTAATTACGGAAAGAAGGCTGCAATGTTTTGAGAACCTGGTATATAGAGGATGCCGGAGGCGGCTGCAGAGCCTTTTCCGAGGTCGTGGTTCTGGTTTCCGAAAATCCCGAGGAATCCCACATCTCTACAATACCCCTCACCTGGTCCGGCGGAGAAAGTCTTGAGGAAGTGGTGTGCAGAGCCGTGGTCGGCTTGATGGAAAGTGCCGGCGTGACGGAAGAGGATCATGTACTGGTGTGCTCCGGCAATATCTTTCACGGCCTGCACGCCTGGCTGACGGAAAATAATTATAACTGGGAATTCGCCCGGATGGACGGGCTGGCCCACGATGTCGCCGAAAATGAGTTTTACAACCAGATTCTAAAAGCGGGTTTTCCGCCCCATATAAAATTAACCGACCGCAATTACAGGGATTTTTACAGGGTAGTAGAAAAATGGATTATGGAAGACGAATCAAGGCACTCCTTTTTCAAGGACAGGTCGGTGCGCCAGAAGCCCGTGGAAACAAGATACGTTCTGAAAGCAAACGGCGCCCGGAAGCAACGTTGCTGCGCCTGCAGAAAAAGCATATTGCCCTATACCCCACTGGTGGAGTTTAAAGCCCGACAGGAGGGCAAAAGGGTCAGGAAATTTTTCCATCCGGAGTGCTCACCGATAACTCCTCTAAAGAATAAACTTAAAACCGCCCCGGGCGTCATAGGTGAAAAAAAGATTGAAGGAGTGCTTTCCACCTGCCGCAATGAAACTGTATGCGCGGTTTGCGGAGAAGCAATAACCCCGGGCAGCGATGCATTTTACTCTTATCCGTCAGGCAAACTGACAGTGTGCCACACCCGTTGCGTTGTTAAAAAATCAGAGCTACATTCACCTGGCGAGGATTAAGCGGGGCATAAAATCCAAATAGTCGGCGCTGACCAGATAAAAACGGATTCCCCACTGGACATCCGGAAGCCTGTAGCGGCACGCCCTGGCGTGAAGATGGCCGTAAACCACCGTTTTTACGCCATATTTTTGAAACAGCTCAATAAATCCGCTGTACTCGTGTTTCTCATTGGTGGGCATATAATGCATCATAGCAATTATCTCCCCGGCCCCCGCCGCGCTTTTCAGGGAATTTTCCATCCGGATCAATTCCCTGTTGTATATTTTGAGATCGTCATCGCTAAAATACGCGCCGTTGGGACATAACCATCCCCGGGAACCGCATAAGGCCAAGTCCCCCACCTGAACGCTGTCGTTTTGGACCAGCAGCACATTCCCCGGCGCCACCGCCCTGGTTTTTGATATTGACTGCCACCAGTAGTCATGGTTTCCCTGAACCGCAATTATATTCCCCGGCAATATGCCGAGAAAATTCATATCACAATGCACCTGATCCAGCCGCATGGCCCAGGATATGTCCCCCGGCACCAAAACCAGGTCCTTTTCCGTCACGGTGGAACACCAGTTGTCATAAATCTTCCGGGGGTGATTCAACCACTTTTGATCCAGGTCAGACATGGGTTTATATAAAATCGCATTCCACTGGTCCGGGTCCGGCCTGGTGGCAAAGGACAGATGCAGGTCACTCATGGAGTAAATATTCATTGTATCCTCCGGCTAACCCTCATTAAACTTCGCTTAAGTTAATCATATCATAATGTAATATCATAGTCGGCATTTTACGGAAGTTTATAAATAGATTTATTCCCTTTTACCAGTCCCACACAAAGCGGGGTGAAGCAGTTGAATGAATACAAATTGATTACGGTGGTTGAAACCAAGGAGCACGCCTATATCAGGATGTTCGTAAACAATTCGCTGATTAACACCGAAGGTCTGATTAAATTAAAACACGAAGATCTGGATCAGCTTTTCAAGGATCTTTTCAAAGGCTCCAGGGGACGCTGCATAAAATGCCGCTGCTTGCACCCCTGAATGAATAAAAAAAGGGAGGAACACATCCCCCCTTTTTATTATTATTTTAACCGTGTATCAATGCGGGCAGGCAGCGGGTGCATACCCAGAGGCTTTCCCCTGCGCTCCGGCATGGTATTACCGGCTGCTCATCCTCACCGCGGCCGCAGCGAAAGCACTTCTGGGGGATGTAATTCTTTATCCGCCCTTCCACGTGCCTGTGAACCGCCTCCTCTGAAAACTCCTCGGCCTCCCTCTCTTCTATGGTCAGGGCACCCTCCGGGCAGACCCCCAGGCAGAATCCCGCGCCGTCGCAAAGCTCGTCTTTTATTACCCTGGCCTTGCCATCCCTTATTTCAATGGCTCCCTCGGCGCAGGGAGAAACACAGAGACCGCAGCCGGTGCATTTATCCTCATCAATTTTAACGATTGACCTTCTTTTTATTGACATTTTATTTACCTCCGGTTTTTTATTCGCTGTTAATTATAACCCTCTGGTTATCAGCTATCTGTGACTAAAACACTTCTTCCCCTGTGATCTGCAACACAGCGGTATAATTATCGCGCCCCTTTATAAATATTTTTGAAGGAAAAATTAAAATGTATATAGAAGTCTAACAAGAAATTTTTTATAAAATTCCGATTAAATGGTTGGGAGGTCTTTAGGTGTATAACATTCCCGTTTATAAAGCTCAGAATCTCAAGGAAAAGCCGGCTGACAGCCAGTTAACCTTCGGCACCAGGTTTACAGACCATATGTTTGTGGTTGATTATAACGTCTCCAACGGCTGGCATAACCCCCGTATCGAGCCCTACGGCCCCTTGAGCCTGGAACCGTCCACCATGGTACTGCATTACGGTCAGGCCATTTTTGAGGGCATGAAAGCTTACCGGAGACAAAACGGTAAAATCGGTATTTTCAGGCCCCTTTCATATTTGGCCCGGCTGAACCGCTCAGCCCAACGCCTTTGCATACCGGAAATAGACGAAACAATGGTGCACCAGGGGTTAATTGAGCTTTTGAAGCTGGAACAGGACTGGGTTCCCGGCTCCAAGGAAACATCCCTTTATATCAGGCCTTTTATCATCTCCACGGATCCCTACCTGGGGGTCAGACCGTCCAACACCTACAAATTTATGATTATCCTCTCACCGGTGGGAGCCTATTACCCCGAAGGCTTCAAACCGGTAAAAATAATGGTTACCGATAAATACGTCCGGGCTGTACGGGGCGGCATAGGCCACGTAAAAACACCGGGCAACTACGCCGCCAGCATCCTGGCGGCAGAAGACGCCAAAAAGCAGGGCTATACCCAGGTGCTGTGGCTTGACGGTGTGGAACTGAAATACATCGAAGAAGTGGGCACCATGAACATATTCTTTGTAATAGACGGCCAGGTTATTACCCCGCCCCTGGAGGGCAGCATTCTTGGCGGAATCACCAGGGATTCGGTACTCCAGGTATCCCGGAAATGGGGTCTCGACACTGTTGAGCGCCGGCTGTCCATAGACGAAGTGGTTGCGGCCTCCCACAGCGGCAAATTGCAGGAAATTTTCGGCTCCGGCACCGCCGCCGTGGTATCTCCTGTAAATGAGCTTAAATGGCGGGATGAAACAATTGTGCCCGGCAACGGTGGAGTGGGCGAGCTGTCCCAAAAGTTTTACGACCATATCACCGGCATACAGTACGGCCTGCTTACGGATGAGTTGGGCTGGGTGGAGGAACTGTAAGAAAGGTAATTTTTAAGGGCTGTCCCCCGGGCTATTGGGGACAGCCCCTATTTTTACCGAGTAAATTTAAAATATTCTATTGATATTGAACTTGCAGCCGGAGACATTCTTGACTGGGTCTGTTAATATGCTTACAATAATTTAATATATTAACAATATGGGGGTTAGGAAGATTCAAGAAAAAGGAGCTGGGCCGGACCACTACCTTTCAAAAAACGCGCTGTTTGTGCTGGGATCGGTATGGGATACCCTGGAAGATGTTTTTTCCATGCATTTTGCCCGGTACGGCCTTTCCTGGCCCAAATTCAACGCTTTAATTCATCTGTACATGGCCGGCGACCGGGGGTTGACCCAGTCTGAACTGGGAAAAAAGATGCTGGTTTCCAGGGCCAACATAACCGGACTGATAGAGCGGCTGGAAAAAGACTCCCTGGTGATTCGCAACGCCGATCCCTCGGATAAAAGGGTGTTCCGGGTCTGCCTGACGGACAGGGCCATTATTCTCATGAACTCCTTCATTCCCGTACATAATAATTTCATTCATAAAATAATGTCCGCTCTTGACAGAAATGAAAAGGAAGTCTTTATTTCACTGCTGGAGAAACTTAAAAAAGGATTGGAATCAGTTTGATTTGTTGCATGGCTGCAGCAACGGCGTGCGCCATGCAACCTTCCGGGCATCGCGGCAAAGAAACGACAAAATAAAAAAACATGCTAAAATTTTGTACCTCCCCTGGTCATCAGCAATTTAAAACCCTTTAAGCAGGCTAACCGGCTTAAAGGGTTTTTACGTATCGGCATATTTAAATGTCTTAACGGCTGCCGCTTCCTTCCGGGTGGCCGTCATTTTATTTACTTTAACCGTTATTAAATATTGACTGAAACTGTTAACAGGCTTACAATATTGTTAACATATTAACAATTACTCTTGTGAATACGGGGAAATAAAAAACGGATAAAACGGCCCGCACTGCCTTTAACCCGCCGGAATAGGCACCTTGATTGATTTGTGCAGGGATATATCCGGAATAATTAAATTTTTTCTTACCGAGAAAGGGGTAATTTCATGTCTCAAATTAATAATCCTTTGGAAATCTACAAGCTGCTCCCAAAATCAAACTGCAGGCAATGCCTGGCGCCCACATGCCTGGCCTTTGCCGCCGAGGTAATCAAGGGTCAAAAACAATTGGGAAACTGCCCGCATCTGGATAAAAACATAATCGAGCAGCTTAACGGAAAAATTGTTAGACAAACAAATTTCGAACAGCACCTGGAGAAAACCCTGACGGATTTGAAAAATAAAATTAAAACAGTTGATTTCCCTTCATCGGCGGAAAGATTGGGAGCTAAATTATCCAACGATAAATTGACAATCAAATGTCTCGGCAAGAACTTCACCGTTGATACCGGGGGAAATATTACATCCGACTGCCATGTTAATGTATGGGTAACCATACCCCTGCTCAACTATATTATTTCCAGCGCGGGTACTAATGTTTCCGGAAAATGGGTTCCATTCAGGGAACTAAAAAACGGAATGAAATTTAATCCGCTTTTTGAGCAGAGATGTGAAAAACCTTTAAAACAAATTGCCGACGCCCACACGGAACTTTTTGAGGACATGATTTATATTTTTGGCGGAAAGCAAGTGACAACCGGTTTCCCCTTTAATATTTCAATTGTTCTATATCCCTTGCCGGGAGTTCCAATTCTCCTTTGCTACAGCAAGCCTGAGGACGATTTAGAATCCAGGCTCAATATATTTTTCGACGCCACGGCGGAAGACAACCTAAACGTTGAATCAATCTACATGCTTTTCGGCGGTCTTGTCCTAATGCTTCAAAAAATAACCTCCAGGCACGGGGTCAGGCCCTTAACTTATTAACTTATTCATTAATATTGTACGTGCCTTTGTTAAAATATAACAGGTGCCCCGCACCTGTGTTTCAAGAAGCATAGGAGTAAACCACGCTTTTCCTGGCACCCCTTGCCGTGAGAAGATAACACCGGCATTCTTCACGCCAAGGGTTTTCAAGCACTTCAATAAATGATCATGATTTACGTTTCGTAATAGAGATTGAGTCAGATTTCTTAGCTTATTAATCTTATCAATTGGAGAAATATCAGCCTCTTTAAATTTAAGGCTTAAAAAATATTTAAACAGTACAAAAGAATAAGTTAAGAGCCTGACCCCAATAATTTTAAATCCATTAGGTGTATTTAGAGACACTTCATCACCGGCCTTTTTTAGCAATAAAGCCATACCAATGTCAGACAAACAGGATACATCATAATTCTCTTTATTCTGAAGCGGCAGCACTATTCTTAATTTTGTTACCTGGCCTTTTTTCAGGTCTTGCAAGTGCACTTCACTTCCCACTATTACAAAGGGGATTGTATTATTGACGTTCGATGATATGTCAATATTTTTTATAAGATTGTCAACCTGACGGATATATTTTTCCAGTAATTCCCTAAGCAGTTCCCTCTGTGGAGTAGGTTTAGGAAAATAATCAGTAATTAATTTGCTCTTTTCTTCTTCAATATAGACAAGCCCTTTTATTAGTTTTTTGAATGCATCTTTAGTTAGTTTGACTTTTTCCTCCATAAATCCGGACTTGGGGTCAGGCTCTTAACTTATTAACTTATATACTGATGATGCACACGTTTTCTGTTTAAATATAGCAGGTGCCTACACCCGTGTTTCAAAAGTCGTAGGGGTAATCTCGTTTTCTCTGGTGCCCCTTGCCATGAGAGGATAAAACTGCATTCTCCACGTCGAGGGTCTTCCATTGCTTCGATAAATGACAATGATTTTTGAATCAGTGTTCTTAGATTATTTAATCTGATTAATTGGGAAAATACCAGCCTTTTTAATTTAAGACATTACAGAATATATAAACCAGAAATGAAATAATAAGTTAATAAGTTAAGGGCCTGACCCCATTTTAAAAAAATAAATGTTGCGGAGCTTGTACAAAAAGGTTATACTTTAATAGAAATATTTTTCATATATTTTCATACACTGTAAAGGGGAGTAGCTTTTACAACAAATGCCGTCACCACAGGACCGGAGGTCCTCGGCTTTGTTGGCAACCACGTTGTTAGCAAGACCTTTACCATGCATTAACGTGCGGGTAAAGGTCTTTATTTTTTTGGCTGAGGACATTCCTTGGTGAGTTTTCGTTTAGTATAACGAATTTGGATAGCCCTGGAAGGTGTGTTCCCCGGCTTATAAAGGAGGATTTGTAACATGACACCTTTTGAACTGCTGTCGGCGCTTTTTTCAATAATAATAATTGACATCATCCTTGGCGGCGACAACGCGGTGGTTATCGCCATGGCCAGCCGCTGCCTGCCCGAAGAGCAAAGGAAAAAGGCCATTATCTGGGGCACGGTGGGGGCTGTGGCGGCCAGGGCCGCCCTCACCGGAGTCGCACTTTTCCTGCTGAAGGTTCCTTTGCTGCATTTGGTGGGAGGACTTTTTCTGATCTGGATAGCGGTCAAGCTGCTGACCGACCGCACCGAGATGGACCCCGAGGTGAAAACCGGCAAATCCCTTTTTGAGGCGATAAAAATAATAGTTGTGGCGGACCTTATTATGGGCGTCGACAATGTTATAGGCGTGGCTGGCGCCGCCCACGGCCACTTCCTGCTGGTGGTGGGGGGCCTGGCCATCAGCGTACCCATTATCGTCTGGGGCAGTTCAATGATTCTGAGACTAATGGTTAAATTCCCGGCGATAATTTATATCGGCGCCGGGGTGCTGACCTGGACCGCCGGCAAAATGATCGCGGAAGACAAGATAATTCATAATCTTTTAAGACCTTACAACAATCTGTATGAAATTATTATTCCCGCCGTTATTACTGTAATAGTTATCCTGATAGGCGTCAAAATCAACAGTAGACCAGTGGAAAAAGCTGAAATGTAGCGAACCTGGCTGGAGCTTATTCCAGGCCTGCCTGGACGGGGCCGGCTGTTAGAGAGATTAAAAAGGGACGGTGCCCGGGGACGATTGCCCGGTCACCGCCCTTTTTTATTTGAATCAATATTTATCGGCACTACGACTATACCTGCAGGCCATCCAATATTGCCTGCCAGTTGCAATATTGCTCAATATTTTCCAGTGTCAGCCTTTTTCCTTCTTTATCCTCCGGTTTTAATTTATGGGTTACCATGTGAAGTTTCTCCACCACGGTATAGGTATCGTAATGCACCAGAATCACCGGGACATTCTTTTCCTCGGCCCGGGCCAGAACCCTTACATCCGGATACAATCCGCCGGTGAGTATAAGCACCGAGGTGCCGGTTTCCAGGGCCGCCAGGGCCAGATCCGACCGGTCCCCCCCCAGTATCACAGCTTTGTCCGTGGCCCGGCGCAAAAACCTGAGCGCGCTTTCCATGGTCATTGCCCCTATTACTATGTCCTGGATCTGGAGGTTCATCCTGTCGTGCCCCGCCAGTATCTCCCCGCCCAGTTCCTGGTAGAATTCCTCCACGGTGGGGGCTGCAATGGCTTCCAGGCGGGGTATCACACCCATGGAGCGGTACCCCTTCTCCTCCAGCAGCGGTACATACACTCCCTCGGTTTTGGCCAGCACCGGCCTGGGCACATTGTTAAAAACATTGCCCGACAGATGAACTCCCCTTCTTTCCAGGAACTCATTGTAGAATATGGCCCGGTCCAAACATAAATCATTTTCAATTTTTATAACCACCAGGGCGGAAGCGTTCATTTCCATGGACAGGTTAACGTCGTCCAGCCCCCAGGAGGCCATGACGTATGGAAATACCGCTCCGTCGATGATCACCGTATCCGCGCCTTCGGATACCCGACGGTAAGAGGAAAGGATATCCCCCAGCCTTTCCTGTTTACGATTTGCGGATAAATAGGTAAGACCTGCCTTGGTGGGAACGATGTCCTCCACCGGGGCTTCCATTTTCAGGACTTCTTTCATCAGCAGGGCGTCTCTGTCAGACTGGTCGTCGTGCCTGGATGCGAAGCCCACCGGCTTGAAATAAGCCACTTTCATCCCCTGCTCCTTGAATTTCAGGGCCAGCCCCAGGGCCATGACGGTTTTGCCGCTGCCGGGGGCACCCATGATATAGAGATTCCTCATTTTGATTCACCTCACGAAATTGAAATGGTTATTTTTACGTCCAGGGCGCTTAATCCGCTGGGGTAAACGAACACCGGGTTCACATCCAGTTCCGTGATCTCCGGAAAGTCCAGCGCCAGCCTGGCCACCCGGCCCACCGCGTCAACCACGGCATTAATATCCTGGGGCTCCGAGCCCCTGTAGCCCCTGAGCAGGCTATAGGACTTGGTTTCCGCAAGCATGCTCTCGATTTCCTTGCGGGTAAGCCCCCTGGCCAGCCTGAAAGCCACATCCTTCAGCAGGTTGACATATATTCCTCCCAGTCCGCAGGCTATCATGGGTCCAAACTGTATGTCCTTGGTCATGCCAATGATAAGTTCCGTGCCCCGGGGCATCATTTTATTAACTTCCACCCCGTACACCACCGCCTGGGGCATAAACCTGTGCACACTCTCCATTATTTCCAAAAATCCCTTCCGTACCGCCTCCGGAGAGTCCAGGCCGACTTTTACCCCGCCCACGTCAGTTTTGTGCAGAATCTTCGGCGAGGCAACCTTGAGCACCACGGGATAGCCTATTTTTTCCGCTTCTTCCACAGCCTCGTCCGGGGTGGTGGCCAGGGCCACCGGGGCCGCCGGTATCCCGTACGCCCTTGCCACTTCCGCCGCCTCGCTGCCCAGCAGAACCAGCCGGTTGTCTTTCAGCACATCATAGAAAATGGCCTTTACCGCCTTTTTATCCACATCCTGATAATCAAGGCCCGATTCATCCGGAGGAGAATCTATATACCTGCGGTATTTGACCATATGGTTTACGGAAGATATGGCGGGCTCAGGAAAAGTATAACAGGGAACCCCGTTTTCCGCCAGCAGGGTTGCCCCTTCCTTCAGCCCTTCTCCCCCCATGTAGGAGGCAAAGAAGGTTTTATCGGGGTATGTCTCCTTCATTTCAATTAAAGCCCTGCCTGTTTCTATGGGCTCCGTGGTGGCGGCATGGCACAGCAGCAGCATTACCACGTCGGTATTGGGATCGGCGCAGACCTTTTCCAGGGCAAAGCTGTAACGGTCCGTCTTGGCGTCTCCCAGCACGTCAACCGGGTTGTAGATTCCCGATTCCGGAGGCAGCCCGCTCCTCAATACTTCCAGGGTCTCCTTCTGAAAACGGGCCATTCTCAGCCCGTTGGACTCCACATTGTCGGTGGCGATAATTCCCGGCCCGCCGGAATTAGTAATAATAGCCACCTTGTCGCCCGCCGGCAGAGAGCATTTGGAAAATGCCGCGGCCAGGTCGAAAAGTTCGGTCATGTTCTTTGCCCTTATCACGCCGCACTGTCTGAACGCCGTCTCGTAGGCAAGATCACTGCCCGCCAGCGCCCCGGTGTGCGAGGAGGCCGCCTGGGCGCCGGCCTGGCTGGTTCCGGATTTTAGGATTATTACGGGCTTTTTCCTGGTGGCGTTGCCCACTACTTCAAGAAATCTTTTGCCGTCCGACACATCCTCGATGTAGCAGAGTATGACCCTGGTATAGGGATCCTCCGCGGCCTCTTCAATAAAGTCAATTTCTGATAGATCCGCCTTGTTCCCCAGGCTCACCACCTTGCTGAAGCCCAGCCCCACAGACCGGCTCCAGTCCAGAATGGCCACCATCATGGCGCCGCTCTGGGAGAAGAAGGCTATGTTCCCTTTTATAGGGAATACCTTGGCAAAGGAGGTATTCAGCTGCATGTGGGTGTCCATCATCCCCAGGCAGTTGGGACCCAGCATATGCATGCCGTACTCCCGGCAGGTGGCCAGCAGCTGTTTTTCCATATCCAGCCCTTCCTTGCCCACCTCTTTAAAACCGGCCGTTATCACCACCAGGTTTTTAACGCCGGCCTTGCCGCACTCTTTGGCAACGTTGAGCACCCTGGCAGCCGGAACTGATATGACTGCCATCTCCACTTCTTCCGAAATATCTTTTATACCGGGAAAGGCCTGGAGGCCCATGATTTCCTGCTCTTTAGGATTAACCGGCAGTATTTTGCCGGTATACCCCGATTCCATTACATTCTTAACTATGGCGTGGCCGATTTTCCCCGGAGAGTTGGAGGCACCCACGATGGCCACCGATTTAGGACTGAAAAAGTTTGAAAGCACGCCCATCGGTTTCACCCCGCTTGTATTTATATAGATAATAATTTCACATTCCTTATGCTGATTATATATGTAGATTTACCTTGAGTAAATATAAAAATGTGTGCTTAATGAAAAAAGTAATATTGCAAATATGCAGACTATTTAAGCCATTTCAAAATCAATAAAGGTTTAATTAATTGCCATTTAAAATAATTACAAAAATTCAGTCTTATCTTAAATTCTTAAAGTAAGCTCAAAATAATGGGTCTAGTTTGAATTTAAAACCATTAACTTGTGAAATTTTGCGCTTAATAAAATTAAAATACCTGCATCGTATTAAAACCCTTCGCAGCAGCCGTATGTCATTGCCGGATACAAGGAAAAATAACTCTTAACATACTTTGGAGACAGCCTTTGCCAATTGCCGGGGAGAACGTAATTTATCCAACGGTTGAAAAGGTGTCTCCCCCAGGAGGTTATAAAATGCCTTACAACATACTCACCCGGGTGGAAAAGGAGCTCTCCGTGGATCCCAGTTACGTTGTCAGGTACCAGGTTTTTGATAACGACACTTTTCTTGGTGACGGGGTTGTGCAATATCACCGGCTGGCCAGCCACAACGACATCAGCATACCGGACAGCATAAAAACCAGGGGCGGCAACCCGCTGCCCCCGGATTTAAAGGAACAGATAAAAGAAAAAATTAAAAAAACAGTTATTGAGGCTCTGCCGTAACAACCCTGGCCACCCTGGAATAGGGATGCCCCTTGGCATCCATTTCCAGGGTATTAAACCAGCCGAAGGGGGTTCTTATGACCTCATAGCCCTCCCCGCGCAGAATATCCCTTACCATATCCATAATTTCCACCGCGGTTTCCGGAGCCGCCAGCCTGGCAAAAAGGTGGGCGAAGGGGTGCAGCACTATAACCCCGGCTTTTAGATTTTTAGCATTTTTGCCGATCTCCCCGGCAGCCCTGCGGGCAACCAGAGCGGTATCCGCCTCGTCTCCCGTCTCTACGCTGGATAAAACCAGTAACGCTTCACCCACGGCCGTTTCCTCCGGTTCCGGCGGCTCCACCAGCTTTGAACGCCCCTTCTCCGTGATCCTGCTGCGAAAGCTGTTGACATGTATCATTAGAAATCTCAATTGCAAACCTCCCCATCATGATATTGATCAAAGTATCGACGCTTTAATCCCGGGTACCCGGCCGGTCCGCCGGAGGCGGCCACAGGTTTTTTAGATCGGCGGTATGCAGGGCGGTAAGCATCCTCTGCCGCAGGTCGGGATATTTAATCATCAGTTCCCTCACCAGCAGCTTGATTTCCTCCCGCTTGGTATGGCCGCTCACCGGGCAGGGATTCTCAATAACCGGCACCTTTTCCAGAACCGAAAGTTCCCTGACAGTCTCCTGCTCAAGATATACCAGCGGGCGGATCATGTGCATATCCCTGCGGTCCAGGTATGTATTGGGTTCAAAGGTCCTGAACTGCCCGTTGTAAAAAAGACTCATGAAAAATGTCTCCACCACGTCATCCAGGTGGTGTCCCAGGGCCACCTTGCGGCACCCGAGTTCCAGCGCCAATCCGTTAAGCGCCCCCCGGCGCAAATTGGCGCATAGGGCGCAGGGATTTTTCTCGTTCCTCACGTCAAAAACAATCTCCCCTATATCTGTGCGCAGCAGGTGAAAGGGTATTTCCAGGCGCCGGCAGTAATGCCTTAAAGGCTCCACATCCATGCCGAAGCCCAGATCCAGAAAAATTGCCTGTATATCAAAATCAATCGGGGCAATACGCCTAACGGCCCAGAGGGCGTACAGCAGCACACCGCTGTCCTTTCCCCCGGACAATCCCACCGCCACGCCATCCCCCCGGGAAATCATGTTGTAATCAACCATGGCCTTTTTAACATATGCCAGCGCCCACTTCCTGAAATCCTTCTTTTTATTCGTCAATCCTCACACCCCGTACCATTTTATCGTCGTATTTCCCGTAAGCTGCCCGGTCCCTTCCTGCCGGGCAGGCTGCGGCTGCTTCCCGGCCAAGCCATTTATTGCCATATATGCCGGGTTCTTAATCCATTTGTACATGCATAGATAACTTTATATATCACCGGATGCTCCCAAAACCCAGGGTAATCCCGTTCAATCCGCATTTAACCGCCGTACCCGCATAAATTTAACAGAAATCGAGAGGATAACTTCATGGAACAATTAGCAATTCTATTCAGCATCATTTTAATTAATTTTGTATTGAGCGGAGACAACGCCGTAGTTATAGCCATGGCCAGCCGCCGGCTGCCGCCGGCCCGGCAAAGGGCGGCAATTTTTATTGGAAGCGCCGGCGCCATTATCCTTCGCTTGGTGTTAACCGCGGTTATAGTTTTGGTATTGAAAATCCCCTTTTTACAGGCTGCCGGCGGCATACTCCTGGTTTATCTGGCAATGAAGCTGCTTAAGCCCGAGGACAGTGAAGATTGCACTAAATCCGCAGGCAGCCTGGCGGAAGCAATAAAGATTATTATCGTTGCCGACCTGATTATGAGTCTGGATAATACCCTGGCAATAGCCGCGGTTTCCAAGGGCAACTGGACATTGCTGATTATAGGCCTGGCCACCAGCATCCCCATCATTATTTTCTGCAGCAGTATTATACTATACTTTATGAAAAAATTCCCGGTCATACTGTACATAGGCGCCGGGATACTGGGGTGGACCGGCGGCGAGATGCTGGTGGAGGATAAAAAGCTGGGCCATCTCCTTCAGACCCACCTGACCGGCTCCGGATTGGATGGTATTATTACCATTGCGGCCCCGGCGCTGATCACCCTGGCCGTGATAATGCGCGGCCTTACCGCCAACTACGCCAAAAGATGAAACCCATGTATTAATGGATGTCAGGGGGACGTGGCTATTGGAACTAAAATGCCAATAAACGTCCCCCTGACATCTGTCTGTCCCTTTTCCTTAGCAGGATTTATCATATAAAACGTCGAAAAAATTACTTCATTGAATAACTCCCCATACCAGGAATTTTCAAATAAAACATACGGAGGATGCCATGAAATGGTTGCTGCCTTTTGTACTTAACGCCCTGGCCCTGTTAGCCGCAGACTACTTTTTGGACGGAATGCACCTTTCAGGAATCGGCTCGGCCATATTGGCCGCCGTGGCCCTGGGTCTGGTAAACACGCTTATCAGGCCGGTTCTGATACTATTTACCCTGCCCCTGTCGGTGCTTACCCTGGGTCTGTTTATACTGGTTATCAACGCCGTGACCTTTTCCCTGGCCTCGCTGCTGGTGCCCGGGTTCAGAATCGATACTTTCGGGGCGGCTTTTCTGGGGGCTATAATAACCAGTATAGTGAGCTGGATTTTAAACCTGCTGTTTAAGGAAGAATAAATTTAAATATTTAATCCCGGGTGATTTTAATGCAGAAAATCGAAGAAATATTCGCCATCATAGCGGAAAATGAGTATGAGGGCATTATCTATATCGACGCCGGCGGCATAGTGCGCTGGATAAACCAGGGTTACGCGGGTTTTCTGGAGCTGGACAAGGAAAATGTCATCGGCAAGCGTATAGACCGGCTCATACCTCATTCGAAACTATTGGATGTAATGAAAAGCGGCAAACCCCAGTTCGGCGAATTATGGGAAATAAAGGGCCAGCATGTACTCGTACACCGCTGGCCTATTTATAAAGACGGCAAAGTAATAGGCTGCCTGGGTAAAAGCCTTTTCAAGGACGAGCTGCCCCTGACCAGGGATTTTATTAAAAAAATAAAAAAACTTGAAAACGAGCTTTCTTACTACAAGGAGGAACTGCACAGGGAGCGCAGGGCGAAATACTCCATTGAAGAAATCACCGGCAGCAGCGAGAAAATCAATAAGCTGAAGGACAAGGTGGCCAAGATTGCCAAAACCACCTCTACGGTGCTGATAACGGGGGAAAGCGGCACCGGCAAGGAGCTATTCGCTCATGCCATACACAATGCCTCTCCCAGGAAAAACATGCCCTTTGTCAGGGTAAACTGCACATCCATTCCGGAGGAATTGCTGGAATCCGAGCTTTTCGGGTATGAGGAAGGCGCTTTCACCGGGGCCAAAAAGGGAGGCAAACCGGGCAAATTTGAAATAGCCCAGGGCGGAACCATATTCCTGGACGAAATAGGCGATATGAACAGGTCCATGCAGGCCAAGCTGCTGCGGGTGCTGCAGGAAAAGGAAATAGAAAGAATCGGGGGCATTGAGTCGGTAAACGTCGACGTAAGAGTTATCGCGGCCACCAACCGCAACCTTGAGGAAATGACCCGCTCAAACCTTTTCAGGGAGGATCTATATTACCGTTTAAACGTCGTGCTGCTTAATATTCCCCCCTTAAGGGAGCGCAGGGAGGACATACCGGCCCTGACGGAAAATCTCATCAATAAACTCGCCTTTCGCCTGGGAACGGGGGTAAAAAGCGTCTCCGGCGAGGTGCTGGAACTATTCAACCGTTATGACTGGCCGGGTAATGTAAGGGAACTTGAGAACATACTGGAGCAGGCCATCAACCTCACCGACGCCGCTCAGCTCAAACCGGAGGATTTCCCTGTTTTGCTGAAAAGGGTTTCCACCCCAAAAAGGACTGTGCAGACCATAACGGGATACAACGAGGCCATGGAGGAAGCGGAAAGGAATATACTGCTGCAGGCCCTGGCCCAGACGGGAAATAACAAAAAGGAAGCGGCCAGGCTATTAAAAATTCACCGTTCGGTTTTATATAGAAAATTATCCAAACTTGATATTATATGAAAACTTTTTTTTATTCCCACCGTGTCCTGTAATTGCGACAAGTGAGACACGGGCTAAACGACAAATATTTTCATGTTTCTGGTTTTTTCGTGTCCCCATAACAGGACACAGGCAGCTATTTCCAACCAGAACCAATTAATTACAGCCACGGAACAGGCTTGTTTCAAGCCTGTTCTATTTTTTTGAAATTTTTAAAAAGTGGTATTCTTCTTGCTGTGCTAAAATAAAAACAATTTTGTATTGTTGTTGAATTCTGGAGAGGGAGGACCTGCACATAATGAGCTATACGGAGGAATACAAAAGAAAACTGGTAACCGCCGACGAGGCCGTCAAAATTGTTAAATCGGGAGACTGGCTGGATTACGGCACCTTTATGGGACAGGTGGTGGAACTGGACAAGGCCTTGGCCCGCCGCAAGGATGAACTGTATGACGTGAAAATAAGATCTGCGGCCAGGGTTTCCGGCCCCCCGCAAGTGGCCCTGGTGGATCCCACCAAGGAACATTTTATTTTCAACAGCGGGCACTTCACTATCATTGACCGGAAAATGCATGACTTTGGCATGTGTTATTATTTCCCCCTGCTTTTCCGCGAGGTGCCCAGTTACTACGAGCACGCCGGCTGCCTGGACGTGGCCATGATAGCGGTTTCCCCCATGGACAAGCACGGTTATTTCAATTTCGGCCTAAATAACGTGTATTCAAAGAAAACCTGTGAAATGGCCCAAAAGGTGATATTGGAAGTCAACTCCAATATGCCCCGGGTTCCGGGAGGAAACTCCGAATGCCTACACATTTCCGAAGTTGACTACATTGTGGAGGCCAACTGGCCGCTGATGCCCATTCCTGAAATACCGGTGTCGGACACCGACAGAAAAATCGCCGAAAACATTATGCCCTTCCTGGAGGACGGCTGCTGCATCCAGCTTGGTATCGGAGCCCTTCCCAACGCCATGGGAAGAATGATAGCCCAGTCGGATTTAAGGGATTTGGGGGTCCACAGTGAAATGCTGTGCGACGCCTACCTGGAAATGTGGAAAGCCGGAAGGATTACCAACAATAAGAAAAGCATCGACCGGGGAAAAATGGTATTCACCTTCGCCCTGGGCAGCGCGGAACTGTATGATTTTGTGGATGAAAACCCCGCTGTGGCCTCATATCCGGTGGATTATACCAACTATCCCCATATAATAGCCCAGAACGACAAGGTGTTATCCATCAATAACGCCCTGGAACTGGATCTTTACGGCCAGGTGGCGGCGGAGTCCTCCGGATCGCGTCAAATAAGCGGCACCGGCGGGCAGGTGGACTTCGTGGAAGGCGCGTACCTGTCCAGGGGAGGAAAATCCTTTATAGCCCTGCAATCCACTTACAAGGATAAAGAGGGAAATTTGCGCAGCCGCATCAACCCCACCCTGCAGCCCGGCACCATCGTCACCACCACCAGATCCACGGTGATGTACGTGGCTACGGAATACGGGGTTTCCTGCATGAAAGCCAAAAGCACCTGGGAACGGGCCGAGGCACTGATTGAACTGGCTCATCCCAGCTTCAGGGAAGATTTGATTAAAGAAGCCCAGCGCATGAACATCTGGACCGCCACCAACAGGCGCTGCACATGTCAACAAGCCGCGGGCGCGGTGTAACATATGCAATGACTGCTGCATAAATAAAGAAAATACCCACTGTTGCCACATTTTATTAATTGTTATCACTAATTGTGTATGATACTATTATAGTGTGATGTTGCCATAGTTGTATGCCTCCTCATACACAAAAAGCCTGAAAGCAATAACTTTCAGGCCTTTTTTTATTTAACCGGACAGGCGGCATTAATGGCAACATAAATAGTATTACAGATTAATTTTTCTGTTTAATACATAAATAGGATTACTAAAAGCCCATACAACAACAAAATATAATTAATAACAATAAAGGAGTTGATCAATTGAGAGATAAAAAGATTATTGTAAAGGAGCCGGCAGCCCACAGGCCCCCCGGCATAGCCAGAAAACAGGAGCGGGAGACAGTCAAAGAGCCTCCCTACCGGGGGCTTGAAACGGACTACATTCCCAGACGCGGCGGCTGATAAAACAGTAACCGGCTTTGGCCCGGAGGGCTGAGCATACAAAGGTCCCTGTCCTTCACCGGGGACAGGGACCTTCCATTGCACCGGGGGCCGCCCTTAAACGCGATTTAAAATTTTTTAAAGTTTTTGGCCAGCGCGTTGCAGATGGGACAGTGATCCGGCAGCGGGTCCCCGCCTATCCAGCCGCAAACCGGGCAGAGGTACATATCGGCCATGTCAAAATCCTTGCCGCCTTCCACCAGGAGCTTGGCCTTGTTATACAGACCGCCGTGAACCTTCTCGGCCTCCATGGCGTACTTGAATGTCCTTACGGCGTTGCTGTTTCCCTCTTCCTCGGCGGCATTTAAAAACTCGGGATACATTTTTTCAAACTCATAGTGCTCCCCTTCCACGGCGGAGGTAAGGTTTTCAGCCGTGCCCCCTATTTTTCCGGCCACCTCCAGGTGCTTCAAGGCGTGAATGGTTTCCGCCTCGGCGATGGCCCTGAACAATTTTGCCACATTGGCGTATCCTTCTTTTTCGGCTTTATTGGCAAAAGCCAGGTATTTGCGGTTTGCCTGGGATTCCCCCGCGAAGGCGGACATTAGATTATCATTGGTTTTCATTGTATTTACACTTCCTTTCGGCTGTTCAGCAGTATTACCATCTTCCACCAATTCAAACTCCTCTTTGGGAGCCCCGCACACCGGGCACACCTCCGGAGGCTCCTCCCCCTGGTGGATATAACCGCAGACCTTGCAGCGCCACTGCCTGGCAGCTGTTTTGCCCGCCTCCACCGGTGCGGGGGCCGGCCCGGTCTTAACCGCGGAGTTCTTGGCCTGGCGATAGAAGGCGTATGTCATGGGCTCCTCACTGCTCTTAACCCCGCCTTCCACCACTTCACCCATGAACATGGTATGCGTCCCCACATCCACTGAAAGCTGGGGGTCCACCCTGCATTCCATGTAAGAGATGCATTTGTCAATTATCGGGGCTCCGCTGACACCGGCGGTATAGTCAATTCCCTGGAATTTGTCGGCCTCCCGGCCGGACCGGAAACCAAAGTTCCGCACCATGTCCATGTGCTCCCGCCCCAGCACGCAGACTGAAAAAAATCCGCTGTCCTTTATGTATTCATGGGTAAGGTTGCTTTTATTCACGCCAATCACAACCCTCATCGGCGCGCTGGTAATCTGGAAAACCGTATTGCAAACCTGTGCGTTTATCCTGCCGCCGCTCAGCGAGCCCACCACGAACAGCCCGTAAGATATTCTGAACAGGGCCGGCTCAATCCGTTTTTTATCTTCCGGGGTAAGTTCTTTAATAGCCGGAACAGCAGTGTCTTCTTCCTCCAACTCCAGCAGGGACAGGTCCACCAGCTCAAATTTCTCCGCGGGAGCTCCGCATCTGGGACAGTGCTCCGGCGGGTTTTCACCCTCGTGCAGCCATCCGCAGACTGTGCATCTCCATATTTTCATATCAATTCACCTTCGAATCATTTATTTTCTGTCTTTTACACCCGCAGCCTATTAAATTATCCGGCGGCTTCAAACCTTTTATTAACATCATCCCAGTTAACAAGATTCCACCAGGCCTCAACCCAGGCCGCCCTCTTATTCTGATATTTAAGATAATAGGCATGCTCCCACACATCCACCGTTAAAAGCGGCACAACTCCCCACTGGGTGAGGTTCTGGTGCTTTTCCGCCGTCAGTATTACCAGGCTGTGGAAAGAGGGATTCCAGCAGAGCACCGCCCAGCCGGAGCCTTCCACGGCCACCGCGGCTGCGGAGAACTGTTTTTTAAAATTATCAAAGCTGCCGAAGTCCTTATTCAATTGCTCCGCCACAGCCCCGGTGGCCTGTCCTCCGCCGCCCGGAACCATGTTCTGCCAAAAAAGGGTGTGCAGCAGGTGACCGGACCCGTGAAATGCAATTTCTCTTTCCCAGTGCTTCACCAGGGCGAAATCTCCCTTATCCCGGGCCTCCGCCAGCCTGGCCCCGGCGTTGTTCAGCCCGTCCACGTAAGCCTTGTGATGCGCGTCATGATGCAGCCTTACGGTGGCTTCGTCGTAATGGGGTTCCAGGGCGTTATAGCCGTAGGGGAGGGGAGGAAGTTCATGTTTCATGACAAAACCTCCTGGAAAAATTTTTTACAATATAAAGGATATTATCATTACCTGCTCCCCAATACAATATCTACGATTTAACCGCGCCTACTGTTTTTCAAATTGATCCTTGCCGGCTCCGCAGATTGGACAGACCCAGTCATCGGGAAGCTTTTCGAAAGGGGTTCCCGGGGCTGCCCCCTCCGCCCCCTCCTCCGGGTCGTAAACATAGCCGCATACAGTGCATATCCATTTCTCCATTTCTTGCGTCCTCCTTTTTATTGTTTTTTTAGCCGGGCAAAGTCAAACCACTTAATTATTATTGTTATTATTTCCATTTTTATACTTATCCCTGCACCTGAAACATATACCGTAAAGGTACAGGTTGCAGCCCTGTATTAAATTACCCTTTATATCACAGGGCAATTGCAAATCCTCGGGCCACATGTCCAAATCATAAATGTTGTCGCAAACGCGGCAGAGGAAATGGCAGTGGGGAGCCGGATTGGGATCAAAATGCTTTTTGTCGCTTTTGATCCTTACCTCCTGAACCTCACCTCCCCCGGCCAGCACTTCCAGGGTGTTATACACGGTGGCCAGGGACAGCGAAGGAAACTGGGGCTTTAATTCCTTGTAGATATCCTCCGCCGAGGGATGGGAGGTGTTTCCATCCAGAATTTTTAAAATTGCCAGTCTTTGCGGGGTAATTTTCAACCCCATTTTTTTTAATTTATTAATCATAGCTCTAAATTTATAACTCCTGTTATTTTATAATCATTATAATTTTCCTTATATTAGCTGTCAACTCCTTTTTAAAAAAATATTCTTACCAGCAATGGAATAAAAATGCATTCAGAATTAATTATCCAGGGGCAGCAGCACGGTAAAGTGGGAGCCCTCCCCCACCCCGGTGCGCAACTCAATGCCGCCCTGATGCAGTTCCACGATTCTGCGGGCAATGGACAGCCCCAGGCCGGAACCGCTGGAGCATCTTATACAATCCCCACGATAAAAGCGCTGGAATATTTTCTCTTTTTCCTCCTCCGGAATTCCCGGGCCTGTGTCGCTTACCGTGACGGCAGCTAAATCCTTTTCCCCGGGCTTGCCTTTACGGCGCTCCGCCCGGAGGGTTACCGTTCCTCCCGGGGGAGTGTATTTAAAGGCGTTGTCCAGCATAATAAAAAGCACCTGTTTAATTAAATCGGCATTGACCTTTGCCGTCAGTTCCCCGGGTATCTGAAAACCCTTGTATTCAAAATGGACATGGTCTCCCAGAAGGCGGCCGCCCCGGGCTACTTCATCCAGCAGGCCGCCCAGGTCCGTGCCCACAGTCTCTAATTCCCGGCCCGCGTCGGCCCGGGCCAGAGTCAGCAGGCCGGCAACCATCCTGGTCAGCCGCTCGGCCTCGGAAACAATATCCCTCAGGGCATCCATTTCCTCCGGCTGTCCCTTTTCCCTCATTTTAATAAGGAACTCGGCATTACCCCGAATGGTGGTCAGTGGGGTCCTCAATTCGTGGGAGGCGTCGGCAACAAAGCGCCGCTGCACCTCATTGGAGCGTTCCAGCCGGCGGTAAGCTGTTTCCAGGCGTTCCAGCATTCCGTTAATGGTGAAAACCAGCATCCCCAGTTCGTCCCGGGGACCGCTGTAATCAATGCGCCTTTCCAGGTCGCTGCCCTTTTGAATGGAGGAAGCCGTCTCACTAATCTTCTCCACCGGCCGGAAAGCCACCCTGGCCAGGCTCAGCCCCAGGAGGCCGGCTATAACCACCGTGCTCAGTCCCATGGTGAACATGAACAATTTCAGACGTTTCAGGACCTCGTCCGTCTGATACAGGGTCCGTCCCACCTGGAGTATCCCGGCCATTTTACCATTAACTATCAGAGGAAGGTTGTAAATGCGCAGGGTCAGGTTGTCGGAACGGACAGTTTCATAAAAGCCCTTTCCCGTCAGCGCCTTTTTTAAAGTGCTTTCACTGAGGGGCAGCAGCCGGGCGCCCAGATTCCGGGAGTGGGCGGCAAGCCTGCCCTGTTCGTCCACTACCTGCAAATAGGTGTCCGGAGATGAAAAAACATCCACATCGGGAAGGAGTAGTATTTCCCTCAGTGGATAGGGTATTTGTATCGACTTTACCACCGACAGCGCCTTGGTGTATATACTCTGGTCTATTTCATTGTGCAGGGTCCTGGACATATTGACATAAACCAGGCCGGCAAATATGGTCAGTGTAAGGGCCAATACACCGGTATACAAAAACGTCAGTTTCAGGCGGACAGACATAAATTCCTCCAATATAAAAGCTGTTGTTAAGCTATCTTTAATTAAGCACGCGTAACGGGTTTCACCTCAAAACATAGCCCACTCCCCGTACGGTCTGGATGAGCCTGTCTTCACCGCTTTCTTCAAGCTTCTGGCGCAGCATGCCTATGTATACCTCCAAAACATTGGACTCACCGCTGAAATCAAAGCCCCACACTCTTTCCATAAGCAGATCCCTGGTCAAAACCCGCCTGGGATTTTCCATGAACAATCTCAATAGATCGTATTCCTTGGCCGTAAGCACAATGGCTCTGTCCGCCCGCCTGGCTTCCCTGGCGCCGGTGTCCAGAATAAGGTTTTTAAAGCTTAAAATTTTGTCCGTTTTCTCCGGAGTCTTGCGCCTTAACAGGGCCCTTACCCTGGCCAAAAGTTCCTCCAGGGCAAAGGGCTTTACCAGATAATCATCGGCACCTAAATCCAACCCCTTTACCCTGTCGGACACCTCATCCCTGGCTGTCAGCATAAGCACAGGCACGTCGGCCGTGGCCCTGATCCGGCGGCAAACCTCCCAGCCGTCTGTAACCGGCATCATTACGTCCAGTACCACCAACTGGGGCTGCAATTCCCCCACCAGGGCCAGCCCGTCGGTACCGCTGTTGGCTGTTTCAACCGTGTAGCCCTCCAGGGAAAGCGCCCTTTTCAGAAGCGCCGTTATCTTTGGATCGTCATCAATTACCACTATTATCATACATTATTGCCCCTTATTAAAAACCCCCCGGCAAGCCGAAGCAATAATCCGGCCACCGGCGGGTATTATAACCTAATCAACTTCTCCCTTTTCTCCAACAGTCACCGGAACAATTCTGGTCTCACCGTTTCTAAATATCATAAGCTGCAGTTTCTGACCAACCTTGGCATTATCTATTTTGTCGGTGAGATCCTTGGTGGTATTTATTTTTTGTTTATCCATTTCCAGGATTACGTCACCCCTGGTCAGCCCGGCCTTGTCCGCCGGTCCCCCCTGAACCACGTCGCTCACCAGTATTCCCTCGGCATTGCCCATATTCAGGTATTGAGCTATCTCATTGGTCACAGGCTGAATATACACCCCTATCCAGGGATGCGATACTTTACCCTGGGTTTTTAAAATATTTAAAACCGGATTAACCGTGCTGGTGGGTATGGCAAATCCTATACCCTGGGCGGAGGCGTTAACCGCGGTATTGATACCCACAACCTGGCCTTTCATGTTCAACAGGGGGCCGCCGCTGTTTCCGGGGTTGATGGAGGCGTCGGTCTGCAGCAAGTTTTTATAATCCCTGTTCTGAATGGTTACCGGGCGGCCCTTGGCGCTGATAACACCCACGGTTACAGTGTGGTCCAGGCCGTAAGGGTTGCCGATGGCGATTACCCAGTCGCCCACCTTAACCTTGTCGGAATCCCCCATTTCCAGGAAGGGCAGATTGCTGCCGGCATCGATCTTCAAAACCGCCAGGTCCAGCTCCGTGTCGGAACCCATCAACTTTGCAGGCACCCGCTTGTTGCCCTGGGTAAGAACCACTTCAATTTTAGTTGCCCCGGACACAACGTGCTCGTTGGTAAGTATATAACCGTCCTTGCTGATTATAAATCCGGAGCCCATGCCCTGGGTTATTTCGGCTTGGCCCTGGGGAAACTGCCCCCCGAAAAAGTTTTTAAAGAATGGATCGTTAAAATAGGGATCGTACGACCTGGCTCTCTGCGCCGTGGTTTCTATCTTAACCACCGCCGGGCTTGTCTTGTCGACAATACCGGCTATAATATTCGAGCCCACCGGGGAAACAGCCTGGTTTCCTCCCTCATCCACAGCCTGTGATGGCTGTATGGGGGCAAGGTAACAGGCCGTCCCCGCCAGAACGATGCCCAGCACAAAAGCCGCCAGGACAATAACTGAATACGATCTCCTGTTTTTTGAATCGGACATGATGCAATACCTCCCTGCTTCTTTTAAAGAAATATGAGCATTCGCCGTCTCGAAACTCCAATTCCCATGGCGCCTTTTTCGAACACTCACTCTAAAATAAATTTTACATCCCAAGCTGAAAATAAAATTAAAACGGAGTAAATATACAATAAAATATTGCCGCAGTCTTCAAAACAAAAGTAATTTTTATCCCCCCACAAAAAGGCTGATTTTCTATGTTTTTCCCAATTCCATCTTAAATACTCCCTCTTATATGATTTATTCCTTCCATTTTGCATATTCGGGGAGGAATATCCCCAATTCCTGTAGTAATAGACATAATTTTTATCGTATAATATTTTTATCCACAGGAGTAATGATTTTTTTACCGGCCTCGATGCAACATTTATTATATATATTTAATCATACACGAACCCGGAGGGAAAACCCTTGAGCTCAAATATTTATTCACAATATAAAAAAATGGGGGATTTGGAAGCCGTCTGCATCGCTTTTTTTGATCTGGTGGACTCCACCGCCCTGAAAAGGCAGTTGGGGCAATCCGAAGGAATAACCATTGCCGTCAACCATAATAAACTGGCAGGGGACATTTGTGAAAGGTATAAAGGCAGGATCGTCAAATATATTGGAGATGCGGTAATGGCTGTATTCCACACGCCTCTGGAAGCTATGCTGGCATCGCTGGAATTTATAAAAACCATTCAAGACCAGGAACTTGCTTTCCGTACTAAAGTGGGATTTAACCACGGCATGGCCACCAGGTTCGAAAATAACGGTGTTGATTATTATGGGCAGGCCGTGGACAGGACCGCCAGGCTGAACAGCCAGGCCCGGCCCAACCAGGTGCTTACCGATGAAACCACCCTGGATATGCTCAAACCCTTTCTGGGTGACTTTAAGGAAATCATTTTCCGTTTTCTGGGGGTGCGCAACCTCAAGGGTATAGGAAACGTGCCCATTTATGAACTGGCTTTGATTAATATTGGCTTTGCGGAAGATGTTGAAACCGTGTCCGAAATTCACCTGGACTCCTCAGATCCCGTTCAGGCCAAACAAAAATTGGAAATACAGCCCGTGGAAAAAATAAATCTTCCCCCCCTTGCCCTACCCTTACCTTACCGGCACCTGGTAAAGGATGAGGCACTGGCCGGAATGCTGGGAAACTGCACCCTGGTGGAGGCGGACATTAATTCAATCGCAGTGGCTTTTCAAAATCTTCACCATATTTTCGAAAATGCCCATGATTTAAACATACGCCAGATTTCCATCAGCGGTTCCATGGCCAGGGGCACAATGATAAAACCCTTCAAAGAGATTGACGTTATCGCGGTGAAAGCCGTGGCCGCAAGTCCCCTCCCCGCCATTGGCGATATACTGCAACAAATGGAACGCTTCCTTGCCCAGTGGAACCCGGGTTCCAAAATTGAAATTGTCAGGAATAGGGTTATTGTAGCCCTGCAGGGAGTTAGGTTTTCCATAATGCCGGTTCTGGCCGTACTTGACGGTAACAGGGGGCATCTGCTGGTACCTATCGGCAACCTTTGGATAAGCCGCAACCCCGCCGCGCCGGAAAAGTGGATGGAACAGGCGGTGGAAAGAAACGGCCCGGAATTTTTGCCTTTCCTGCGGATTATCAAGGTATGGCAGAGGACACACGCTAATATTGTAAACTCCCTCCACCTGGAGATGTTTACCAACCTGATTTTTGGGCAGGCCAGCTTTGATCTTTCCTTTGAGTCGGTACACCGCTGGTTCAGGTATGCCTACACTTACTTCAGTCAGAACGACAAACCCTTTATCAAGGACCCAACTCAGCCCAAAAGCCATATAGACGAATATCTTTATGCCAACTCGTCGCTGTTCAACATATTCGGCCGCGCCCTGACCAATTCCTATGACCTGGCCAGGCAGGGCATTGCCCATCACAACGCGGGTCAAAAAAATATCGCCATGACCAAATGGAAAGCCCTGTTCGGTAACCACATCGACGAAATATAAAGAGCTTTTTAAAGGAAAAAGGAGTGCAACCTTCTACACTCCTTTTTCCTTTTTGATTTTAAGCTCTTTAAAGCCTGCTCCCACACAACATTTCCAAGCGACGGACGATTAAGTTAATAAGTTAATAGCCTGACCCCGAAGCGATTGCCGTCATATCCAGCCTCTCCCCGCTGGCGCTCATCTCAAGATTTTCGTTGGCGATCTCCATGGCAATATTCCTTGTGTGAACGCTTATCTGCAGCAGGGCGTTGATCAGGTCCAGGTGGGTGGAACTGGAGGTTTCCGACTCCTGGGTGCCTATACGCAGCCGGTGGATATGCAGCACCCTTAAGTGCCGCTCCATTTTTTCTATTTCCACCTGCAATTTGATTACCTTCGCGGCCATTTCACGATTGCTGGTCACCAGGGATGTATTGGCCATCTGCATAAGATCGCAAACCCTTTTGTGCATTATGGATATCTCATCCCAGCCCTCTTCCGAAAAATTGCACTGCCCGTCAATTTTGCACTGGGCCAGATAGGTAACGTTTTTTTCGATAATATCCCCTATATGCTCAAGGTCGTTAACAATATTGATTAAACCCATGCATTTCAAAAATTCGGGCCTGGACAGCGGCTGCCTGAGCAGGCTGGTTAAATACTCGCTGGTCTCCCTGTATAGAATATCCACCTTGTCCTCGGTTTTGTTAACCTGCTGCAGCAGGGACAGGTCGTTTTTCTCAAATATCGCGGCAATGCTTTTTGTCATATCCATAACATAATCCCACAGCACTATTATTTCCTTGGTTGCCAGTCCCAGGGCTATTGACGGTGTTTTAATGAGAGACTGGTCAAGATAGCGCGGTTTGAATTTCTTTTCACCCTGTTTTTCCGGCACTATTCTCTCCAGCAGCCTGGCGAACTGGGGGATAAAGGGCAGGAAAACAACGGCTATGGCTATATTAAATATGGTATGAACATTGGCCACCTGGTAAGCGGGGGAAGTGGAAAGTTTTTCAATCAGTTTTTCAAAGGGCCCCACAAAAGGCAGCATCAACAGCACCCCGGACAGTTTGAACACCAGGTGGGCGACGGCCACCCGCTGGGCTTCCCGGGTGGAGCCCAGGCTGGAAAGAATGGCGGTAAAGGAGGTCCCTATATTGGCCCCGAACAGCAGGTATATGGCTGCATGCAGGTCAATCAGGTGCTGCATGCCCATGAGCATGATGATACCCACCGCGGCAGCGCTGCTGTGGATCAGAAAAGTGAAAATGGCCGCCACAAACATGGCCAGCAACGGGAATTTGCTCATATTGGCCATCATTTGCGGGAAAAATGGATTATCCCTCAGGGGCATCATAACCTCGGACATAATTTTCAGTCCCAGGAACATCAGCCCGAAGCCCATCAGCACCTGGCCGTATCTGCGGTATTTATCCCTTTTGCTGAAAAATATTATGGTCGCCCCTATACCAACAATTGGCAGGGCAATTTCCGTAACCTTCAGGGCAATGAGCTGGGCGGTTACGGTGGTTCCTATATCCGACCCCAGTATCACAGCCAGGGTCTGCCGCAGGGAAATAACCGCGGCGCTGGTAAGACCCACCAGTATAACCGTGGTGGCGGTGCTGCTCTGGAAGAGAATCGTCACCAGCGATCCCACCAGAAGGCCGCTAAACCTGTTGTGGGTCAAAGAGCTCAATACCTGGCGCAGCTTTGAGCCCGCTATTTTCTGCAGGCCCTCGCTCATAATGGTCATGCCGTAAAGAAGCAGCCCCATGCCGCCCACAAGACCCAACAATATCACATGCCACATAACCACCACTTCTTCCTGTTGTCTTATAGCAACCAGATAGTTAACTTTTTCTCAATTTATAACCTATTGTACAAACATTGTGTCGATTTGAAAAGGATTTTCATATAAATGACTTAACAAATTCTTAACAAATATTCTATGGCTTTTTGGGCTTCCGGGGAACAGGAAAAGAACCCCTTAAAGGGGTTAATTTATTGTAAATGCAGAAAAACAGCGGAAGAAATGTAAATTAGATCCTGGCCCTGGGCCAACCGGCAATAATAAGGAAAGACCCCTGAAATCCAAACCGTCAGGCCCCTTCCTCATCGGCCTTTCTGGGATCAAAGGCCCTTACGAAGGACTCTTTGCCCACCCTGGTGATGCACAGGTTGCGATCCACCAGCGGGGCTATATCGGCAATTTTTTCCGTCGGCGCGGATATTATCACCTGCAGTTCAAGATCCCTGATTAACCTTATGCTTTCCCTGATCCTCTGGTGGTCCATTTTGCTGTAGGCCTCGTCAAAAACTATCAGCCTCAAGGTGTTGTTGAAGCCCTGCTGCTTTATCCTGTATATCTGAATAAATGAAGCCAGTACGGATATATAAAACGGCGTCTGGGTTTCGCCCCCGGACTTCTTGCTGATTATCCTGGAAAGCCGGGACTCGTTGCCCTGATCGTCGCTGACGATCAGATCGAAGTCCAGATAGGCGCGAAAATCCGTAAAGTGCTCCAGGTTCCGCTCCATTTCCACACGCTTTTCCGGAGTCAGCTCACCTTTTCCGGTATCTACAATCTGGCTGAAAAGTTCTTCCACCACATCCCTGTACAGGGACTGGAATTCCTCTGAAAAAACATTATGGCCCTGGATCAGGAGGTCGCTCATGATCATATCGTAATACCGCCGGTAATGCCTGTTGGGAGTCACGCTAAACCGGTACCGGTCACGGCCGAAGGGAACGCCCTTCAAGGCCAGGTTCAGTTCGAAAAGCTGTCTTTCCACGGTTTCAATATTCTCCCTGAGCTTGCTGACAAAGTCCTCCTGGAACTGTAACTGGGCCTTTTCCCTGGCTTTCTTTATTTTGGCTTCATAGGCGGTAAGCCTGGTCTCCTCCAGCCGCACCGCCTCGTTTTCCCAGTCCCTGTTATGCTCCTGGCTAATGTCCAGGGAAGATTTATAATCCCGGTTGTAATCCCCCCTCAGGCGCAAAAGTTCGTCCCTGCGCAGCCCCTCCAGCCCGGCCGTTTCCTCCGCCAGGGCTGAATAACGCTCAATTATTTCATTTAACTTGGGTTTGCCGCCTGTTTCCCGTAGGAACAGGCCTTCTCCTTCTTCCTCCTGCCACTGCCTGGAGTAAAACCTGTCAATCTCCATTTGCTTTTGGCGGCACAGCTCTTCCAGGCGGGGAATTGCCTCACCGTTGATATTCTCCAGCCTGCTTTCAGCCCTGCCCCTTTCTCTTATCAAGCCATCCCTCAACTTGTTGGTTTCCCTTATCCGGGCTGCCGTTTCCTCAATCTTTCCGTCTACCCTGCCAGGGTCTTCCAAATCCAGGCTGCCGTATCTGTCAATGCACTGTTGAAGCTTTCTCTCCAGTTGCGGAAGATCCGCCAGGGTTCCCCACCACTCCAGCAGGTTGTTGATGTCGTTGGCGCTCAAACCCTGCAATTCCCTCAGCCGCCCGAACAGATGGAGGCGGGGTTGAAGCTGGGAGAGCCTTTTTTTAAGGGCGGTCCATTCCTCCCTTTTCAATCTCGCCTGCTCCGCCAGCGCCTCCCTTCCAATATACGGCTGGCGATAGCGGGCGGGATTGATCTGACGGGCCACAAACCTTTGGTAAAGCATCCCGGAAGGGGTGACGGCGGTTTCAAAACGGCGCAGTTCACCGGCGTTTTCACATTTTATCACCCGGCCCAAAAGCAAATCCGCATATGCCCTGGCAAAGCTGTCCGTGGCGGCAATTTCTTCCGCCAGGCTTCCCGGGAGGACCGCCGGTTTTCTGGACATAATCCTGGCCACGTCCACTATACCCAGATCATAGAATTCCCGCTGGAATTTAAGGCGGTCGTAAACCCCCAGGGCACAATCAAAAAATTCAGGGTCTACCAGGAGATGGAATTTCTGTGTGTGCAGGTATCCCTCAATGGCGTTGCGCCATTTTTCATCTTTTATTTCCATAAGATCCGCAAACACCCGGGGAGGAGCATTCAATCCGGCGCTTTTTTTTATTTCACCGGCAATGGCTTCAATAAGGCCGCCCAGTTGCCTGGAATAAGGCTTCGCGCCTTTTTCCAGTTCATTTATCTCCGCCTCCAGCTGTGCCGCCCTGTGGGATATCCTGGCAACCTCTTCTTTAAGGGCTGAATAGGCATCGGACAGCTCGCCCCGAAAAAAATCCATGCTTTTGCATATTGCTTCAAGGTCTTCCCTGCCCGGCAGCCCGGCGGTTCCGCCGGCCACTTCCTTCACAAGCTTTAGGCCCGGCAAAAGGGGTGAAACATCGGGGCGGTCAACCCCCGCCTCTCCCAGTTCCCTGACCAGGCTGTCCCATACGGCCCAGGTATTGAAAAGTGTTTTTTTAATCCGGTCCCGGTTTTTTTTGCGAATTTCCACCTGCACTTGCAGCCTGTCCTTTTCACCCTTTAGCTGACGCTCCAGGCCGGCTGCGTCCGAGGAGTTCTTCTCCCCCAGCAAAGCTTCCTTTATTTCTTCCAGTTCTTTAATGGACTGTTCCGCTTTCAATTGCTCATCATTGAATTTACATATTTTAGCTTCCAACCTGGCTGATTCTTTCCTGCAGGCTCTTATCTCGGCCAAATCCTGCTCCATTTGGCCCCTGTGAATAATATACCTCTGGGTCTCCAGTTTTTGCCTTTCCTCCTGGTAAACCCGGTAGCACCCGGAGACAGCACCCAAGGCGTTTATTCTTTTTTTGACCGTCTCCATTTCACTCTCCAGCTGCTTGTAGTAGCGAATATTTTCCATCATATCCTCTACATCCAGCCTGCCGCCGATATCGCACACAAACTCGCTGATAAAGCCCTTGATATCCATTATCGGGGAAAAGGGAACAGCCTTGCGGAACAGCCGAAAAAATTTCTCGCTGATATTTCCCATGCGTCCCCGCAGCACTTCCCGGTACCTCAGATTGGAATCAAAAAACTCCACATTCTGCCTGCCGTATTTCTCATACAGCAAATCTTTCAGCTTATCGAAGGACAGGGGAATCCTGCGCTGAATAAAGTGGTTTTCAGGAAGGCCGTGGTCCAGGGCGAAAAAACGGTGATTATAATCTCCGGAGGCGTGACAGTCAAAAACCACCCCCAGGCAAAACAGTCTGGACTTTGAGGTATCCTCGAATTCTGCCGCTATATAGCTGGTAAAATTACCGGTACGGAGGTATACCGGCCCTTCTTCGTCGTTTTCCGCCACTTCTCCGCGCAAATAGCCTCTCAGACTGCGCCGGGACTTCTCATTGGCCGCCTTGTTAAAAAAACTGCCGGCGGTGTCTCCCAGCAAAAGCAGTTGCAGGGCGTCGATAAGGGTTGATTTTCCCGAGGCGTTTACCCCGGTAAGAAAATTTATTTTATCCAGTTCCACCAACTGGTACCTGAAATAATGCCAGTTAATCAATAATAATTTTTTTAGAAGCTTCAAACTCCTCACCCTCCTCCGGTTGCCGGGCGGAGTCTAAAAGTTTGCCCGGGCAGCCGTCCCCGCAAATGTTTTGATACAGGAAATTAATTTTCTCATTGCTGATAACGAAAATAATCGCCGGATAAATCAATATCCTGGCCTCCGGGTCGGTCCAGCTGCCGTCCAGTTTGTCAATTATATTGAAATCCTTTAATATGCCCAGGCTTTCCAGCAACAGGGCGTCCGTGATCCTCCGGTCCACCAGCCCAAAGTAGCCGAGCTTCTGCACCACATCCAGCACCGTGGTGATTACTTCCCGCCGGATGGCCAGCTTTTCCCTTTCCTCTTCGTAAATCAGGCGCAGGGCGTACAGAAAATAAGTGGTTGCCTTATCCAGATGACGGCGGTTATAACCGTAGCGGTTGGTTACAAAGGCAACCCCGTAGTCCGGCTCCAGCACCAGTTCCCAGCCCGCCACGGACAGATAATCCGTAAACAGGGGGTAGTGCCTTTCAATAAAGCGGAAATCCCTGTCCGTGGCCAGGGACTTATCCTTTGGATCAATCCGGTCCCTGAGAATGAAGGTTTTGGCCAGCATCAAATTTACCAGCCTGGAAAACTGCTCCCTGTCATCGGAGGACAACAGAGCCCATTCCTTATGCCACATCAGGAAACCTCCCCTTTGACCGTTGTGAAAATCATGTCCGGGATGCGGTACCCGTTGACATAAACGTAACCATCCAGGAACTCCACCCTGTACGGCACGTCCTCCTCGCTGTTCTTCAATACCGCCAGGATCAGCTTGACGAAATCACCGGTTTCCTCCAGTTTAAACTCCCGGCTGCCCACAGTCTGCCGCTCCCGCAGATAGTCACCGATAAAATCAATGATCCTCTGGTGGGTCAGGCTGCCCCGCAGCCGCTGTTCAAAACTAAAAAATTCTCTTTCCATCTGCTGCCTCTGGGCAGAAGGGGTAGCGGACAGCGGCTGGCCCTCCCCGGCGCTTTTTTTCTGCCTCTCCCGGAAAAGAGAATAGCCGTCCAGAAAGCTTTGCCTGTACAGGTTAATACCATTTTGCAAAAATTCCATGGTCTCCCCGGGCAGCCTCCCGGACAGACCGGGAAGCCTTTTCAGCACCTCCACCAGTTTTCCCCGGGCACCCCGGTCCGCGTTCAGCAAATAGCGTGTCCTTTCCACCGAAGCCCTGGTGTAGCTGGCATTTTTCTTGTCAATCTCCCTGAGCAGTGTTTCCATGTTTTCGTAGGTATCAATAATCTCTCCCAGCATCCTGATCACATCGGTCCTGGCGTCATCCAGCCTTACACGGTAGCCCTTCCTGAACATGAGTCCGGCCAGTTGCTCAATAACCCGCAAATCAGTCAGCCAGCTGCGCAAAATGCGTAATATCCTGGTTTTATAGCGGGGGATGCTGTCAAAGGTTTTTAAAGGATGATAAACCCTGTCCAGAATGAGCACCTGGTAATTATCAAAATGCTCCTTCATAATTTCTCTTATTTCCTCTTTATCCTGCAGCCTCTGGTAGTAACGGCGCATGTTGTTGTACAGCCGTTTAAGGCTCTCCTTGAGCTTTTCAGTAGCCCCATGGGACTGCAGCAGCGCCTCCAGCATGAAATCATCCCGCTCGGCGTCGGCGGTATTCAGACACGAATAGGTGGAATATACCAGGGAGTTGTATTCACAGGGGCTTTCGTCGGTGGCGCTATCCAGAAGGCCCAATAAATCAGCGGCATAATCCGGCACCACCAGATACTCCTCAAAGGAATTTATGTAATATTCCTTCTCCAGCCAGCCCGTGGCAATAAATTTGCGCAATAAAAAATGCGCCCGGCCGGAGAGGTTTTTATCCCCTATGGGCTCGTCCCCCTCATCCTCGGTGAGATTCATCATCCGGTCCTCCAGGTGATGAACAAACATGGATATCAGGTCGGCCTTGCGCATCAGCAGTTCCTGGCGGTAATATTTATGGATTACCATTAGGGCTTCCAGGTAAATATATTTGTTTTTTGAAGTCAGCACAGAAAAAAATCTTTCCGGCACCAGGTCAAACAAGTGCATTTTATACTCTCTTTCCCCGTTTCTTTGATTGTTATATAATTATATATAAGTAAACCGTGTTTAGCCAGCAAAAGGGATCATTTTCAACCTCCCGCTGTTTTTTCCACCGGCGGCATAAAACTATTATACTTGGACATCCTGCCGGTGGAACATAAAAATGGCCGGGAAACTTTTCCCCGGCACATACTATATAGAAGGCCGCTATAAAACAGCCGCCTGCCAGCCTCCCAACACTATCACAGCGTAAAATTGTTTATTTCTCCGATGAGCCACGGGAAATGTCCCCATGGCTCATGTTTTCCCCTGCCATGGCAGGGGAAACGTCCCCATGGCTTACCCCCGTGGCTTACCTGGATTACTAAGAGGTTATTTTAAAGGTCTTTTCCCCGGGATACTCCACCCTGGCGCCGTGTTCCACCGCCCATAATATTCTGGAAGCCGCTGATTTTATATCCCCTTCCGCAAACTGTTTGAAGGAAAGAGTTACCGGGAGGCGGGCTTCTTTTTCGCCCTGGGGCTTTAGTATTATCTCCAGGCGAAAAACTGGTCCCCGGCCGGTATAATCACATTTTATACCCGCCACCCTGCCGTCCCGCCCCATGACTTCCCGCTCCACCAGGCCCAGAAATTCATCGGGGCCGGTAAGGGTTATATAATCATGAAACACCAGTGACACCCCTTTTTTATTCAATATTACTCACCCCGGACACCACGGAACACAATATCCGGCCTAGCAAACAAAAAAACGGCCTTAACGGAAATCACCCGGGGCACCGGCAGCAAACCGGCCGGTTCGGCTCCATAAAACAGTCCTCTTACCGGAAAGCTGCAACTCACACTGCAAAAGTTGCTGTTCAGGGTGTATTCTTTGCCATTGCCTGAAGGTTTTGGGTATAGTTAAGGTAAAATTTTTTTAATATTCCCACTTTTCAACCGTCCGTAAAGGGGGCTCGCAGATGGCTGATAATATTTCAGAAAATCCGGTTCATTCGGTGGAGCGGGCATTAATAATATTAGAAGCCCTGGCAGGCCATCCCCAGGGCTACGGTTGCACCGAACTGGGACAGATGCTGCGGCTGCACAAAAGCACCGTGTACAGAATTGTGTCAACCTTGCAGGCATATGGTTTCGCTGAAAAGGACCCGCAAACCGAACGCTACAAGCCCGGCGCCCAATTGATATATCTGGGGCTAAAAACCTTGAAAAACCTGGATTTCCGCAAGGTAGCCATACCCTACATGCAGGAGTTGGTGGAAATATCCAGGGAAACCGTACAATTGGCGGTTCTTGACCGGGGGGAGGTTCTTTTCGTGGAAAGGGACCACTCCCCGGAAGCCGTCACGGTTAACCTAGGCCTCCGGGGAGGAATTCACTGCACCGCCGAAGGAAAGGTACTGCTGTCCAGCCTGCCCCAGGATGAGGTCATGACCCTGCTCAAAAGCCAGGGAATGCAACGGTATACGGCAAAGACCATAACCGACCCGGACCAGATGCTTACCCAATTGGAAAAGGTTCGCTCCCAGGGTTTTGCCGTCAGCGCGGAAGAAATGGTGGAGGGTGTGCTGTCCATTGCCTCACCGGTATACAACCACAGTGGAAACATCATTGCCTCCTTAAGCATTACCGGTCCCAGCACCAGGCTTACCCTGGAAAGGATTTACAGAATGGTAAATGTTCTTAAAGAAGCTTGCGCATCCATATCCGCGCAATTGGGGTATCCCGGCGATATATCAGGCAAAATACTGAATAAATAGGCCCTTTCTTTCAAGTTTCAATCCATGAAGGAGGAAAAGCGGTGAAAATGGATTTCCCGCAGGGTTTGCGGCTTATGGACAAATTTAATCTGGATGATTACGATCATGCCTACACCACTTTCAGGTGGGAAGACGCGGAAGAGGAAATAGGCTGGAAGCCCGGGGAGAGGGTTAATATCGCCTACTCCTGCATTGATCGTCACGTAAAAAACGGCCGGGGCAATAAAATAGCCCTGATATATGACAGCGGAGACAGAAGGGAATTTTATACCTACAGGGATATGGAAAACGCCACCAACAGGTTTGCCAATGTGCTTAAAGACTGCGGCATACAAAAGGGAGAAAGAATCGCGCTCTTCATGCCTCCCTGCCCGGAGTTTTATATAAGCCTGCTGGGAACTGTAAAAGCAGGGGCAATTGCCGTCCCTGTGCACAGCAAATACATGAAAGACGCCGTCACAGGCTTCCTCACCGACAGCGAACCCTCCCTGGCGGTTACCACCGGCGCTCTGCGTGCCCGCATCGAAACCGGGAAAATACCTTCCCTAAGGAAAGTTATCACCACTGAATCCCGGGATGCTGATTCCGACTGGCGTCATCTGGTAAGTTCCGCAGAGGAGAAGCCGGTCACGGAATGGATGGACCGGCGGGAGCCGATGCTGCTGCTTTACACCTCCGGCTCCACGGGCAGCCCCAAGGGTGTGGTTCATACCCACGCCGGAACTCCCCAGTACTACCAGACCGGCCGCTGGGTATTGGACATTAAAGAAGGGGACGTGTACTGGTGCACCGCCGACCCGGGATGGATCACGGGAATATCCTACGGTGTCTGGGCGCCCTTTTTAAACGGGGCCACCAACGTGGTCTGCAAGGAAATATCCGGCCCCCAGGACTGCTATAAGGTTTTGGCCAAGAACGCTGTAACGGTATGGTATACCACCCCCAGCCTTTTAAGATTCCTGATGAACAATGACTGCAACATCCTGAAGAAATACAGGCTGAAGTCCTTAAGAAAAATATTGAGCGTGGGAGAGCCCCTTAACCCCATAGTAAACCGCTGGAGCCTGAAAACCTTTAACCTGGTGGTCCACGACAGCTGGTGGATGACTGAAACCGGGGCCATGATCATCGCCAATTGCTCCTGTTTTCCGGTAAAGCCCGGTTCCATGGGCAAGCCTGTGCCGGGAGTATACGCGGCGATAATCAATGAGGATGGAGCGGAATTGCCTCCTTACGAAATGGGGCAACTGGCCATAAGGTCCGGCTGGCCCGCCATGATGAGCGGCATCTGGAAAGTGGAGTCAAAATACCGGGAATACTTCAGGATCACTCCCTGGTACCTTACCGGCGACCTGGCCTACAGGGACCGGCAGGGCTATTTCTGGTTCCAGGGAAGAATTGATGATGTAATTAAAATAAACAGCGAAAGAGTCGGACCTTTCGAAATAGAAAGCAAACTGGTGGAACACCCGGCGGTGGACGAAGCCGGCGTCATCGGCAAGCCCCACCCCATGCACGGTGAAATAATAAAGGCTTTTATAGTGCTGAATTCTAATTACACCTGGTCTGACAGATTGTGCAGGGAAATATGCGACTCCGTCAGAACAAAGCTGGCCGACCGGCTGGTGCCCTGCGAAATAGAGGTTTGCCCCGGCCTGCCCAGGACCAGAAGCGGCAAACTGATGAGAAGGGTGCTTAAATCATGGGAAGTTGGCCTGCCGCCGCATGATTTTGTCACCACTGAATAATCCTTCAAGAGTCCAAATGCCGTTATACAGACCCTAACGGAAAGGCAGGAATTGTCATTTTACAAACTAACCAATCACCCCCCCATAGAATCAGATAGCCACCAAATACAACCTTTGGTCTGAATTTTCTTAACTTTCTGACTGTATTGGGTTATAAATAAATAAATGAAACAGCGTTTATGCAGGTGAAACAAACTAAATTTTCTAAATATTTAAAATTTACAGTCAACACAATCCGATTAACATAAACAGCTGATTCGGGGCAAGCCTGCATCTGGGGGTGGTAACAGGAAAAAGAACCGGCAAATGATAAAAAATGTCTAAAACGTGCTGATGGTTGCTTTTACTATGACCCAATACCACTGGCATTACGGTCTAATATTATTATTTTTAATTGACTATTAAAGAGGAGGTTAACAAATGGCAGAAGAAAAAAGCGGCAGCGTACAGAATCTAATGACTGAAAACAGGGTCTTTTACCCCTCCCAGGAGTTTACGGATAAGGCCAAGGTCAGTTCCCGCCAGCAGAGGGATGAATTGTACCGCAAATCTGTGGAACAGCCCGAGGAGTTCTGGGCGGATATGGCCGAGCAGAACATCGACTGGTTTAAAAAGTGGGAAGCCGTTGAGGAATACGACTTTACAGACAATATTTTCATAAATTACTACCGGGGAGCCAAACTCAACGCCTCCTACAACTGCCTTGACCGCCATTTGAAAACCTGGCGCAGAAACAAGGCCGCACTAATCTGGCAGGGAGAGCCATACGAAGACAGCAGGACTTATACCTATCTCCAGTTGCACAGGGAAGTCAGTAAATTCGCCAACGTTCTGAAAAACATAGGCGTTAAGAAAGGCGACCGGGTAACGGTCTATCTGCCCATGATTCCTGAGCTGGCTATCACAATACTGGCCTGCGCCAGGATAGGCGCCATTCACAGCGTGGTATTCGGGGGCTTCAGCGCCGAATCCCTGCGGGATAGGATACTGGACTCCAATGCTGAAACTCTGATCACCACCAACTATGGCCTGCGGGCGGGCAAAATTCTCAACAGCAAGGAAATTGCAGACAACGCGCTGGCTGAGTGCCCCGCCGTCAAAAATTGCGTAGTGGTGAAAAGGTTGGATAAGGACTGCAACATGGTGGAAGGCCGGGACCACTGGTGGCACGAGGCCATGGCAAAAGCCCCCCTTGACTGCGAACCGGAGCAAATGGATGCCGAAGATCCGCTGTTCATCCTTTACACCAGCGGCAGCACAGGGAAACCCAAAGGGGTCATGCACACCACCGGCGGCTACATGGTATACACCACCAGTTCTTTTAAATACATTTTCGATTACCGTGACGAGGATATATTCTGGTGCACTGCGGACATCGGCTGGGTAACGGGGCATAGTTACGTTGTTTACGGCCCTCTCTCCGCAGGGGCTACCTCCCTGATGTTTGAAGGGGTGCCGAACTACCCTCAACCGGACAGGTTCTGGGAAATTGTAGAAAAATACCGGGTAAATATTTTATATACAGCCCCCACCGGCATTAGGGCCATGATGAGGGACGGCGAAAAATGGCCTCTGGGCAGGGATCTAAGCAGCCTGAGACTCCTGGGAACGGTGGGTGAGCCCATAAACCCCGAGGCGTGGATGTGGTACCACATAAACATAGGCAAGGAAAAGTGCCCCATCGTGGACACCTGGTGGCAAACCGAAACCGGTGGAATACTGATTACCCCGCTGCCCGGATGCATCCCCACCAAACCCGGTTCCGCAACGGTTCCCTTCTTCGGCCTGAAACCGAAGGTAATCCGCCAGGACGGAAGTGAGGCCGGGGTAAACGAGGGCGGCTACCTGGTAATCGAAAAGCCCTGGCCCGGACTAATGCGGGGCGTTTACGGCGACCCGGAAAGGTTCAAAACCACCTATTTTGTGCAATACCCGGGATATTACTTCACCGGGGACGGCGCCCGCAAGGACGAGGACGGCTATTTCTGGCTGATGGGCCGGGTGGATGACGTGCTTAACGTTTCCGGTCACAGGCTGGGAACCGCCGAGGTGGAAAGCGCCCTGGTGGCTCACGCCAAGGTGGCCGAGGCGGCGGTTGTGGGCTTCCCGCACGATATCAAGGGAGAAGGCATATATGCCTATGTAACCCTGAAAGAGGGCATCGATTTCTCGGATGAATTGAAGAAAGAGCTGGTGGCCCACGTGCGCAAGGAGATAGGCCCCATCGCCTCGCCGGATAAAATCCACTTCTCCAACGCCCTGCCCAAGACCAGAAGCGGTAAGATAATGAGAAGGATTCTGAGAAAAATCGCCGCCGGCGATGTGGATCAACTGGGAGACACCACCACCCTGGCGGATCCCTCGGTGGTAGACTCACTGGTTTCCGGAAGACAGTAAGCGGCTTTATAAAGCCGGCAAAAACAAGTGGATTAACAACTGTATGCCATAGTGCAGGCTTGATTCCCCAAGCCTGCACGGATGACATAACCAATTCCGTGCGGCAGTCAGGTATAAAGAAGAAAAAATCAAATCTTGCCATTATTTTTCTCTTAATGGGTTATCCATAAAAAATGGAGGTGCATTAATTTGTCCACCAATCAACCCAGTATAACCACTGCCTGGTTGAAGGTTTTCGCCGGCACCGGCGTCAACCTGTGCCTGGGGGTTCTATATACCTGGAGTGTTTTTGCGGCTGCCTTGAAAGCTCAGCTAGGCTGGTCCGCTACCCAGAGCCAGTACCCCTACACGGTGGCATGCTTGATATTCGCGGCCTGCATGATACCCGGCGGCCGTATGGTCGACAGGATCGGCCCTCGCTGGGTGGTCACCGCAGCGGCTGTTTTTGTAGGCGCCGGCATGCTCCTCAGCGGCGCGACAACGACTTTAACGGGCATTATCATTGGTTTCGGCCTCCTGGTCGGTGTGGCCCTGGGCTTTGGTTATGCCGCCCCCACCCCGGCTTCGGTCAAATGGTTCCAGCCCCACAAAAAAGGCTTAATAGTCGGTCTGGTGGTCGGCGGTTTCGGCGGCGCCTCCATCTACACCGCGCCTCTGACCAACTACCTGATGAGCACCTACGGTGTGCAAGGCACCTTCTACATTCTGGGAGCCATCTTTTTTGGAGTTATGATTATTCTGGCCCAGTACCTTTCATTACCTCCCGCAGGCTATGTCCCTTACGGCGGACCGGCGCCGCAAACCAAAGCGGCCACGGCCTCCTCTTCGAAGCTGGATTTCACCCCTGGTGAAATGCTTAGAACCCCCCAGTTCTACCTGCTGTGGCTGATGTTCCTGTTTGGCGCCTCGGCCGGCCTGATGATTATAGGCCACCTGGCCACCATTTCCAAGGTACAGGGCGGTATCGCCTGGGGTTATATCCTGGTGGCGGTGCTGGCAGTGGCCAACGCCGGCGGGCGGATTTTCTTCGGGTGGCTGTCCGACAAAATCGGGCGAACCAACACCATGCTACTGGTCTTCATCATTCAGGCGGCTAATATGTTCCTGTTCGTCAACTACACCAGTACCGTTACCCTGCTTATCGGATCGATCCTTACCGGGGCAGCCTACGGTTCGCTGCTGTCACTATTCCCGTCGGCCATTTTCGACTATTACGGGATTAAAAACGGCGGATTCAACTACAGCATGGTATTCTCCGCCTGGGGCATCGCGGCGACAATAGGTCCCATTATCGCCGGCCGCGCCATGGACCTCACCGGGGGCTACGGCGCCGGTTACATGATTTCAGGAGTTCTGCTCCTGGTTGCGGCCGCGCTGACCTTCGTGACCAAACCGCCCATCGCCAAGCCCGGTGTGGCAATATCGCCTACGGGAATCAACCAATAGAGCTTGCTTTCAAAAACCCGGCCGGGGGAAAACTCCCCCGGCTCTTTTATTTGCGATAACCTTGGACACGAACTTAATAATCAGTTATTATTTAGTATGTGTAATATTGGTATACTAAAAAAGACTGGGATGATCATATGGAGGATAATCAAAAACAGCGAGCCGGCTATTGGTTACCCCTGTTTGTGGTAGTGCTGGGCGCCTTTGCCGCAATTTTGAACAACAGCTCGGTAAACGTGGCCATACCCAAAATGATGGCCATTTTCGGCGTATCCGCAGGGGATATACAGTGGGTGCTTACAGCCTATATGCTTACATCCGGTGTGGTAATCCCCATCATGGGCTATCTTGGGGACGCTTACGGCGCCAAAAGGATTTACCTGTACTGTTTAATGGTGTTTACCGCCGGCTCGGTTTTATGCGGTCTTTCCTGGAACAATAATTCCATGATAGCCGCCAGGGTGATCCAGGGCATAGGTGGAGGAGCAATAATGCCCATCAGTATGGCAATAATATACAGAATTGTGCCCAGAGAAAAAATAGGCATGGCGCTGGGAGTATGGGGCATGGCGGCGGTAACCGGACCCGCCATCGGCCCCACCCTGGGAGGATATATAGTGGAACACCTCAACTGGCGATTCCTGTTCCTGATGAATGTTCCCGTGGGACTTCTGGGCATTGCCCTGGGCGGCATGCTTCTTCCGGAAAGCCCCATAAAAAAAGGATTAAAGCTGGATTTCTGGGGATTTCTAACTTCATCCACCGGCTGTTTCGCCCTTTTGCTGGCCTTAAGCCAGGGCCAGAAGGAAGGCTGGCACTCATATTATATTGTTTCCCTTTTCATACTGGCATTTTATTTACTGCTTATGTTTGTTATTATTGAACTAACCACCCCCCAGCCCATGCTTGACCTCAGATTATTTAAGAATAAAATTTTCTCCATTAGTGTAATTGGGGGCTGCGTGGTATACATAGGTCTTTTCGGAGGAGTATTGCTAATTCCGCTTTTTACTCAAAATTTAATGGGCAAATCAGCCATGGATACGGGTATTATGCTTATGCCGGCCGCCCTGGTGACTGCTGTTATGATGCCCGTAAGCGGCGCGCTGTTTGATCGTATGGGCGCCAGGACGGTTACACTTGTGGGATTGACGATACTGGCGCTGGGAACCTTTGAATTTAAAAATTTAAGTATTAATTCCACCACCACGTATGTTATGCTCATCGCCTCCCTTCGCTCCCTGGGAATGGGTTTGTCCATGATGCCCATGACCACCGCGGGAATGAACACCGTACCCGTGCAGGAGGTGGGAAGGGCATCGGCCCTGAACAATGTTTGCCGGCAGGTGGCCGCGTCTTTCGGAGTGGCCGGACTGACCACGATTATGCAGGACAGGCAGGCTTTTCATTACGCCCACCTGGCCGAATCCATTTCCATCACCTCGCCGGTGGCGCCTAATATTATCAAACAGCTGGATGCTTTGCCGGGACCGGCATACACCGGACAGGGAACCGGTCTCGCCCTGGCCTCTTCCCTTGCCGCCAAGGAAGCGGCAATCCTGGCTATCGACGATACTTTTATTGTTGCCGCCGCCATTTGTGCCATTGCCATACCCACTGCGCTCTTCCTGGGAAGAGTCAGAAAAAAGCCCTATGTCCCGGCAGACGCCGTTAATAAAGCTAAATAACCCCGGCAGGCCTATATAGTGCCGGGCGGATTCAGCCAATGGCCCTGATATCCTTGCATAAGTAGTATTAATGTTAATGGGGGTATCCTTATGTGCCTGACACAGGACAAGCTTTCGTCCGCTCTCAACATAGCATTTAAAAAAATGCAAAAATCCTTTTATATCCTGGCCCAGGAGCATAAAATAGCCACTTGTCAGTGGTCGGCGCTAAAAACACTGTACAACCATGACGGGCTTACCATCTCCCAGCTGAGTGAGAAGCTGTTTACCAAGAACAGTTCCATGACCACACTGGTGGACCGTTTGGAAAGGGACGGTTACGTCAAGCGGGAGAGAAAGGCTTCGGACCGGAGGGTGATCAGAATTTTTTTAACTGATAAAGGAATAGCCACAAACAAGAGCCTGCCGGACTTTGAAAAGTATTTTACCGGTATCGCGGGAAAAAAATTAACCCCGGAGGAAATAAACACCCTGAAAAAACTGCTTAACAAATTGTCGGAGTCGATTGATTGATTCAGACCGCCCCATCCGGTTGTCAAGAAGGATTTTAACCATTTAGACAGTATTATATTTTATATTAATTACGAAATGGTAAAATAATAAAAATAATCCGGGAGGAATGAATCCAATGGTGGTCAACTGCACGGAAATTGCCGTTAGGGAACTCTTCCCCGAAGCTCTGAAATCTTATCAGCAAAGAGTAAATAACATCTGCACCTGTCAGCGCTGTCTGGACGACATAGTGGCCCTGGCCCTTAACTATCTGCCCCCCCACTACGTGGGCTCTGAAAGGGGTTCGATTATCACAAGTGTTGATTACCAGCGGCTGGGTGGGAGAACCGAAGTTTTCGCCCGTATTTGCCAGGCCATCAAAGTTGTCTACGAAAACCCCAGGCACCATATAGAATAATTTACTTACCCTGTGCCCTGTTTTTTCCCCGGGCCTCTGTCATGAACAAAACCGGCTATTTCCAGGGCGCTCCGCCAGTCATCATAGAGCACGTTCCCTATTATCAGTGTATCTACAAAACCGGCCATGGCTTGGGCCTTTGCAACGTCCGATATTCCCCCGCCGTAAACCAGGTGAATTTTGTCGCGGCTGCCGGCAACAGCTTTAACCAGGTCCGGATCGCCGAATCTGCCGCTATATTCTATATACAACAACGGAAAATTGTAAATCCCCTCCGCCATGGCCGCATAGGCCAGGGCGTCATCCAATCCCACCTCCCCCACCCCCGTCAGCCTGCCCGCGGCAGAATTGCGGTTGCAAATTATATAGCCCTCGGTAAGCACCCTCCCCCAATCAATTAACCTCCCGAATACTTTAATTGCCTCCAGGTAATAATCTGAAAACCATTTCTTATCACCGGCATTTATTACAAAGGGTATAAAATGAGCGTCAACTCCGGCAACCACGGCAGAGGCGCTTGAAATCTCCTGGACCAGCGGGCCTGTGTAACCCGAGGACTTTATAGCTTCAACCAGGCGGAAACTGTTGTCAAAGGTTATCCCCTGGGTGCCTCCCACAACCACCGCATTAAAACCGGGATGTTTTATTACTGTAAGTATCTCCCCGGTTACCGGTTTATCCGGGTCCAGTTTGGCCACCAGCCGCCAGTTCCGCCAATTTTCATCGGGCCACATGCCATTTCCTCCACTATTATGAGTTGGATAATTAAAAAAATTAGAATTACAATTATTGATACTATATATAATACAGGCCACCGGCTTTAGATTGAAACAATTTAACGAAAAAAAATGACCGCCGGGGCTACTTGCGGTATTTTTATTTTAATGGTGACAAATGGATTGATTAAAATATCACAAGCAACAAAAATCAAATGCCTACATGTTACATATTTCACTTTATAATTTTTTGCAAAGTGTAGTGACAATCATCCGCCTATCGTGTATCATAAAGACGTAAATAATTTTCATTAGTCCATCAATTCACAATTTTACACACTTCAATATAACGCTTGTGCTAATTCTGACAAGCACAAGCCAAAACCCCTTTAACTTCAAGCGACCACGGCAATCATGTAGTGTACACATAGTGAAACTTTAGACTTTTTCCTATGCCGGTTCGGGATAAAAAATATACCACTGCAAGCGGTTCTATGGTTTCGTTCCACAAGGGGTTCTATAATTTAATCAGCCGATGACGGTACTGTAGGAGATTGGGAGGGATAACAATGTCGGCTATCTCACATGCCGGAACAGACAGCGGGGGTATTGCGTTAAACAATGTTTTTTCAGCCGCGGTAAAATACCTGCGTGGTTTCTTTATAACCAGGGAAATAACCCGGAGTACCAGCATTTATCACGGTGAGTTCTGCTATGATCTGGTTCCGGACACTTCCATCAGAAGTTTTCAGAACATTAAGAATGTGACCATGTTGAAGGCCGGTGACTGCTACGTATATGTATTCGAGCAGCAAGGCTACCAGGGTCAGTACAGAATCGTGAAGCCCGGCGAGGTTTTCAGACCGGAGTTTTGCGGATCAATCATAGTCAGCACAAAAACCCTGTCAATATCAGCAGTCCAGGCGGATACCGCCCCGCCTGACTGGTGCTGGGAATTATCCGGACCGATGTACCTATGGCACTTCTCACCTGTTTACAGGTACGCCTGATAGCAATTTATAATATAAATTAAATTTTAATATACTTTAAGCACGGGACTTATACCCGTGCTTAATATTTTTCCCGCTTTACCGGGAGGCCGTTCCTCTAACTTTCGCCCGGTCTTGCCAGCTTCGCGGTATTGGTTGTGGACATTATGCGTTGGGGACATTATACGTTGGGGACATTCCTCTGAAAGAGGTGTGTCCCCTGACCACTAGAGGTGTGTCCCCTGACCGTTAAAGAGGCTCCCTCGACCCTTAAAGGAGTGCCGCCAGCACGCTCCGCGCCAATACCGTTTTTGAGCGGCCCCGGATAAGTATCTGCCCAGAGCTTTTTCCACTTGTACGATACGCCGGTATAAGTTAAACTTTTACCGTAGCGAGGTGGTTTAAAGCATGATTGTTCTACAGGCCAGCCATGTGCAAAAGTCCTTTGGAGACAATGTGGTGCTGGCGGACATAACCATGGCCGTCCGTGAAAAAGAGCGGGTAGGGTTGGTGGGAACCAACGGGGCCGGCAAATCGACCCTTTTAAAGATACTGGCCGGGCTGACCTCCCCGGATGCCGGTGAAATTATCAAGCCCTCCGGCTTTACCCTTGGCTATCTGGCCCAGGACAGCGGGCTGGATTCGGACAGGACCGTATGGGAGGAAATGATTGAAGCGTTCCGCCCCATACTGGACATGGCAAAAGAACTCCGCCAGCTGGAACATAACCTGAGCACACCGGAGGCAATGTCCCGCTATGATTTGCTGTCCGAGGAATTCCGGCGGCAGGGCGGGTACAGTTACAGGGCCGATACGGCCCGGGTGCTCAAGGGTTTAAATTTTCAGGATGGTCAATTTGATCTTCCAATAAATACGCTCAGCGGCGGACAGAAAACCAGGCTGGCCCTGGCCAGGCTTTTACTTTTAAAACCGGGCCTGCTAATATTGGACGAGCCCACCAACTACCTGGATCTGGAAACTCTCTTCTGGCTGGAACAATATCTCAAATCCTACCCCGGCTCAGTGCTGGTGGTATCCCACGACCGTTACTTCCTGGACCAGGTTGCGGGGATTATTTACGAATTGGAGAATGGCCGGGTAACCCGCTATCCAGGAAATTATTCCAGGTTCATGGACTTGAAAAGTGAAAACATTCACCAAATGGAAAGGGCTTACAAAAGGCAGCGGGAGGAAATTGCCCGCCAGGAGGAATTTGTAAGAAGAAATATAGCCAGGGCCACCACCGCTTCCCGGGCCAGAAGCAGGCTAAAGGCGCTGGAAAAGATAATTCCCCTGGAAAAACCGGCCATTGGCAAGACCGCGTCCTTTTCCTTCGGCATCGAACGGCAAAGCGGCACGGAGGTATTAAAGGCAAAAGACCTGAGCATCGGTTACCCGGGAGCGGCCCTGGCCCAAAAACTAACTTTCAGCATATCCCGGGGAGAAACAGTCGCCCTGGTGGGACCCAACGGCATTGGAAAAACCACCCTGTTAAAAACAATCGCAGGAATAATAGCCCCCCTGGCAGGGCACTTTCTGCTGGGAACCAATGTCAGCATAGGCTATTACCGACAGGAGCAGGCAGCCGCATGGAGCACCAAACAGGCTCTTTACGAAATATGGGATTGTTTTCCGGAAATGGACGAAAAGGATGTGCGCTCGGTTCTGGGGAGCTTCCTTATACGCGGTGACGCGGTTTATAAAACCATGGACGAACTGAGCGGCGGGGAAAGGGCCAGGGTATCCCTGGCCAGGCTGATGTTGCAAAAGCCTAATTTGTTGCTGCTGGATGAGCCCACCAACCACCTTGATATATACAGCAAAGAGGTGCTGGAAGAAACCCTGGTGGATTTTCCGGGAACAATTTTACTGGTATCCCATGACCGTTATTTTTTAAATAAAACCGCCGGCAGAATACTGGAGTTAAATACCGGCGGATTACTGGATTTCCCCGGCAGTTACCAGTATTACCTGGAAAAGAAACAGCAAATGGAACAGGAATTGGACGCCGGGAGCGGGAATGACAATAAACCAGGCAGACAGGCCGGAGAAAACAGGAACAATTATGAATTACAAAAAGAGGAAAAAAGAAGGCAGGAGAAAATACAGCGCAGAATAGAAAAAATTGAGGCGGATATCGCAGAAGCGGAAAAACAGGCGGAAACACTGGAAAAAGAAATGCAGCAACCCGAGGTTTACCAGGATGTTGAACTTCTGATGAACAAAAACAGCCGGCTGGAGGAACTTAAAAGCTCCCTGGAAAAATATTATAATGAGTGGATGGAACTTAATGAAAATAATGTCTGATGATCTTAGGGACCAATGTCGCAAAAAAAAGAAGGATATTTCACCAGCCGGGAAAAATTTTATATAACCCCTTTTTAGAGCTGGGAGGCACATACTTTGAGCGCGAACCTGGAGCAGTTAAAAAAGGAATACTATGATAATTACGAAGATTACGGCACCGCCGCTGATTCTATTGTGGAGGATTTAAAGGCTTTCCTCGAAAGATATCAGCGGGCCTACAGACTGCAGGTTAAACAATATCCCCTTTACCGCTTTGAGGCCAGGGTAAAAAGCTGGGAAAGCATTGCGGATAAAATACAAAGAAAAGAACAGTACAGGAACGCCAAATCATTAAACGACCTGCCCGACACCATAGGAGTATTTATCATTGTGGAACTGGCGGAGGATTTGGAAAAAATTGTTAGACTATTGGATAAAAAGCACGACAAATTGCTCCAAACCTCCCACATATCCTCCCTGGAGCACAGTCCCACCAAACACGAAAACGGGAATCTCTCCCACCATTACGATGGGGTGTATTCTCTTAAAGCCGGGGCTGCCACGGCAAACTATAATTTTGAAATTCAGCTGCGCAGCGAGGTGGAAAACCTCTGGTCCAACATAGAGCACATGTCCTTTTACAAAAACAAAGCAAAAAGCAGGAATGACAGAATATTAAAACGCCTTAAAGAACACTCCTTCAACCTTCTTCTGCAGGCGGACGACGTGCTCAGCATTCTGCGAAGAGAAAGAATGAAGAACGACCTGCTGGATTTGAAGGAAAAAATGTATGAAGCCCTGGAAGGCTATTTTGACGGCATAAAAATACGCGACGCCGAAAGCGTATCGGGATACCTTTACGAATGCTGGGATTTACCCTTCGACACAATGACCGTTGAGGATTTTGAGCATTTATTCGCCGGAGCCTTCAGGGTCAAGGATGAGCAGGTGGACCTGATACTGGAAAATTACACCCCTGACGAAATGCATGACAGGTTATACAACTATCTGAAAAAAAACATGACCTTAAGCGATAAAATTATTTTAAAAATGGGCATTTCCTCCAATGAACCCTACGTGGCGGTGGATTATTTGCTTTCGGACATGGAAGAGGCCTGCTGTACGGAGTGCGGCAAATGGGTAGACTATAACGATGCGGATTTCTTTGCGGCCAAGGTTGAGATGAGGGGAAAATTCTACTGCCGGGAGTGCGCTGAGAAAAAACTCAACTACTGCCAGGCCTGTGGGTCGGTGCTGGTGCCAGGCAAATTCTGCAAAAGTTGTTTTTCCAAGCTGCCTTTCAAGATAAATTGACGCGAGTTGGGGACATACCTTCCCAAGCCTGTTTAAACAGGGAATTCAGCCGGCCTGGTAGGTATGCCCCCCGACCTTATTTCTTAAATAAAAGGGGTATCGGACTATGAAGCAGTTTGCGGTAATCGGCCTGGGGCGTTTCGGCTCCAGCGTTGCCAGAACATTGACCCAGATGGGTTACGACGTGCTGGCCATTGACTCGGATGAAAACAAAGTGGAAGAACTGGCGGACGTGGTAACCCATGCCGTTACCGCCAGCGCCCTGGAGGAAACGGTACTTAAGTCCCTGGGAGTAAGAAATTTCGATGTGGTGGTGGTGGCCATAGGCCAGGATATCCAGTCCAACATTCTTGTGACCCTGATGTTAAAGGAGATGGGCGTAAAAAAAGTGGTGGCCAAGGCCTCCACTGAACTCCAGGGCAAAGTGCTGCAAAAAATAGGAGCGGATATTGTGGTATTCCCGGAAAGGGATATGGGGGAACGGGTGGCCCGCTGGCTTGTATCCAGAAACATTATTGATGTAATCAACCTCTCACCGGATTACAGCCTGGTGGAGCTGGCAGCTCCCGCCGAGTTTCACGGAACGAGCCTTCAGGATTCAGGGTTGAGAAAAAAATACGGCATTACTGTGCTGGCCATCCGCCGTGGCAAGGAATTTATAATTTCCCCCGAAGCCAGGCAAATAATTGAAGAGGGTGACGTGCTTATTGTCCTGGGCAGCAATGAAAAACTAAAACTATTCGAAACCGAGGGCTAAAACCGCTTATAGCATCCTTTCCATGGTGACCCAAATCTGGTATGAGCCGTCCGATTTATTTATTACCGGCATTTTTTTCTTAATTACAAAGCCGCATTTTTTATAGCAGGTCAAGGCCCTGGTGTTGGCCTCGCGCACCGAAATCCACAAAAATTTCAACCCCAGTTTGCTTTTAGCTATTTCCATCATGGCCTGCATGGCCTGGGTGCCTATTCCCAGTCCCCAGAACTGGGGTTCCCCTATTAATATTCCAAGCTCCGCCGAGCTGATCCTGGGCAGTATCTGCTCCACCCACGCCGCGCCCACCTTTTTGCCGGCGTATTCTATCATATAAAGGTGATATTCCTCTCCCTGCCTTTTCCCCGCGGTAAAATTTCTGGGCCCGATGGTGGTCTCAAATATGGAAGTGTCAATGTTTTTCTGCCATTTTTCCCACAGGGAGGCGTCCTCCGAGGTGTAGGGAACCAGTTTGACACCTTTCTTGGAGTTGTCGGAGCCCTCATCCTCCACCACCACGATCTCGGCAAAAAGCTGAGATTCCCGGCCGCTGCCGGCCAGGTCCCAGACCTGTTTCTGTATCCTTGGATCATATAAAAGAGAACCCAGGGGATACAGCACGAAGCCGCCGTCAGCTGTCTTATTTTTAACGCTGATGATTAATTCGCCGCCCTGGCCGCCTGCCGGGAGCTTAACCTTCCTGGCGTCGCAGGGTTCCGCCCCGGTATAGCCGATTCTGACAAAGGAGTGCCTGGGATGTTCCGGAAAACGGGTTACAAGCATTTTTAAAGGCGGCCTGAAACGATGCACAACCTTCGCCTCCCTGTCCAAAACCATCAGGTGGCCGTTGTCCTGCAACAGCTGATGAGGCTTTCTGCTTATCTCACCGGTGGAAAAGGTTAGGTTCAGCCCGGTGTCCCCGTCAATTAATTTATAAAGAAAGCTTTTTATTACTTCAAAATCCTTTATCTCTGCTATAATATCCTTGCACCCTGGAAACATATCACCCAGTTTGGAATCAAATGTTTCTAAATTTTTATCCACGCCAGGGCCCCCTTATAATAAACCTTTCTCTAAAAAGGTCACTTAATATTTAAAAAATTCGTCATCACAGGTTAAATAACCTTCCCCCCCGGGCCATTTCTTTTGCGGCGGCCGGGTGGAAACAATACCGGGCAACATTATCGGGTTATAATATTAAAGCCGGAAAATCACATTAATGCCTGCAAGGAGTTTTATAATATGGAAACTACCCGCATCGCCCTGGTGCAAATGCAAGCAGAAACAGGAAAGATAGAAAGCAACATTAATAAAATTCGTAATTTCACCAGCAGCGCCGCAAGGCAGAAAGTGGACATAATATGCTTTCCGGAACTCTGCGTGCAGGGGTATCACCGTGAGCAGACACCTCCCCTGGCGGAACCCGTTCCCGGGAAAAGCTCCCTGGCCATCAGCCGCCTGTCCCGGGAAGAGGGAGTGATTATACTGGCCGGAATTGCGGAAAAATCCCCTCTGAACAAGCCATATATAACGCAATTGCTGGCCTTTCCCGACGGCCGGGTGGAGATTTACCGCAAAACGCACCTGGGAAGGAGCGAGATGCCCTATTTTTCCCGGGGAGAGGTTCTGCCGGTATTCAGCTGGGAAAAGGCAAGGCTTGGGGTGCAGATTTGCTGGGATCTGCACTTTCCGGAGGTATCCGCCATATTGTCCTTAAAAGGCGCGGAAATAATATTCGCTCCCCACGCCTCTCCCACCATCGTGGGCGACCGCAGGGACATCTGGCTTAAATACCTGTCCGCCCGGGCCTATGACAATACGGTTTTCCTGGCCGCCTGCAATCTGGTGGGCGGGGATGGAACCGGACAGTCTTTCTGCGGGGGGACGATGGTAATCGATCCCAAGGGGAACGTGCTGGCTGAGGATTTCAACGGCGGGGAGAGCATGCTCATTGCCGACCTGGACTCCGCCCTGCTGAACAAAATAAGGCGCCGGGAGTCAGGTTCCATGCGGCACAGCTTCTATCTTGAAGGCCGCAGGCCGGAGCTGTACGGGGATTTATTAATAAATAAAGATTAACTATTAAAATTAAAACCCCTTCCGGATCATTCCGTAAAGGGGTCTTCAATTTCCTACTGGAACGCATTCACCTTTTTGCAAAAGCCCCATCACTTTGATTTTTTAAAGGATTTTTATATAAAAGCGGCGAAAGGATCGGGTATAAATTGGGGACATTCCTTCGGAGAAGGTGTGTCCCCTGACATTAAAAGGAGGTTATATCATGTCTGACACGCCGAAAGGAGCTTTTATCCAGCGGGATAAAGTGACCTACGCCATAGTGCCCCGCTCCCCCATGGGACTGGTAACCCCGGAAATACTGGAGAACATCGCCCGGGTTGCCAAAAAACATGAAATCCCCATAATAAAAATAACCTCCGGCCAGCGCTTCGCCCTGGTGGGCATGAAGCCTGAAATAGTGGACGAGGTATGGAATGATCTGGGAATGAACATAGGCCCGGCGGTGGAACTTTGTGTTCATTATGTGCAATCCTGTCCCGGCACCGCCGTGTGCAGGTTCGGTATGCAGGACTCCCTGGGGCTGGCAGCTAAGTTGGAAAAAATGTTTGTGGGACTGGATTTGCCCGCCAAGGCCAAAATAGGCATTTCAGGCTGTCCCAACAATTGCGGCGAGGGTTTCGTAAGGGACTTCGGAGTTTACGGCAAAAAAAGCGGCTGGACCGTGATGTTCGGCGGCAATTCCGGGGGCCGCCCCAGAATAGGCAACGTGCTGGCCGAAGGGTTAACGGACGAACAGGTGGTTGAACTGGCTAAAAAATGTTTTGATTATTACGGCGCCAACGCCAAGACCAAGGAAAGAACAGCCCGCTTTATAGACCGCATAGGAGTTGAGGAGTTTAAAAAGATCGTTCTGGAATAACTGCCCGGAGGCCGGTCAAAACCCTCACTTCCAGTCTCCTGGAAATCGGGCGAAGTTTTGCCGGCAGCCGCTTTATGGTATAATACTTTATCGTGCGACCCTCCTGCCCCCACTGCCTTAAAACTTTTAAGGCGGGGCAACCGGCCCCGCAGGGTACAAAGGCGAGAAACCCGGACGCCTCCCTATGCCAAAAGGAGGGCATACCGGAAAAAAACCGGGCGCACCTTTTTGCTGGTCGCCCGGTTTTTAATGCTAAATTACTTTTCGAGCAATGAATTAACTTTACATTTTTAACGTGCCGAGTTGCTGACCTGGAGGTTGAAAATTGCCGGAAAACGTTTTGAGTGCTGAGAAGCTGACACTGGTTAAAAATAAGCGAAAAATACTGGATATTCCTTCATTTATTCTCCGGGAAGGTGAAATATTGGCCCTGATTGGTCCCAACGGGGCTGGTAAAAGCAGCCTTTTACAAATACTGTCGCTGCTACAGGAGCCCACCACCGGCGACGTACGCTTCCGGGGAGAAATTGTGCACCGCGGAAACGCCCTGGCTTTCAGGAGGCGGATGGCGGTGGTGTTCCAGGAGGCCCTGCTGCTGAACACCACGGTATTTAACAATGTTGCCCAGGGCCTGCAGTTAAGAAATGTTCCCCGGAGTGAAATTCCGGAAAGGGTCAACCACTGGCTGGAAAAGCTTGGAGTAGCCCACCTGTCCCGGCGCATGCCCCGTTTCCTTTCCGGGGGAGAGGCCCAGAGGGTCAGCCTGGCCAGGGCGCTGGTATTGGAACCTGAAGTTCTATTCCTGGATGAACCCTTTTCCGCCCTGGACTCTCCAACCCGCACGGCCCTTTTGCGCGGAATCGGCAAGCTGCTGAATGATTCGGGAATAACCACGGTTTTTGTCACCCATGACTTTTCCGAGGTTGATTACCTTACCGGCCAGGCGGCCCTGATTAAACAGGGTTGCGTCCAACACAGGGGGGCCTGGGATAAATTAAAATCCGACCTGGCAGTCACCGAAAACAATATATTTTTTAGCGGTTAATCCCCATCATATATCAAGCACCAGATTATTGCGGTGCACCACCTCGTCATAATCCTTGTGCCCAAGCACCCCCTGGATGTCCCGGGTTTTAAGCCCCTTTATAAGGTTGACCTCACCAGCGGAATAATTGACGATACCCCGGGCAATTTCCCTTCCGTCAGGGGCTATGACACTAACCGTGTTGCCCATATCAAAAACACCCTCCACCCTGGTGATACCCGACGGCAGCAGGCTCTTGCCCCTGTGGAGCAGGGCCTGGACAGCCCCCTCGTCAACGTGCAATTTACCCTGAACGGCGGCGCAGTAAGCAATCCAACGCTTTTTATTATCCAGTCTGACCGAGGGCCAAAATACTGTTCCCACCTGCTCACCGGCAACCACCCGGCGAATTATATCCTCCGAGCCCGCCCCGGCCAGCACAGTGGGCAAACCGGAATGCATGGCCATGCGCGCGGCGTGCAGCTTGGTGGACATGCCGCCGGTGCCCACGGAACTGCCGGCCCCGCCGGCCATGGCTTCAATTTCCCTGTTTATCTCCGTAACCATGGGAATTATGATTGCCCCGGGATCGGTTTTGGGATTGGAGGTATACAGGCCGTCTATATCTGAAAGAAGCAGCAACAGGTCCGCGTCGACCAGCCCGGCCACCTGGGCGGCCAGGGTGTCGTTGTCGCCCAGCTTGATTTCTTCCACTGTCACGGTATCGTTTTCATTAATTACCGGAATCACCCTTAACCCCAGCAGCGCATACATGGTGTTGCGGGCGTTTAAAAACCTCCGGCGGTCCGAAAAATCCTCCCTGGTCAGGAGTATTTGGCCCACCATTACACCATATTCGGCAAAAAATTTTTCATACATGTGCATCAGGATACCCTGCCCCACGGCGGCGGCGGCCTGTTTTTCCGGTATGCTTTTTGGCTTCTGGCTATACCCCAGCCTGTTAAACCCCACCCCTATGGCCCCGGAGGTTACCAGCAGAATATCCAGCCCCCGGTTATGCAGATCCGCCAGTTGGCGTACCAGCATCTCCATGCGGGCCAGGTTGGGTTTGCCGGTGTCGTATATTAGCGAACTGGAGCCGACCTTCACCACAATCCGTTTAACTTCACTGAAATCCCTGGCGGGTTTTTGCATATCTTTCACCTGTAAATAATGATTATTATAGAAACAAATAACATTATAACATAATGTTTTTATATTAATCCACAAAATCCCAACGGTATACAAATTTAAATCTCCGCGGACCGGAGATTTTTGGGGTCTAATTTATTAAACGGCTCCAAGGTTATCCCTGGAGCCGAGCAAAAACAAACATGTCGCAAAGGTGAACACTAGAAGAGTGTTGAAAAACACATTGAAAAAACAATAAACATGTTGCTAAACTACCGCCCGAGGCCGTTCAAAAAGCTCCAGATGCAAGGCGCGGCAAGGC
>NZ_BFAV01000070.1 GCF_002933875.1 Desulfocucumis palustris | reverse complement strand
ATATCGCTGGAAATACAAAATAGATGATTTTTCTATTGTATAATGTTTATGACAATCAATCCATTGATATGTTATTACGGAAACGCTATACTAGTATATCGTCAATACTAAGACTATATTATAATTCATTTTTATAGTATACTCTTTCCAGGGAGGGAGGGGTATGCCTTGCCAAAAGTGAAATACCATGTCCGTC
>NZ_BFAV01000069.1 GCF_002933875.1 Desulfocucumis palustris | reverse complement strand
GGGATCTGTTGTCGTAAGCAGGTTTCCCATGCTGTCGTAAGTGTAGGTGGTTACGTCCAGGTTTTCTCCCTAACATCGGAACCGTCCCCATGTTATATGGGAACCGTCCCCAGCAGTTTTGACAGAGTTTTGCAGTGAGTGTTTTTCTCTCATTCCATCAGCACATTCAATGCTTCATCAATTTGTGCTTGCATCGGACTTAGATTTCCAGCTGGTGTTGTGAAGACTTTCCCTGAAGCACCCGGATGAAGCCCATTCTTCAATATGCTTTCAGGGCTTGCTGAAGTATAGTGGTAGAGCTTTTCAGCTTTACCCACCCCCTCACCAGCACCAACCCTCATTCCCCCTACCACTCCAAGGAACATTGTGGTATGTTGATTCAAAGAATCATTTAATCCATGCATAGACCCGTACATAGAATCAAGCTCATCAAGTGTCATTTGTGAGGTGTCAATACCTTTTCCTGAATCAAGCATATATAATTAAGAGCCTGACCCCATTACGTTTTTTGCTCGAAGTTTTGCAGCAAGAATTTTCTACATAATTTCGCCGTTCGCGACAAGCTTAGGCCCCTCGTAGAGCTTAAATCTGTTACCGGTACGTAAATTCTGAATTGGTGCATCTTCAACCAAATAGGAAAAATCAACAATATTACAATGGTTTTCATCAAGGTCTGTGCATACAAAATCTGCACTCCATTTGTCTGATTGCTCCTTGACATTCTCGAAAAAGACAAGCGGGCAATAACGTGTACCAGTTGGTGGAGGAGACAATCTACATCCTTCTTCGCGCGGAACCCAACATATTCTTGCCTTAACGCTCTTCTTTGTCATTGACCGATCCCCCTGATAGACATCAATACCTGATTGATGTAGTCTCTTTCTGCATAATAAGCTGGACCTATCCCATCCAATTTGCTGCCACCGTAATACATTCCTTCTAGTGAGCTTTTTGGTACTGTAACCAACCATTTTGTAGGCTCCATTTGGATAGAAGATTTTCCCCCACCTCGCTGCATCCTCCGCAGTATTTGCAAACCATTTTCCTTCCATTGCTTTATCATATGGCTGAAACTTACCAGCCTTATCTGCTTTAATAATAACTACATTTTCGTTAATACGAACATCAGTTGTAAAACCATATTCCCAACTCATCTAAAATCCTTCTTTTGATGAATAATCTGGCACATTAATTTCGATTTTCATTATCTCAATCCTCCAAATAAATATGAATATTAGTATCTATCTTCTTTTTTCCAGGTTTTGCAGGATCAGGTGATAACGTTTCAAAATTTATATGGGGGCCGCATAACATGGGAACCGTCCCCATGTTATCATGTTATGCACTTAATCTTGCTTATATCAGACCATCATTATTATGCTTTAGCTGAGATGATGATTGGTTCAGCAAACCCTACTTAAATCAATCCATACATTTTTATCTACATAACAGCAGAACCGGCCCAACGTTATCCAATGCGACAAGAGAGAACCGTCCCCGGTCTCACTCGGTCTCACTGTCTCATTCTTAGGTAAGGATAAAAGCACAATTTATTTTACACTCTCCTTGAGCAGCGACACCTAATCTTCTCGCACTTTACAAACTACTTTCTTTATATGGTGATTTATATTCTTCCACAAACAATCCTGATTTTTTAATTTTTTCAATAGCATTGTTACATTTCCTAGTACTGCCAATGTACATGTAGTAATCATGTCCAAAATGAACAAAAATTAAAGAACCATTTTCCAACTTGCACCACATATGCTCCCGTAGTACAAGCCTGCACAAATTTTCAACCTTATCCATTTCTATTGTACAATTATCGCATACCTTAGAAAATAAATTAACCATATCATTTGGATATTCTATGCTTGTTTTATTTAATCTAAGGTATTCATCATATTTCTCGACTCCCCTAACTTTTAGCGATGTAATTTTCAGATCTTCCATAAAAGCCAAAACTGCATTAATATAAGCATTTTCAATAGACAAATATTCATCGATTGTTAGTATTTTACCATCGAAGCTTTTCCCGACATCTCCAAAAGAAGTCCACTCATTCAAGTTGTATACACCATTATAATCTCGGAAACTGGGATTATATTTTGTTATCCTCCAATTTAACATGGTTTAATCTCCTATCCTTTTCAAATCTGCATCATAGCTACCCCACCTGGTTGATTTCTTACTTAAGCCTTCTACTGAGCCAGCGGCTTTCCATACTCCACCAATGTGACTATCTACATCAGGGGTAATATAAGTCTTACCTTTTTTGAACACCGGCTGCCCATGAGAAGTATATTTTGTTTTTTCAAATCCTAGTTTTTTTGCAGCCTCAGATGCTTGTTTTGCAGTCATCCTACCCGCAGATCTTCCCGCATTCTCAACAGTTTCACCAAAAACTTTTTTACCGATACTTTCTGCAACGTCTTTCCCCGCAACTCTCCCTAATACATATCCTGCTGCTCCTGTTTCAGCTCCGTAAAATCCGCCAGCCTGAAAATAAATAGCATCTATCTCATTTGGCTTAAGGTAGTTATATGTGGTCTGCCCCATTTCAACTACCTTATTGCCAAACATTGCTCCACCTTTTTTAAAGTTATCCCAACCTTCTTTCACAGTCATATGCCCTGTCGGGTCCACATAGTTCACCGGATTATTATTGCAGTAAGTATAGAGATTCTGCGTCCAGGGCTCGTAGATGT
>NZ_BFAV01000068.1 GCF_002933875.1 Desulfocucumis palustris | reverse complement strand
AATTCATTTTTATAGTATACTCTTTCCAGGGAGGGAGGGGTATGCCTTGCCAAAAGTGAAATACCATGTCCGTCTTTCTGAGAGTGAACGAAAAACCCTGCTCAAGATGGTTTCGAAGGGTTCCTCCTCAGCCAAATCCATCATGCACGCCAATGTGCTACTGGCTGCTGATGAAAACGGTGGGGGCGGTAGAAAGAGCCAGGCAGAAATCGCACAGCTCTTTAATGTTCACCCGCAAACGGTTCATACTGTTCGGCGACTGTATTCTGAAAAAGGGCTACAGGCTGCGCTTGACAGAAAGAAGCGCAGGACGCCGCCCGTTGCGCCCAAGATTACCGGCGAGGTAGAGGCTAAGATAATTGCACTTAGTTGCAGTTCTCCGCCGCCTGGACGATCCAGATGGTCATTAAGGTTGTTGGCCGATAAGGC
>NZ_BFAV01000067.1 GCF_002933875.1 Desulfocucumis palustris | reverse complement strand
ACGGCTGGAATCTAAACATACTCCAGTCCCTTGTCCAAAACCCCGACGGCTCCGTTACCTATAACCAGGGAGACGGCTTCAAAGCTACTTTTTCCTTTGACGAAGCCACACAAACCTACAAAGCCCCGGCGGGCATATACCTTACCCTGGTTAAAAATCAGGACAACAGCTTTACGGTCACCCGCAAGGACAACCTCACCTATTTATTTGATGAGCAGGGAAAAATAACGGCAATAAAGGATCTTAACAACAACACCATAACCTACGGCTACGAGGGAGATCTCCTAACCGGCGTAACGGACACCGCCGGCAGG
>NZ_BFAV01000066.1 GCF_002933875.1 Desulfocucumis palustris | reverse complement strand
TTGCGGAATGAAATAAAATCTTTCTCTGAATACCCTTTTTCCTTACCTGCCATCAACTCCCTGAAAACCCTGGAGTTCCACCCAAGGGTTACTTTTATCATTGGTGAGAACGGAACAGGAAAATCCACGTTTCTTGAGGCGGTTGCCGTGGCCTGGGGATTCAATCCCGAGGGCGGGACGGTGAATTTTAATTTTCACACCCGTAATTCCCACTCCGAACTGTACAAATATTTACGTCTGGTCACCCGGCAAGCATGGCCACCTGGTCAGGGGAAACCCCCGAGTCAATTAGTTTTTTGCAAAAGGAGTACCGCAGCAATAAATAACGTTTAGCCTAAAACTTTTCAAAATCATAACATTGGAACCGTCCCCATGTTATGCAGATGGTCATTAAAGTTGTTGGCCGATAAGGCGGTTGAGTTGCAGTACATTGACAGCATTTCCCATGAGGCTGTGGGGCAGCTTTTAAAAAAACGAACTAAAACCCCATCTTCGTAAATACTGGTGTATTCCACCCGAACAAAATGCCGCCTTTGTCGCCTGCATGGAAGACATTCTGGATTTGTACCAGAAGCAATATTGCAGACTATATCCGGT
>NZ_BFAV01000065.1 GCF_002933875.1 Desulfocucumis palustris | reverse complement strand
CGCCAACGGGGCGAAATTTAAAGCATAGTCTGCGCTCGGAGAGACTCCTGTGGTCGTTCTTTCGGACGGTGGGTTCGACTCCCCCCGCCTCCACCATACATATAAATTAGCTCAAGCACTTCAGCTTGAGCTTTTTATTTTTGTGTGGGATGGGGTTCGGCGTGGATGGAAAAGTCTTATTTCATAAGCTTTTCCAGGTTTTTATTGCCGAACCCCTGTTTTCAAGGTCAAACACCGTTGAGGGTGGTTTCGGTGATGCTGTTAATCCAATGTAAAATACATTGTCTTTTCAAGGACTATCAATGAGCCAGCCGAAGATTCTTTAGGGATGCCGATATGATAAGCCATTTTATAATTATCTGAGAACTGGTCATAGACTATCGAGTTAATATATAGCTTCAGCAGGCTGTGCTGAATATCTGTCGGTTCAATTTTTATACGTTGGGCGAAATCCTTCAGCCTGTCCCTTATATATTGGAGTTGTTCATCAGTTAAATTAGAGGATGTTTTCAATTCATCAACCTCAGAGCGTTCCCTGGTCAGCTTCTCAATCTCCCCTTCCATCTCTTTAATATATTGGGCAACGTATTTGGTGCCATAAGAAGTTTTTTCTTTCCTGGCGATCTCAATTCTCCTGTTAAGGTGTTTAATGTCATCATCAATCCTGGCCAACTGGAAAGTTATTTCCCTGTTCTGGTAATCCATGTAACGCCTTATCTCATCCTCAATGCTCCCAGGAAATGAGAGCAAAGAAAACTCTCTGGTAAGACAATTAAGTACCGCAGCCTCTATTTTATACTTTATAACACTGTTTCTTTTACAGGCCTTAGAACCCTTTCTGTGATAAGTACCGCAGTGATAGTAACGAGTGTGTCCACGGTTTTTTCTGCTATTGGCACCAGTCACCATATTCACTCCGCACATCGGGCATTTTAACATACCCCTAAGGATATAAAGCGATGGGCCTGTTGGCTGGTATGCTCCCCCGAGTGGACTACGTTCCTGGCCTTTTGCTGCAACGGCATTAAAAGTATCCCTATCAATAATCGGCGGATGGGCATCGGCAACCACTATCCATTCCTTCTGGGGCTTTTTCTTTTTACCAAAATTCACGTAATCATGTTTATTCCACGTCCTTCGGCCAATATAAACATCATTGTGGAGGATAGTCCAGATTGTTGAAAAACTCCAGGTTTTACCTGTGGGTGAAGGAGTGTTTTCGGAGTTCAAGATATTTACAATAGATTTATACCCCCTGTTCTGCCGTACATACAAATCAAAAATCCGCCTGACGGTGCTGACCTCTTCTTCTGGCCCCAACACCCAGACGGATTTTAAATTCCCTCTGCTATCTTGAATTTTTCCTACTCGGTATCCGTATGGCGGCGATCCTCCGTTGTGATATCCCCTCTTTGCATTCTCTACCATTCCCTTCCTTGTCTCACTGGCCAAGTTCATATTATAAAACTCTGAGATTACCTCCAGCATTCCTTCTAAAAGAAAACCGTGCGGGGTTTCTGAATCGGTTTGTTCGGTGACTGAATAGACGTGAACACCTACTTTTTTTAGCAGGGCTTTGTAAACTACATGGTCTTCCCTACTGCGGCTGAAACGGTCAAATTTGTGTACGATAATGACATCAAAATGGCGGTTCTGTTTCTTTGCCAGAGCTATCATTTTCTGGAAAGCTGGACGGTCTGCTGTTTTTGCGGATTTTCCCTCGTCCAGATACTCGGCAACCAATTTGTAATTTTTGTCCTGGCAATATTTACGGATGGCTTTTAGCTGTGCGGGGATGGAAAGTTCTTTCTCGGCTTGCTCCTTTGATGAGACCCTGGCGTAGGCTACTGCTCTGGTTTGTTCCATATTGATAAACCTCCTGGTAAAAATGAAAAACCCCGTAGCACTTGATCTACGGGGTTTATGCTTATATTTCTTATACCGTAATTAAAAGAAGAAATTGTCATATATTGTCGATATATTCTTGCATATATTAAGCAGGAATTTTGACAAATGTAGTGTAATTTTTTATTGTGATTAATAGTTTTCATAATCATACCATAATAATAGAGAATTATTATAATGCTTAAAATAGCCTCACCGGATGGGATACTTATAAATCACTGCTATAGTGTATAATTGATAATTATGGTCCAGAAATTGAACTTAATTTTTACAGAATCTTAGCTTAAATTTATTGGAGGATGATAAAACTATGGCCCTTCAAAAAATATCAGAAGGCATACCAGATGAACTTCAGTCTCAATTAATGCCTCAGGAAGACGTGTACTATTTTTCCTACATTTCGTTTGAGGGTGGGTGCCTGAGTTCAAGTCCAGGAAGAAATTATTGGATATCCATTACAAATAAAAGGGTTTTATATAAGGCAAAAGTTAATGACTTTAATAATAACGCCCAAGTAACTGTTGAAAAGGACGGAATTCTACCCATTGAAAAAATTTCCTTTTTAGAGGTATCAGATATGAAAAAAGCATCAGGATGTAGTTCAGTCCAAGTATACGAACTAAAAATTAGCACCTCTGGAGGAACTGTAATAATTCCTATACCAACTAAAGAAAAGGGTTATGAGATTAGAAAAATATTTTCTCAAATTGTTGAAGAGCTTAAACCACAAGGAAACTAGGTATGGTATACAATGTGTAGGATTTTCTGCCATATGGTAATAAATGTTATAAAAATATATCAGTGGTTAACAAAAAACAGACCACCAAAATGCCTGCATTATCCATCTTGCTCCAACTATGCAATTTTAGCATTCAAGAAGTATCCTTTTTTAATAGCTACAAAAAAGACAATAAACCGACTTAGAGACTGCAATCCCTTCTCAAAGCGCTCCTATATTGATTATCCATAGTTTATAGCCTAATCTTAAGAAATTTTTAATAGGCCCGAAAGCTCAATGCCTTCGGGCCTTTCCCATTCTATAACCCAGTCACATCCACGTCATTATCCTGAGCATGCCGATAAAGCCACCACAGGCAGAATTTGGCAAACAGTATAGCCCCTACCAACAGCATTTCCTGAAATTTGGGGCTGAGTTCCCTGGATCTGAATTTCCCTGAATTATTAACGGAACGGTTTACCCTGTCACAGGTGCTGTCAATCTGCTTGCCAACGGAATCATGCTTAGTACCCTTCTCCCGCTCAAACTTGTCCAGCACAAACTGGTTTACTCTCCTGTAATCATCGTCTTCAATCATCGCTTCTCCTCCGCAGGCAAAGATAAAGTCTGCTGAATCATACTGCTGCAGGCAATAGCCGCTGTGCTGAGCAATCCTACCAGGAGTAAATCGGCCAGGGCCTTTTTAACGAGTTCCTGCCAGTCCATTGAAATCCCCCTCTCCAAATAAAAATGGGAAGCTGACGCTTCCCTAAACGGACATTTGATGTTTTATTATCCTGTAATGCTGGGTCATCTCCGCTATTAAGTTCTTACCTGCCTCATGTGTCGCCCTGGACAACCATACACTGGCCACTGTCAATGTACCGATTTTAAATAACTGTACCGCTCCTGATGTCATTGCCTTCTGGAAATTCGGATTTACAATTAATTGAAACATTTATACTCCTCCCTTCTTTCTATTCTTATACCCGCATTTACATTTATTGGTTATAGTAGCCCCTTTTCTTTGAAACTCAGGAAACCGCTAAAGCCGACAACAACATGGTCCAGTATTTCAATACCGATTATATTCCCTGCTTCCACCAGCCGTTTGGTTACGTCAATATCCTCCATAGATGGTGTGCAATCAGATGAAGGATGGTTATGGGCTAATATAAGGGCTGCTGAGCTTTTCCTAACGGCGCTTTTAAATAACTCGCGTGGATGAACCACAGAGGAATTTAGGGTGCCAATGCTGATTGTCTCCGTAACCGTAACCTGATTTTTTGTATTGAGGTGCAAGGCCTTAAAGTGCTCTCGGTCCAAATAGCGCATATCGGCTAAATAAGTGTACACATCCTGCGGAGATTTGATGGCTGTCCTTTCGGGCAGAGGGGTGCTAAAGCGTTTGGCCAGCTCGATACATGCCATCATAATTCTTGCACTGGCTAGACCAACACCGGGGATAACAGTCAATTCCTCCAGGGTAATCTGTGCCAGCTCCTGGAGCGATGGATATTGCTGAAGCAGGTGTCCGGTGGCATCTTCTGAATTCTCCCTTATTATAAGGCCCAACAAATCTTTGAGTGGCAATGAATGGAAGATTGGATAGTCCATAGCCTTTCCCCTATCAAAACACCAGCAGTCTGTTGGTCACTATATTCAGCAGCTTATTAACGGCGCATAGCTGGACTCGTTTCTGCTGCCGTGGTAAATCCTCGGACATAAGGATAATCCTCTGTCTTACCTGGAGCATTACAAACATGGAGCAAAGGCTATTGAAGGTTATGGAGCGCATCACAAAATTAATAGGGACCACCATCCTTCTAAAAATTATAAAGGACTGGATTTTTTGTCCAGCCCTTCTGAGATTCTTATACCCATGATGATGCAGCGTGGCAAATTATTGCGAAGAACCGAAGAAGTTTAAAATTTCCTTGTCATTGCCGGGTTTTTCTTCTACGCACCTCAAAATGCCACGCAAAAGCCTATAAAAATTTTTATGGCTCTTGACAAGGCTCCTATCAAGAAGTATATATATCCTGCGGACAGGAAGCATGAGGGGCCCCATTAGCCTTGATGGGATTATTAGTGGTGACCGGGCGGAGAAGCGGAGAAGTTAAATTTTTCGCAGTATCTACCAGGATTGCCGTTCTCTCACCGGAATATTTGCCGAAAAAAAGTAAAAATTTTTTTGGATCTGCTTGACTCTTATATATGGCTTAGCTTATAATACGTTTTACCGCCAAATGGCCAGGGAGGGATATTTAACCGGAAGATATTTTACATTAAACTAACAGGTGAGCATAAAGGCTCCCATAACTGATATTTATCGCCTGCGTCGGGAAGCGACAGGCTGAAAGAACGAAACTTCTCTTGAGAACGAACCATAACACTACTGCTGATAGGGGCTATCCTTGTCTGGGCATGTTTTGTTATGCAGTTTCAGGGGAAGTTTTTTATTTGTCCAGCTAATTAACTTTAATCCTTTAAAGTTTATTCAACAAAAGATCCTTGAAAATTTTATATGGTAATTCATGGGATTGGCGACACCCACAGAAGTGCAACAGTTTCTGCTAAAGGCCCAATCAGCACTTCTTCGGTCTTGCGCAAAATATCATATATTTCTGGAGGAATAGCTAAATGATAATTAAAGATACTCAAAATGTTAATAATGACTGCGGGGTAAACGGCATCCCCATTAGCGAAAGTAATCCCTACAATATTTTCAATTTAGATGAAGACGAATTTTTTGATGATGCATCTCTGGTAAGACTCTCTAATTTTTTCGGGAAATCAGTGTTTTACCTTCCTGAAATTGATGAACTGGATGAGCATGGTATTGATTTTGACGAAAAACCATTACAAGCATGGGGGTTTTACCATAATAACTGTGAGGATTCAATAAAGCAAGAAGAAGAGGCTATTACCAGGTTATCCAAAGAAAACTGTAAAATTAAAAATTTCCCAAACGGCCTGAGTGAGGAAGATTATAATGACGCGATGGATTTTTTAAAAGACCCTAATAAAATAAAGAGAATTATTAATGATTACGAGCAACTTGGATATGTAGGCGAAGACTTCAATATACCGGTAGCATATTTGGCAGCTACTTCCCGCAAGCTAGAAAAACCGATATCATTACTGGTAACTGGACCGAGTTCAGCTGGGAAATCAATGCTTGTCAACACTACTCTAAAGTTAATCCCCGGTAACGAGAAAATTGAATTAGATCGTTTAACCCAAACCGCTCTCTACAACTACAGAAATACGGTTAACAACCAAGATTTTACTCTGTCTCATAAGATTTTAAGAATTAATGAGGTAGAAGGAGCGAAAAAGGCAACATACCCCATAAGAGCTTTACTAAGTGAAGGCAAATTAACCTCAAGTATTTCCATTAAATCTAAAGGAATTTATAAGACAGAGGAGTTTACCGTCAACGGACCTATAGTTTTATTCGAAACAACTACAGGCACAATAAACCCTGAAAACCATACCAGGGTTTTTGAAGTTGTCGTAGATGAGACAAAGGAGCAGACCCGCCGAGTCCATGAAATTACAGCCAAAAGGTGGTCATCAAACCCACAGGCTGTAAGCCAAAACAACGAAAAGATAATAAGAAGGCATCATAATGCACAGGCTCTGCTTAAGAGCTACAAAGTAATTATCCCGTACGCTGAACATATAAATTTCCCTGATAACCATGTCAGGTCAAGAAGAGATTATGAGAGATATCTTCTTTTAGTAGTGACAGTAGCTTTACTGAGACAATATGAAAAAAATATACCTCCTGATGCCGAATATATTTCGGCAGACTTAGTTGACTATGAGATAGCTTATAACCTTGGCGTTAAGCTCCTTACCAATATATATGATCCTCTTAAAGGCCAAAGGAGTAGAGACTTACTTAACACACTTATTGAATTGGTCATGAGAAAATCTACCAGTGAAAATAAGGAACCAAAGAGTGTAAAATTTACCAGAGCTGAAATAATGAATTTTGACAGAGGATGGAATCAAACCGAAATACAGCGACACATACACCATCTTGAAGACAGCGGGTACCTCCATGTTCATGAGGGTGGACAAGGTAAAACATATATATACTCCTTAACCTGCTTGGACAGGGCTGGAAACTATGTACCCAAAGAATTAACTACTCCAGAAGAACTCGAACAGGCAATAAAAATTAATTAATAACCATTAATTAGATATATACGTGTTTATTTTTTCGTTGCAGTCTCCTTTCAATAATTTATAATTGAATTATAGATTATTTGAAAGGAGGCTATGCCCATGACTGGTATTGAAATTAAGATAGCCCGCATTAAACTTGGAATTAAATCTTATGAGCTTGCACAAATGATTGGAATTAACCCCGATGCAATGAGTAGAATTGAAAACGACAGACTAAAACCTTCCCAGGATTTATTAGATAAAATAACTACAACTTTTACAGTTAAAACTAGACAGAATGGTGCCATATAAAAAAGTTAAATAGGGCATTCTCCAGCAGTGGGAGAATGCCCTGATGTTACCTCGATTTGATGGACACACAAATTGGCTGGTAAAATAAAACCAGCGGAGGTGTTCCATCATGGTGAGATAGCATTACGAACAGGTAATAAATTCAGCGGCTTAAAGCTCCTTTAATGTTCACAGCAGTGGCCTTTATATACCCTTGATATGGTTGTGTTAACCTTTCTGTAGAAAGCGGAGGTACCCCTAAGGCCCCTTAAAACACGGGTGCGAGGCTTTTCCGTGATCCTTCTTAATTCTATAAATCCTGAGAGATATAGCCAATATTTTCCCAGGGGAAGCTCAAGCCCCTCTTAAAGCCTAAATTTCACGACTAATCCTCTAGACTAATCTCAGTACATTCATTGATTTAATTCTCAGATTTAAGAAATTATAATAGCCTTTCTTTTTAACCTTATAAAATAGCCGTTTAATTAACCTCGAAACTTTTGCCCTAACCAAACTGATGCTCTTATAGCAGACTATATCAGGAGGTTATTAAATGAGCATTTTTGATGTCGTAAAAGAAATTCCCATTTTAAGTGTGATAAACGAATATTTTCCAGATATCCAATTAAATGAATATCAAAATTATGCAAAAGGAACCTGCCCGTTCCATGAAGACAACGATCCGTCATTTACCGTTTATACTGAAACAAACACATGGCATTGTTTTGGCTGCAAACTCGGTGGCAGCAATATTGACCTTGTTATGCAATCAAAAAACATGGACACATGGGAGGCAACAAAAGAGCTGGCAGAATCCTGGGATATTCCTTACGAAGAATTAACACCGGAACAGAAGGCCAAGCATGAAGAATTATCCCAAAAGCAGAAACTACTTGATGAATATATTGGCTGGGCTCATACCCAGATAAGAAAAGAACACCGGGAAGTTTTGCGCAAGCGTGGTCTAACCGATGATATTATTGATGAATATAAAATTGGATATGATCCCGGTAACAAGCCTACCGGAGAGGCGGAATTACTTGGTTTTATTGGGAACGGTGGCGGTTACCTGCCCAGAGAGCGCATTGTATTTCCTGTATACCATTATGGCAAACCAATTTACTCTATTTTCTGGGATTATAAGCATACTGATGAAAGTAAACTTCCGAAATATCTTCTCCCAAACAGGTGGGGAAAACCATTAATTGGCATTGACCGTATTCGCAGCGATAGTCCTGTCTATATGGTGGAAGGAATTTTCGATTGGTTCTCCATGATTCAAAGCGGTTTTCTTGCAGTCTGTGCCATTGGCACAAGCTTAAGCAAAGAAAAACAGTTAATATTAAAGAAGGCTCAGCACATTTACCTTTTGCTGGATAACGACAGTCAAAAAGATGACAATCCAGGTCAGAAAGCAGCAATGGATCTGGTAAAAGAAATGTTCCCAAAAGCAAAAAACATTGCACTCCCGAATGCTAAAGATCCCAATGAACTATACGTGGGAAACCCGGAAAACTTTAAAAATATAATTGGCCAGTTCACTAATGAAGCAAAAGATTATATAGAACTTTTATTCGATAAATTGGATATTATTACAAAAGATAAAGTGGCAAATGAGAATATTTCATCATTATTAAACGAACTACAAACATTGCAGCTCACCGATGAGATACATAAGGATTTAATTGCAAATCAATTATACAGAAAACTTAACCCATTAGGAGTCAAGAAAAAATCCATCGACAACTATCTATCTTCAGCAAAAACTAGCTATTATAACGAAGGCAACAAAGATTCACAACAGGATACACTACTTAAGTTGGCTGGCAAAGCATTTCTATTTAAAAACAATGTCCATGAACAATGCGTTAAAATAAAAGTAAATGATCATAATGAAATATGGCGTTATGATAGCGATAATTTCAAGCTGTGGCTTACTTCCATGTATTATGACGAATTTGCTAGAGGCCCGGGCAGCGATGCATTAAATTCTGCAATTAACACCATTAAAGCAAAAGCTTGGAAAAGTGACAGGGAGTACAAATTACACAACCGTACTGCTGAAATTAATAAGGAATTTTGGTATGACCTTTCAGATAAAAAATGGAGAGCGGTTAAAATAACACCTGAAGGGTGGGAGGTTGTTTCAGAACCGCCAATACTTTTTCAGCGGTATAGCCATCAGCAGCCGCAACCAGAACCGTACAAAGACGGAAATATAAAAAAGCTGCTTGATTTTATAAATATCACAGACCCAAAGTTGAAGATTCTGTATCTGGTTAGCGTCATAACCAGTTTCATTCCGGATATTGCCCATGCCGTGTTTGTTTTTCACGGGAGTGAAGGGGCGGGTAAATCCATTGCGAGTAAAGTAACCAGAAGGATTATCGATCCCTCAGCCAGTGAAACCTGTAATTGCTACGATAACCGGGGAGAGTTCACACAATATATGGCTCATAATTATGTTATCATACTTGAAAATCTTAGCAATATCCCCAAAACCTTGTCAGATAAAATTTGTGCCGCCGTTACCGGAGATGGCGATAGTAAACGCAAGCTATATTCTAACGACGATGACCATATATATAATTTTAAGCGTCTGTTTATAATTAACGGCATTAACTGCGTGGCAACACAGGCAGACTTATTAAGAAGGGCAATCCTGTTTGAATTGGCGCATATTGCCAGTGACAAGCGACTAGAAGAAAGAGTGTTCTGGGAGCGATTCAATGAAGCAAGGCCTTATATCCTAGGAGGCGTTTTTAATGCTCTTTCCAAAGCCATGAAAATATATCCTCAAATAAAATTACAAGGGACCACTTCAATGGCGGATTTTACATATTGGGGTTATGCTGTGGCTGAGGCCCTTGGCTACGGCGGAGAGGCATTTCTTAATGCATACGCAGAAAACCAAGGTAGACAAAACGACGAAGCAATTTACAACAATCCAGTAGCTTTTGCAGTAACTTCTCTGATGGCTGATAAAAATGAATGGACAGGAACTTCTTCAAACCTTCTCGAAGCAATTGAGGCAGTGGCTGAAAATGAAAGAATAGATACCCGGGCAAAAAGTTGGCCTAAAGCTCCCAACGCTTTGACCAGAAAACTAAATGAAGCTAAAGTTATTTTGCAAAAAAGAGAGATATATTTGGATTTATCCAGGAGCGGCACCGGAAGAAATATAATTATTACCAATAAAGGAATTAACGCAACTGGTAACAATGAACCTAAAGATGATTCAGCTTGCCACAATGAAGGATCATATGCTGATTATTCCAGTAACGACTGGAATACAGTATGACAGTGACGTTTGTGACAGTATTGTGACGATAAAAAATCTGATATCGTCATTCAATTAAGAATATAAATAGTGAACATTTTAAACCTTGTGACGGTAGTGACGATATATTTCCTTTATTAAGGGGAATAATAATTATTCCTTATTTGGGATTAGGGAAAAAAAGAGAAGTAGACATGAACCCCATGAAGAGTAAAAATTTTATCGTCACAACCGTCACACCGTCACAAAGCCTTTATACATAAGGCCCGAGGGGGTGACGGTATTTTTCTCCAGAGAAATGTCATCGTCACAAAAATGTTAATTTTTAACTTCGGCAATTGCAAAACATCAAATACCCTGTAAACACTGGTTTTTGGGGCACTTCTTCGGTTCTTCATGAAAAATCACATGGACGAATAATGATATGCTGCCCTTAACTCCAGAAATAAACATACATTCCAGGGATTCCTACCATTGAAAATTCCCCAGGAGGCGATGCAAATGATTAAGCTAAGTGAGTGGTTAACCCTAAAGGACTACCTGGAACGCGGCATAAGTATAAGTTATCTAGCCCGCATATCTGGCCATGACCGTAAAACTATACGGAAGGTTGCCAAAAGTAGATGCCCCTTTACATATAAATGTAGAACTGATAAACCAAATCTTAATAAGGATTAAAGCTCTTTTTTAAATAATATTACCAGCACCTCATTAAGTGGTCCTTTATTTATACGATGTGTTTCATTACATCGTGAAACACCGTTAACATCAACATACCTCTCCACTTTTCTCTTGAAAATTTGGTCTGTGCTAGATTTTCCACCATCTAGCTTTAAAAAACCTTTTAAACTATAGCCACCACTATTCTTTCTATCCGCATAATCAACATCAAAAACCTCAATATTAAACTCATATTGCGATTTACCATTATTTTCAATATCATACCTTATGACTATATTGTTAGTGTAACTTGGCCTTCTAAAAGCTTTACATTCAACCAATTCGGCATATCTTATATTATTCTGCTGCCCCAACCACTTATTAGCTTCTTCTATGCTCTTAAAGGACTTTTCCATTTTGACACCGCCTTATCTCATCTTGTTAATGTCTATATTTTCTATAAGCTGCATTACCTTTAGCCATCCATACCTTATATACATAATTACCATTACTGCGGATTTCCGATATAAATTCTACATTGTACACAATATTATATCCTTTTAATGCACTAGTCCCCTTTAAATAGATTTCGGCTGTTTTTCTTTCCGTAAAATAATCTGTGACTATTTTTTCTTGTGGTTGCCTTATATCTATATCAATTATCCCTTTATAATTAATGGAAAAAGCCATTACCATCTCTGATAATTCCTCTAATGTACTGAATTCCTCTTCTTTTCTCTTCTCTTCTTCCATCCTCAGTCTTGCTTCTTCGGCCTTCTGCCTTTCCCACTCGGCTTTTTTCTTAGCTTCTTCCTTTTCCCTTTTTTTTACTTTTGCTTTTTCTCTTGCAGCAGCTTCAGTTTCGTACCCAACAGCAAAACCACCAATTAATCCAATGGCTAATCCTACCCCGGTTAAGCTCAACAACGGATTCAACACCTTCACCTCAATAAATATAGTAGATACATAAAAACTCTATGCGCCTTAAACTTTGCTGAGCCAATTATTTTTGTTACATACATATATTACCTGTACCCATAGTACTTGTCAACCCTACCTATAGCACCTTCATTTCCTTCCTCTGCCAATCTAACCTATTGGTAAAGGGGAGGAATACTATTGGTTCTACATAATCTCGGCAACAGAATCAGGGAAGAACGGAAAAGAGCCCACCTTACACAGGAACAACTGGCAGAATTGGTCAACTGTAACGAATCATATATTGGGCAAATAGAGCGCGGCGTCAAGAACCCCTCCCTTGAAGTCATCGTTAACATCGCCAACCTGACATCTTCCTCACCGGGCAGGCCAAGGTGTTCCGCGAACCCCTCCCTTGAAGTCATCGTTAACATCGCCAACGCCCTCAACGTTACCGTTGATCATCTTTTGGCTGACAGTGTAAAAGTTGCCCACTTAGACGGCCTCATTGATGAAGCTGTTAGTCTATTAAAGGATCGTGATCCTGAAGATGTCCGCTTCATCATCACCATAACCAGATTGTTCATGGATTTACTGGATAAAAAGAAACATTAGGAGAGCCTCGGAATTTGGCTCTCCTTTTAGTTGACCATCATCTTTTGCTTGCCGTAGACCTTCCTTTCCAGAAACAAACATTCTGAGCAACTTTGCTCCACCTGCCACCAGGTTTTAAATCTACATTCGTATACTTTTAGAGTATTTTTACCGCCGCAGTTACCACAATCCTCATAATGTCGGGTAATGATTCCGCTCTCATCCGCAGCAACGAGTTCTTTTTGGGGCAACAGCTTCACATTCTTGGCAACGGCCAAATGCGTAACCCCCTCAATAAAAAATATGGAAGCGGTTGTGTTCGCTTCCTTAGATTTCTTATACCAATTACGAAGTCGCTTGGTTGACTGGTCCATTAATCGATCTATAAATTATTATCTAATTACTTATAGAATAAGACTAATCCAGTTTCTCAGATGTGTATAATTCATCCCAGAATGATAGAGCAAAAGCAATTGATCTATTCATTTAGACTTGTCTCGTTACCAGTACTTCTTCACCGAGCATATCCATAATTTTCACGGCCACAGTAGTTACACCAGCAGGTGCTGGTAGCTCGTAAGTGCCATTAACAAGGTTATTCTTTCTTTGAGGCACATCGGAAATGGTCACATTAAAGACCTCACCATTATAATCAGTGTCAACCATGATACAATCCACCATGCTGCGCCAGTCAGTAATTCTAGCTTTAAATAAAGGCATATCTATATCTAACCGCTCAACAATGGTTGGGCTAATAAAATCATGGATCTCAACTCTAATTTTCTCTCCATCTCTCATGATGGAAACCTGGGCTGTAGCGGGCTGTGTAAGAATAATCTTTCCATATTTGGGGTCGGTGCGCAATTCAATAACTTCTATTCTATTAGCTGCATCTTCACCTTTACGTAGACGGTTCCACTCTTCCACCCAGGCATCTGTGGCTAGTTCTTTTCCTATACAAACCACCACAACAGAACGTTCCTCTTCAGGCCTAGCTTCTAACTCCTTTTTAATTTCTTCCAAGTCCACAGGGCTTAACGGGTGGCCAAATGGAATAATTTTTGCTAACTTCTTCCCCAAGGTACCGTCAAAGAAACCATCGGTACGTGTCCGCTGGATACCAATATGTTCACAGGCCAAATTAATTGCTTCGTTATGCTGTATAACTAAGTCGTAATTGTTAACCTTCCAGGTCGTAAAGGCTAGTTGAGGAAGTTCCGATTGTTTATCTTTACCATCCAAATCAAAACCCAACGGTTGCGGATTTATCACCTCTAAAATCTGTTCACTGATAATGGACTGCAAGCGTTTTGCAGTGGTTTGGATGGCACCTTTATTTATATCACATCCAATCCAACGGCGGCCTAATTTCTGTGCAACAGCAGCGGTAGTCCCTGACCCGATAAAGCAGTCAAGTATCAAATCTCCTGGCTTAGATAATGCATTAATTACTCTTGCTAAAAGGACCTCTGGTTTCTGGGTAGGAAATCCCGTGCGTTCATAGCTAGGTGCTGCAATATAGGGCAATAACCATGTATTATCTATAGGCATATTTTGTAGGTCTACCTTAGCTAGTTTACCTTCTTCATTATTTACCCATACTGGGCCTTCAAATGGTAGATCCCAAAAGTCATCAACTTTCTCCTCATTAATTAAAATTTTATAAGTCTTACCTTTTTCGTCTTTTAGGTTGACTATTACTCCTTTTTCCTTATCCCAACCTTTTGCAAGTAGTTCCTTAGGCTTTTCTAACGGTGTCATTTGCAACTTATATGTATAGTTACTTCCTTTTGTATACCAAAGCAGCCTATCGGTATTATCAACAAACCTATTTATCTTGCCCATTTGATATTTAACATATCTCCATGTTATCTCATTTTTAATATTTGCACTTCCAAACACCTCATCCAAAAGACAACGCAATAAATGTCCCTTTGTGGAATCGCAATGAAGCACTATACTTCCGTCTTCTGAAAGAAGTTCTTTTAGCAGAAGCAGTCTTTCATACATAAACTGTAGATAGTTGTCATTAGCCCATATATCTGTATACTGAATTTGTTCTCCAAGTGTATAATTCTCCCCGTCAATTTTAAAATTTGCGGTTACACCACGAAGCTGCACTTTACGAACATAATCTGCTCCCGAATCAAACGGTGGATCTATATAAATTAGATTTACCTTTCCCCGAAAGCCATTGGCTAGTAGATGAGCTAGCACTTCTTTGTTGTCGCCATTCAAAAGCAATCCACCTTTAGGATAACCATCGGGCCACTCCAACCAAGCGGCGTCTACTTTTTTCTTGCCGAACTCACCAGTAGGATCGTATGTTTCAACATGTTGGGCTGGGAAAGCTGTAACGTATCTAAGCGGGCGCTTACCCACCCAAGCAAGCATAGGACGCCCTTTGGCTGCTGTAATCTTTACATCTGTCTGCTTGCTCAAGGTTTAACCACCTCCACGAACTGGCGTGCAGCTTTAGCTTGCTCAAATGAAACTTCTTCCTCTGCTGTAAATATCATTTCATACTGTAGGAATTTTGAATTAAGAGCTTCCCACTTACGCATAGCCTTTGCCTTTAATCCATGTTCCCCATCTATCAAGTGGTTTCGCTCTCGTTCAGCTTTAACTTCAATAACCATACATTTACCACGCTTTCCATTCTTTTCTTTTTTAACAATTATAAAGTCAGGCGTGTAGCATCTCCATTTACCCTTATCATCTTTATACTGAATAAAGAAATCGGTTTTGTTTGGATCGGTAATTGCTCCCATAAAATAAATATCCTCTACCTCTTCTGAGTTTAGGTTAAGATAGTTAAGTATCTGCTCAAAAAACGATTTCTCAGGATTAGAGTCAAAATTATAGGGCGTATAGTGAAAACCAAAGTCATGGGTATTGGTATTAAAATTTCCCACATGAGTAATCAGGTGTTCACGGTCTTTTGAGTAGAAAATTTCCGTAGTATATATGTAGTTACCATCTGGTGCAGTTTCCCTAACAAAGCCGTTTGGTTTAACTATTGCTAATGGCACGTTAATACTTTCTTCAATTACCTTATAATTACATACCACCTCTTCAATCTGTTGAGCGAGACTAGGTAGATGTGAAGCAGGAAGTTCTCTCTCAGAACCGTAAAGACGAACCAATTCAGAATATACGCTCCACAAATCCAATCGATATATTGCTGAGAGATTAACAGCTACTGAATAAAGGTCTTCTGTGTTTGCTACCGTTTCTATTGTTAAGGTATCTCCTAGTTGTTGCAATACACTACTCGAAGCCTGTTGTTCAGCCAATGCAAATATTGTTTTGGTTAACTTACCATTACTGGTTACTTTCGGTTTTTCAAGAGCCAAGAGTTTGATCTCAGAATTATTTTTATGAACAACTTTGCGTACCAACTGTTGAATTACCAGTGGCGGAATTTCTGTCTTCCGTAATTTAATAACTTCTCTACAAGTCTCCAGCCCCGAATTATTAAGCTCTAAAAGTGTTTTACCATAAGTTTCTTGAAGTTGGCGATCCAAGATATTTCGGTTATCCATTGACAGGTATACACGGGCTTTAACATTGTTTCCAGGAACTTGCCTTAAGCAACGTGTCGCTGCCTGCAATACAAAGTTATTTGATGTTTTTAGTTTCCGTGCGAGTGCACATGCAAATAAACTAGGGCAGTTCCAACCTTCGGTGCCCTTATTGACTAGCAAGATTACGCGGTGGATTGACCCGGAATCATTAAGACGATTAAATGCATCAATCTCGTCCTTTGTAGATTCAGAGTTATTCTTAAGTACTATATTTGGTGATTGTCCTGAAGCAATTAGAGCAGACTCTACAAATGGTCTCAACTCATCCAAATCGTCATTCTGCGGAAAGTATATAGCGAGTTTTGCAAATGCTCCGTTAGGTAAGCGTACATTCTTATATTCACAGAAAAAATCATTTACAACTTCGGTAATAAACTTGTCCGTACTTGCAGAATCAAAACTATATGCTTGAATATTACCTGCCAGTTCCTTGAGTATACCATCAGCAATACCTTCAGACAGGCCATACCAGATTACAACGTCCTTTAGTGGCTGACGTTCAAAATAGGGCGTGCCTGTAGTGTTTACTACACAAACTAGTTCAGTATTGGCAGCAAGATAGTCTACCGTTTTACGTACCTTCTTTATACCAGCTTCCTTAAAAACACTTTCTCCAGTTAGCTTATCTTTTTCCCACTTTCCAAGTAAGCTTTGGCCATATGTATGGTGAGCTTCATCAGAAAAGACAGCTAGTTTTGGTAGACTTGCGATGGTTTGAAGGCGTAGGTTAGCAATTTCCTCCGAGGCCTTTTCTTCCTCTCCAAATGCTAAACTTATTTTACCAAGGTCAGTCCTACGAACTGATTCCTTCTGAATACGGATTTTCTCAGTATTTGTTACAACTATATTAAAAGAAGAACCACGGACTACAGGTATATCTTTTTCACCGTCGCGGGTAAAGGTGAGTTTAACACTTGCGGCAAACTGCCTATACAAACGTGGTGGCAGGATTTTGTTGTATGGAACCTGGGAAATCTCCCGTAGTGATTCTATAATGGTCTTACCTGGCGCGAATACAAGCGCATTCTGAACAAACGGTCCTTCAGGGTACTCCAGTGCCATCGCAAATTCTGTTGCTATAATGGCCCCAATTAGGATGGTTTTACCCGCTCCCATTGCTAAAGCGAAAATGTAGCTAGGATAGTTAAGTGTCAGTGTTTCTCGAAGAGGTTCCAGTTTATAGTGATGAACAAAAGCATCATCAGATTTGATAAGCTCCCAAAGGGCATCAATCCCCTCATCAAGAACAAAAGTCTTTATAAAGTCATTAGTTAGGCCCAGTGCCTTCATAAGTTCAGACTGCTTAGTGTATATGCTCTTATAGAGGTTTAACACATGAGGAGTATTTTCAATTAATCGCAGATACCAGTACGCCTCTAGCGCAAGGAGTTGTGGCTTGCGCAAAAATTTAAGGGCTTTTGTCTCAGGCTCTGTTTGATATTCAAGAATTTCCGTAATTGCATCAAAATATTGTGAAGGATATCCTGCTTCGCGCCATCTCTGTATACGGGTATCCAGAATCTGGTGTAGGTATTCCATATAAACATTCCTTATCGTTAAATTTTTTATATTGGTGAAGAGACCAGAAAAACCAAGATGTTATTTCCACAAACAAAACGACAAATCCTGCCAGGGAAAAAATGAATCATATGATACTGCTTTAGGAAGCAGCAATGATCAATGCTTCAATAGTAGGAATTAGCCCCTTTCTCTGACCAAATCAAGTGTTATCCAGGTATCAATTCCCATATTATAACAGATTCAGATTAAATTATCTTCTCCGTTAGGAGTGAAATCACCGCTCGGGTATTCATGAGGTAGAATAACTACAGTAGACTGCTCTATACCGAAGAATTGAATACCTCCATGGGATGAACAAGTTAATGTTGAGTACCAATTTAGACGGTCTCAATCCTGAGCATAAACAGCCAGTCGCAGTAAGGTAGAAGGGTGGAAGCATTACAAAGTCAGAGCCTTAATACCTGTTCTCTTTACAAACAAGGTGGATACATCTTTGCGCTCCGTCACAAACGCGCTGGCCCCTTCACCTGTTCACGGCGCTACTTATTTAACCTTGCGTCTAGGCTAGCTTCATAACGGCATTAACGGGACTAACATCACTGGCAGCATTGACGAGGCTGACTGTGGCCGCCAACGGGGCGAAATTTAAAGCATAGTCTGCGCTCGGAGAGACTCCTGTGGTCGTTCTTTCGGACGGTGGGTTCGACTCCCCCCGCCTCCACCA
>NZ_BFAV01000064.1 GCF_002933875.1 Desulfocucumis palustris | reverse complement strand
AAAGAACCCTTGACGCTTTTTTGAAAAAAAGCTTGGCAAAAAACTTTATATGCTTACGCGTGGTGTGGCGGTGCTGGTAGTGGATAGACGAAAAAATCAATTCTTGAGGGAGGTTTGGATTATGCAAGCGATTGCAATTAATGAGAATGGTTTTGATTATGAGGCGTTGGCTAACATTACGTCTGTTGATTTTGCTGAGAGAGTTAAAATGGCGTTTGAGTATGCTAATAAATTTCGGGATTGTGGTAATGGGTGTATTAATATCGATATTGATGATTGTGAATATTTTGTTCAAGTTTATATTGTTAGTACGGGTTACAGTGCTGATATACTGTATTTTCAAAAGGATGGAGATAAATGTTTTACTTATCATGTGTCCCGTTATGAAATTAAGCATCTTTATAAGTTAGGGTTA
>NZ_BFAV01000063.1 GCF_002933875.1 Desulfocucumis palustris | reverse complement strand
ACCTCCATCTTGCAAACCTGTTTAGTTTTGAGGGACCGGGGGACTATAGCTCAGTTGGTTAGAGCGCACGCCTGATAAGCGTGAGGTCGATGGTTCAAATCCATCTAGTCCCACCACCCATTAGTCGTCTAATAACGACGACTAAAAAAATGCACCTTGAAAACTTCACAGCGAGAAATAACAAGATCGCAAAAGCGTCTTGGGACACCAACTGCGGTAAGCAGCAATGCAAACGGCAGGGAAGTGCTCACAAGAAAAGACTTAGGCAAAAGCGAGAACCAGCGGGCTGTAAAGAAGCAGCATGGCGCGAAAGACGCGTACGGGCGGAGCGGAGCGTATATGAATACGTGAGCACCGGACGGACGCGGCTGACAGAGCCAGGCGCAGCTTATCACAGCACGCGAAAAGGTCAAGCTACAAAGAGCATACGGCGGATGCCTAGGCGCAATGGGCCGATGAAGGACGTGGTAAGCTGCGAAAAGTCACGGTGAGCCGCAAG
>NZ_BFAV01000062.1 GCF_002933875.1 Desulfocucumis palustris | reverse complement strand
AGGAATTATCTTTCTTTTCTCAGGTTATATAGCGAATATAAACTTTTTATAGCGTAATCACTAAAGAAAAACAGGACTTTTTCAACACTCTCCTAGAGTGAGTCAAGGGGACGGTTCCGTGACCCGGCCCGGTAATTTAATCCCGATAATTGTTGGAATATTTGCACAAATTCCATTAAACTTTTTGGCGTTGAAAACTTTATTTGTATTCCTGGTGAGCTTGACTGATTCTAGCATAGTTGTTTAATATAAGTAAAATTGAATATTTTAATGATATTATTCAATTTTATTTAGAAAGGTACAGCATTATGGAAATGCGGCAACTACAAATTTTCACCACCGCAGCCCGGGAAAAAAACTTTAGCCGGGCCGCGGAAAAGCTTGGCTATGCCCAGTCAAACATCACCATTCAAATTCGTTCCCTGGAACAGCAGCTGGGAACGCGCCTGTTTGAGAGACTTGGCAAAACCGTGGCTTTGACCCCCGCGGGAGTTAAACTTTTGGAATATGCCGAGCAGATATTGAAGCTGGCTGCCGAGGCCCAGGAAGCCGTTGCCGGATTTCCGGAGCCCCGGGGAACCATAAGGATCGGTGTGCTGGAGTCCCTTTGCGTGTTCCGGCTGCCTGATTTTTTTAAACAGTACCGCCAGCAGTACCCCCAGGTGAAACTTATATTGAAGCTGGGCACTCCCCTGAATTTTCGGAACTGGCTGCGGGATAACACGGTGGATGTGGCGGTTTCCCTGGAATGCCAGGTGAAGGAGCATGATCTGGCGGCAAAAAAACTGGTGCCCGAGCCCATGGTGGTCATCGGTGAGCCGGCCCACCGCCTGGTGGCCAAGGGCAGGCTGGAACCCCGGGACATTGCGGAAGAATGCCTGGTGTTTACGGAGAAAGGGTGCAGCTACAGGGAGTTGATGGAAAGCCACCTGGCGGCACACAGGATTGAGCCGTCCTCGACCCTGGAGTCCGACAGCGTGGAATCAATCAAACAATTTGTAATGAGCGGCCTTGGCATAGCTTTACTGCCCCGGGCCGCGGTGGTAAGGGAGCTCCGGCTGAAACGGCTGGCGGATCTCAACTGGGCGGGGCCTGAAATCAATATGTTTACCCAGCTTATGTATCACCGTGACAAATGGATATCACCGCCGCTGTTATCATTCATCAATATGCTGGAAGATTATTTTTTACGTGCGGCCTTGTCAGTTTCTCCTATTGATAACAGGTCTGGACTTAAACGGTATGTCCTGCCCGGAGGGAAGCTGAGACGAACTTAAACATCTGTTGTAACCCCGGGCAAGTTGATATATAATAGCTAAATGCAATTTTAAGCGGAGCGGGCAAGGAGGCAAATAATATGGAAGTGTCCGGAAAGTTAAATATTAACAACGGAAATGTTTTTACTTCCAGGGACAAATTTAGATTTATGTGTCACCGGAATCTTCAGTGTTTCGGCAAATGCTGTCGGGACATTAACATATTTCTCACGCCATACGATGTGCTCAGAATAAAAGATCAGCTGGGGATTCCCTCCTGGGAATTTCTAGAAAAGTATACGGTGTTGCTTACCGCCGGGTATACCGGTTTTCCGGTGGTAATTCTTAAGATGAGAGAGGAAGCCGATTTGCTTTGCCCCTTTGTTACTCCCCAGGGCTGCGGTGTTTACAACCAGCGCCCCTGGTCCTGCCGGATGGCGCCTTTGGATCTGAGGGGTGAAGACAGGTTCAGTATTGCCTTTGATCCGGAGTTCTGTCACGGCCTTAAAGAGGACCGGGAGTGGGATGCCGTTAGCTGGATGAGGGATCAGGGACTGGAAAATTATGACCCCGTGGAAAAGGAATTTAGCCGGATACCCCTGGAATTAAAGCTGAGCGGGTTTAAGAAAAAGGACCGCGATATGCTGGAGGTTTTCTATAACACCTGCTACAATCTGGACAGATTCAGGGAATTTGTTTCTAAAAAAAGTTTCGGACTATCCTTTAATGTACCCCGGGAAGTAATTGACAAAATAATAAACCACCAGGTGGAGTTGTTGAAATTCGGGATGGAATGGCTGGTATCAGGTATTGATTTTAAAAAGGCGCAGAAAATGATGGCCAGGATCAAATGCTGATATTTTTTTCTTTAGCGGTGCCCCGGGAATTGTTTTAAACCTTCCGGGGCATCATTTTATTTATACTGATAATAACTGTAAGGTCATATAAATTAATAATATTTGTTTTGGGTATATTAAAATAAATAATAACTTCAAGGGGGATAAAAATGGCAAAGGCTACAGGTATCGTCAGGCGCATCGATGATCTGGGAAGGGTTGTGATACCCAAAGAATTGCGCAGGAACCTGAAGATTAGAGAGGGAGATCCCTTGGAAATATATGTGGACCGCGGGGGGCAGATTATGCTGAAGAAATACAGCCCCATCATGGAACTGGGAGCTTTCGCCCAGGAGTACGCGGAATCACTGTTTGAGGCACTGGGTCATTTGTCCGTCATCACCGACAAGGATACCGTTGTTTCCGTGGCCGGAAAAAATGCCAAGGATTTCGGCACCAAGACTATAAACCAGCTGGTGGAGGAGGTTATGGATAAACGCAAGGTGCAGATGTTTGCGGAAAATATCATGATAACCACGGATGACAGGCTGGTCTGCAATTCCGCGGTGATAGCTCCCATTATATCAGGCGGTGACCCCATTGGAACAGTTATTATAGCCTCCAGGGAAGGAGCCAAGATGGGTAATCTGGAAAGCAAGCTGGCTGAAACTGCCGCCGGGTTTCTGGCAAGACAAATGGAGCAATAATCAAAATGGCCAAGGGTAATTATACATAAAGGGGCAGCCGCCGGGCTGCCCCTTTGAGATCTTTGGATGGTTTTGGGGGTGAAGGTTGATTAATAATCAGTGTAGAATCAATATTTAAGCCATTAATTGAGAGGAGATTGAAATGTCGCAAAAAATAAGGCGTGATTTACAGGAAAAGTTGGAGCAGGGCGCTTTGGCCGGGCTTGCCATGGACCACCAGTTTAATTTTGAATGCCAGGACGACTGCATGGGCCGCTGTTGCAACACCATATCCATTATGCTGGACCCCTGGGATGTGGAAATTATGGCCAGATATTTACAGATTCCGGGCAGGGAATTTCTGCAGGAGTACTGCGTTTACGAGGTGGACCATGAATATGGCTGGCCTTTCGCAAGATTCAAGCACGCTGAAAAAGGACCCTGCATCTTTATGTTAAAAGATGGGAAATGCCGGGTTTATCCCGCGCGATCCAGAAACTGCCGGACCTATCCCCTGGGCCGGGCGGTAAGGGTCAAATCGCCGGAGGATGGGGGCGGCCTGGAAGAAAAATATTTTCTGGTGGACCGCCAGACCTTTTGTTTCGGCCACAGGGGCGGGCGCGCCTGGACAGTGCAAGAATGGCTGGACGATGCCGGCGCGGTTGAAATGTACCGGATGTTCGATTTGTATATGGATGTAATTAATTATTGCACCTCTGAACTGAACAGCAGGGTGTGGATGTCCCAGGCGGTGGCCGGGATGATGGCTCCCTTGCTTTTTGGTCCGGACATGTTAAGGGAGAGGCTGGGTATCGAGGTGGAAAAGGTCGGGCATGAAGAGTTCTACCGGCGCCGCATGACGGCTTTGAAAGCAGTGCTTACAGACATGGCAGGGGGGTTGGGTTTTGGTCCGAAAGCGGCAATGCTGGATGATCAGGGTTCTTCCAGCATGATGGACAAAATGAAGGATATATTGATAAGGGGCTAGGAGGCCGTTGAAAAAGTCCATCTGCTGCGTTGCGGCTGCGGCCTCAATGCTCAACGTACTATGAGTACGCCTCCGCTTGAGGCCTTGCCGCGCCTTGCATCTGGAGCTTTTTGAACGGCCTCGGGCGGTAGTTTATCAACACGTTTATT
>NZ_BFAV01000061.1 GCF_002933875.1 Desulfocucumis palustris | reverse complement strand
GCCTTATCGGCCAACAACCTTAATGACCATCTGGATCGTCCAGGCGGCGGAGAACTGCAACTAAGTGCAATTATCTTAGCCTCTACCTCGCCGGTAGTCTTGGGCGCAACGGGCGGTGTCCTGCGCTTCTTTCTGTCAAGCGCAGCCTGTAGCCCTTTTTCAGAATACAGTCGCCGAACAGTATGAACCGTTTGCGGGTGAATATTAAAGAGCTGTGCGATTTCTGCTTGGCTCTTTCTACCGCCCCCACCGTTTTCATCAGCAGCCAGTAGCACATTGGCGTGCATGATGGATTTGGCTGAGGC
>NZ_BFAV01000060.1 GCF_002933875.1 Desulfocucumis palustris | reverse complement strand
ACAGCAATTGGAGTAGAAGAAATAATAAAATCGTACCTGCTTGTGCTTGAGAAGAAAGGAATCCCCACCCAAAAGGCTTATTTATTCGGCTCTCAGACCAAGGGCACCGCCGGACCATACAGCGATATTGATTTGATTGTAGTCTCACCTGCTTTTACCGCTATGCCCCGATGGGAGAGGCTGGAAATTCTCGGTGACGCTTTGGCTGAAATAATGGAGCCCATAGAGGTAATGGGCTATGCCCCGGATGAGATTGATCTAGCACAAAAACAAAAAGCAAGCTTTTTAAACGAAATACTGTCAGGACCAGGAACAATCGAATTCAGGATATGACTATATGAAAGCCTCCGGAATAACGGAGGCTTTCATATAGGGGGTCAGGCTCTTAACTTATTAACTTATACACTAATGGTGTGCACGCCTTCTTTCGTTAACCAGGAGGAATTTGAGATTATAAAGTGTGGAACGGGGTTTAGAAGATTGCTGCCAGCAAAGATTTCTTATTCAAAATCGGCATGAGAGCAAGGGTATTCATTAATTGAGATAGCCGGTTACATTGGGGTTTCCCCTGTGGCAGCATTCAAATATATAAACGAGAAACGAAAGAATAAGTTAAGGGCCTGACCTCTTCTGCTCTTCTGATCTATGTCCTACATTATATCGGTAAGACATAGTGGGTTAATATTCCCGGTTAAAAAAATTCCCGGAGAATATATTCCTGGAACATCGGCTCAACAAAAGTGTAACTTCCCCGTCCCTTTTTTTGAATTATGGCTTTGGAAACCAGGTGGTCCACGGCCCTTTTAGCTTCATTGGGATTTATATTTTTGGCGTAAACGCTTTTACCAAAAGCAATACGCTTTAACACGTCGCGAACCTTAAAGCGTTGGCTTAATTCATCCAATATTTCGTCGTAAACCGGCGTTAAGGTTATCAGGGCGCGATCATAGCCCAATCGGACAATGCCCGGGGTTATTGTATTTTCTTCAGCCTCAAGGAGGGCGTAAAAAATCTCTGAACAAACCAGCATGGTATCCTGGGGGTGACCGCCGGTCCTGTTTAGAATTTCTTTGATAATTTCGTATTCGGTGTTAATACCGCGATGGCTAAATCTTTCAATGATATATTTTATCCATGCATTTTCAGGGATGGGGGGTATAGGAAGAATTGTGGCAAAACGATAAAAAGCCTCTTTCCGGTTCCCAAACAAAGTATCCATAATCCCTTCCTTGGAACCAAGGAACATGTATGCCACGCTTTCCTGATTCTGAAAATGAGAGCGCATCTTTTTATAAATATCGGCGTCCACTACCCTGGAAGCATCCTGAAACTCGTCAAACAAAACAATTACGGATTTTTTATCGCGTTTAGCAAGAACATTGGGTAAATCAAGAGCGTAATCAAGTAAAACGTTATCATTTTTTTCGTCAGCGAGAAACCCGATGCCAAACTCCAAATCTTCAAGTTTCAGGGTAATCTTGGCAGTACCGGCAATAGACTTTGCGCGGTCTTTCAGTACATCAATCGTTCTGCGAACCCCGGTTCTGTTTTCCAGGCAGGCGTTAATCAAGGAAACAGCAAAATCCCGCTTATCGGAAAGCCGGAAAAAATCCACCGATACCGTGTAAAACCCTTGCTTTTTGCCCCTCCTTAAAACCTCATAGGCCAGGGAGGTCTTACCTATTCTCCGGGGACCGGCCAGCATGATGCTTTGCCCTTCCGCCAGTCTGGTTTGAAGAGAAAAGATAAAATCCTCCCTGTCCACCACGTCCTTCTCAGGAACGGGACCACCAAGGGGAAATAATTTACCGGGCAAAATAAATCACCTCAAATGATATTACCATATATGTAATATATTATTACACATTATGTAATACATCAATACTTCCAGGTATCTTGCTCCGGCACAAATTGTTATGCAAGAATGGATGGCGATCCTGCCAAACTTTACCAACGAACAAATCTGTCTGGAGAAGGATTCCTCCGAGATATACAGAAATTATAAAAAAATTCTACTCTGGTTTGACACATGATATCGTATGCAATATCATATAATAATAAGAACCGGAGGGTTTTAATTGAGTAAATTTATGAAATTTCTCCTTCGGCTATGCCGTGATCCTATTCCCAACGACATTACATTTGATGAAATGGCCCGGTTTTTGAAATCAATTAAATGCAGCATGAGGAAAGGTGGAGGAAGTCACATGCAATTTAAATACCCTGGCTTTTATAAAACAATTACATTGATGGAGGATACAAACATTAGGAAATATCAGCTTGAAGATATAAGAGAACTCCTTGACCATTTGAATATGTGCCCGGAGGAGAATGAATAATTATGGCAAAAAAAGAGAGCTTTAATTCAGATAAAGTTAACTTAGAGATGTTTAATTGCTCAAATATTGATGAATATATCGATATCCCTGAGAATGAACAAGAGGTAAATGAAAGATGTGTGGAGTATTTAAATATTGATTATCCCATAACACTGCACAAAGTCGTTGATGATAATAGTGATTATTGGGTTGCAGAACACCCGGATTTACCAGGATGTAAAACTCATGGTGAAACAAAGGAACAGGCAATTACTAATTTAGAGGATGCAAAAAAAGGTTGGATTTATGCAAAAATATGTGACGACGAAGATGTGCCAATTCCGGGAGACTCTTTTGCATATGCTAAATGCTCCGGGAGAATATTATTAAGATTACCAAAGGATTTGCACTATAAATTAGTAAATAAATCCAAAAAAGATCAGGTTAGCATCAATCAAGAGATAATATATTTGTTAACATATGCCTTGGGACAAACTGATTTGAATAATAAAATAATGGATAGCCTAATGGAAATAACTGCAATTATCAACAAGCAAACCACCCAAAATGCACCTTTAAATGTAGTCACTGCAAACTCTAAGCACATTCCTGAAATCATGTTAAAGGAATAGGAAGAGTAAATTCTATTTTTAAAAAAGGTGAAATCTAATAGCAACTGTTTCTTTCGATTAAAATATTGTTGCAAGGAGCCGGGAGCAGTTGAAAAGTTGATGGAAGTGCCTTCATCCAAGGATGTGAAGCCGGTGAACAGAGAGCTGGCTTCCGTTGAGATATGGTAAGAGGTGGGAAGGCATTAAACGTTGCTTATCCCGCTCGAAAAATTATTAAAGATGGCTTCCGGGGAAACGGTATCGGAAATCCTTAATCATCCGCTCCACCAGAACCTCCTGGTATACTGCCCTGCCCACCCGCAACATGGTTTCAACCAACTTGCTGTCCCACGACACTTGCCGACCGGCAAGTTTTTTTACCTGTTCCGGAGCTAAACTTATACCCTTAGGCGCCTGCAAATAAGCGGCTGTGTCAAAAAACCAGGGTTTAAAAGACGCACCGTATCTTTCAGCCAGCCGCCGGCCAATCTCCAGGCCCCGGGGATCAAAATCGCCCCCGTAGCACATTGTACACCCGGCCTCAGCAAGCTGGTCCAACAGTTTCAGTGCCGCCACGCTGGGTTGCCCGCTGGTGCAGACCAGAGCCGGAATATCAGACCCATCCCCGGCAGAATCCAGAATAGCGCTGAAAACAGCGGGGTTCTCCATAACATAAACCCTTGCCGGCAGCCACATGGTAGGCCGTTCCAGGAAGCGCAGAGGCAGCAGCAAAGGGCTGACGGCAGCGGCAGCGGCGGTAAACACGGGCTCCCTGGGGTCGCCGGGGCGTACCTGCAACCCGGCCACGATGACGTTGGAAGATACATCATCTTCCTCCAGCCCGGCCTGGCTGAAAAGAACCTTTCTCCTTTCCGCGCCGTATTCCGTCTCGGAAAGCCGGTACATATGGTGCAGGCCAAAGAATAAAAGGCGGCCCAGCGGCCTGTCCCCATCCAGGGCGTGGGGGTCGCCGGTGAGTCCGGCGGCAAAGACGGGCAGCCGCTGCCGCCGGCCCTGGAACTGCACCAGGCGGTCCATGGCTTCAACACAGGTTTTTAGTATTTCCGCGGCCTCAAGCTCATTCTGACGGTACATGGTCAAAACAGCTCGATATCCTGCCCCTCCGCCGCCGGACAGTTCAGCCAGCCAGCCGCGGGTTACAGGGGTGAGGGCCTGCTCCTGCAGCCCGGCAAAAAACGCAAACCATTTCCGGCCCTCCAGAAGGGCGACCTCTTTATTGGGTAAAATCTCGGAACTGAAATATAAGGACAGAAACTCCGGAAGGGCAATATCAAAGCGACTTTGCCGCAATATATCCTCCACTTCCCGCAGCTTGACTGAAATCACGGCATTTTCCCGGCAGTCCCGGCCCAAAAAACCTGATAGCACGTCCCTTTCCCCCGGGGAGAAACCGTTCAACTTCACTGCGCCCCCCACCCGGCCCAGGGACCTGTATTTTTTGCTGATTGCGTCAAATAGTTTTTTAAAACAATGGTGGCTGAAATATTCCAGCATTTCCCTGCGACTGCTGCTCATATAAATGCCCCCGTTTTTGTACCCCGCCGGCGTGTGTTGGATGCTTAGCCGGTCTGCTCCATGGTTTCATCTTGCAATTCCTGGTCCAGCAGCACCCTACGGGTGCCGTTCCAGTAATAGCGGATCAAAGTAACGTAGTCAACATCCCGGGGACGGTAGACTTCATATATGGAAAGTTTTGGCACGGTATCGTAACAGCCCCATAATATCTGGCTGGTCATCATGTAATCAAATCCCAGATGGGTCAATAGTTCAAACATATCCCGCATGTTTTCCTCATCCACCCCGGCAAAGGCCTCATCCAGGCAAATTATCCGGGGGGCATCCGGGCGGGAGTCGTTATACCGGGAGTTTGCCGCCGCGAAAAGCGGAATATACATGGACAGCGCCTTTTCACCGCCGCTGAGCACGTTGAACCGGGCATCGGTCAATTCCCGGCGGGGTTGTCCGCCCTTTTCGTAATACAGGGTGAATTTGAACCATTGACGGTAATCCAGCAGCCGGAAAATCCACTGCCGCAGGGTGTCCCGCTGGTCCGCTTCCAGTTTCGCCCGGGTGATGCGGGAACGAAAGTGCTCGATCATCTGCTCGATATGCTCGTCCCTCAGCTGCCGGGGATCGGTTTTTAACAGCCGCACCAGTTGCGAGGTATCCAATTCCCTTTCATTGGCCGCCGCCCGGGGTTCCCATTTCAAATGCAGGCGCAGACCGCTGGAAGTTTCCCGCTGCTGCATCAAACCGTTCATCTGCTGCACCCATTTTTCGGCCCGGTAAATCTTATCGCGTATGGCCTTACCCACGCTGTGCAGGATAATCTGCTCATACAACTCCCGGTCCTTCTGGCTCAAAAGGTGCTTTTGTTCCTCTTCCAATTCTTTTAGTTCCTGCACCAGCAGGTGCGGCGGCACAGGGTTTTGCCTGTCCCGGATAAACAGCACCAGCAGGCGGTGGGTGTTATCTTCCGTTACCGTTTCCGGGGCATAGTCGTGCAAGGCCTGGCGGGTATTGTGAAACACATCATGCAGCTGGTCGGAAAGCTCGGTATAGGCTTTACCGGCGTAACGCTCCCGGTAGCGCTGGTCAACCTGCCCTGCGGTACGAAAAACGGCAGGAGCGTCCGACGGGTCAAATACAACCCCGGCCCAGTCCGCCACCAGACGCCTGTTCCACTCCGCCAGCCACCGGGCAGCATGCTGTTCCAGGGCGGATTCCGCCTGTTCCAATTGCCGGGCGCTCTCTTCGGTCTCTTTTTGCGCCACGGCCAGTTGGATTCTTGTTTGGATTACCTGTTCGTCCAGTTGTTTTATCAGCTTCTCCAGTTCTTTTTGACGCCGCTCCAGTTCGTGCAGCCGCCGGTCAATATCGGCAATGCCCAATTCCTCCAGCAATTGCTGGAAAACATCCACTTTATACTGTATCGTCCGAAGCCGCTCCTGCAATCCGGCCAGTTCCAATTCTTCGTGCTTAAGGTTTTCCCCGGCCTCCGCCAGATCCCTTTCCGTCCTGGCCAGGGCGGAAAGAACGCTTCTGTATTCCGTCCAGAACGACTTTAATTCTCCTAGGTAGTCCCGGTAGACACTCATTTGTTCCCCGGCTTGTTCCAGCGCCCCCTCGGCGCGGGGGATGTTCCAGCCCGCCATATGTTCGTGCAGGCGGGCGGAGGCTTCCTGCAGCTGTCTGATGGCTTCCCGCAGCATGCTGTTTTTTTTCTGCTCATCCTCCAGGACGGCATCCAGGCGCAGCCGGGCTATTTCCAGGCTTCGCAGAGCCTCCTGCAGGCTCTCTCCGCCGGGAAATGTTTTGATGTCCTCCTCCAGCCCGGCAGCGGCGACGTTCAGCAACTCCAATTGCTCCCGGCAGGCGGCAATGGCTTTTTCCTCTTCCGCTATCAACCCTTCCAGCCTGGCCATCTCCGCCAACCGGGTGCGCTGCCGGGTCTCCTTTCCGATAAACTCGGCCCGCTCTTTGAGGGCGGCCTTCCCGCACAGCGCTCCCAGGCGAAAACAACCCTGTCCGGCAATTACGGTTTCACCCGGCATGTCGGTATCCGCCGCCAGGCATACAGTGCGCAGCATATCGTCGATCATTTCCACCGTGAGGCCGCTGTTTTCCGGCGGGGTGGGCACCAGGCAATCCGCCAGGGTTGCCTGGTGCCTTTGGGGGGCTGGCTTCAACCAGCTTTCTTCTTCGCCGGCCCCCAGCACACCGATGCCCTCCGGAGACACCCAGGCATCCAGCAGCCCGGCCTGCTGCAGGGTGGATTCCAGGTCCGCCTTTTGTTCCTCGCTCAACTCCGGTTTAAATTCGCACAGGGCGTAAAGGGGCGCCCCCGGACCGGGGCGCCTCTGCCTGGAATATTCCCGGGCGGCGCCGCGGGGCGGCTCGGGCTCCCGGAGCTCCTTCCACTGCTGCCATTCCCGGGTCAGCCTTTCTTTTTCCCCCTCGTGCTGCTGCAATTTGTTTTGCCACCCCAGCCGCTCCCCGGTAATTGCTTCCCTGACGGCGTGGTATGCCTGCATAACGGGCCTTACAACATTTTCATATGGCTGCTCGGGAAACAAAGCCAGGGACTGCATTATCCTGTGCAGCTCCTCGTCCGCCAGGGTCAGGCGGAATAACTGCCGGCGCCAGCTGAATATTTTTTCTTCCTGATCCCGGCGGGCCTGTTCAAATTTATCCTCCTCCAGGCGTGTATTCTCCTCTGCCGCTTCCCTTTTTTCTCTGGCCTGGCTGGCATCTTTTTCGGCTTGAACCCGGCGGGTTTTTAAATTGCTTTCTTCCCGGGCCAGCTTGATGGCCCGGCCTATTTTAGCCTGGTGCTCCCGCGCGTCCCGCTCCCAGGCCGGCCACAGGGAGCCGTCGGCGGGAACGTCCCCCTCCCAGCGCCGGTGATAAGTATCATGGTAGCCAAAATCCACATCCCGGGCCATATCCTCCATATTCTGCAATATATCCTTTTGCCGGACGAACAGGCTCTCCCGCTGCCCGGTTAAAGCGCTCTGTTCCCCCCGGGCCTGTGCCTGCTTGTCCTGCCAAAATTGCAGGCGTTGGCCGCAGTTGTCCCTGCTGCTGCTTAAATCCTCCCGCTCCGATCGCAGGCGGTTTAGTTCCGCTCTTTTTTCCACCGCTTCACTGGTAATCAGGGTCTGGTATTCGGTTTTAACCTGTTCCAGGTCAGAGCCGGCTTTTCCCCGGGCGGCGGTTTTTTCCTCAAGCTCCCCGGCCAGGCCCGCGGCTTTGTCCCGGCGCTGGGCGGCCTCACGTTTCCGGTCGTCCCGCTGCCTTTTCTGCTGCTGCAATTCCCTGGATTCATTGTAAAGCAGGTATTCGTTATATTTGCTGTATGCCCGATGCAGCCTTTCCGCCTCCATCAGGTGCACCGTCAGCTCATTGAGCCGGTCATTGATTTCATCCATGTCCTCCAGCACTTCTGAAAGCGGGCGCAGTTCATCTTCCTGCAGGGCTGGCAGCGCCCCGGTCAATATTTCGTAAATGGTCGTGGGCTTAAAATCCTTTGACAGCTTGGGACTGCGCAATTGGATCAAAAGGTCCAGCAACTCCTGGTAGGATTCAATTTTTTCGTAGCCGAACAGCACTTTGTTGACCAGCCGTTTGTATTCACCCTGCTCGGTAACCACCTGCCCCCCGCTGCCGATAACTTCCTCCAGCTGGGCGCGGGTCAGGGGAATTTTAACCTCCCGGCCCTGGCTGTAATCTTTTTCGTAAAGCAAAATATCCCGCCCCACCCGGCGGTTGTCGGTGACAACAAAACCCCAGAAACCCAGATTGGGGCTGTTTCTCCTGGCCCGCAGGCCAATGCCCACGGTCAGATAGCGATCCTGCGCCGGGTGGTAAAACTCCAGATACAGGTAGCCGGTGCGATCGGTGTGACCGCTGTCGGCCTCCAGCAGCAGGTAATAATCGATCCGGCGGTCCTTGGAGCCAAAGGGATCCAGCCGCCAGGGCCGCTTATCCCCGTCCAGCACCAGGGGCAGAAAGCTTTGCATGGTTACCGATTTGCCCGAACCGTTGGCCCCGCGCAAAATCAGCCTGCCACCGGCCAGATAAAATTCAGCCTCGTCATAATACCAGAAATTAATTATCCCCGCCCGGTTCATCTGCCAGCGATCTGCCATCACTCATCCCCACCATATACATCGTAGTCTCCGTTCCAGCGCCCCAGGGCGGCATAAATCCACACCTGCCCGCCCTTCCCACTGCTTGCCAGTCCCCATTCTTCCAGGTGGGCCAGCACTTCCTCCGCCAGCTCGCTGCTCCGGGCCCGCCGGTGCTGCATGCTCCAAAGCAATTTATGTTTTTCTTTTAATCTTAGCAAAATACCCTCCAATTCCGCCATGGTCAACCCGATTCGCCCGTCTTCCTCGATATAGAAGCCCCCTTCAGCCCGGGCCAGCATGCGCCGCAATTCACCGGCCAGAAGCAGGCAAATATCCGAAACCCCGCGCCCGGTGGGAAAAAGATACATCTCGCCGGAAGCCTCGGGATAATAAAATAAAAGCCCCTCCAGGTAACGCTGCCCTTCCAGGCCGGCAAAGCCCGCCAGGTTTTCCAGAATGGTATGCCGCTGGGTGCGTACGTAATAGCGCTCATCTTCGCTCCACTGCCAGTCGTATACCACAGGTTCCTGCAGTAAACGCCGGTAAACGTTGTGGCGGCGATTTTTTAACTGGCCCTCGGGGGTGTCCGGATAGGTCCCCGCCTCAAATGCGGCAATGGAGTCATAAGTGGTCAGATCCCGGGAAAACCGGCGCAAAATATAACGGGCCAGATAGGAAGATTCGTAAAGCACATTGTGTTCGTGGCCCGCTCTGGCCCAATCGGACTCGTCTCCGTCCACCGCAGCCAGCGCGCCCAGTGCTTTAAGCTGCTTCAGCGCCCGGGCCATGGACAGCCGGTGGGCATACAGGGTCCAATCCAGAAAAACATCCTGGCCGGCAAGATATTCCCTGATTTCCTCCACCATATCCGTGAGCAGAAACTGATCCATTTCGTTTTTGCCCTCCAAATACCAGAGACAATAGGTAAAAAGGGCATAATCCCGGGGTTCGGACAGACCATCCAGGCCCATCCAGTTTTGCGCCTGTCCCGGCGCTTTTTCCAGCTTGGCGAACTGCCTGTTGAGCAATAAGGCAAAACCGCAGTATTCACTGAACCAGTCTCGCAGTTCCTGGTACTGCGCCCTAATATACCCGAAAAGCTCGGGATCGTCTTGCTTGGTGATCCAGTTGCGGTTCAGTAGCGCCTGAGCGCACCTTTTGCGAATATCTTTAACACTCTCACCTGTTTTGCTCATGCCGCTCTCCCATGCCGGAAGTGAATTTCAATAAATAATCGGGCATGTCCAGTTCCCCATCATCGCATTCCAGCCTGGCCCTTTCCCTTCCTGCCGGCATTTCCAGACTGATCCCGATACCCTCGGGGGTTAATATCCGGCGCGATTTGTTGGCCATGCACCGGCCAATCCAGTACAGCAGATAATAACGCTCTCTGGATGATACCGGATCCAGATCGGAGATCCGGACTTCCCGCCTTTTCAGGTAAGCCTGCAGCACCGCCATCTCCTCCTGCTGCGCCAGAAGAAAACGCTCTCTGGCCCTTTGCTGACGCTCCCGCTGTTCCTTGATGGAACCGCTGCCCGTATCCCGGAGCCGCTTTCTGCTGCGGGACCGCAGTTCCCTGATGTTGGGTCCCACCTGCCACATGGATATATCGGCGTTATCAGTACCCCTTTCGTCCAGCCCCTGGAAATGCCGGCAGCGGTACAGTGCGAAAACATGGGCCGCCAAACGGCGGGACTGTTTGATATCATCCAGGGCGAAAAACCACTTGCCCAGGTAATCCAGTTCCCGCCTGCGGCTGACACCCAGGCGGTGCTTTTCCTGTATACGCAAGGCGTTGCGCACTATCCGGGCAATGGTGTCCTTGGTGGTCTGCTCCAGGAAATATACGTCGCTGTTCTCCCCTTCCCGCCCCGCGAACCAGCGCAGCATGCTCTGCCATTCCTGCCGCAGCCGTTCCAGTTGTTCTTCCGGGTCCACAGGGTCGTCCAAAAGGGGTCGGGCGGCCAGATCCCGCTGCACATTGACCAGAAAGGTATTTACTATGTCCGGGTCCATGGCGGCCAGCACCGCCTCTATTTTGTAAGCTTGGCGCTGCAGCCCCTGAATAAAATCCTGCAGATAGCGGGTAACGGAGTCCTTGTAGGCCAGAAATGTCTCGGTGAGCATCAGCTCTTCCACCTTGGAGCTCTGCAGACTGGCGATATAGTCGGAAGCATTCTCGGTCAGCTTGATAAAGTCACCGTATATTTTTTCCCACAGCGATACCGCCACGCCCGGAGGAAACTGACCGGCGGCACTTTCCAACAAATCCAGGTCACCGGCTATATTCTCAAACAAAGACGGCTCCAGCGAACCGCCGTAACCCCGGATTTTTTCCAGTCCCGCCACCAGGCGCTCAATTTCCACAGCATAGGGGGTCATCTGGTAGCGGAATTTTTTACGAAGGTATTCCTCCACCGTGGCCGAACGGCCTCCGTCGTGGCGGGGCACCAGATTGCCCCACTCAACCAGCTGGTTTAAATCCTTCTGACACTGGTCCAGGGTGTAATCTTCCTCCAGCAAACCGAAAGCTGCCACCCCATCGTAAACTTCCTGCGGTTTCAGCCAGTAGCGCAGCTTCTGGTGCTGTTCATAAAAATAGCGCATAATGCAGCGGTAGCGGCCGACATTCTGCGCATTCAAGTAACTTGTTTCGACTATAGGCTTGAGTAGTGATTCGGTCAATTTAATCAATTCCTTGGTAAACTTTTTATATTATTATAGCATATGAAGCATAAACACTCCTAATTTTGTCATAATTAATACTTTTTTACTTGGAAGCGAAAATCAAGAGACTCTTTTCCCGTCCCAAACAGGGCGAGGCAATAAAAAAACCGGCTCATGACCGGTTAAATTTGTTCATGGCAGCCTCAACGCCGTCCCGCACTATACATTTAACGGCTTCCGAAGCATTTTTCACGGCATCGCTGACGGCGCTCTGCTCCTCATCGGAAAACCTTCCCAACACCCAGTCCGCGGCCTCAAAGCCGGGTATTTCCGGGCGGCCGATGCCTATGCGCACCCGGGGGAAATCGTTGCTCCCCAGTTGCTCTATAATGGACATCATACCCCGGTGCCCGCCGTGCCCTCCCTTGGCTCTTATACGGATTTTACCCGCCGGCAGGTCCATGTCGTCGTAAGCCACCAGCAACTCCCCGGGCAGCAGCTTGTACCACCTCATCATGGAAGCCACCGCGGTGCCGCTAAGATTCATATAAGTCTGGGGTTTTACCAGCAGCACCTTGTGGGCGCCGATAAATCCCTCACCATAAATGGATTTGAACATGGATTTATCCACTTTTGTGTTCAATTCCCCGGCCAGCCTGTCCACCATCCAGAAACCCACATTATGCCTGGTCAACGCATAGCGCCCGCCGGGATTGCCAAGTCCCGCTATTAAAAACATAATACTCCACCCCCACTTCGACGGAAACATTTTACTATAGTCCTAAAGCCCCGGGCAATATTAATGTGCTCTTTTCAAAAATAATAAATAAGGCGTCCCTGGGGGACGCCTGAAAGCTATTACAGTATTCCCGGAGTGGAAGGTATTATCACCGTGGCCTCTTCTTCCCGTTCAATGTACAGAGGCTCGCCGGGAGTAACCGCCATAATTGAATAGAGGGGAATATACACCATGCGCATCATGTTATTGTTCATTACGTGCAGTTCCCCGGCGTACACGGTGGCAATAATTTTTCCCGGCATCCCCCGCCGCCTGCCAGCAAGGAAACAATCCGGAGGTTGCCGCGAAGGTCTACTTCCACCCTGGGAAAAAGGAGCCGGATGAGCCTTTGCTGCGTTAATCTGGACATCTCCCTCTCAATATTCAGTATGAAGCAATAATACTCCTCCATATACCTGCCATTGTCCCATTTCTCCTCCATCCCGTCCAGCATTCCTCTAACCTCCCGCCACTCTTCCAGGTTTTGTTTCAGTCCGCCGTCAACTATTCTTTTTTGGGATTCCAGTTCCGCCCTGTCCCAGCCGTCCTCCAGGTAAAGACGCAGAAGCTTCTCTTTTTTGGCCTTTAAACGGGCATGGGCTTTTTTAAGCATTTCCAGCCGGGCTGTCAACCCTTTTTGACTTTTATTCCTTTCCCCAACCAAAATCAACAGCCATTCGGGACCCTTTTCCAAAAGAACTTTTTGGGCCGCCCTCAATATCTCCCGGTCAACCGCGGGAACCCTGTGGGAAGCCGGGCATGCGGGCTTAAGCGCTTTTGAATTGCGCCTCTCCCTGTGGCGGTAGTGATAATACACGTAACTCCTGGAACCCCTTTTAACGGAGATAGGGTGAACATTTAACTTTTTTCCGCACTGGCAGTGCAATATGCCCGCCGCCAGGGCGGTAACCCGGCCGGTCCTGGACCAGGCCCTGCCCTCCCTGCGGTTTTTTAAAGTCTGCTGGCACAGGTCATATAACTCAGCCGGCACAGTGGGCTCGAATATGCCCTTTAAATATATTTCACGGCCGTTTTCCCGCCGGCGCAGGTCTCCCCGGTGCATGGGCTGGGTTAAAATTCTGTGTACGGTGCTGGAATCCCATTTCCCTCCCCCGGGAGACGGTATTCCCTGACCATTCATTTCCCTGGTAATGCTGTGTATCCCCATCCCCCCGGCATACATGGAAAATATTTTACGTACCGTGGGTCCTTTTTCCGGGTCGGCTATTATCCTCACCCGGCCGTCGGGTTCACTGACTTTTTTCCGGCCGTAGGGCAGCTTGCCGAGCCAGATGCCGTTCTCCGCGGCTTCCGCCCTTCCCCTCTGCATGGCTTTTTTTATCTTTCTTCTCTGGTGCCGGGCAAACAGGTTAAACACGTCGCTTACCAGTTCGTTATCCTCATCGCTGAAATCTATCTCCTGAAACGGGGTTACTATCCTGGCGCCGGCCTGGCGGATTTCCCTTTTAAGCAATTCCCAGTCTATGGGTTCCATCCTGGACAGCCTGTCCTGATCCACCACCAGTATTAATTTGAATTTTCCCGCCGACATATCGTCCCTCAGGCGGTCCAGCCCCGGGCGGCTGGCCCGGGAACCGGTGATGGTATCCCTGTATGTCCTGTATAGACAATAGCCCCGGCGGCCCGCCAATTCCAGCAACTCCTTTTCCTGGGCGCCCAGGCTCCATTTCTGCAAATCCTCGTCCGTGCTGATCCGGGTATAGACACCCGCGGTTTCCTCCGGAGTCACACCTTTAATACCCGCCGCCATTCATATCCACCCCCTTTTTATATGTCATATGCCGGCCGGGCTTTGTCCTATAACGGAAGGGATGACAGCGGGCTTAAGACCCGGATGTATGAAAACCGGTTTTAGCCAATCGCCTGTTGATAAACTTTGTTAATCGGCCTACCCCGTATCATAAAATATTTAAATAGGACAAATAAAATATTGACATGGTAATATGCATAATAGATCCGTTAAAAATAATTGATTGATTAAAAACATTTTTTAAAGGGGGAACAACAATGGGAAACGGTTACCGGGAGATGTGGAAGTCCCTGGGTCTGGACCTGGACGCCCATGATCAACTTCTTCAGGCGCTTCCGCCGACCTACGGGGAAGTATACTTAAGCCAGCAGGACAGACCGGCGGCAATGGAGTATTTCGATTTTGTAATTAATGAGATCCACGGCCTGCGCATCCAGGAGCTGCAGGAACACAAAGCCTCCGGGGGCAAAGTGGTGGGAACCTTTTGCGTGTTCGTCCCGGAGGAAATAATCCGGGCCGCCGGCGGGATATGCATCGGCCTGTGCTCCGGCATAGACATGGGAGCGGCCCAGGCCGAAAAGGTGCTGCCCCGGAACATCTGCCCGCTTATCAAATCCTTTATGGGGTTTAAACTGGCCAAGGTGTGCCCTTATTTTGAATCCTGCGACATGGTGGTGGGGGAAACCACCTGTGACGGCAAAAAGAAAGCCTTTGAAATACTCAATGATTACGTGCCGGTACACGTGATGGAAACGCCCCAGATGAAGCGGGAAAGGGATATGGTATTGTGGCGGGAGGAAATCGGGGATCTTGTGACCGGAGTGGAAGCCCTGACCGGCGGCGATGTCACCGCGGACTCCCTGAGGCAGGCCATAAAGGAGGTCAACGGCAAAAGAAGGGCCTTGCTGCGCCTGGCGGAACTGAGAAAAAACAATCCCTCCCCCATCAGCGGAAAGGACGGCCTGCTGATAGAGCAGATTGCCATGTACGACGACGTGGAGAGGTTCACCCTGAAGGTAAACGAGCTTTGCGACGAATTGGAAATTAGATTAAAAGAGGGCAAGGGCGCGCATAAACCCGGCGCCCCCCGCATTATTGTCACCGGGACGCCCATGGCCGTTCCCAACTGGAAGGTGGCCCATATAATCGAAAGCTCCGGGGCGATTATTGTGGCGGAGGAACTCTGCACCGGACTCCGTTACTTTGCCAACACCGTGCCGGAGAACGGGGAAAACATTGAAGAAATGCTGGATCTGCTGGGCAAAAGATACCTAAATATCAACTGCGCCTGTTTTACTCCCAATCAGGGCCGCATGGAGGATCTGCTCAGGCTGGCGGAGGAGTACAAGGCCGACGGAATAATTCACTGTTCCCTTACCTTCTGTGATCCCTATGCCGTGGAGGCCAACAGGGTGGAAAAAATACTCCGGGAAAAGGGCATACCCCTCTTAAAAATTGAAACTGATTACGGCCAGGAGGACTCCGGCCAGTTGAAAACCAGGATTGAAGCATTCCTGGAACTGATTGGGTGATTTATATTGCTGTCGGTGGGAATAGATATAGGCTCAAGAACAATAGGCCTGGCGGTGCTGGAAGAGGGCAGGCTGATCCGGGAGGAACTCAGGGATACCGGTTTCACCCCCCTGGAAACGGTTAAAGAAATGCTGCTGTCCCTGCCTCCCGCCAGGATAACCGCCACGGGTTACGGACGGCACGCCGCCGGAGCGGAGTTCGCCCACGGGATTATTACCGAAATAAAGGCCCATGCCCTGGGAGCCGTCCACTGCTGTCCGGGGGTTAAAACCATACTGGACATAGGCGGGCAGGACACCAAGGTGATACTTCTGGACCACAGGGGAAGCGTCACGGACTTTCAGATGAATGACAAATGCTCCGCGGGAACAGGCAAATTCCTGGAGGTAATGGCCACCGCCCTGGGATATGAATCCCTGGAGGAATTCGGACGGGAATCCCTGCTGGGAAACCCGGGGGTAAAAATCAGCAGCATGTGCACGGTATTCGCCGAGTCCGAAGCCATTTCCCTGCTTCATTCAGGCCGCCCCAGGCGGGATATCGGCCTGGCGCTGCACCTGTCGGTGGCGGAGAAAGCCTACGGTATGCTGCAAAGGGTCCACCACCATAAACCGGTTGCCTTTACCGGCGGGGTTGCCAGAAATCCCTGCGTGGTGGCACTGCTGGAGGGCTTATTGAAAGAAAAGTTGATTATGCCCCAAAACCCGCAAATGGCGGGGGCGCTGGGGGCGGCCCTGGCGGGCTGTCAGTCCCCGGAACCGGTGACGTCAACGTAACCGGGAAAAATTTCCCGCATTGGACCGGAGGCGGCGCGGGGGCCGGATTCTTCAAATGTTATTGCCACCGTGTCGCCAGGTTCAATATAATCCATGCCCACACCATGAAGCATCCCGGTTAATTCCATCTCATACATGTATACGGTCACCTGCTGCCCCATCAAACACTTGAGTTTTTCCGCCAGCGTGTTCGTCATACCGGGAGGGCTGCATTTATCACCCATGGTTCCGTCCATATTAACTTCACCGGACATAATTTAACCCCCTTGCGACATAATATATTTGTTCCCAGAATATGCAAGGGGGTTAAATAAGGTGCTTTTTTCCGAGAATACCCCGGAACAGCCTGTGGACTATTTAATTATTCCCCTTCAGCAGCCTGGTTTTCGACATCTTTATCCGGAACCTCCACGTCAACGGTTTCCTCTTTTCCGGCAAGTACCGTGGCCACAATTTCGCTGCCGTCGTCAAGCACCGTGATCCCCGGAGGTATAATTAAATCAGCCACCTTTACGGCGCTGCCCGGAGTCATCCCATCAACGTTAAATGTTATGGAGCCGGGTATTTCCGCCGGAAGGCAGGATATTTCCAACTCCCTCATAACCTGCTGCAGCACCCCTTCCTTAACCTCTCCCGCCAGGAAGACGGGAATGGCCGTATTTATCCTCTGATTCAGATTCACCTGCTGGAAGTCGGCGTGTATTACCTCCCGCCTGACCGGGTCATACTGGACGTCCTTTAACATTACATTATAGTCGCCCCTGTCCAATACGCTAAATTTGATTAATTTGCTTCTCCCGGAGGGAGAAGCAAGTATCCTGTCCACCTGCCTGGAATCCATCTCAACAGGAATGCTCCCCACCTCACTGCCGTACACCACCCCGGGGATCATACCCTTTTCCTGCAAACTGTTGCGGTATCCCCTGCCCCTTCCTTGCCGTATCCGGGCATTAATTCCCAGTTCGCTCAAAATCAGGAACCTCCTTAAATTAATCGCTTTATCCGGTTGACATTGCATTAACTGCCGCGTTTCACCCCGCATCTTGAAGGTCTTCGCGGGGTTAATATGTTTTTATTATTCCCTTTTTCTGGTCATATCTATAACTGCTCCGGCATAGTAATGTTTATGGAAGTTAATGTAAGGGGGCACAGTATATGCGCAAAAGCAAGCAGTTTGTGTCCATGCCGGTCATTAGCCTGGCCGAGGGACAACAAATCGGCTCCATAAAGGGATTGGTGCTAAATCCCGTTCAAAAAGCGGTAAGCGCCCTGATCATAGAACAAAAGGGCTGGTTCAAGGAGCAAAAATATATACCCTTCAGCAAAGTCCGCAGTATCGGAGAAGATGCTCTTACCATAGATCGCAGATCCAATGCTGAAAAGGGCGCCAGCATACCTGAAATTGTGGAGCTTCTAAAAGATCGGACCGAAATAGCCGGGGCCAAGCTAATCACCGAAAACGGTACGGCCCTGGGATATGTGGACGAATACTACGTGGATTTGCAAAGCGGGGACATAGTGGGGCTGGAATTCAGCGGGGGCTCCATCAGCAGCTGGATGCGCGGCAGCGCCTTTCTGGACATAAACCACGTGCTGACCATAGGAAAAAAGGTAATCGTCTGCTCCAATGAAGCGCTGGAGAACATCATCAAAATGGACGGAGGTTTGCAGGAAGCCCTCCGGGGTATTAAGGATTCCACCGGCAGCATTCTTAGCAACACGGTGCAGAAAACAAAGGAAATAGGAAACAATTTAAATAAAACACTGGAAAAGGTAAAAAGAGAGCGCGCCGAAAAACAGGATGACAATGATGACGCCGCCCCGCAAACGCCAGACAAGGCCGGAGAACCACACGAAAACTGCCATTACTGCGGCGGGAATACCGAATCGCCCGCCGAAAACGCCCCGGCTGAAAATGAGCCAAAGGAAGAAAAGAAATAGCGCAGCTTTGCGACAGGGGACGGTTCTCCCCTGTCGCATTTTTATTGCCGGGTATGTTTAATAAGAACTCTTTGGCGGGTAAAATGCAGGGATGTGCAAAAAAAATTGATAGAAAGACGCGTAACCGCAAAATGATCAGGGTAAAAGAGAAATGCGATGCTTTTAACTATACGATTGATTTATATTTTTGTCATTAAATGAGCAAAAGAAAATGGTTGTTTATGAGTAGATAATGATATATGATGCAATTCCATTCGCGTTTTTTATAAGCGGGAAAGGAAAGACATATCGTTCCAGGCTAAAATGCGACAGCCGAGAACCGTCCCCTGTCGCAAATGTTTAGATTTTGAATTTGCCGGCCAGTAGGTCCAGTTTTTTTACCAGTTCCTCCACGTCTCCCACCATTTTATTCACTTCGCCGGTGGTGGCGCTGGTTTCCTCCGCCACTGCGGAAATATGCTGTACCGCCGCCGCGATTTCAGATATCATGCGGGGAATCTCTTTGACCTGCTGCAGGTATTTGTTTATATATTCCAGGTTTTCGTCCATTCTCCGCCTCAGCTGGTTAATCTCCTCGGCCTCGCTTTGAACGTTTTCACTTCCCCTGATGATTATTTCATAGGCCTGATTTGTGCTGGAGGCAATGCCTCCTATAATTTCACCTATTTCCCTGGCCGCCCGGGTGGACTGTTCGGCAAGTTTGCTGACCTCCCCGGCCACAACGGCGAAGCCGCGCCCGGAATCCCCCGCCTTGGCGGCCTCTATGGCCGCATTTAATGAAAGCAGGTTGGTCTGGCCGGCTATGTTGGTAATCAGCTCCACTGTCATCCCAACGCCCTGGGCCTGCCTGGTGAGCCCGTCCATTATTTCCACCAGCGCCCTGTTCTTTTCGGCTATTTCCAACACCTGCCTGCTGGTGGCCTGTAGTTTGACGCACTCCTCCGACAGCATGCCGGAAACCTTATCGGTATTTTTAGTTATTTCCTCCACCTGGCTGTTAATGGTATCCGCGCTGGCATACACCTGAGAGGCCGCGCTGGCTGTTTTACCCGCCCCAATGGACATTTGGCCGCCCAATTCCTGCAGTTTATGCACCGTTTCGGTCAATTTTCCGGCGCCGTCTTCCAGGTGGCCGTTGAGGTCCGATAAAATGGCCAGAAATGCGTTTTCCAGGTCCGTCACGGTGCGAAGCCTGGTATTATCCAGGGTGCCGCTCTGCCTGGCCACCTGTTCCACCTTTTCCATGGACCGTTTCATGGGCGCCAGCAGTTGCCTGTAATTTCTGGTGCTTATGCCGACGCCCATCAGTACTCCGCAGACGCCGCCCACCAAAGCTCCCGGCAGGATGCCTCCGTTCTGCGACAGGTAGACTGAAAGGCAGCCTGACAGCGCCCCTGTGGGAAAGGCAAGTATGACAGTGCGCAAACAATACCGCCACAATGTCAATTTTTTAACTTCCAAAATGAATGCCCCCTCATTCAATCTTTTAAAAAAAATGCCTTCCACAGGCACCCTTACAACGGACCCATTACCAGGGTCTTATTATTTCAAAATTCTGATTTTAAAAATCCTATACCGGTATTATATCAAAAAAAAGTTAAATTTGTCCTCCGGCTGTAAAAATTTCCGTAGGACCCGAGCATTATTTCAGGTCCTACGGGTCCTTTATTTATCGTCAAACAATTTGCTCACGCTTAAGTCTTCGTGAATCCTGATTATCGCCTCTCCAAGCAGGGGGGCCACGGATAACACTTTCATTTTCTGTATGATTTTTTCAGGCGGCACCGCAATGGTGTTGGTTACCAGAACCTCTTTGATGGGAGATTCCCGGAGCCTGCTGATGGCCGGACCACTCAGCACCGCGTGGGTACAGCAGATATAAATGTCCCCGGCGCCCCATTTTTTTAGCGCCGCCGCTCCCTGGGTGATGGTGCCGGCGGTATCAATGATATCATCGATCATAATTACGGTTTTATCCTGGATGGCCCCGATAATGTTCATCACCTCGGCCACATTGGGCTCGGGGCGGCGCTTGTCGATAATGGCAATGGGGGCTCCGATGCGTTCCGCAAGATCCCTGGCCCTGGTCACTCCTCCAAGGTCCGGGGACACCACCACCACATTTTCCAATTTGTTCTGGAGGAAGTACTGGGCCAGAATAGGCACACCGGGGAGGTGATCCACCGGTATGTCAAAAAATCCCTGTATCTGCCCGGCATGCAGGTCCATGGTTATAACCCGGCGGGCGCCGCTGGCTGTCAGCAAATTGGCCACCAGCTTTGCGGTAATGGGATCCCTGGCCCTGGTTTTACGGTCCTGCCTGGCATAGCCGTAATAGGGCAGCACGGCGGTAATCCTCCTGGCTGAAGCCCTTCTTACCGCATCCACCATTACCAGCAACTCCATCAGCTGTTCGTTCACGGGCTGGCTGGTGGGCTGAATGATAAACACATCCGCGCCCCGGACGCTTTCATTGATCTTTACCTGTATCTCGCCGTCCGAGAAGCGGGTCACCTTGGCGGCCCCTACGGAAACCCCCAGATAGTTCGCTATCTCCTCCGCCAGTTGTGGATTGGCGTTGCCGCTGAATATTTTTAGCCTTTTTCTTGATGACATGCTATGTTACCTCCAGAAACAAATATAAAGCTAAATCAGTAGCCTTCTTACTTGACCTCACCGGGGCCGGCCGCCGCTTTTTTGCGCTTCTTCCAGTTGGCTATGTTCTGCTGGCGGCCCCTGGCCACTCCCAGCGCCCCCGGAGGAACGTCCTTGGTTATGGTGGAGCCGGCTCCGGTGACGGCCCCGTCGCCTACATTAACCGGGGCCACCAGGTTTGTGTTGCTGCCGATAAAAGCGTTGTCCCCAATTACCGTGGGCCACTTGCTGACACCGTCATAATTGCAGGTGATGGTGCCGGCCCCTATGTTCACTTTTTTACCCAGGGCGGCGTCACCGACGTAGCTTAGATGGGGCACCTTGCTGCCTTCGTCAATGGTGGTTTTTTTCAGTTCCACGAAATCCCCCACCTTGACGTTTTTACCCAGCCGGCAGTCGGGCCTGATATAAGAAAAGGGACCAATACTGCAGCCGTCGGAAACTTCACTGCGCTCCAGCACCGAGTAGCGCACCGTGACATCATTTCCCAGCCTTGCTCCTGTCAGGTGGGCGCCGGGCCCCAGTATGCACCTCTCCCCCACGTGACAGCCGCTCTCCAGTATGGTGTTGGGATAAATTATTGTGTCCAGACCTATTTCCACCCCGCTGTCCACATAGGTGGAAGCGGGATCAACAATGGTAACCCCCGACAGCATCAATTGCTCCAGAATACGCCTGCGAAAAATCCTTTCCGCCTCCGCCAGCTGGCAGCGATCATTAATGCCCAGTATCTCCTCTTCACCGGCGCAGGCCAGTGCTTCCACCTTACGCCCGGAAGAAACGTATGCCTCGATAATGTCGGTTAAATAATATTCCCCCTGGGCATTGTCCGGAGTCAGGCGGGAAAGGGCTTCAAACAACCCCTCACTTTTAAAGCAGTACATACCGGTGTTTATTTCCCTCACAGCCAGTTGCTCCGGGGTGGCGTCCTTTTGTTCCACTATTTTAATTAAACCGCCGCCGTGGTCCCGGATTATCCTTCCGTAACTGCCCGGATTTGCCGGTACCGCGGTCAGTACCGTGGCCGCCGCTCCACTGTTGATATGTCCGATTACCATTTCTCTCAGGGTTTTTGCCGTGATTAAAGGAGTATCCCCGCAGATAACCAGTATATGCCCCTCAAAGTCCTTAAACAGGTCTCCGGCCTGTAACAGGGCATGGGCAGTGCCCAGCTGCTGAAGCTGGTATACCACCTGGGCCCGGCCTTCAATTTGCTTAACAACCTGCTCCCCGCCATAACCGGCCACAACCACGATTTTTCCCGCTCCGGATTCCTCCACCGCACTCAGTACATGATTTACAATAGGGGTTCCACAAACTTTATGCAACACCTTGGGTAAATCCGATTTCATCCTGGTACCCTTGCCCGCGGCAAGCACCACCGCCGCCAGACCCATTAACAAGTCCCCCTGTTCACATTTATCCCTAAAAAAACCGGATAACTTCCGGCTCTTTTAATCGATTCAGGAAACCTTCCTTCTGGTTTTCGTAAACATAGAAGGATTTTAATCTAATCTTATTTTATTTTTTCCCGGCATTTTTCATTCAATCATTACTTATTCAACAAAAATAGTTATTCAACAAAAATTGATGTTTTCCTCTGTGCCGGGTCAATTTTAGCATGTAAGCAAAAAGAGAGCTTTTTCAGCTCTCTTAAAAAGTAAAGTCCTTGTTATATGGCTGCTTCGTATGCTTGTAACACGGCGTTTTGGATAATTTCCCGGGCAGAGGAAGTGATGGGGTGCGCTATATCCCTAAATTCGCCATCTGGTGTTTTTCTGCTGGGCATGGCCACAAATAGTCCGTTCTGGCCCTCCACAACCTTTACGTCGTGTATGACGAACATGTCATCAAGGGTTACCGAAACAATTGCTTTCATTTTCCCTTCCGCCAGTACCTTACGCACCCGAACATCGGTAACTACCATACTAATCCCCTCACCACCTTCCCAATATATTCTCCGCTTTTGGTATTACTGGTTAATTTCTCCATTGCCGTTAAAATTCCTTCACTATACCAAAAAATTAAAAAAAATATTTTAAAATCACAAAATTTCAAAGATATATCCCGCTTTATTCAGGGATTTGACAATATAATCCAGGTGCTCCTTGTTTTCCGTCTCCATCTCCAGTTCCACTTCGGCCTGTTTTAGCGGCACCCGGGGGCGGGTGCGGTGGTGGTTGATATAAATTATGTTGGCCTTTAGCTCCGCCAGCAGGGTTAATATCTTTATTAAATTGCCGGGGCGGTCCGGCAGTATGGTTTTAATTTTCAGCCGGCGCCCGGATTCCACCAGGCCCCGCTCAATAATATTGGACAGCACGTTAACGTCTATATTACCCCCGCTGATAATTACCGCCACGTTCAATCCCTTTATTTCAGGCAGTCCTTTTATGGCCGCCGCCAGTCCCGCCGCACCCGCCCCTTCGGCCATCACCTTGGAGCGCTCCAGCAGCATTAGAATGGCCATGGCTATTTCATCGTCGTCCACCAGCACCATATCGTCCACATATTTTTTGATTACCTCCAGGTTCATGGCGCCGGGTATCCTCACACTGATACCGTCGGCAATGGTGGCGGCGGGCGGCTCCTCCCCGCCGCACCCCTTTTTGTACAAATAAATAGCCGGCGCTCCCCGGGCCTGGACCCCTATTACCCTGACCCCGGGCTTCAGCTGTTTAACCGTGTAGGCCACACCGGCCAGCAGTCCGCCTCCCCCCGCGGGAACCAGCACAGCCTCCAGCCCGTCCAGCTGCTCAATTATTTCCAGGGCTATTGTCCCCTGGCCGGCCATAATTTCAGGGTCGTCAAAACCGTGAATAAAAACCGCGCCTGTTTCCCTTTGTATCTCCAGCGCCCTGCCATAGGCGTCATCATATCCCTGCCCGTAAAGCACGACCTCCGCGCCGTAACCCTGGGTGGCGGCTATTTTGGAAAGCGGCGCCCCTTCGGGCATGACAATAACGGATTTTATGCCGGCCCGGAAGGCTGCGTGGGCTACTCCCTGGGCATGATTGCCGGCGGAAGCCGCTATAACCCCCAGCCTCCTTTCCCCGGCGGAAAGCCCGGCAATTTTATTATACGCTCCGCGAATTTTAAATGATCCGGTTTTCTGCAAGTTTTCAAGCTTCAAATATATATTGGCACCGGACAGGCGGCTAAACAGCGCCGAATAGTCCAGGGGGGTGGTGTGTATAATGCCCCGAAGCTTTTGACGGGCACTGTTTACCATATCCATGGTCAATAAGTCATCAGGCATTTTTATACCTCCAAAACATTAGGATAATTACCATTTATGAGAATATTATACATAAAAATATCAAAAAGTTGTTAAAATTGTCCCATTATATAACATTGTGACTTTTGGCAATCTTCTTTTATAATATACATACATTTTCTTGTTAATGGAGGAATATATGTACTGGACAGGATTGTCGCCGGACCAGGCCAGGGAAATGCTGGCAGAAAAGGACAAGTCCAAAAGGGACAAGCGTACGGACCTTGCCTCAGCCGTGAGGAAGTTTGTCAGGGACGGCTATAACGTGGGCATTGCGGGGTTCGTCAACAGCCGCCAGCCGGTGGCCTTAATTCACCAAATTATCCGTCAGGGCTTTAAAGAGCTGACCCTTTCCTTTCAATCAGCGGGCCTTGGCCCGGAATACCTGGCGGGGGCCATGCTGCTGGACGATAGCCGCTGCTCTATCAAACGCCTGGAATTTGCCTACTGGGCCCATGAATCCTTCGGCATTTCCCCCCTTTTCCGGCATCTCACGGAAAATGGCCTGATTGAGCTGGAAGACTGGAGCAATTTTAACATGTCCGCCCGCTTCAAGGCCGGGGCCATGGGAATACCCTTCATTCCCTGCCGCAGCCCTCTGGGCAGCGACGTGATGAGGGCCAACCGCTCCCAGGTTATGCAGTGTCCGTTCACCGGCACCCCGGTGGCGCTGGTTCCCGCCTCCCACCCCCAAGTGGCCCTTATTCACGTGCAGGAGGCGGACATCTACGGCAACTGCAGACTCCAGGGGCCCCTCTTTACCTGCCCGGAAATAGCCATGGCCTCGGGTCACACCATTGTAACCTGTGAAAGAATTGTGGAGCATGAAGAGATGGTCCGGGAGCCGAACAGGATAAATATACCGTTTTTTGCCGTGGACGCGGTGGTGGAAGTGCCCTTCGGCGCCTATCCGGGCAACTGCCACAGCCATTACTATTTCGACGACAAACACATCCGGGAATTCCGCGCCGCCGGGGAGGCCTTCCGGAAGGGCGACAGCGCCCCGCTTAAAGAGTACTATGACCGGTATATATTGCAGGTTGTGGATACCGAGGAATTTATCGACAGAATACCATATAGTCAGTTGAAGCATATACAGAAAATCGAGCTCAGGGATTTCATGCTAATCCAGGACGCTCCCCCGGAACTGCAAAGGGCTGACAACGGGAGGGATGACTAATGAGTTTTATTGATTACTATTCAGACGATTTCTCCCCCCAGGAAATGATTGTTGTTGCCGGCGCCCGCACGCTGCAGGACAACAAGGTTATCTTCGCGGGCACCGGCCTGCCCATGGTGGCCATTACCCTGGCCCAGCTTACCCATGCCCCGGGAATTATACCCGTATTCGAGGCGGGGGCCGTGGGGCCCAGGTTAACCCGGGGCCTGCCGCTCTCCGTGGGAGATTCCCGCACCACCAGCAAAGCCATGTACCTGCAGGGCCTTAACTCCGCCTTTGAGCTGGCCCAGCGGGGTTTTTGCGACTATGGTTTCATCGGCGGCGCGGAAATAGACATGTACGGCAATCTCAACTCCACTATGATCGGTGACTTTCCGGCTGATTATCAAAAGCCCAAAGTCCGTCTGCCCGGCAGCGGCGGTGCCAGCGACATGGCCTCTTCCTGCCAGCGGACCATTATTATAATGGTCCATGAAAAAAGGCGCTTTAAGGAAAAGCTAAGCTACGTAACAAGCCCGGGATTTTTGGACGGCTCCCCGGACGCCCGGAAAAAAGCGGGGTTGGCGGGCAAAGGACCGTACAGGGTAATCACCACCAGGGCCATTCTGGGGTTTGACCAGGCAACCCGGCGCATGAAGCTTCTGGCCACCATGCCCGGGGAAACGGTGGAAAGTGTCCGGGATAACACCGGTTTCGAACTGCTGATAGATGAAAATGTTTACCAGTACGAACCTCCCACAAACGAAGAGATAAGACTTGTGCGGGATGAGATAGATCCGGAGGGCTATTTTATCAAAAAGAGGATCAAGTAATTGGTTTTATATGTTAATATTTACTTTTAAAGCCTATCTTACCATGATATGGCTTTTTATTTTTGTTTTAATTATATAGCGTAATGGTAACAAAAGAAAATCCCGGAAAATAAAATATTGTAAATTTTAATATAGAGGTGGCTTACTACCATGAAAAAGGACGGGAAAGTATTAGGAATGTCCTTAAAGGCCGAAGGTGAAACAACATGAAAGTAAAACTGCGCCTTGGAGCCACCGACGGCTGGGTTGGCACACCAGACGGCGGTAGTCATTATATTTGGGGGTTTGTTGATTTAACCGGGGTGCCGGAAAACAAGCTGTCCGGTTTCAGGGGCAAGGCCCAATTAATGGCCCCGCCGATAGTTTTAAAGGTGGAAGACGAGGTGTACCTTACCCTCACCAACCTGGGAACGCCCGACAGGAAGGGCCTGAAAGAGCCCCACACCATTCACCTCCACGGTTTCCCCAACCAGATCCCCGTCTACGACGGCGTCCCCGAGGCCTCCATGGCGGTACCCGTGACCAGGGACCTGGTATATTATTACAAACCCCTGGACCCCGGAACATACCTGTACCACTGCCATCACAAACCGGCGGAACACATCCAGATGGGTATGGCCGGCCCGCTGATTGTCCGGCCCCGGGACTTCGACCCCACCGACATCGAGTATAAAACCGCTTACGGCCATGGCACCGGAACGGAGTTTGACCGGGAGTATTTTATTTTTCTAAGCGAGCTTGACGGCACAATTCACAATCTGGTGGCCAAGGCCCAGGAACCTGACTGGACAAATTACAAACCCACCCACTGGCTCATCAACGGCCGCTCCTACCCGGACACGGTAAACACCACGGACCGATTCCCCGGGCAGCCCTGGCCGGCGGCAGTGGGCGCCAATGTCGGGGAACGGGTGCTTTTGCGCTTTGTAAACCTTGGTTTTCAGCAGCATGCCATTTCAATACCGGGAGTCGACTTCAGGGTTGTGGCCGTTGATGCCGTGCGCCTGCAAGGTCTGAACGGAGAAGATCTGTCTTACTTCAAAAACATTATATATATAGCTCCCGGCCAGTCAATGGACGCCATATTCACGGCCCCGGAGGCGCCGGACCTGTACCCCGCCACCCTGCCCCTGTTCAACCGCAATTATAATAAAAATACCCTGGCGGGCGGTGAAATGGGAGGCATGATATCGGAAGTCCGGGTTTACGCCCCGGGAACCCTCCCGCCCCAGGCGGCGCCCAGCCTGTAATTATCGTCAAGGCTTAGGCCAAAGGAGAGAAAACTTTATGCCTACCGTAAATCTCTGGGCAACGGACGGCTATGTCGGCACTCCGGATGGAAAAAACGTTTATATATGGGGGTTCACGGATAAAGAGGGGGGTGCCGCCCAACTCCCGGGGCCCGCTATTATTGTAAAACAGCAACCATACCTCATACCCACCGTTGTTACCGTCAATTTGACCAATAAACTGGCCGAGCCGGTATCACTGGTTTTCCCCGGGCAGGGGGAAGTGAGGGTAAACGGACAGCCGGCACAGCCCCAATATCAAGGCGACAAACTGGTTTCATTTATCAACCACGCCCTGCCCGGCGAAACCATAACCTACCAGGTAACCCTGACCGGTCCCGGCACCTTTCTTTACGAAAGCGGAACTTATCCGCACAGGCAGGTGCAAATGGGCCTCCACGGGGCGATGATTGTCAGGCCCCCGGACTACCTGGGCCTGCACCCAGAAAAACAAACGGCTTATGGCCGGAACACCGGTACTGAGTTTGACCGGGAGTACCTGCTGGTGCTGGGTGAAATAGACCCCGGGCTCCACCAGTCCGTGGAACACGGGCTGCCCTATGACACAGGGGAGTTTAATCCCCGGTACCGGACCATCAACGGCAAATGCTGGAACGGCACCGTGTCCGGCGACGGCGACGGCCACCTCCCGGCCCGGCCATACGGCTCCATGATTATGATGGAGCCGGGAGAAAAGGTTTTGCTACGTTGCGCCGGGGCGGGATTTGAAAGCCATCCCCTGCATCCGCACGGCAACCATGCCAGGGTTGTGGGACTGGATGGAAAGCTGTTACAAAACTGCGGCATTTCAGGAACCACGGATCTTTCCTTCAAAAGATTCACCATTCTTACAGGCCCGGGACAGACCTGCGACCTGATTTATACCTGGACGGGACCGGGCTACGAACCTGATACCAACCCCATCCCCACCAGGCTGCCCCAAATAAGAAAAATGGCCCTGGCGCCAACCGGCCTGACCATGTGGAGCGGCAGCCCTTACCTGGGCGTAAAGGGGGAACTTCCCGGGGAAATAGAGTCTTGCAACCAAATAGGGGAATATCATTTTATGCTTAACTCCCACGGGGTACCCGGAATAACCGGCCAGGGCGCCTTCCCCGGGGGCATGCCGGCCATGATCGCGGTATATCCCGCCGGAACCCTGGAACCTCACCACGGCATGCTCCCCACGGAGTCACACACACCTTGACTGCTATGCCTTATACGCACTGAAAATGAAAGGAGTTGCGGCCATGGGAGCGGTTATTCAAAATCTATGGGCCAAAAAAGGAAGAATCAAATTTCCCGGCGGGGCTGCACTTCCCTTTTGGGGTTTTGCGTCTTCAGCCAACGGTAAACCTCAAATTCCCGGTCCCTTAATCAAGGCCAGGGCCGGGGACCTTGTCACAATTAATTTATATAATCATTTGAAAAAAAATATTTCCCTGCTCTTTCCCGGCCAGCAGTTTATTCCCCGGCCCGTGAAGGAAAACGGTGTTTTTGTTTCCTACAACACCCCTGCCGCGCCGGGGGATTGCACCAGCTACAGCTTCACGGCCGCCCGTCCGGGTGTATTTTTGTACGAAAGCGGCACCAGTCCGGAAGAACAGGTGTCCATGGGACTCTACGGAGCCCTGGTGATATATCCCCGGGGTTATGACGATTTGCTAAGCCCGGACTATCATACCGCTTATTGCGGAAACACAGGCACGGGGTTTGACGTGGAGAAGGTATTGATTCTGGGAGAGCTGGACAGCCGGTTGAATATGGCCGCCGACACGGGCAGCCGGTTTAACATGCCGGATTATAACCCGGATCACCTGGTTATCAACGGCCGCTCCTACCCCCACACCCTGCTGCCTGACAATTATGGTTTACTGTCCAGTCAGCCCGTTGGCTCGGGCCTGGGAATAATACCCGGTCAGAGGGTATTATTAAGAATCATTAATGCGGGGTTGCAAAACCACACCTTCCGGCTGCTGGGAATAACGGCCCGGGTGGTTGCCGTGGACGGCTGGCCCCTTAAGGCGGATGAAAACTCCCTAAACGCCACCTACCTCAAAAACACCATTACCGTTGCCCCGGGGGAAAGCTACGACCTTATTTTTACTGTCAACGGACAAGGTCAATATTTCCTCCACCACCGTGACTTTAATCATCCCGGCAAGGGCAACCGGTTCCCGGGAGGAATGGCCACCAGGCTTACGGCAACACTCTTTGAGTCCGCGGGGGTGCCGGCGGCGCCTTTGGACCTTTCCTGCGCGCTGATTAACCGGAAAGGAGTAAAGCTATCCTGGAAAAATTCATCCACCGGAGAAGAAGGCTTTGTCATTGAGCGGAAAATAACCGGGGAGGACAATATTGAATTGCTGGCCATACTGGACAATCCCGGGCGGCAAGAATACACCGACAGCACTGTTCTGCCCGGAATATCCTATTCGTACAGGATTTGCGCCTATAATTCCGCCGGCGCCTCAAAACATTCCAATATTTGCCGGATTGACACCAATAATATTGAGCAAGGGCCTGAAAAGCTGACCTGTACCACAATGTACGGCAAACGGGCGGACCTGGCCTGGTCCGGCAGCAATGCCCGGGGCTCCGGCTACGCCATTGAAAGAAGGGCGGATAATAGTGAAGACTTCCAGACCATAGCGGAAGTGGGGCCAAATACCACCTTTTACAGGGATCTATCGGTGGTTAATAATACAATCTACACCTACCGGGTAAAGGCCGTCTTCCCAGCCGGAGCGGCCTGCCACTCCAACGAATGCGTCACTGTTCCGAAAGCCGCGCCGCTGTCAGCCCCCGACCAGCTGAGGTCTGTCTATGTAACCGACAAATCTGTCTTTTTGGTGTGGGACCATGATTCCTCCGATGAAAATAAATTCCACATAGAAAGGAAAACAGGAGCCGGTCCTTACATAGAAATAGACGTGGTGGCAAATAGCCAGACCTGGTACACCGATAAAGACGTACAGAAAAACGGCACCTATTATTACCGGGTCAGGACTCACAGCAAAAGTGAGGGATTTTCGGACTATTCCTATGAGCTACTGGTGAACACACCATAAAAGGGTATCAATTACCAGAAGGATTAGCTGTACCTCCGCCAGAATACTTATGTTTGTGCTTTAAATTTAAGGAGGTACATAAAATTGAGCCCACACGCGGTTAAACTGGCGGGACGGCCTGCCGACAGGCCTTTTAAAAAAAGCCAGGGAAAATGTACGGAAATGTCCATATTCCGCTGGCTGGAACTTTCCCGCCAGGAAATAACTAGAATCAAGAAACAGGAGAAGCCCGGAGTATAATTTCCGGGCTTAAGTCTTTCACGGGCTGGGGACATGCGTTGGGGACATTCCTTCATGATATTGTTTAACTTATGGATTTTTAGACAGCCTGAGAAAGTGTTAAACACCAATGAGTTAGGATTATGTAAGAAGGTGTGTCCCCTTTCCTTAAACCGCCATGCTCAGCTTCTCCGTGGCCAATTGCAAATCACTGGGCTTATCCACATCAACTCCCACCTCGGGATAGCTGCTAATCACCACCGCCCCGCTGACCCCCAGCACGGTGGATACACGGCTTTCCGCTTCCCGCAGGGACACCTGCCGGAGAAGAAACTTGATTAAAAACACCGTTCCCAAAAGTTTGCACATTTTTACAGGACTTTTACGGGCGGCCACCAATTGCTGTCCCTTTTTCATACAACCCTCCACCACTTCAGGTTTGAAGAGGAATAAATTGCCGCCGGTAAACCGCCCTTCCTTTAAACTTACATAGGTGCGGCTGGTGCAGGGATAGATTCTCTCCACGTCTTTTTTTGATATCACCGGATAATAAATATCCGCCTGCTTACCGGAACAAAGGTCTAAAAAATTCTCTATGGCCTGGGGGGTAATCATGGGAATATCGCAGGTTGCCATTAAAACCTTTTCAGTCCCGGACAAATGCCGCAGACCCTCCATCAGGTTTTCCAAAAGACTGTTGCCCGCGGGAACCACGGTAACATACCCGGGCATTATCTCCGCCAGTTCGTCCCGGGGACCCACCACCACAATATTATTTATTTTTTTGGAAGAATTAAGGGCTTCAACCACGTATTCCACCATGGTTTTGCCCCCAATGGAAATGAGCGCCTCATACCGGGCCGGGCTGCACTCCTTTAACGGTCCGGTATTGGGGCTGCCTGCCAGAACAATGGCATCCACCATTATTGCTTATCCTCCCGCAAAGCGTTTAACATGCTTTGCTCGGCATTTTCAATATGCTCCCTGGCCAGAGACTGGGCCAGTTCGGCATTGCGGTCACTGATGGCCTCCACCATCTTCCTGTGCTCCTCCAGGGCGTCCTTGGAGCGCCCTGGCTGGGACAGGGAGGTGGTACGGAAGCGCTGTATCTGCTCTTTCAAATGGATTACTATCTGAAACAGCCTCTCGTTCCTGGAGGCCCTGTAAATAAGCTCATGGAAGCTGGTATCCGTCGCCACGATGGCGTCGATATCTTCCTTTGAACTTACCTCGGAGATTACCACCAGGGAGCGTTCCAGTTCCTCCAGTTCGTCAGGGGTTATTCTTTCCGCCGCCAGGCCTGCCGCCAGCGCTTCCAGGGCCGCCCGGACCTCGAAAACATCAACAATATCCTTAACGGAAATACCGGCCACGTAAGCTCCCTTGCGGGGGACCATAACCACAAAGCCTTCCAGCTCCAATTTTCTGATGGCCTCCCGTATGGGTGTCCGGCTCACGCCCATCTCGTCGGCAAGCTGGATTTCCATAAGGCGCTCGCCAGGTTTAAGCCGCCCCTGTATAATGGCCTCCCGCAGGGATTCAAATACCATTTCGCGCAGGGGTTTGTAATTATCCAGCCTTATCGGAATCAGCCTTGGCTCCTCCATGGCCGCATACCTCCTTTAATTAATAAAGCACAAAAATTACCATTTGTCAAAAATAGCCCCGCTGCTATTTTTGAACTTAATGAATATTACCATTTTAACCTCAGAGGAAAATTACTGCAAGTAACCATATAAATGTCTGTATTCAAATAGTGCGGGTGACTAAAATGCCGCAGCCGGGGAGTTCAAGCCCGGAGGCGGCCTCCCGGGCGCCGGGGAAATCGGCGAAGAGCCCGAAAACCGTTGGGCCGCTGCCGCTCATCAAGGCCCCGCCGGCCCCGGACTCCAGCAGGAGTTTTTTTATCTCCGGCACTTCCGGATGCATGGCCGCTGTTGCCCTTTCCAAAACGTTGCGGAGACCGGCGCAAAGGCCATCCCAATCCCCCGTCCGTAAAGCCCCCAGCATTCCATCGGTGTCAGGCTGCGGCCCGGGCGGAAGTTCATCGTATTTGCGGTATGCCTCGGCTGTGGACACACCAAAGGTGGGCTTCACCAAAAGCACCCCCAGGGCTTTGGGAGAGGGCAGGGGAATCAGCTCCTCCCCCTTTCCCCGGGCCAGGGCGGTTCCCCCCAGGAGGCAAAAGGGCACATCGGCGCCCAGCTTCTCTCCCAGCCTGAAAAGCTCTGCTTTGGTAAGCTTCAGTTCCCAGATTTCATTCAGGCCCTTTAACGCGGCTGCGGCGTCCGTGGAACCTCCGGCCAGACCCGCGGCCACCGGTATATTCTTTTTCAATGCTATCCTGATACCCCCGGGGTGGCCGGTGTATTCCATTAACAGCGCCGCCGCCCGGTGGACCAGGTTGTCACTCCCCGGGGGAATATCCGGCGAGTCCGTGATAATCTCTATCCCTTCCGGGATCGGGCTAAACTCCAGGCAATCGTGCAGTTCCACGGATTGCATCACCATTTCCACTTCGTGGTAGCCGTCAGGCCGAAGCCCTTTTATTCCCAGGGTGAGGTTTATTTTGGCATGGGCTTTTAATTTCATAACATTTCCTTTTCTGGTTGTTAATATTTGCTTTATAAAGCAATAATCCTGCAGGATGAACTGCCCGCGGCGGGGTTAATATAAAAATAATACGTTGGGGACATTAGGTGTCTCCTGACATTATAAAGGAGGTGATTGCATGCCATCCAGCGTAAGCAGGTGCGGTATTGAAGAATGCCACTACAACAAGAATTTTGAATGTAACGCCGAAGGTATCGAGGTTCTTTCCAGCGGAACAAAAAAGGTAAAGAAATCCGCCCATACCATGTGTGATACCTTTATACCCAAGCAGTAAAGATAATATACCCTGTTATTATAAACCATTGCAGGCCGGGCGCCTGCAATGGTTTTTTCATTTATTTGCATTTTTATTTTCCGAACCCGGGGGGAGCCGCATTCATAGTATATAAACCGGGGACATTCCTTCTCCCCAAAAGTTAATACGCATGTTTTTGGATAACCCTGCAAGGGTAAGAATTAAATGGCAAGGAGTGATAAAAATGCTGGGTGAAATGCGCGGCGGAAACGTTGGAACCCACATTGAAATCAGCACCGGCAGCCGCCGGCTGCTTTTCTTCCAGGGTACGGAGAGCCCCTGGACTTTCCCGGTGGCGGTGGGAAAGCCGTCAACACCAACGCCGCCGGGTAATTACGCTGTGGTCAGCAAAATAGTTAACCCCGGGGGCATACTGGGTACCCGCTGGATGGGCCTGAGCATTCCCAACGGCACTTACGGTATTCACGGAACAACCATACCCTCATCCATCGGAACTTACGCCTCAAATGGATGTATCCGGATGCACAACCAGGACGTTGAGAAAATTTTTCCCATGGTGGCGGTGGGCACCCCTGTTGTCATATCCAGCAGCCCCTTAGACCTTCAGGTCCAGCAAAGGCCCCCCGGCGAAGACGGTAAAACCTACACTGTCCAGGCCGGGGACACTCTATGGAAAATCTCCCTGCGTTTCGGAGTCCCCCTGGACGTTTTGATACAAACCAATCATCTGGTTAACCCGGATATTTTGCAAGCAGGTCAAATTATTAGAATACCGTAACACGGTTAAGTGAAACAGGCCGGAAACGGCGGGAAACCCTTTAAAAGGGAGGACCGGCGGCGGCAGCTATTTTCTCAATATAAGCCAGGCGCCGCCGGCCATCAGAAGCGTGCCCGCCACCCGGCACCAGTTGAAAGGCAGCTTGTTCATACCAAAAAGCCCCAGATGGTCAATCAGCCCGGCTGTGAGAACCTGGCCCAGAATAATAGCCGTGGTGGCCGGGGCCACCCCCACCTTGGGAATGCTTTTAATAACCCCGTAAGTGATAATTACACCAAGTATGCCGCCCAGATAAAGGTACCAGGGAGCCTGGCCGAATGCCGCCAGGCTCCCGTCGCCCATCCTGAAAACAAAAAGCAGCAGCACCAGCAGTATAAGTCCGACAAGATTTACCACAAAGGTTGTCTCCAGCAGCCCCAGGGTTTTGCTTAGGGCAGAGTTCATGGTGCCCTGCACCGCCATGGTGACTCCGGCAAAGGCCGCTATAAGCAGGGCCAGCAGTTTAACACTCAATTGCATCACCTTTTTGCAGGAACAGATTGGAGATATTGCTTTTTTAGTCCCTTTTCATAAATTTGGCCGGGTTTTTAAACCCGGCCTCTATATATTCTGCAACACCCCCGCCATTTATGCATTTTCATCCCAAACGTTTATCCCAGATTATAACACCGCCGTTTTTGGGCGGGAATTCCCCGGTACCCGGCGTAATGGCTACAATTTCCCCGGCCTCATCTTCATCGGTTTTCATTTCAATGTCCGGCGGCGGTTTGGATTTGCTGGCCTGGTCCAGCGGGCGGGGGGATTTAATTTTTCTATTATCGCTCCCGGCGGGTCCGGCTTCCCAGGCCACGGCCGGCTTCCCCCTTTCCGGGGTATTGGGCCGGACCGCCTTATCGGGACCGGCGGCGGGATAGGGATGGTTATTCCCGGGACGGGGGTTGTTCATCATGCCCATTAACAGGTTTAGCAGCATCGCCTGCTCCGGCCTCTGGGCCTGATTCCCCATAAGGCTCATCAGCAAAGCGGGATTTATACCCCCGCCCGCCGGGTTTCCGGGATCATTTTCAGGCGCCCCTTGCATCCTCTGGGCCAGCAGTGTCGCCAGCAGGGAAGAAAGCATGGGATCCATCCCTCCCTGGCGGGCCATCGGCGCAGCCCCGGGGGAGTATTCAGCCTGTTTGTTCATAACACTGACTATGCCGAATAAATCAACAAGCCCCAGCAGTAACATTGCATCGTGGGGTTCCCCGGCCTGCCGGGAATGATAGTCCAGTATTTTATCAAGAATGTTTTCCAGGTAACCTTTCCGGCTTTCTCCTGACATGATTATCCCCCCTCCGGCCGGGTAAAGCCGGCCGGTAAATAGTAACAACATTAACCCTGAAACCATAAAATAAATTAATAAGCTGCAAGGAGGTAATTGTATTGGCCGATTACAGAGGAGGCTTTCATCCCTTGTTTATTCCCATGCTTCTTGCGATCACCGGCAACGGTGATGACGTTGAAAAAAAGCTGGAGGATCTGATGAATTTCATTCAAACCACCCAGGCGGCGGTACAGTCCCTGCGTTCCGGAATGGAAACCTTTCACGCCGGATTCTCCAAAATAAACCAGTCATCGGCGCCCCACTTCAAACCTGCCGGCCCGGAGCCCGCAAAAACAACTGTGAATAAACCGGCGGCGCCGGAAGAGGAAAAAGACAAGTTTAAGGAAAACGATAACGACAAAGCGGACACGGACTAATTTTAAACATGACTGGCCGGAGCGGCGCCGGGGCTAATACCTCCCATTGCCGCCCCTACGAACTATTTATCATCTTCCGGCTGTTGATTATCCCGCTCCTCCCCGGGCACCCCGGAAGATGCCCGGGGGCGGGGCTTCATCATTTGATTCAACATACCCATTAAGGCCGCGGGATTAAGTGCCGCTCCCCCGCCTCCTTCCTCCTTTGCTTGGTTATCCGGAACATTACCCCTGTGTTCCCCTTCCGCCGCCGTCATCTGCTCTCCTCCGGTACGGCGGTTGATTATATCCACCAGCCCCATCAAATTTACCAGGCTTATAAGCACCAGCAGGTTCCCGGTATCCATGTTTTTTACGGAATCGTTCTGCAGCAGCTGGAAGAGAGTTTTTTCCAGGCTGGTGCCGGCTAAATCATTATCCGCCACGCTAATACCTCCTTTATAAGGATAAATATATGCCCGCCGCCCTTTTTTTTGACTTGAAGGCAAAAAAAAAGCTGTTCCACGTGAAACAGCCTTTTTATTTTAACAGGTTGGTTATCTGAGGCACGTAAGGGAGGCGTCGTCAATCACCACAAAACAAGAGTTATTGTTGGCTTCCGGCCTGAAGGCTATAAACACCTGGGCATAGGAGACTTCCTCGGGCGGCGGGCCGGCATCGAAACAAAGCTGGGTATAGGCGGTGCCTATGGTGGTGTCATCCCACTCATGCTGTAAATTGACCAGCACATTTCCCTCGGCATCATAATATACCACGCTGGCGGTTACAATGAAATCGCAATTGGGCGTGACACCCAGCAGCGTCCCCCTCCTGGCCCAGAAGCACAGCCGGTAGGAGTGTCTTGGCCTAACCTTTCTGACTATCTGGAATACAGCCGCCTGGGCGCCGGTGTTCGACCCCAGCCGCACCGCGTAGCTGCCGCTGTGCGGATTGTCGCTAACCCTGGCTACGTTGACGGCGCCCCAGGCCACGGGTATGTCGCCGATCCATTGCTCGAAGCTGGGGTCCCGGAGCAGGTTCACCCTGGGGCATTCTTCGGCGGGCGGGCAGACAGCGATGAATATCTGGCGCTCCTCCACCACCTTGACCCTGACGATTATCACACCGATCTGCTGCAGCCTGGTGGGTCTTACCAGATCCCAGGTTATATCCACCTTGGATTTGTGAAACATGGCCACTACATCGTCGACATCGATTACAGGTTCCGGCTCGTCAAGCTCGATCATTTTGGTAAAGGGGACATCCTCAGCCACGTGCATGACCTGGTCATTCTGGTTTACGTAATAGATCTGCTTATGCAATGTGCCGTGAACGATGACCTTTTTGACAAAGGCCCGGCCCGGCTTTTCGCAGCAGTGATTGGGCCACTTTTTGCTGAAGCTGATGGACCAGTTGGACTCGTCCTCATGGATGAATACCGGGTCGGCCTCCAGGTCCTTGACCCAAACGTCAATGTGGTCCACTTTTTTGCACAGCTCCGGCATGTGCTTGGTGCTGTCCACCTCCACCTGGGCTTCCACGTCGGCCAGCACCAGCGGGAGTTTAACCTTCATGCACCTTAACATTTCCGGTACGGGCATGTTGTACTCTATTGGCATACTTCTTTTGCCTCCTTATACTTTAATTTTTATTAACCTTTAGGCACGCAGGGCACATTTACAACCATTCCCGGCCTGATGTCATTGGGATTGTCTAACTGACTATTGACCTCTTTCATCTCGGCCAGCGACGCGCCGTACATTCTTCCGATGCTGTACAGGGTATCCCCCGACTTGACAACATATTCGAAAGTTCCCCCCGGCGGGCAGGGCGTGGTTCCAGGCGTCTCGGTGGTGGGCACAGGCGCGGTGGTGGTAACCACATTGCGCTGCAGGGACTCGGTGACCCTGGCAGTGATTTTAAGAACCATTTCCACGTGTATATGGCAGCTCTCGTAAGCGGAGGTAATGAATTCCACGTCCACGTCCACATCCGCGTCCATACCCTCCCGGGCTCCCATAACCTCCACGAAGGCGTTGAAGTTGACGCGCCTGTGAGTGGCATGCACAGGCTGGTCGGGAAGCGCGGCCACATATACTATTTGTACGTCCACATATCCCTTGATAATGACTTTATCCCTGACAATCTTCTTTTCGGTGATCTTTCTTTCGTCCACGGTGGTCTCAAGGACCTTTAGCACATCCGGTTTAGGTTCCGGGGTGCTGAAACTGTCTTTTACCACCACCTGTTCCGTGCCCTCACCCACCAGGGAGTCTATTCTAAGCTTGGTATACTCGGGATCAACGTTGCAGTTTCTGATGTCTGTTATGGCGTTCACCCTGCGGGGCTCCACCACGTTGGCGGTAATCTTCAGCACCAGGTCGGCCTGCAGCCGGTCCGGATCATTTCCGCCGGCCATGTCCACATCCACGTTTTCCACGACTACATTGAAACGGACATCCATATCCTGGCGCGCCCCGGCCACTTCCACAAAGTCACTGAACTTGAAGGTGTGGTGCAATTGGTGCACCGGCTGTTCCGGCAGCATTCCCACATACAGCACCTGGACCGTGGCCTCGCCGTCAAAAATCACTTTGTCCCTTAAAACCCTTGTGTCCGTGACTTCAACCCTGGCATCCACATCCAGTATTTTTTCCACCGGAGGTTTTTCATTGGGCACTTCGAATTGGTCGGAAATGACCACCTGCCTGGAATTGCTGCCTACCACGTGATCCACGTCTATGGTCTCGGTATCGCAGGTGCATCCGGAGGGACATTTGGTCACAATATCCAAATCCTGTATTTCCGTGACCTTGGCCATTACCCCCAGCACGGCAGACACGTCAAATACCCGGGGGTCTCTCCTGGCTCTTGTAATACTGACATCTTCCACCGTGACGTCCACTTTCACGTCCATTCCAGGCATGGCTCCCGGGACATCCACAAAAGTGGTAAACTTGATCTGGTCGTGAAAGTGGTGCACCGACTGATCCGGCTCAAATGCAACATACACAACCTGTATATTAATTGTTCCCTCTACCACAACTTTGTCCGGCAACACTTCAATTCTCTTTGTTGTGACCGTCTTGTCGGTGGATAAAACCTTTTCCACATCCGGTTTAGGGTCAGGCACGGCAATTCTCCCGCGAACTACGGTTTGGGAGGTATTCTCACTAATTACCATGTTGACCCTGATCCTTTCTGTGCCCGGTGCTACGGTTGTTGTGTCCATTCAATCTTCCTCCTTTCAAGGCATTCTATATTAATATATGAGGGTGTCCGCCAAATGTGTCCAATTAAGTGATCCAGGCAGCCCAAAAAGATAATTATCCCCTTCTTTCTTAGGCATTCCCATAAAGCCACACAAATCCTAGACAAAACAATATATTTTCCGTAACTTTAAAAAATGCGTCATATTGAATTAAAAAATGTATCCAGCCAAGGATAAAATTAGCAATTGAGTCATGGGGACTGAATCATGGGAACGGTTCTCCCGACTCAACCTTAATTAAAAAAAAGAGGACCTGCCGGTCCTCTTTTACCTGGGTTTTAATATTTATCCTATAAACATCTGCACAAACATCTTGCCATAGGGGCCGCCGTTTACTATACCGATGCCTACCTCCTTGAAGCTGCTGTTCAATATATTCGCCCTGTGGCCGGAGGAATTCATTAAATTTGTATGGGCGGTGTCCACACTGGGCGCCCCGGCCAGGTTCTCCCCGGCGGTGTAATAGCTGATGCCGAACTGCTTCATCATGTCAAAGGGGCTGCCGTAGGTGGGCGAGGTATGGCTGAAATAATTCTTGTCAATCATATCCTGGGCCTTTAACCTTGCCACGCCGGTCAGCTTAAGATTTACTTTCAGCGCCGCCAGACCGTTTTTCGCCCTCTCCGCGTTGACCAGATTTAACATTTTCTGCTCATCGGCGGTCAGACTCGATGTGTTGGGGTCCGGCTGGGGCTGGGGCTGTGGCTCCGGCTGAGGCTGAGGTTGTGGTTGCGGCTGGGGCTGTGGTTGCGGTGTGGTGCCGCCGGATGTCCTCCCGTCACCGGTGAAAACCTCCACCACATAAATATTCGACCCTTTGACCGCTATGCCTACTCCAACCTTGTTGTATTTGGTGGCCAGAATGTTGGCCTTGTTTCCGGATGACTTCATCAAAGCCGCGTGGGCCCTGGTGGGAGAGGTGGACAGCGCCAGGTTCTCTCCGGCATATTTGCAGCTGACACCGAATTGTTCCAGCATGCTGCCGATATTTCCGTAGTTGGGGGAGGTATGGCCGTAATAATTGTTTTGCACCATGTCCTCGGCTTTCAGCCTTGCGATTTTGTTCAAACTGGAATCCTGGGACAGCCGGGGCACTCCCGCATCGGCTCTTTCCTGGTTAATCAACTGGATAATCAGCTGCTCGTTGACTGACTGGGAGAAATCCTCATCGTCCGGCTGGCTTCCTGTAGAACCGCCGTTACCGGTTCCCGGAGTCTGGTCGCCATCGTTATTGTTGTCATTGTCATTATCGCTGTCATTATCATTGTCGTTGTCGTTGTCGCCAATGGTGCCGCTTTCCCGCTGCCCGCCGGTAAAAAGCTGCACAAAGTACAGGTAACTTCCCTTGGAGACAATCCCTATGCCCACCCGGTCATAATTTCCATTCAGTATGTTTGCCCGGTGCCCCGAGGAATTCATCAGGGCGTTGTGGGCGGTGCTGACGGAACCGGCCTTGGCGATGTTCTCTCCGGCATAGCTGTAGCTGACTCCAAATTTTTTCAGCATGTCGAAGGGGCTGCCGTAGGTGGGGGAATTGTGGTCGAAATATCCCAGATCCGCCATGTCCTGGGCCTTAAGCCTGGCTATCTTCAACAGCGATGAATTCGCCTGCAGTGCCGGCTCCCCCGCCCTGGCCCTTTCCCGGTTGACCATGTCAAGCATTTGCTTTTCCTGGCTGGTCATGGTCGCGGTTTCCGCACCCTGAACCGGATAACGGCTCTTCAGCATTTTGTTGGGCTCCACCTGCCCGGTCAGGCAAAGGGCATTATTTATGTCCACGGTGCAGGTGCCAGACTTTTTAGCGTTAACCAGATTTTTCACAGCGATGGGAACATTTTGGGCATTTTCCTGGTCTATAGTATTAGCAGGACGGCCTAATCCTTTTAAGCCGTCCGGGCATGTCAGCGATAACTGCTTGTCCGCCCCCAAATTACAGTATCCCGATTTAGCCGCACAATCAGCGGCGGTTCCGGTAGCCGCCGGTGAAGCCGATGCCCCAAGAGCCAGGGAAAGCATCAGCACCACCGTCAATACACAGGTGACAAAGGTTCTCTTTCTGCTCACGGCAATACTCCTTTCTTTTTACGCTTCCGGAGTTAGCTGACGGGTTCGGTAAAAAGACAAAACCTACCATAAAAGAATTATGGATTCACCCCTGATGTTTGGTTCCTCCGTACCCAACTTTTTATTGGGATTCAGCTGTTTTTTCAGCACATCCCAGCCATTATATGCAAACAGTGTCTGAGCATCCAATGCCTGCTTGCAAAGGAAGGATGTACAAGCCTAATATTAGCAAATGGTAAATACCAGTGGCAAATACATTAATCTTTCTTAATCTACATTTTTTTCAATGTCATCCACATTATAAAAGTTGTAACTCCAAATGACTCCCAATAACCTTGCCATGGTATATTATGCTAATACAGCCTTAAACTTTTGGGAGAATAAAAAAACTAAGTGGGAAGACGGAGGCGCAACGCCCGCAGCCTCTTCTTCCCACCTTTTTATAAGGGCATATATAATTTTTACTTGGTGGAGTAAAGCACCGCGCCCAAACCCTCGGTAAGGGCCAGGCATTCCAGTTTGTCATTGTCCTCAAAGAAACAGGTTAAGATAAAAAGTCTTTTTTTGAAGGATTTTTGAAACCGTTTAATCATCAGTTCATCCATGTTGTCAATTTTCAGGGACGTTACCGCTCCCTTGATCACCAACGTATACCGGCCGTCAGCCTGCCGGACGAATAAAACCCTGTAGGGCAGCGCCCCCGGCCCTTTGACCATCCTTTCAATGGTATTCATGAACCGGCGGACTGTTTGTATGGCCTCGACCCTGTTCTGCAGTCTGGGGCCGATAGCCGGAATATCTTCTCCCAGCAAGGCCATGGCGACCTCCCGGGATTCAGGCCCGCAATCAACCATGGCTACCTCCCCCGAAAAACCGTGGCGGCCAAAAGCCGGGCATCCAAAGCGGGATTATGTTTACACAATTGCCCGGGGCTATATTTTTGCCTCCAGGGCTGATAATACATTATTGATATGGTTAAATACCGTAAAATTGTCCGAACCGGCAAAAAGCAGCCCCACAGCCCGCCGGCTGTCATCCAGCACCAGGGACCCGCTGTCTCCCCCCTGGGATCTCATGTCGCAGACCACCTGATCCGAAAACAATCCGAACTCTTCATCGTTTAATTGTACCTGGAGCGTTACTCCAAGGGCCGTAACCTCCCCGGAACTGAGACCGCTGCTGCGGCCGCTTTTATTAACCCTGTCTTCGATGGTAACCGTCTTTAAGCCCTCCACCCGGCCTATTTCAAGAATATCGTCTTCAACCAGCCCCGGGTCAACCGGCCGGGCCAGGGCCGCGTCAATTATGTTTGGGGTATTGTAGAATTTGACCAGTTTCATCCGGTAATTCGGCCGGACCAGCCTGATCAGGGCGTTGCCGACGCCCGCAATGCCGGCGGCCACCGGACATTTGGATTCGCCGGACTGCCGCTGTAAAGGAATAAATTTGTAGAGGGTGGCTATGCGATCAGACTCTTTTCCCCCGTCAAAAACCCCCGGCTGATATATGGCGTCCCCGATTTGCGACCGCCCATCACTGCCGTTTGTGGCGTTGGCAAGTATGTGGTTGTTGCTCAGGATCAGTTTCTCGCCGGTTTTTAAATCCCGCACCACCGCGCCAAAGGTGCCCGCGGTTATTTTATAGTGCCCGATGCTCATACCGGGTTTTGCCGGCCTGGCCTTTTCCGTGCGAATGTCCAGCAGCCGGACGGGACCAATTTCAATAACGTCCGTTACCGCTCCCTCCACATCGGCAGGAATCAGGTGATCCTTGGGCAAGGCTTCCGCATCCTCCTTCTTTTCCACGAACACTATCAACGCCGGCTTTTTGCTGCGTTCCATGCCAACTTGTTTATAACCCACACCCACACCTATGACATTTTTCTTGTTAAGTAAGGTATTACGGGTTTTTTTCAGGGTTCTAAAAATTTTTTCCATTAAAACCCCTCCTTGATGTCCTTCAAGCCATCATATGCCCGACATCAGGAAAGGGTTACGGTTATCACCAATAAGGGGATTTGGGCACTCCCAGCCGGTATTTGCCCCTGGTTTCCAGGCCGCCGACACCGTCGAAGCCGGTTATGGTCCCGGATATCACATCCTTTAACGCTATTGGGTCATATATTGAGGTGTAGGCGATTTTTTCCATGACAAATACGGGATCATAAGCGTGGATAAGCACTCTTTTGGGTGAACTGGCGAAATTGGCCCCGGCCCCCAGCAAGGCCTCGTAATGGGATTGACAGGCCCCTGCGAAAATAATAAGGTCATCCAGGCTTTTTTCAAAGGTGCGGGCTACTTTAACCGACTTTATGAAGTGCCTGGAATTGTGGTAACTGTTGATATCCTTGTAATCCTTGGCCCCCTTGACCAGCCCGTCGTGCCCGGTGAGCACCAACATGTCGGGCCTGTGCTCCACCAATATTTTCATTAACTGGTCGGCTTGCTTATCCTCATCAATGTGATAACCATGGCAGGGAATGTTCAGCTGTTTATATGTGGTCATGCATAAATCAAGATATTCCTTGTCACCGTCGATATGC
>NZ_BFAV01000059.1 GCF_002933875.1 Desulfocucumis palustris | reverse complement strand
TTCATTCTTGTCCTTTGACAATTGAATACCACCCGGGGCACAACAATTCATGCTGGCTATCTGCTGAGCCGGTTCCATGGCTGAAAGGGAAAAAACAAGCATAAGGGAGAACAGAAAAAGAAAACAGCCGGGTAATCCGCGTGGGGCCTACCGGCCTTCCATGCAAACATATTGGACTTTTATTTATGACACAAAAGAACCGTCCCCTTGTGTCACTTAGAGTACTAGAAAAACTTGAAAAACTCTAACTTGAATAACTCTGAAAATGTTTGAAGTTTATTATCGCATGGATCAGATTATTATATAAGGCACTC
>NZ_BFAV01000058.1 GCF_002933875.1 Desulfocucumis palustris | reverse complement strand
CGGCTGCTGCAGTACATGGTAGAGGTGTGGCGGGACGTCTACAAGAACACACCGGAGAAAGAGCGGAAGCGCAAGGGCTTCAGGCTTCCGGCCATCTTTCCCGCCGTCCTCTATAACGGCGAGAGAGGATGGACGGCCCGCAGGAGCTTCAGGGAGTACCAGTCTGGGCACGAGCGGTTCCCGGGGCGCTTGCTGGACTTCTCCTACATCCTCTTCGACGTCGTCCGCTACGAAGAGGAAGACCTGTACCGGGCGGCCAATGTGGTGTCCAGCGTTTTCTACCTGGACCAGACCGTGGACCCGAGGGAACTGGTGGGCAGAATCAGAAAGCTTGCCGACGTGCTGAAAGGTATGGACCCGGAGGAATTCCGGCAGGTAATGGTATGGCTGAGGAACGTAATCAAGAGAAAATTGCCGGGACTACTGCAAGAAGAGGTCGACCGTGCGCTGGAAGAAACTGAACCCCGGGAGGTGGATAAGATGATCACCAACATTGAACGGACACTGGACGAGATGCAAAGGGCGGCAGAAGCAAGGGGAATGGAAAAAGGAATTAGAGAAGGGCAATCGAAAGGTAAAATTGAGGGCAAAATTGAGGGCAAAATTGAGGGCAAGGTTGAGACGGCCAGGGCGGCGCTGAGGGAAGGGTTGGACGTTGACGTGATCTGCAAGATAACCGGGCTGTCCATGGATATCGTTTTGGAGCTGAAGAGAGAGCTGGAAAACTGAAGTCGAGAAGCGACCGTTTGGCCCTTATCCCGCGTTACACAAGGGGACGGTTCTTCTGTGCTCGGGAGGAATTTTTGACACATAAAATACATATCGGTACTAATTTTGATATTACCAAAGTTTACTTAAAAAAAACGGGGAATAAATAATTCACTTTATTGGAGGGTGGCAAGGGGGCGTTACGGTTGCCACATAAGACAGGATAAACGTCAAGGCTATGGCCGACGGCAAGAACCTGGCCAATATGACTTTCAACCGAAGTGAAGGCAAAGGCTCCTTCGGAGGCATGCGGTGTTTCCGGAAGGGCCGTTTTCATTTCCGACTATCCCGGATATCTGGAGGGCATCGGCCAGCTAGAACCCGGCGGAAGCGTAACCACAGAAAGTTCAAGCATATGTCAAGGATAAGATCTGCCGACTTATAATCGTCCAATCGCCCGATGCGGGGATTTAACTTGCCACCAGCACCATTACCGGGGTATAGACTCGACACCCCTATGGTTAAAAGCCTATGTGAGTGTTAATCCTCAATGGATTTACCCTTACTAATAATCTCATCATACAGGAACTGGCCCTGGTCCGCCTGTTGGTATTCCTCCGTGGAGTATGGCCGTGGTGATATGTCAAGGTCTATGTCTTCGCTAATTTCCTTAAGCATTAAGGCTTCATCTACATAATCCCTTCCCAAATCCGGAGAAATAATTGCGATGTCAATATCGCTGTTTTCATTGGCTTGACCTCTGGCGTACGAGCCGTAAAGGATCGCCTTTTCAACGCGGATATTTTTGGAGCGCAATGCCTTAACGTACTTTTGTACGATTACTTCAACATGCTTTTTAACCACGTTACAACCTCCTTCGAACGGTCCACCGTTGCCTTGGCAAATACCTCGGTACATTTAGCTTCCAGGGCAGCTCTTTTATCTGGGTAACGAGTTTCAATGTAATAAAGCGATAGGAGGCGAAACAAATCCTTGGTATCGTTACTGCAACCCTCCAAAATATCCGCAACTCCGGCCAGGGCTATGAGGTCATGCTTTTTAGGAGGTATCTTTCCAGTTTTCTCAAAGTAAATCGCCTTTATAGCCTTTTCCACCGACTGCTGGCACATAAACAAGGACCAGAGATATTGCTTTCCTGACAGGCAATGCTCGGCGGCTTCCAGGTCATCCTCGGCGATATCCAGCCACACGGCTGATTGTGCTCTCATGCTAATCTCTCCAATTTACGGTATTAAGTGTGGCTTCTGGGATCTCACCATAGAATGACTTTAATTTAATTATATCACAAATTGAAAAAAAGTTGCCTTAATTCCATCGAAGACAGGAGACACAAGGGGACGGTTCTTCTGTGCTCGGGAGGAATTTTTGACACATAAAATACATTATTGGTAAACAATTGCTGTCCTCATCTGATTACCCA
>NZ_BFAV01000057.1 GCF_002933875.1 Desulfocucumis palustris | reverse complement strand
ACTAATAGGTCGAGGGCTTGACCTGAAAATATATAACTTAAGCAAATGCTTTTGCGATAAATTTCTACGCTGTGAAGTTTTGAAGGCGCATACTCGGGGTTCGAAGTTCGAGATTCGGAATTCGGACCGGGGAAAAGCCTTAAAGGTCTAAAGGTCTTAAAAGGACCTAAAAAAAGCGAGGCTCGAACCTCAA
>NZ_BFAV01000056.1 GCF_002933875.1 Desulfocucumis palustris | reverse complement strand
AATTGTATAGGTTGTGCCGGGGGGATAAGGGGATGCGTCCCAGTAAATTTCCGCCGACGTTTTTTCTACGTTTCGGTTATTTACCACCGGCGCGCCAGCAACCGGAACGTAAGTATAAGCTATTGCAACATCGGCACGGCCCCATCCCAGTTGATAATTGTCGGACCAGACCCTTATATGGTTATCCCCTTCCTTAAACCCTGCAAGATCTCCACTGAAGGTTACCTCATTGTAATAAGTTTCTAAAAAAGCATCCGGTTTTAAAACAGGTACCGGTGGATTTGGGAAATAATTAGTTTGACCATTCACTGTGGCTCTTACATTTATGACCAAAAAATCATTATAAATATCACTTAAAGAGATAGTGCTCCAACCATCGCCAACTTGTACTATTAATTGTCCTTCACCGGTATAAGAATAATAAAATTGATTTTGTATTGTAACTGTATATGTCCCTTTAGCAGTGTACCCTTCCGGAGTGGTAAAGTCCCAGTCGGTATCCGATATGCCGTGGGTGTTGCTATGCAGATGGAAATGTATTGTAGGGTCGATAACCACAGGAAATTTGAGACCATCATAGACAGGCTTTATGTCAAGATAAGTTTTCCCGCCTTCATTACGAAGGATTTGGTTAACTTTTCTTTTTTGGCCGGTGGCATCCACCAGGTGTGCCGATTCAAATATGAGGTTGTCCCTTCGGCCTTTTAGCTCATAGGTAAAAATGTCCGGGGATTCACTAGATTTTACGACTATATATTCCTTTAATTTATCCGGCTGGACATCCAGCAGCACATCGGTGTCCTTCCAGGCGTCGCCGTATTTAACCACGCTGCCCTGCCCGGACCTTTCACCCCTTGCTTTCGGGGAAGCCCCTTGGGGGATAAACACCGCTGAAACCCCATCCTGCTTAATGACATAGCCTTTATTGAACTTTTTAGGTATGGCGGCGTAATAAGGCGTCTTTAGCGCATTCCAGCAGGCATCCTCCATATCACCTACGCTGCCATATGCTTTTATTTTCCAGGACACCTCACCATACGAATCCCGGGAAAGAGTATTGACCTTATTCTTAAACTTTGCAAGTTCCGTGTCTTCCACTAGCCCTGTTTCAATGGGGCTGAATTTACCCCGGCTGTCTTCATAGAAAAAGGGTTTCTCAACCGTCAATGACCTGCCGGCAATATCCTCCACCACATTTACCACGTGTTCCTTTTTATAACTCCCATCAGACATTAGATGGGTCTTGCTGGTCAACGTTCTCATGGATTTAATTTCGCCCTTAACGGTAACTGCCGGCTGGTCGGATACATCCTCCAGCTCAATCATCGTTCTGGTTCCTTTTTTGGTGCTCAGCTTGCTTTTAAAAATTATATGCCTGCTTCCAAATTCCACATCAACCGGTTTATTAGCTTCAATTACCTTTCCTTTTTCATCAACGTCAAAGGCATTGATTTTTAATATTGGCTGTTCCTTTGGGTCCCTTAGCAGCAGGGTACCGTCCCTGCACCGAAATGGAATTAATTCGTTAACAGGTATTTTCAAAATAACTTCTTCGCCATTCTGCCCAGGTTTTAAATCACTGTAATCAAAAATAACACCCTTTTGGGTTGGAACAAAATTAACCGAGCTGTAGCCCTTCCGGTAGACAACCGCTTTATCCCGGATAACTCCCTTTGCATTCTTTAATTTACCGGAATTGCTGTCAGAAATATTAATGATAATTTCCTTGTTATAATCAGCGGGCGTTATTTTAAAATTATCCTTGAGCATCTCCGGGGCATATGCCTTATATTTCGTTCCCACCACAAAGCCCGGTCTGAAAATTTGTCTTGTAATTACAATTCCGTCATTGTCTATGTATTTGTAAAAAACACACAGGAAAAGAACGAAAAAAGCCATCACTACAGGCACCATAATAAATATCACAGGGCCGACATTTGATTTATATCTCATAGAAGCACCTCGTTTTTCACTGAATCGGAGGTTCCGGCGCCGACGGGATGCTGCAAGTCCCGCCGTTACAGGTCAGCGCCGCCGACGCCCACCTGGTGGCGTTTACCGGATCTTTCCCCAGCACCTCCACCAGGTCCGCGTTAACAACGGCCACGACACCGCAATTGGGTAGCTCCACCCGGAAAACCATGCTGCCGCCCGCGTTGTTGATATTAAACGTCCTTGGCCAGTTCCCCGGGAGGTTGGGTATGAAGCCCGGATCGGGACTGTCATCCCTGCTCAAAGCCCCCCCGGAGAAAATGTATTGGGTATAGGCTTTGGCCCCGGTGGATGCAAGTTCTCCGCCCGGGCCACCTATGTATGTCTCATCTTCATAATAGTCGAACCCGTTATAGACAATAAAATTGTAGCCGGGAGTGTTTTTCACCATGGAATTAGCTCTAGGCTCCAGTGTGGTTTCGTCAAGGTTAAGGTTTAAGGCCAGCACGTATCTAAAGGCATCATGCGCCTTTTCCGTTTCAATTAAAGGATAGCCGTCCGCCTCGCTCCGGGGTTCCACCTGCTGGGCCGCGGCCTTGCAGGCGTCCGCCACGGCCTCCTGGAGGTCTATATCCGCACCGGTTACCATATGTGAAAGACGGATTGCCGCCACAAAAATAATCATGACGGTTCCCAGGGCAAGAATTCCCCAGAAGGTTCCCATTCCGGAATTGTCTTTAACCAACTTACGGATTAATTCTCTCACTGAGCCCTCCCCCACCCACAATGATTCTGAAAGCCGCCCCCGGAGTGTTGCTTCCGATTAACCGGTTTATCAGCAGGGGCTCCGGCACCGGCTGGCAGGTCACCCTTAAGGTTATGGTGCTGGCGGCCAGATCCATGGTCCGCAGCACTCTGGAGTCCCCCCGGCTCTCCCGGGGGCCCTGAATATCCGTAACGATACAGCCGAAGCTGTTGAATTCATTTATCAATTGCGCCTCGTCCGCCGTCGTCAAATATCCCTCCACCCTCATGCGGTCCTTGTATTTGTGCATGGTGTGTTCGGCGTATTGATGCTTGGACTGTAAAACACCGTATTCAATCACCCCGTAGGTAAGGAAGACCAAAATCGAAAGGGCCAGGAGTATTTCCAGTGTGGCGCTGCCTTTATTGTCTCCGGCAAAGCGCATAAGAGCGTGCCAGTCCTTACTTTCCAAAGAAATCCCCCCTTAAAAGCCGGAAGATATTATGCCGGTTAAATTTTGTGTTCCGGTGTTGATTACCGGCCGCAGAGAATCCCCCACACCTTGCCAGATGGCAATGGACACGCCGCCAATAATAAAAGCCCACAATGTATACTCCAGCACGGTAACGCCCCGGCTGTCCCTTATTAAGTTCCATAGCACTTTCCTCACAACTAAAACCCTCCCCTCATTAAAACAATCCCGGCAGGATATGATGGTGGTTAACGGTTAATACCACACCCAGGGTTATGGTCCAGGCCCCGGGGACTTTTATCACGTCGATTACCGGCGGCGCCATTTTAAGTTCACATTTCAGATTGGCCAGGGCCAGCCGGGGGTTTTTAATGCCATGGTAGATCCTTGCCCCGATCCCCATGACGCACCTGGACACAACCATGAAGTATAGAAAGGGAAATATCATGTCCATTCCCAAAAATAAACCTGAGGCAAAGGCTAACTTTGCGTCTCCGGCACC
>NZ_BFAV01000055.1 GCF_002933875.1 Desulfocucumis palustris | reverse complement strand
AGGATTATGGTTTTACCATTAATCCATCTTGCTTTACTGTTTAGTTTTCAAGGACCGGTATTTTTTGCCGGTATTATTACCACCGGCAAGTCATTAATTTATCACTTTTCTTTCTCCAAGTCAACCGTTAGTTTTTGCCACCCTTTGGCTTTTTATTCATTGCTGCTTTCTTTTTTCAGCATTTTCTCCGTCTTTTGCCGCCGGGAGTTATAACTTTATCACTTTGCCTGTTTGCGGTCAACCGGTATTTTATTCCACACCGTTGCCCTTTTATCCCGCTAAAAGCCTGTAAGAATCCGTCCTTAAAGCCTTGGCCCCACAGACTATAAAGCTCCAACCAGAGCGGCGTTTTCCGCCGGCAAGATATTACTTTATCATTTTGGTTCTTTCCGGTCAACCGGTAGTTTATTCCTCCCGTTTGTCTCCAGGAGGCCGTTGTAAAAGTCCATCTGCTGGGTTGCGGCTGCGGCCTCAATGCGGGAGCGGCATTTTTTGCATTCCCGGCTCCATGAATTTTCTCCAGTCTCCGTTTACAATACGAATACCTTCCTGCCTGGCGTATCTTTCATCACAATAGAAATAAACGTAGGCAGCCGCTTTTTCACCGGTTTCAATAATTTCGACCTCTGCTATTTCCCGTCTGTACATATTGTTTCCGCCCGGGCCGTAATAATCCTCAAGAATATCAATATTTTTTATGATCATGTCCAGGTGGGGCAAAAATACAAGCTCCCCCCTGACAACCCCTTCTCCCTCCAGCAAGGCGGGATAACCCTGGGGCAAATGATATAAATGGCCGCTGATTAATGCAGGTGCAATACTACTTGCCCAGGATGCTATATATTGTCTGTGGTTACCAAAACCTGCCATTAGCGTCCCGTAGACAAACAAATTTCTCACAGACAATCCTCTGTTCCTCCAAAATAATGGTAGTTTTTGCTAAAGTCACAATATATAATATATTGGTACGATATTCTTTATTTAATTTTAACATAAAGGTCGGCCAGTTTTCGCAAAGGGTGTATTTTTTAAACAAGGTGGGTGAGCCACATTTTATTTCGAGCCGGAACAAAAATATTAATAATAATAGTATCGTTTCTGCTTTTAAGCGTACAGGGCTGCTCCCCGGCGGAAAAACCCCGGGGAGAGGAGCTAAATAACCGCGATACGCATATCAGGATAACCGCCCTGGGGGATTTTCTCATGCACATGCCGGTGGTTAACGCCGCCTATGAGCCGGAGCGGTCAGGCTATAATTTCAGAAAAATGTTTTCGGAAGTGGAAAACCAGCTATCCGGAGCAGATTTTACCCTTGCCAATCTTGAAACCAGATTGGCCGGGCCGGCAAAGGGCTACTCCGGTTATCCCAGATTCAATAGCCCGTCGGAATTGGCCGGGGATATGAAAGCCCTGGGTATAGACATGGTAACCACCGCCAACAACCACAGCATGGATATGGGGCCGGACGGGATTGCCGCGACCCTGGACAATCTTGACCGGGCCGGGCTGCTGCACACCGGCACCTACCGCTCCGGGGAAGAAAGTGAAAAGCCCTTTACAGTGGACATAAAGGGCATCCGGGTGGGTTTTTTGAATTACACCCAGAACACCAACGGCATACCTGTGCCCTCGGAATCCCCCTTCATGGTAAATTTGATTGAAAGGGAACGGATTGCAAAGGATATAAATCTGCTAAAAAAAGAAACTCCCGACCTTATTATAGCCTGCATGCATTTCGGAACCGAATACCAGCAGAAGCCGAATGAGTTCCAAAAGACCCTGGTGAAGGAACTGTTTCAGCAGGGAGTGGACGCGGTGCTGGGCTGCCACGTTCACGTGGTGCAGCCCATGGAGACCCAAACAATTACAGCCGGAGGAAAACAGAAAAACTGCTTTGTAATATACTCCCTGGGCAATTTTATTTCCAACCAGCGATGGCGCCACTCGGACTGCGGAATAATATTAAATCTGGATATTCATAAAACAGCCGAAGGTGAAACAGCCATAGAGAAGGCCTCCTATATCCCGGTCTGGGTGCATACCTACAGAGAGAACAACCGGCTGAATTTCAGGGTGCTGCCGGTGGATGAGGCGATTAAAAACTATGAGGCCGGAAAAGACAGCCTTCTAAATAAGAATGATTACCAGCGGCTTCAGCAAGTGAAGCAAGATATTGCGGAGGTTATGGGACCACCGGTTGAATTTTAAAAAAAGTGCCCATAAAAAGCCCTCCGGACAAGCTCGGAGGGCTTAAAACAATGTTTTATTCGTTCATTTTATATTGGCCCCGCAGTGAAAAGACCTGCTCCTCCCAAACCCTGTCCCTCTGGGCGGGGTCCGGCACGGGCTTCTTCAGCATTTTAATGAGAAGGGCCTCCTGGGCCGGGCTGTTTACAAAATTGACCATGTGGGCAAGGGCGTACTGGGCGTAGTCGCTGACCATAAAACTGAATATCTGGTTCAGCAAATCGTTATCGACATTATACAGCCCGGCGTTTTCCAAAACCAACTGGGCATAAACAATCATGGTAAAAAGCTCGCCCAGGTGCAGCATATAGTCCACATTTTTTATCTGCTCCCGGTCCGGGGGCGCAGTTGCCAGCAGTTCCCTGAAAAGCTCCACCAGCTCCAGGAACAGGGTCACATTGGGCAGGTTAATCCCCTGGTAGGCTTTACGGTAATCAGGAAATTTGATTTTAGCCAGTTTGCCGGTGGTCTGGCGGAACAGGTTGGAATCGTCCCGGGCATCCAGGCGCCTGGCAATTTCGGGATAGTCAACATTGTTGAAGAAATAATTGGCCATAAATTTAATTACCAGGGCCATATTTACATGGGTGGTGCCTTCCAGCCTGGGTATCATGCCAATGTCACGAATAGCCAGCTCAAAATAAGTGTCCTGCTCAAAACCCTTGGCGGCAATGGCATCCAGCATCATATCAATAACCTTCATACCCTGGGTGGTAACCTTCATCTTCTGTATGGGATTGAACAGCAGGTAGCGCCGGTCATCTTCCGAGGAGGACCGGAAATAATCCACGGCCCGCAGGGCGAAGAGTTTCATGGCGATTATCCTGGCATAGGACTCGGTAAACAGCTTTTTGACGTGGGTGAAATCCGTTACCTTCTTGCCGTAAAGCATACGGTTGGCGGCATGGTCCAGGGCTTCGTAAAAGGCGTGCTCACATATGCCCACCGAGGCGAATCCAAGCTGGAACTTGCCTATATTTATGGTTGACAGGGACGAATCCCAGGCCAGGGCTCCTTCCGAAAGTATGTCCTCCCTTTTTATGGGATAGTCCCTAACGGCAAACTCACCCACATACGCCGGGCGGACACCGGATGTATATATTTTTTTAACCAGCTGGTACTGCTCATGTTTGGGGTTCACCACAAAGAACACGAAGTCCCCGGTATCCGCATGCTTGGCAAATACCGAAACCAGCGCGGCTTCATTGGCATTGCCTATGTAATACTTGTCGCCGCTGCCCAGGTATGTGCCGTCCGGCCGGGGGAACAGCTTCATCTCGTTGGAATACAAATCTGCTCCGTGGTCTTTTTCAGACATGCCGAAGGCGAAGATGCCGCCCTCCTTAAGCAGCCGGCCCGTTTCCTGTTTAACCTTTTCGTTGTCCCCCATCCAGATTGGCCCCAGTCCCAGAATGCTGACCTGGTAGCAATACTGGTAGGCCAGGGAATAAAACGCCGACACCTCTGTGAACTCGCACACCCTGGATAAATCAAAACGCGCCTCCGGGTCGCCGTAGCCGGCCGGAGTCAGCAAGGCTGCAAAAATATTTTCTTCTTTAATAAACCGCAAAAAATCCTCATACCATTTACATTCCTGGTCGTCTTCCTTGAGGCTTTTCAGTCCTTTTTTTTCAAAAAAATCAATGGTCTTGAGCATTATATCCCGGGTTTTTTGATCCGGAAAATTACGCTGATATTTTTTAGGATTCAGGAATAGCATACACACCCTCCTCAGCATCCCATATTATTAAGGCATGGCCAAAAATATTTTTGCACCCTGTAAAAAATAGGGCAGACCCTTTAAGGGTTGCCCAAATATATTATGGATGGTAGATAAACCGGTTTAATAATCAAAGGATTCCTCGGGCACGTCCAGCACCGAGGTGTCTTCCTCCGCAATCAGCCTGGCGGCAAGCATTACCTCGGGAACTATATTGCGGACGTAGTAGCGTGCCGCCTCCACTTTTCCCCTGTAAAAGGCGTAATCAAAATGTCCTTCTCCCAGCTCCCCTATTTTTTCCGCCGCCAGCAGAGCCTGCTCCATCATCAGCGCGCCGCAATACAGCTTCGCGGTGGCGTGCAGCACACGTGTGGCAAAGAGGGGCAGCATGTCGAATTTTTGTTGCATGTAGAATCCCATGGCAACTTTTTGAATTCCCCGGTAGGCGTTGTAAGCTTCGCTCAATACCGCATATTCCTTGCTGAATTCGGCATTATCCTTAAACGATTCAATGGTCTGTTTCAGCTCCAGCATCCAGCCCTTGAATATCTCACCGTTTTTCATGGTCCATTTGCGGCCGATCAGGTCCATGGCCTGAATATAGTTGGTGCCTTCCCAGATGGACAGTATCTTGCAATCCCGGGCGGATTGGGCAACCGGGTATTCCTCTGAAAAACCGTATCCGCCGTAAACCTGAATGGCTTCAGCCACCAGGGGCCATACCACATCCGAGGCATATGCCTTCACCATGGGTATATTCACGTCAACAGCGGCGGCGGCTTTCAGTCTCTCTCCCTTGTCCGGATCGTGGTGCTGAATATCCGTGTAAAAGGCTGTTTTGTATATGAGAGCCCGCACCGCCTCAATGTGAGCCTTCATATCCAGAAGCATGCGCCTTACGTCGGCGTGCTTGATAATGGGAAGGCGCTCACCCTTGGGATTGGTCAGGGGACGGCCCTGTACCCTCTCCCGGGCGTATTTGGCGGCGTTATTATAGGCTACCGCGGCTATGGACAGGGCCATAAGTCCTGTCTCAAAACGTGCCCCGTTCATCATCTGGAACATCTGGGCCATACCGCTGGCCTTTCCCTGCTCGTCCGGGGGATTGCCCAGCAGGTAGCCGTAACATTCATTGTTGTCTCCAAAGCTCAGCATGGCGGTGGCGGAGCCTTTTAGGCCCATTTTGTGTTCCACGGCCACGGTGGTAACGTCGTTGCTTCCTAAAATCTCCCCGTTTTCATTCACCCTGTGCTTGGGAATCACGAAAAGAGAGATGCCTTTGGTCCCCGGAGCCGCGCCCTCTATGCGGGCCAGCAAAAGGTGGATAATGTTCTCCGTAATGTTTTGATCTCCCCCGGTAATAAAGCATTTTGTGCCTTTTATTTTATACAGGCCGGGAGTATCGGTGGGAAAAGCCTTGCTGGTGATATCCCCCACATCCGAGCCCGCGTTGGGCTCTGTGAGGCACATGGTGCCGGACCAACTGCCGTCCATCATCTTTGGCAGAAATAGATTCTTTAATTCTTCGCTGCCGAAGGTCTGTATCAGCCGGGCCGACCCCGTGGTAGCACCCACATAGGGCACAAAGGCCGGACTGGCGCCGGTCATAAACTCATTGACCGCGGTAAGCAAAATCTCCGGCAGGGCGGCGCCGCTTTCCAAATCCAGATTGCCGGAGCCCCAGCCGTTTTCCTGAATAAATGTGAAGGCTTCCTTAAAGGAATCCGGAAGCACAACCTCTCCGTTCACCAGGTGAGCCTGCTGCCTGTCCCCCTCCTCATTGGTGGGAGCAAGAACCTCCCGGGATACCTTGTAAGACTGTTCCAGAATCATATCCACGTCGTCCACGCTATAGGATTCGCTGAATGGCTGGTAAGACAAAATTTTCTCCAGGGGAAGCCATTCTTTCAGTATAAATTTGTGGTCCCGGTAGGACAGCATGAAATTGGAACCCATATGATCATTTCCTTTCAACTAAATAATCAAAAAATTTCGCTAACATTACTTTATACCCTGAATGAATGTTCAGTCAATAGGCAAGTGTCAAATTACCGACAATTTTTTTATCAACACCCTGGCTGCAAAAACATGATTAAATCCTATTTTCAACGGAACAATACCCTGAAAAAAGAAAATACCCCCGGGGGGTTTATCAGGGCTTTTAGCCGGAGGCGAATTGTTTTAATCACCCATTATAAATTTCCTGCGCCAGCCGGAGCTTTTCTTTTATAACCTCCCGCAGGCGCGGTGGTTCCAACACTTCAACGGTTTCGGCATAACTTAGAATCATACCGTAAAGCCAGTCATCCTCGGGACATTTCATTTTTACCACCAGTGTTCCGTCATTTTCATAAATAATGTCTTCCGACTCGAATCTTTCCTCCACCAGAGCCTTTAATTTGCCGTCAAAGCGCAAAACCGCTTCTATCAGCGTTGTGTTGTGGTACCACCGATACTCCCAGGGTAATTCTTGTAAATTTACCCTCCTCTTAACAAACGGCATATTTAATAATTCCAGGGCCTTCATCCTTGACAGCCTGAACAGCCGGTAATCATCCCGCTCCCTGCAGTAACCGTATAAATACCAGACGTGCATTTTTAAAACCAGGCACATGGGTTCAACCAGCCTCTTTGTTTTAACACCCCTTGCGTCGGAATACTCAAAGGAAACCAGGCTGTTATTTTCAATGGCGCCCTTTAATAAATTAATCTTTTTCTTCTGCTCTTCATTTCCGCCCCAGGGCGTCAGGTCAATGATAATCCGACTGCTTCTCTCGTTGTACTCGCCGTATTTATATTCGGGAATAAGCCCTTTAACCTTTTCGATGGCGCTGGACAGCCTGCTGTCGTCCAGGGTGGTTTTAAGCCCGTTTAAGGCCGTAAGCATTGCTACTATGTCGTCCTGGGTCAGAACATTTCTGTCCACCTTGTAATTATCCGCTATACCCAGCCCGCCATTGGCCCCCTGGTAAGTTACCACAGGTATTCCGGCCCGGTTGATAACCTCTATATCCCTGTAAATGGTTCTTACGGATACCTCAAAGATCCCGGCCAGTTCCCTGGCCGGGATTCGTTTACGGTTTACAAGGAGCATTACTATGGATAACAGCCTGTCCAGTCTCAAAGATTATCTCCCCCGTGCGCTTATCCTTAAATAAATTCCCGTTTCCCCATCAGGCCATAATAAAAAAGAGTCGCCAATTCTTCAAACAAACGGAGGTTTCTGTCCTGGTCGGACATTAATTCCGGTGTCTTGACTGCTTTAAAGGCGCTTATGTAGATCAGTATCGCCTCGGTTGAAATATTTTGGTTGATGTGGCCCTGGCTCTTGCCTTTTTCAATAAACTTTATTAACAGCGGAATTAATTTGTTGCTGGCAAAATCCTCGATAATCCTTTGAATACCGGGTTCATTTGAAACCATTGAAATGAGAAAATCAGGATTTAACATGCCCAATGATTTTGTTTTGTCAAAGATGAATTGCTCTATTTTTTCAGGAAAGGACAGCTTGCTTTCCATCAGCTCAATGTATTCTTGCAGCTTTTCATCCAGGAATGCGGTAATTACATCCCGCAACAGCTCATCCTTACTGCCGAAATAGTTGTATATGGTTACCTGGGATACCCCGGCTTTCTTCGCTATTTCGGCAATACTGACCTTCTGCACCCCATGAGCGGAAAAAAGTTTAAAAGCTGCCTGCCGGATATTTTCTTTTTTTCTTTCCCTGCGACGTTCAAAGCCATCCATTTTTTCCACCTCTTAATAATAATAAAAAAATTTATGTAATTTAACAATTAAATAATTTCAAAATTTGTTGCAAACAATAATATAACCGGATATTATGAAATATATAGCTCAATATATTTCATAAATTTCAAAGGAATGATAGAATATGGGTTCATTTGTGGTGAGCTTTAATGAGATCAATAAAACCAGTTTACCTGATGTTGGAGGAAAAGGAGCCAATCTTGGCGAGATGAGCAGGGCGGGACTTCCCGTTCCCCCCGGATTTTGCGTTACCACCTCAGCCTACCGGCGTTTCATTGCGGCAAGTGATGAAATGGACCGGCTGCTGGATTCCCTGGGGCGGTTGCAGCCGGAACAACAGGAGAAAATCCGCGAACTGGCCCGGCAAATCCGGGATCACCTGCAGTCCGCCGCCATGCCAGGAAAGATTAAATCGGAGATTATCGACATTTGGAAAAATTCGGGGGAAGAACAGTCCTACGCCGTCCGGTCCAGTGCCACAGCCGAGGATCTGCCGTCGGCCTCCTTTGCCGGCCAGCAGGAAACCTATTTAAATGTGCAAGGCGCGGAGCAACTGCTGCAGGCCGTTCAGAAGTGCTGGGCTTCGCTGTTTACCGACCGGGCCATTGTCTACCGCGCCAAAAATGGCTTTGACCACCGTGCGGTATATCTGTCCGTGGTGGTGCAGCAAATGGTATTTCCGGAAGTGTCCGGGATCATGTTTACAGCGGACCCGGTCACCGGACACCGGCACACCGTCTCCATTGACGCCGGCTTCGGCCTGGGCGAGGCGCTGGTCTCAGGCATTGTTACCGCGGATTTATACCAGGTTCGAAAAGGCCAGCTCTATAAGAAGCAAATAGCGGAAAAGAAAAAAGCCGTTTATCCGCTTTCCGGAGGGGGAACCGTGGTCAAAGACCTGTCTCCGGCTCTGCAAAGCCAACAGGCCCTGCCCGATGAAAAAATTATGGAACTGGCCGAACTCGGCCAGAGGATAGAGAAACATTTCGGCTCGGAACAGGATATCGAGTGGTGCCTGGCCGGTGACAAATTCTATATTTTACAGAGCCGCCCCATCACTTCTCTGTATCCCGTTCCTCAAGTGGCTGACCATAAACTCCATGTTTTCTTTTCCCTTGCCCACCAGCAGATGATGATGGATGCCATGAAGCCGCTGGCCATTTCTATTTTTCGGAGGATATTTCCCTTCGGCAAGGATTCTGTTGCCTCTCCCAGCCCAGTGATACTGGAAGCGGGCGGCAGGTTATTTTTCGATTCCACCGTTCCTTTGTACAGTAAGCTTATTCGGCGGTTTTTTATCCGCAACATCAGCGTTGCCGACGACTTGATGGGAGATGCCCTGTCGAAATTTGTGGCCGGTGAGGATTTCCAGCGGGAGGCCGGGGAAAACCGGGGTACAATGAGACAGCTATTTAAAATGTTCAAACCGGTACTCCCCTTTTATTTTAAGGGTATCCCGGGCATTTTGAATAATTTGTTCTTCCGGGATCCCCCGGGCATCATTGAAAGGGCCATGGCTCCCCTGGAACAGGTCATAAACAGCTATGAGAGGAGCATCATGCAGGCATCCGGGGCGGAACGGATTAAAAGGGTTCGGGAAAGTGTGGGGGGTTTACTGGAAGCGCTTAGTGACAGCATGGTGCACGTGCCTTTAGGCTTCTTTGTTCTGCCCGTGGCCGGCCGTCTGGCCAAACGCTGGCTGGATGATGAATTGGATGTCAGTTCTATTAGCAAGTCGCTGCCGGGCAATGTGACCAGCGAGATGGGCCTGATGATCGGGGATTTGGCGGATGTGGCGCGAAAATATCCTGAAGTGGCGGATTATCTGGAGAAAACTGAGGGCGGCACATTTTATCAAGGATTAAATAAAATCAAGGGCGGAGAAATATTTAAAGCCGAACTGGACAAGTTCATGGAGCATTACGGTATACGCTGCCCCGGTGAAATCGATATCTCCAACATCCGCTGGCGGGAAGCGCCGGCCATGCTTATTCCGTCCATTTTAAACCATATGAAAAGCAACGGCCCCGGTGAACACCGGGAGAGATTCAAACAGGGCGAGAAGGAAGCAGGGAAAGCTATACAAAACCTATTGGCACGTGTTGGGAAAACCCCCGGCGGGCGTTTCAAAGTTAAACTGATGTCCAGACTTCTTGCCATTTACCGGAACTCCATGGGCCTGCGGGAGTTTCCCAAATACGCCCTTGTCCGCACTTTTGATATTTACCGGCGGGCTGTCCTGAAAGAGGCCGGGTCCCTTCGGGAAAAAGGAATTTTGCGGCAGGAAGACGATGTGTTCTATCTTTATATAGAAGAACTGGAAGCGTTGTTGGAGCATCGTTTAGCGGAGGATGCCGAAGCTCTAATCGATATCCGCAAAAAAAACCATGAACATCATCAAAAGTTGGCCCCTCCCCGGGTTATGACCAGCGATGGAGAGGCGATAACAGGTATCAGGAGCGGAGTTGAGGTCCCGGAAGGTGCCCTGGCGGGCACCCCTGTTTCCTCCGGCGTTGCGGAGGGATACGTCAAGGTCGTCCTCAGGCCGGAAGAAGCCAAACTAAACAAAGGGGACATCCTGGTGGCGCCCTTCACGGATCCGGGCTGGACTCCCCTGTTTCATTCAGCCAAGGCCCTGGTGGTGGAAATCGGCGGCATGATGACCCATGGCTCAGTCATAGCACGGGAATACGGAATCCCTGCGGTAGTTGGCGTTGACAATGCCACCAAACTGTTAAACGACGGTCAATACGTTCGGGTCGACGGGACAAAGGGTTTCGTGGAAATATTGGCTGAAAAAGGCAAGCAGTCATAAAACCATTGGGAGGCAGTACCTTCGCTCACCGGTGATGCCTTCAGCTTATTCGCTTTTTCACCCGCTGGAGCTATTAATATCCGGTGGCAGGATTACCGCCCGGGTAAAAATCCCAATCGAAAAAGACAGGTGTTTTTCAAGCCGGGGGTGAATATTGTTTAATGTTACTGTTGTCGCTGTGTTGCCATGATTTTAAACCGGTGAAATATTCAGGAGGGTTCGGATGAATATAGCCATGTTTTCCGACAGCTACTATCCCTACGTAAGCGGAGTTGTCCGATCCATTGAATTATTTAGACATGAGCTTTCGCGACTGGGACACAACGTTTACATTTTTGCGCCGTCCTATTCCCGGCAAAAGAAAGAGGAGGGGGTATTCCGGTTTCCGTCCATAACCGCTCCCACCATTAAAAATTTTTCCCTGGCCCTGCCCTTTGCACCGGGGGTAGGTAAAATGATCCGGGACCTGAAAATCGATCTGATTCACTGCCATTCCCCGTTCCTGCTGGGTAGCGTGGGAGCGCGCGCGGCCAGGCGGCAAAAACTGCCTCTGGTGTTTACCCACCACACCCTGTACGACCTTTATGTTCATTACGTGCCGCTATTTCCGGGCCTGGCCCGGCGGTTGGTGCTAGGTTTTGTACGCAAATTTTGCAATAACTGCAACCTGGTAATCACCCCAACCAACATGGTGGCAGAGCGACTGCGGGAACTGGGCATAACCGTACCCCTGGAAGCCATCCCCACAGGCCTTAAGCTGGAGGAATTTGCCGACCCGGACCCGGATTGGCTGCGCCGGGAATATGGCATCGGACCGGAAGAAAAAGTACTGCTTTGTGTGGCCAGATTCGGCAAGGAAAAAAACCTTGATATGGTTTTGGAAGCCTTTCTCAGGATCAACAGGGCCTGCCCGGCAACCCGGCTGTTCCTGGTGGGCATAGGCCCCTACGAAGAGGAACTGCGGGCCATGACAGCCAACATGGGGCTTGATTCCCGGGTAACCATCGTCGGCCGCCCCCTGCCCCGCCGTACCTTAACAGACTACTATGCCGGCGCCGACCTGTTTATCTATGCCGCCACCACGGAAACCCAGGGCATTATCGTAAGCGAGGCCCAGGCGGTGGGCCTTCCGGTGGTGGCTGTGGGAGCCAATGGAATCGCGGAAATGGTCAATGAAGGGTTTGACGGTTTCCTAACCCCGCCATCGGCAGCGGCCCTGGCAGAAAAATCCTTGCTCCTTCTTCAAAACGACGAACTAAGACACCGCCTGGGCAGCCAGGCCAAAGAATCAGCCAAACAAATCAGCGCGGAGGCCACCGCCATAAAAATGGCCAGGGCTTATCAAACATTGGTGAACTAACTAAACGACCACCGGCTTAAACCGGTGGTCGCAAATTTTATAAGGCCACTATCCCTTCCAAGCTTCCCCACCAAAAAAGACTGTCTCAGTATACGTTAGTGGTACATATTCGTTTTATCCATGTCTGAACAGTCATCTGTCATGGTTTTCGCCAAATCCAGCCTAACTCCAACAAGTTCACCAAACAGTCTAAAGCACGGTTTTTTAAATGGGGTTCATTTCTTGAAACTGACTCAGCACTGGCAGGCATGTCGGTATATTTTGCATATATACCGGCAATATAGTCAGTAACGTGTTTTTTTGGCAAATATAATCAATAGATTTAAAGAATTAACTCCTATTATTTAAGTGAAAATAATATTTGATAGGCTTAATATTATTTTCCGTAAATTGCAAATATGCTTTAGATACGTCGCCGAAAGCAGGGAAGAAGGAGAAAAAATAGTGGCAACCCATGCGTTACAACAAAAAGCACAAACCACAAATCAAATTACGGGGCAACGCAGATGGTGGGCTCTGGCCACCGTCATGGTAACCATGTTCTTTGCCTCCATGGACCAGACTATTGTCTCCACCGCCATTCCCACCATCATCGGAGACCTGCAAGGGTTTGCCCTGTACGCCTGGGTATTCAGCGCCTACATGCTGACTTCGGCGGTATCAGTGCCGATCTACGGAAAGTTATCCGATGTTTACGGACGCAAGCCTTTTTACATCTTCGGACTGGTAATGTTCGGGGTTGGCTCGGCGACTTGCGGCCAGGCCCTCACCATGACGGAACTGGTGCTGGCCCGGGGGCTGCAGGGAATCGGGGCTGGCGCCATGATGAGCATGCCCCGGGCAACGGTGGGTGACATTTTTAACCCCAAAGAGCGGGGCCGCTGGATGGGGCTCATGGGGGCGGTATTTGGATTGTCCAGCATTATTGGCCCCGCCGTCGGAGGCTGGATTACCGATTCGTTCTCCTGGCGCTGGGTATTTTACATTAACCTGCCTTTCGCAGCGCTGGCAATTATCGGTGTTGTGCTCTCTTTACCCAAAGTCCGCGCGGACGAACAAGTAAAAATCGACTGGTTTGGCTCGGCGCTGCTGGCCACCGGCCTGGTACCCGTTTTACTGGGGTTCACCTGGGCCGGGACAAAGTATCCCTGGGCGTCCCCGGTGGAACTGGCTTTGTTAGGAGGCGGCGCAATTATGCTGGCCTTGTTTATCTGGTATGAACGCAAGGTTTCCGACCCGCTCATAACACCAATTCTGTTCCGCAACCGGATCTTTTCCACTTCGCTCATTCTCGGAATTTTCGTGTCCATGGCGATGTTCGGCAGTGTTATGTTCCTGCCTCTGTTCGTCCAGGGCGTTATCGGCCTGAGCCCCCGGGACAGCGGGCTGGTTATGGCGCCCATGATGATCAGTTTTATCGTCGGAAGCATCATTTCCGGACAGATCATGACCAAAACGGGAAAGTATCTCCTGCTCTCGCACATTAGCGCAGCAGCAATCATACTGGGTACGATTCTGCTCATGACAATGGATATCAACACCGGCTATACCGCTGTCATCGTCAACATGGTGGTGCTGGGGCTGGGGGTGGGTTCCCTTATGCCGCTGCTCAATATCGCCGTGCAGAATGCCTTTCCATACCGTATGATGGGCACCGTCAACTCCACCCAGCAGTTTGTTTCTTCCCTGGGGGGAGTGATTTCCTCCCCTATCTTCGGATCAATTTTAAATCGTGGATTTCAGGATCGCTTTAACTCCGCCCTGCCTGGAACAATAAAGGAGCTAACAGGTAACATAACCCGGATCGATCCTCAAACTCTGTTGACGGAACAAGCCCAGCGGGCTATCGCCGGCCAGTTTGCCCGGTTCGGCGCGGCCGGCCAGGAAATGTATCTTCAGCTTTTACACACCGTGAAGGTTGCGCTCGCCGCCGGTATCAGCAATTTATTTGAAGTCGGTCTTGTGTTTTCCATGCTTTGCTTCATCGGCACGTTTTTCTTGCCTGAACGCACCCTCCAGGGAGATGAATATTATAGCGATTCCAGGGAGAAAAAAATTTCGTAAACCTCCTACGGCACAAGGCTGTAGGTTTTCAGAGGCGATTTTCCATAAATTCATCTGTAATGACAAAATTGCCCACAGCCGGGACGAAGAACCCGGCTGCAAAATAACGGATTATTACAAAATAATTAACGCAGTATTTGCAAAAAATGAATAAAACATCTTTTATATGCCCTTTAATTATTTGTCCCCAAATTTTGCATTTCATTTATAACAAGTTAAGGAGGGGACCCGTATGAATTCATATGTGCTTGGTTTCCAGGAGATCGATAAAACAAAACTCATGGTGGTCGGGGGCAAAGGATTAAACCTGGGGGAATTATCAAGGCTTGAGGGAATACGGGTGCCGGAGGGCTTTTGCGTCACCACCGAAGCGTATAAAAGAATCACCGGGAACAACCGGGAGGTTGCCGCATTGCTGGACCGACTATCCTCTCTAAAGGCGGAGGACAGGGAAAAAATAGGTGAAATCAGCGCAAAGCTCCGCAAGGTCATCGAAGAGACAGATATCCCCGGGGACATGGAGGAGGAAATCCTTCGCCATCTCTCAAAGCTCGGCCGGGAGAACGCCTATGCCGTGCGTTCCAGCGCCACGGCGGAGGATCTGCCGCTGGCCTCCTTTGCGGGCCAGCAGGACACCTATTTGAACATCAAAGGAAAGGATGCGATTTTACAGCATATCAGCAAGTGCTGGGCGTCGCTGTTTACGGACCGGGCTGTGATCTACCGCGCGCAAAACGGCTTCGACCACCGCAAGGTTTACCTGTCCGTTGTCATCCAGCGGATGGTTTTCCCCCGGGCCTCGGGGATTATGTTTACGGCGGATCCCATTACCTCAAATAGGATGGTGCTGTCCATCGACGCCGGCTTCGGCCTAGGCGAGGCCCTGGTCTCCGGCCTGGTGAATGCCGATATCTATAAAGTGCGGGAGGGCAGGATCGTCCATAAAAAGATATCCGCCAAAAAACTGGCGCTCCATGCATTAAAAGACGGCGGTACGGAGGAGAGGGAGATTGAGCCCGGGCGGCAGAATATGCAGGTGCTGACCGATGAGCAGATCTTGCAGCTTGAAAATATAGGCAGAAGAATCGAGCAGTATTTTGGCTGTCCGCAAGATATCGAATGGTGCGTCAGTTGGGGGCATTCCCCGGAACCCGAAGACAGTCAGCCGGATGAAGCGAATCCCCTTTCATTTTTTGTCGTTCAGAGCCGTCCCATCACCACCCTATACCCTTTACCGGATTTAAATGATGAGAAGAATCATGTGTATATGTCCTTCGGCCATCAACAGATGATGACAGAGGTCATCAAACCATTGGGCATGTCCTTCCTTCAGTTATTATCCGATGATTTTCCAATACGCGAAGCCGGCGGAAGGCTGTTCATGGAACTAACCCACGACCTGGCCTCGCCCATTGGACGAAAGATAGTGCTCGGTACCGTGGGCAGGAACGATCCCCTGATGCAAAACGCCATCTTGAATTTAACGAAACGAAAAGCCTTTATGAAATCATTGCCCCGGGGAAAGAGATCCATCAGCATGGGCAGAGAGGGACTATCCTGGTCAATACCCATTCAGGCCATAAAGCTCTACCGCAAAAACGACGCGGGGATCATTCAAAATCTCATTTCCCGCAACGAGGCGTCTATCAGGGAGCTGCGGCAAAGGATCGCCGGCGTATCCGGAGAGGAATTGTTCGACTTTATTTTACAGGACTATAAGCAATTAAAAGAAGTCATGTATCATCCGGTAAGCATGGGAGCGATCATGGCCGGGGTGTACGCATCGGGCTGGATCAACAAAAATATGGAGAAATGGCTGGGAGAAAAAAGCGCGGCCGACACCCTCACCCAGTCCGTGGCCAACAACGTCACATCCGAAATGGGACTCGCGCTGCTGGATGTATCGGACGTGGTCCGGCAATATCCGGAGGTGATTGAATATTTTCATCACGCCGGTGATGAAACCTTTTTTGAGGACCTGGCCGAACTGGAAGGGGGCAACGCTGTCGGCCGCTCCCTGGGGGCGTACCTGGAAAAATACGGGATGCGCTGTTCCGGTGAGATCGATATCACCAGGCCCCGTTGGAACGAACAGCCCACCGCGCTGCTCCCCATGATTCTCAGCAATATCAAAAATTTTGAGCCCAATGCCCGCAGCGTCAAATTCCAGCAGGGGAGGCTGGAAGCGCAACAGAAGGAACAGGAACTCTTAAACCGTTTGGCGCAATTGCCCGGAGGTAAACAAAAGGCCAAAAAGACAAAGAAGATGATCAGTGTTTTGCGCAATTATATCGGTTACCGGGAGTATCCAAAATATGCCTTTATCCAGCGTTACTGGATTTATAAACAGGCACTGCTGAAGGAAGCCGGCAGGCTCGTACAAAAGGGGGTCATCCGGGAAAAGGAGGATATTTACTATCTATCCTTTGAGGAACTCCGGGAAGCCGTTCGCGCAAACCGGGTGGATTACAGCATCATAGCCGGGCGAAAAGAGGAGTACGAAGTTTATGAAAAACTGACGCCGCCCCGGGTAATGACCTCCGAGGGCGAGGTTTTATCCGGCGAATACAATACCGGCAACATCCCCCGGAACGCCCTGGCGGGCATACCCGTTTCATCCGGCGTTATCCAGGGACGGGCACGGGTTGTTTTAAGGATGGCGGATGCCGACATAGAGGATGGTGATATTTTAGTCACTAAATTCACTGACCCCAGTTGGACTCCGGTATTTGTATCGGTCAAAGGATTGGTGACGGAGGTGGGCGGGCTTATGACCCACGGCGCCGTCATCGCGCGGGAATACGGCCTTCCCGCGGTGGTAAGCGTGGAAAACGCCACCAGGCTAATCAAAGACGGGCAGCAAATCCGGGTGAACGGAACGGAAGGATATGTAGAAGTGCTGTGACCGGAAAGCAGCCCCGGTGGATTGATAAAACCCACCGGGGCTGCTTATTTTTTGAGCAAAATATTTTGGTTTACAGTTCCTTTGCCAGGTCGAAGCAACGACTCCATTCTTGAATCCTGAATACTGGCAATAAATACCAAATTTTTTCATGTAACATTTGGTTTAACTTAATCGTTATTATTGATGAGAATAACCGGCCGGGAAAGAAGGTGCAAAGACTTGTGAATGCCCCTGATGAACTTAAAAAAGCCATAGAAGGTGATCTAAAATCTATTGAACAGATATGCATCGCCACGTGGGAACCTCTATACCGTTTTATATATTTTAAAGTGCAAAACCGTGAGGAAGCCGAGGATATCACCCAGGAAACATATGTCAAAACCCTTGCTTATTTGCAAAAACACAAGATGCCCTGGGATAATTTACCGGGCTTTATGAAGACCGTTGCCCTAAATGTTTTGCGTGACCGCTGGCGTCAAAGGAAACGCCGGGGGATACCGGTAAATTTTGAAGAAATAAATCCGGAAGAAACGGCCGGCATGGATCATCAAAAGGCTGTTTCCCAGCGCCTGCAAATTGAAAATGCTTTAGCAAAATTAAGCGAAGACCAGCGTATCGTCCTTGATTTAAGAATTAATAAGGGGTACTCGGTGGCTGAGAGCGCAAAACTTGCAGGAAAAACGGAAGCCGCTGTCCGCACGGCTCAATACCGGGCCTTGCAGGCTTTGGCTCAGATACTGGATGACAGTGATTAGATAAGGAGGGATGAAGAAATGGATAATCCCGAAAACAAACTTTCAGATTATATTGATGCCTTGAATGCGGAAAAGGAACCTGAAAAACACCAGGGAACCGCCGGTACTCCGGAATTGGAAAAACTTTTGGCAACGGTCAGGCTGGTCCGTACTTTAAAAGAGCCGGCAATGCCCAGTCCCGGATACCCCCAAAGGCTGGCTGCAGCATTAGCTGATAAAATACAAAAAAATAATACTACCGGCTTCCGCCAGCCGGTTGAACCAAACCCTAAACCCGGTAACCGGATATATGAAACGGCCGCCGGGCGTTCCCGCCGCAAGCGGATTTTGCCGGCTGTCGCGGCATTGGTAGCCGGATTGCTTTTATTTGCAGTGTTGACAAGCTGGACCGGCTTATTTAATCCTGATGTGGTTTACGCAATGGAGAAAGCGGTGGCCCAATTGTCAAATTATCATGGCGTACTTGAAATGCGCTCAAAAAACGCTGCCGGAGAGGAATGGATGATCCGCCGGGTGGAGCTCTGGTCGGACGGAGATAAGTATGCCCTGCGGCAGAATGACGGCACCATGACCGTCAATAACGGCGAGAAAAAGTGGCAGCTCCGCCCGCAAAAAAAAGAAGTGGCCTTGTTGCCGCTGTTACCGGACCCGGCCCGGAATGGCTTTGATCTGCGGGATGAGGCTAAGCGGGCCAAACAATACCCGCATAAAGTTGTCGGATCGGAGATGATTGCCGGCCGTCAGGCAACAAAAATTGAAATTTCACCACCGGGAGGCCTGGCCTACTATTTATGGATTGACGCTGAAACCAACCTGCCCGTCCAGCTGCAAACAGCCATGCAAAACGCGCTGCAGACCACATTGACTTTTATAAGCTTTGAACCGAATACCGGGATCAATCCCAAAATATTTGCCTACCAACCGCCCGAAGGATTTAAGGTGGTGGAAAAGGACCCGGGGCAATTGGTGGCTACGGTGGAAGAAGCGGCCGCCATCAGCCGGTTGACACCACTGCTTCCGAAGGAGGCACCGGCCCGCATCCTGGCCTTCAAAGACCGTATCGTATTGGACTACGGCGACACCACAATTGTTGAAAGTGCCGCCGGGGGAGCTTTCCAGCCGGCCCCCAATTCCGCCCTGGGCACTGCTGCCGGCGGCCCGCTGGAAGTATGGCAGGAAAGGTTGAGGTGGCGGCAGGATGGGATTGAAATTCAAGCCGAAGGAACGCGGCGGGTGGAATTGGCCCGCCAGATTGCCGGCGACCTTACCCTCCCGGACACCGGTAAAAATATGGTAAACAAGGCCCGGGTGGAGGTTCCGGTGGATATGGAAATTACCAAAGCCGACCAGCAGCAGGTGGACAGGGGAAGCAGCCCCTGGCAGCTTGATCCCCTGCAGGTGTCACTAACCTTTGTCAACTTAATGGTATCCCCGGAGGGAATCACAGGCGAACCGGAAATACCGGCAGCATCCTTTAAACTTATGACGAACAACGGCGCCCAGGCAGTGGTGGAGGTCGCCGCCGGGCCGGTTAAACAGGTCTACCTGAAGCGGCTTGTCAGGCAGGACGAGACGGGTATCTGGTCGGTTGTGGGGTACGATCCCCGTTAAGCAGCGGTAAAGGCTGATGGTTAAATACCCGGGAACCTTTCGCTCCATAAATCGTCATATTAAGAGACGGGGAGGTAAGAATATGTTCAGGTCAAAAAAGAGCATACCCTTTATAACTTTATTGCTACTCTGCCTGGTATTACTGGCGGGCTGTTCCTCATCCAAAAAAGATTCAATAAGGCAGCCTGTCACACAACCCTCTGAGAATTCAACAGAATCAAGCAGTTTGAATCCGGAACAAAAAGAAGATTCGCAGGCGGCGCTGCTGAATGAGATTATGCAGTTGGCCCCGCAGGGAAAGGTTATAAACTGCGAATTCCCTGTTGAAACCACCGTTATAGATACCGTAAATGAGAAATGGGGGGATCCGGACAGCACAGACTATATTGCCTCTGCCAAAGGGACATATGCCACCTATTCAGAACACCATGCAGCTTTTGGGTTTAACAAGGGTTTACAGATTTTCGATGTCAGGTCATATGATAACAGCCTTAAACAAATTACAATGTCCAAAGTGGAAGAGATACTGGGAACACCTGAAAACATTCATCATTATAACACTGAAGATATGCTGGTTTATAAGGCCGGGGAGAAATACCAGCTGCTATTCATATTCCCTAAAGCAACTCAGCAGAATTCCGATCCCCGGCTAAATCATTATAATGTTTTCTATCCCAGGGGTACTGTTAACATGATGGCGGATGACCCGGGGATAAAATATTAGAATCGTTTATAAATAGGCATGCGTGCCATAAAAAAGCCGGATACAATCGATCCGGCTTTTTTATATACAGCCCGGCGGGAACGGTCTTCCCTATAAAAGATATAATTTGCTGACGGAGCGGACGGCTAAACTCATCCGCCACGGACAGACTATCCGGGAGTATACTGAACCGGCGGATATATTGATTATGGGGTGCTTGATAAAAAGCCAAAGTTTAAGGCCGCAATTTCACTGCGGCCTCAAATAAGATCAATACCATGCTTTTTTCTATTCCATTCCTGCTTTTAGCGCCTCGCTCATGGAAACCGCGTTTACCTTTTTGGCACACAGCAGCTTGCTAAGCTGATAGGTTAGCAGGATGGCCGCAAAACAGACAGCCACATAAAGCGGACTGATAATGGTTGGCAGCACTAAATTTATCATGGCGCCAAGATAGCCGTACATTGCTCCCATTGACGCCGCCATAACGGGAATGCCAACAATAAAGCCGGCCACTATGACAAAGGTTGAGCTGTTTAATACCAGCGACTGGATTTCCCGGCGCCTGTAGCCAAATATCTTAAAAAGCGAGATTGTATTTTTGTTTTCCTCGATAATAAGCGAGGTTACAAGATAGATGATAATCAAGCCCACAACACAGGAAATAAGGGTCATCACCGCCACCATTGAAACCATCGGCCCCAGCAGTTCATCCATTGCCTTCGTTGTCTCGCTCAGCGACTTTGTTCCTGAAAGCCGCCCGTCGGGAATATCAAGCTTTTTTGTGCTCCAAAGCCCTGTGTAGCTGTTTTCGGGCAGTTTGAGTTGCGCGTTAAACTCAGCTATGGGCATAAAGATAAACTGCCCCGCGTAGGAGTCGGCCACAGCGTCAATATGAAAGGTGTACGGCTTTCCATCCTGCTTGTTTATGAAGGTTACGCTGTCGCCCGCCTTAATGCCCAATCGGTCCGCCAAAGGCTTGGTAATATTTGTCTGGTCATTGGGAAGCGGACTGCCGGCACTGCTTTGCAGCGTTAAAATCATCGAATCCGGCTCCACGCCGGTTACATAAAACTCGATCCCTTCGTCGTTCTCAGGATAAAACCTTCCGGCGGAGAAAACCTCCGCACCTTCAGGCGCCTTACCGTATTGCAGCTCCTTAAAGGCATATTCATATTCAAACCGGTAGGTACCCCCGGTACTGTTTTTGAATACATAATCCATTGAGTTCATAATGGTGAAACCAAAGAGCATAAACACAGACGCGCTGGAAACACCCAGGAACAGAAACAAAAGCCGTGAAACGCTTCTAAGCTGTTCCCGCAGTTTGAATTTTGTGCTAAACTTAAACCTTTCCAGTTTAAGAGCGCGCTCCAGGGCGTTAACCCCGGTTTTCTGTTTGCCGCCTTTCATAAGCTCCGCCGGGGAGCGTTTTAATTCCGAACGTATAACCAGATAGCTGCTGAGGCCCAAAAATAGCACGGGCGTCAATATCCCGATTAAGACATTGGAAAAGCTCAGTTTGATGTCAACCACGGGAACATTATAGTATGAAACCATGGCCATAACCGACGGCCTGATGGACGGCAGCGCCAACACGCTTCCCATCACTCCGCCCGTAATAGCCAGCAGCAGGGGAATGGCCATATAGTGGCGCATTAACTCGCGCCGCCGGTAGCCCTGGGCGTAGAGTGTCCCAATAATTACCGCTTCACTTCGTATCATACGCCATATCACAATGCCGATAATTAAGCAGCTCAGAAGAAACATTGCCGCCGGGACCGGCACACTCATGGTTTTTAAACCGGTTATGGACGCCCAGGCCATTCTTGCGCGTTTGTTGTTCATAATGTCAATCCAGCCGGACTCTGTTATGCCTTCCCCGTGTAAACGCTCCCGAAATTGAGCCGCCTGTTGATTAAGGCTCCGGGTTCTGTCGTTAAACCTGACGGAATAAATGACAGAAACGTTGTCCATACCGGTAAATTCCTCGCGGTTAATAACGCCCACACCGAAATTATTGGGCGACACCATGATATCGTATACGTTTTTTAAGGGGTAGATATAGTGGGGCAGGGATACATAGCCCACAACCCTGAAGGTTTTTCCCGCCGCAAGGATACTGCTACCCACAGGATAGCCATTCGCTCTGGCAAAGGCCGGATCAAGCAGTATTTCCCCCGGGCCGGAAAGCTCCCGCCCCGCTATGACAGCCGGGATGTTCAGCTTTTCTGTTTTACTGAGCAGCCGCAGGGTAAGCGAGTCGGACAGGGCGGCATCAAAACTCATATACTCTTCAATGATGGAGTTGGACGCTTTCTCTAATTCCACGCTATCGGCAATAGCCTTGTCGGTTGAAAAGGACAGATCCTCCTGCATATGCCCCTCTGTAAACGTGGTGACCAAACCGGCAAGATTCTGAGAAATCCCCGCCGCCACAACAAAGGTATAACTTCCCAGGATGATAAGCATTAGAATGCCGACGTAGCGCAGCATGTTCTCTTTTAATATCCGCAAAACCCTCTTATTCAAAGGCATTACCACTCAATCCTTTCCGCCGGAACAGTCGCCTGATTAAGCGCCGCTTCCACAATCTCACCGTTTCGCAACTTAAATATCCTGTTGGCCATGGCGGCAATGGCTGCATTGTGGGTTATCATCAAAATGGTTGTTCCGTATTTTTTGTTCACCTGCTGCAAAAGCTTCAGGATACTGCGGGAGGTCTGATAATCAAGCGCACCGGTGGGCTCGTCGCAGAGCAGCAGCTTGGGATTCTTGACAATGGCCCTGGCAATGGAGACCCGTTGTTGCTCACCACCGGAAAGTTCCCTGGGGAAGCGGTGCTTTTTATCCTGCATTTGGACGGCAGCTAAAACTTCGTCAACGTTCAGAGGCGATTTACTGATGTTGGAAACAACTTCAATGTTTTCCCCCACTGTAAGGTTAGGAACCAGGTTATAGAACTGGAAGACGAAACCTATTTGCTCACGCCTGTAATCTGTCAACTGATCGTTATTCAAATTGTTAATCTCCACCCCGTCAACGATGACCCTGCCGCTGTCGCCACGGTCAATGCCCCCGATGATATTCATCAGCGTGGATTTTCCCGAGCCGGATGGCCCAAGAATAACACCGATTTCTCCCTCATCCAGCTCCATCCCGATTTCCTTCAGGACTTCATTTACAACGGCGCCGGATATATAGCTCTTTTTCAAGCTTGAAACATCAATAAACATATTATTGTTCCTCCTTTTTGTAGAAACACCGTTTCAATATATCAAAATACCCGTCCCATTCACCAAGCAAATCGATGCTGATATCTCCAAAGGAGCCGACTTTGTTTCTTTGCTGCTCCGCAAAACTCAGGATGGTCCAGGTAATAATGTTCATCATTTTTTCTCTATCCATATCATCCCGGAATTTTGTCAAATCAATGTTTTTATAGCCTAATCCAAAACCGCTTTCAATAAGCTCTTTGCCTATTGCAGCAATTTCGGATTTGACTTCAGGCGCGCTTTCGTCGCCGGCGTTCTTAAAAAAATCAAATGCCTGCGGGTATTGCTTCATGATTTTAAATTTAATTAAGCCGATTTGCCTCATTCTTTCAAAAAGATCGGTTTCCTTCCAATCCACTTCAGCATAGATTTTATTGATAATTTCCTGGATATAATCAAACAAAAATAAATACAATTCCTTTTTACTGTTAAAATAGTTGAATAAAGACCCTTTGGATATTCCAGCTTCCCTGATAATCCCGTTTGTGGAAGCCTTTTCAAAACCATTGCGGGCAAATTCCTTAAGAGCCGCGTTGATTATACGTTCCCGCTTTTCCGGTTCTAAACCATAAAATTTGGAATAAATGATAACCACCTCATTTTTGTATTCATGCGAAAACCGAATGACCACTTGGGTCATTTTTTAATTATATATTAAATGACCACTTGGGTCAAATTGTTCATTTACCTAATATAGGGTATGAAGCCAAGTTTATCCCGAAATCAAAGCAGAACCATAATCCGTACTTTCAAAACAACGGTCAGAAAAAATACTTCCGGGAAATCATCCTCTTGCATTAACCCGGGCCGGGTTTTTTAAAATATGCCTTGTAGTAAATGATCAATGTTCCCTTTTCAAGCCGGCCCCGGATTGAGATCGTGTCTTTGTTTATCCGGTTTTCAGGCCGCTAATGGTAGCGCTTGGACTTTGTCCTGCATGTTGTAATCGACAAAAAAACCAGGGAAATGTCCCCTGGCTCATTGCGCTTTATATAAATTAATATGCTCCATATCCATTTGTTTAGCGGCCTCTTTAGCTGCAAGGTTCAGCCTGTCCAGCAGTTTTTTGTTTTGTATTACTGTAAAATGCCGCCCCTGCTCCCAAGCGTAAGGAGCATACAACCCCGCTTCCAGTATCGCCTGTGATTCTTCCTCCTTAACCTGTCCATCTTTAAAACTTCTGATACTCCTGGGTTGTTTAATGATTTTTAAAGTCTCATTAGACGATCATCAAATCATCCCTTCCTAAATATTTAATGCCGTTTTTAAAAACTATCATCCAAAAAACCTAAAGCTTTCTTTTTCCTTTTCATAAATGTTACATCAATATATGCACGATGCCCTGCCCACCGTCAACAATAATCTTATCTCCCGTCTTAAGTCTCAAAGTGGCGTTACCGCATCCTACAACAGCTGGAATACCAAGTTCTCTGGCAACAATAGCAGCATGGGACAAGGGTGCGCCTACGTCGGTTATTATTGCCGCGGCTCTAGGGAAAAGGGGAGTCCAACCTACATTAGTGGTCGTCGCAACTAGAATTTCCCCAGGCTGAAGCTTTTCGCCTTCCTCAGGCGTTGCAAGAATACGTACTATTCCTTCTATTTTTCCCGCCGCTCCAGCAAAACCCTTTAGCATTTCGGAATCGGATGCAATAGCTATTGGCATTGTTGAATCATAAAAGTCCATTCTTCTATTTGGATCTTTGACCCATTCGAGAGGATTGAAGCGTCCCCGAATAACTGATGGGAATGGCGGCAGCGCTTTATATTTTTCATAGTTTTCTTTTCTTGCTGGTATATACTTTACTTTCACATCTCTATCAGACAATAGATCCTCTACTTCATTAATGTAAAGGAAAAAGACATCTTCTCCTATTCCTGTAAGCTCACCCGCCTTGAGTGCAAAAGACCGGACAACCCTGAAAACCCTCACAAACTCCGAGCGTGCTGCCTCTCTGATACGGGCACCTTCAGATGCTTTTGCCATTTGCTTCTCAAGCCACTTTACCTTACTTGGAAAACGCTCCACAAATCGCTTCCAGGCAGCCTCATATTGAATATGCTGCTTCTGCAGAAGTTCATCCGCATCAGTATCCGACTCTTCAAATTCCTTAATCTGCCTTTCCAACCAGTTTACATCCTCCGAAGGATCTGGTATGGATAGCTCAAACTCGTGGGGACCTCGATGACCATTCCGCTCAAAATACTCCTCACGGCTCATCTCTCCTTTTATAACCTTGGAGATGCCCAAGATTGGTCCAAGACTTGCCAACTCTGAATCTCCCCTTAGGTTGGATAAAAGGGTGTTGGCATCTTCGGTTCCCACTAGGAGAGTGTTGAAAAAGTCCTGTTTTTCTTTAGTGATTACGCTATAAAAAGTTTATATTCGCTATATAACCTGAGAAAAGAAAGATAATTCCT
>NZ_BFAV01000054.1 GCF_002933875.1 Desulfocucumis palustris | reverse complement strand
ATCCCCGTCTAAGGTGATTGCTGTGAAGGTTCCGTCGGGAAATTCGGTTTTTATCAGCCTTCCCAGGTCGTCGTAGGTATACCTGGTTGTGTTGTTTAAGGGATCGGTTACTGAGGTCAGGTCGCCCATGCTGTTGTAGGTGAAGCCGGTGGTGTTGTTCAGGGCGTCTTTTAAGGTTGTCAGGTTGCCGAAGGTGTCATAGCCATAGGCGGTTACTCCCAGGTTTTGATCCGTTTGTTTTGTGCGCCTGCCCAAGGTGTCGTTTTGGTAGGTTATGGTATGGTTCATGGGGTCGGTTTCACCGGTCAGGTTTCCCGCCGTGTCGTAGGCATAGCCGGTAATCCCGCCGTC
>NZ_BFAV01000053.1 GCF_002933875.1 Desulfocucumis palustris | reverse complement strand
GGCGGTGTTTTGTCTATTTTGTATATCCCCGACGTTGCGGTTAAATCCGCCGGGGCTTGAATATCCGGCACCGCCACCCCGGCCTCGGGGTCCGGCGGCAAATCCCACTCCTGGGAGGTCAGGTTCCAATGGGCATTGGCTGTAAGGGACAGGTTCGCCCCTTCGGCGGACAGGACAACACTGCCAGCGCCGCCGGCCGAACCTGTAATGTTAACCGGGCCTATGGTCCAGGTCTTGCTGTATGTTGAACTGCCGGTATGCACTATATCCGGCTGGGGCGTGCAGACCTCGTTGCCGTCCTCGCCCGTGGAACACTGGTCCGGCTGCGGCTCGTTCCACGACCAGTTCACATTTACGGTTTTTGTTATTGTGGTATCTCCGCTAACCGATGCCGTTACCGGTATGCTGGTATTCACCCAGCCATTTCTGTTGCCCGGTACCTCTCCTGAAGAATTAGGACTGAATACAATACTGCTATTACCTATTGGAGTTGGATCAGGTCCTCCACCTGGATCCCCGGAATCATCCGGATCTTTCGTCCTGAATGATGTGCTTCCCGGCGGACTGCTGCCTCCCCCCGCGGGTAGAACCGCCACAACACTGGCGGTATAGTTTGTTGAAGGTGTAAGACCGGTGAATGTGTATGTTGCTCCCGCAACATTCGTTGCCGCAACGCTCCCATTCAGGCTAATTGTATAGGTTGTGCCGGGGGGATAAGGGGATGCGTCCCAGTAAATTTCCGCCGACGTTTTTTCTACGTTTCGGTTATTTACCACCGGCGCGCC
>NZ_BFAV01000052.1 GCF_002933875.1 Desulfocucumis palustris | reverse complement strand
TAGGGGGCGCCGGTGAAGGTGAACCTTGTTTCGTCACTGTCGCTGTCGCCTTCGCTGGTGTAGGTGCCGAATTCCTGGTATTCGTACATTTTTACTGTTTGGTTGCCCTTGCCGTATAGCATTAAGGTGGAGCCCAAACGGTCTGTGAATACGTAGTAAATGTTTCTGCTGTGACCGTTGCTTTTGTACATATCCAGCAGTTTGCCGGAGGGGAGCCTGGTGTAGCTGGCCATCAGCGCCCCGGCCCCGTCCCGGTCGGCTATTACCTG
>NZ_BFAV01000051.1 GCF_002933875.1 Desulfocucumis palustris | reverse complement strand
CAATTCGATGTCAATGAATAGCTCTCCGCCGTGGTTTTTGACTGTTTGGGTTACTCCGCTAATCTCCTTGCCGGTGGCGTCACAGGCGTAAACCGGGTTTATATAGAACAGGCGCTTTCCTGTTTCGCTGGAGATAAAGGCTATCAGGCCGTTTTTGCCCTCCAGCCAGTTAAGCTTGTCCGTGCTTACTTTAAAGGAAAAG
>NZ_BFAV01000050.1 GCF_002933875.1 Desulfocucumis palustris | reverse complement strand
AGGGGTTGCGCTCGTTGCGGGACTTAACCCAACATCTCACGACACGAGCTGACGACAACCATGCACCACCTGTCTATCTGTCTTCCGAAGAAGAACGCCTACTTTCATAGACTGTCAGACGATGTCATTTCCTGGTAAGGTTCTTCGCGTTGCGTCGAATTAAACCACATGCTCCACCGCTTGTGCGGGCCCC
>NZ_BFAV01000049.1 GCF_002933875.1 Desulfocucumis palustris | reverse complement strand
CTCCCCGCGCGGCCTTCCGGCTATGCAGGCGTCCCGGATACGGACGCCCACGTATAACTTCCTAAAGTTCTTTAGATCTTTATGTAAAAGATCTTTTAGTTATTGCTATACGTGAGCGTCGCATTCGGTAGAAAAGCAATGTCCAGAGCCCGCGAACAACGCGGGCTCCCAATTATGCAGTGTCCCACTAGGTGCATAGAAGCATCCCGGTCAGTCGAATAGCTTTACTCTCCAACCTGTTCAGTCCAAGTCTCTTGAGCTAGTTGACTTAATTGTTCTACAATGATATGTGGAGTAACTTTAAATATATTAATATTTCCCCCTAGCTCTTGCTGTAGCTTAGATATAAATCTACCTTTTACTGATTTTCCATGGCGATAACGAACAATATTTTGTCTATAACTGGCAATCGCTGTAGTTGCTATATTACCATGGTTTGGCTCGCCGCCCCCTTGTCTGCGAAGCATGAATGCCATGTTTGTTCTAGAGTTGATAAACTTTTCTATTGACTTTTCTTCTGCTTCATTTGTTGCTTGATTTAAAAATTCGTTGACTTTTTCAGCAGATATTGCGGGATATAAACTGCAAACATGTTCTACTGTGAGGAAATGCGACTCAGCATCAGTACCATTAGTTATGAAGCACTTAATACCAAATCTTTCAAGCTTTGCCACATAATCACGAACTTCATCATCCGTCAAGTAGTCCCTATCTCTATGGACTAAAATATTTGTTGCAGGGGCATGTTTTCGAATAAAAGCTGCAAGCGCTGAGGCAGTATTGATATTGGTACATCCACTATAAGGCCACACGTCAACTTCGCTCATTATGAAACCTGATGCTTCCAGTAATGTTCTAATAGGTGTGATGTCGCTATCTTCAGTGAGCAAGACATATTTTATATTTCCTTGCATTAACAAATCGCCCTTATCTAAAGCACCTATTTCCATTAATACATTTACCTCATCATAATCTGCTGTGTTTACAATATCACCATCTCTTATCCAATGAATTTTTGCCTTTAATGAAAATTCATCCATTAAATGTCTGGAGTGTGTTGACATTATTACTTGAAAATTGCGATTTTCAGATAAACGGATTAACATTTTAGCTAAACTACGTTGATTGTTTGGGTGTAGATGCGAGTCTGGTTCATCTAAAATTAGTATTTTAGGTTTATATACGTTGACATATGAAAGTATTTGTATGGCTTGTAAAACCCCTGTTCCAGCTGCATCTATTGGTAATCTTTGCCCATTTATAGATAATTGAGCATTAATATAATCATCCCGTTCCGGGTCGAAGTCAACATCAATGGACATATTTGGAAATATACATTGAAAGTCATTGAGGAAAACTCTCCAATTATCTTCTTCTCTTTTAAGAAGCCAAAGTACATTTCTGAATACATTGTTTGCATCACCTTTGGCAGCCGCTTTTCGAACGACACCGGGAGTCTTATATTCTTCTACCGATGGTATACCTGCAAGTCCCGGTACAAATATACTATATGGCTCTTCAATTTGTTGCAATCTCTCACCTAATACCCTACCCTCTATTGCAGTGGCAATATTCTTGTTGCGACCTTTCCTGACGATAATAGTTGCTCGATTGTTTGTTTCAGCTTCTTCAAATTCTATTTCAATTGCGTGCGTTAACGGTTCTTTAAGAATTCCACCAGGAGCCAAAGCAGTAACTTCCCTTAATGGGGAGTAAATTAATTGTGTCGGGGACAATGAGGTCGGTAACCTCTCCCCCTCCCACCTATTTATTTCAAGGCTAGTTGTTTGAGCTACAGAAACCGCGAACTGGATGGCATGTAGAACACTGCTTTTACCTGCATTATTTGCACCAACAAGAACATTTACACGTTCCAAAGGAATGGTAATATCCTGAAGATTTTTAAAGCGTTTTATTTTAACATGATTAAGCATAAACTCCTCACCTTAAACCATCTATTTTATATAACTAATATTTGCTATGTCCAGACAAACTCCTTTAATAAAGGACTAAATTTGCCTACTTCTAAACCATCAGTCGCTACAATAAATCGCGCCCAGTGGGACACTGCATAACCCACAGCCCGCTCCCCGCGCGGCCTTCCGGCTATGCAGGCGTCCCGGATACGGACGCCCACGTATAACTTCCTAAAGTTCTTTAGATCTTTATGTAAAAGATCTTT
>NZ_BFAV01000048.1 GCF_002933875.1 Desulfocucumis palustris | reverse complement strand
GCATCGCCCCCAGGGGGTGCGTCCCCGTTATTTCGTTATCCCGGTAGGCGCCGATTAAAAGCAGGCAGCGGTTGCCGGTATCCTCGGCCAGGTGCCGTATTAACCGCAATGAGGCGGGGTCCGCCCACTGCAGGTCGTCCAGGAATATGACCAGGGGGTGTTCCCTGGCGGCAAATACCCGGATAAAATCCCTGAAGGCCATGCGGAAGCGGTTTTGGGCCTCCTGGGGCTGCAGGGCCTCAACAGGGGGCTGCGGCCCCATAATCAATTCAACCTCGGGAATCACCTCGGTAATAACCGCCCCGCTCTGTCCCAGGGCCAGCCGCAGCTTTTCCCGCCAGGCGGCAAGTTTTTCATCGCCCTCGATTATAATCTTCCGCATTAAATGCCCGAAGGCCTGAATGAAGGGGACATAGGGCACATTTCCCTGAAGCTGGTCGAACTTTCCGGCAATAAAATATCCTTTTTTCT
>NZ_BFAV01000047.1 GCF_002933875.1 Desulfocucumis palustris | reverse complement strand
TCTTTTAATAGGTGACGCTGCTTAGGCAGCGTTTTTATTCGCTTTTTTGCCTTTTCAACAGGCTTTATTGTAACACAGGCTCTAAAGGCCTTCCGGCCAAGGGCGAGGGCTTGCGGCATATCCTCCTGGGCATTCCTTTGGGGCAGGAACCAGTCCGGTATATCCTCATCCTGGCCCTCCGGGCCACCCTTGTCCTCCAGGCACGCCTGTGTTGGACAGGCTGTGCCTGTAAGGCAAAAAAATGCGGAGGGGGATGGGAACGGTTTTTAAAAGAACCCTTGACGCTTTTTTGAAAAAAAGCTTGGCAAAAAACTTTATATGCTTACGCGTGGTGTGGCGGTGCTGGTAGTGGATAGACGAAAAAA
>NZ_BFAV01000046.1 GCF_002933875.1 Desulfocucumis palustris | reverse complement strand
AGTAAAAATGTACGAATACCAGGAATTCGGCACCTACACCAGCGAAGGCGACAGCGACAGTGACGAAACAAGGTTCACCTTCACCGGCGCCCCCTACTTCACCGGCCCCGGGCTATACCAGATGGGAGCCAGGTATTATAACCCGGAGATAGGGAGGTTTATCACCAATGATACCTACCGGGGCAACATCTACGAACCCTGGACGCAGAACCTTTATACTTACTGCAATAATAACCCGGTGAACTATGTGGATCCGACGGGGCATTTTGTAAAAGATGATTTTGATGGAAATGGTAAGTTTAGGTATAGTACCTCGGTACGTACTGCATTGGAAAGATGTGGTATGATGTGGACTGAAGCTAATATAAGTGGTGATGAAAAAAGTAAAAAATATTGGCACCAATTAGCAGATTGTTATAGGGGAAAGGGACCTCATCCAGACGAGATCAACCCAGTTCCATTACAAGATGATCCAATATTTATAGGCTTATCAATGTTAAATGGAACTGGAGAAATTAGGTTAGGTTTACAAGGAGGCAAGACAGGTACTCAAGCTGCTTATAGGTATGTTAGCGAAGGTGAGCTTAATGTAATAAAGGCAACAGGAAAAATACCCAACGTGGACAGAGCCGGTAATTTGAAGGATATATTTGTTTCACCCAACAAATATGACACAATATTAGAAGCTGAAAAAGGGCTTCAAATTGGAAAACAGAATCCTTTTGGCCCAACTGGATCACCAGTCTATCGAGTGGAGTTCAATATGAATTCAGTAAATTATAGATATGGTGGAAATGTTGAGGGTGGAACAGGTATTGAAATGATTACAGAGCAATCGATTCCTGTAGATTTAATGAAAATATATAAATTAAGGTAGGTGAAACAATGGATACTTTTCCAGAAATTATTAGAATAAAAATATGTGATTCGGATACTGGCAAACCAATTGAAAAAATTGTCCTAAAAATTAAGCTTTACGCGAAGCACAAGAATGACTACAATTTTATTCTACCACCTTCAGACAAAAATGGATTTGTTGAAGTGAAGAAGACTTGGTTGGAGGAGGAAATAACAAAAGAACAAGCACTGTTTGTCATGGATTATGCGTCTAATTTAAATGAATGTGAGCCTAAATTTAGGTTAACCGTGCTTGATGGAAAATCACTAGATAAAGCTATCGGCGCAATGATTCTATATCAAGAAGCACTAAAGATAACAAATATAGAAATAGAAAAATACAGACAAGCCATTAATAAAAAATATTATTCTAAAGAATTAGATTTTGCATTAATTGATTTAAAAGATGATATCTGTATAGAGCTCGATGTTTATTGATATATTAATGATTTTGTGTTAATTTTATTGTATATTGTGACTGCTTACGGAAACTGGCGATAAAGGAAACAGCGCCATTGCCGGTAACCAATATTTAATTGAGAAGTAGGAAATATGGCAATCGGAGCA
>NZ_BFAV01000045.1 GCF_002933875.1 Desulfocucumis palustris | reverse complement strand
TTAGCTCGTTTACCTCGCTTGGCTTGTTGCTTTGACGAGGATTATGGTTTTACCATTAATCCATCTTGCTTTACTGTTTAGTTTTCAAGGACCGGTTCGATGACACTTCTTTATCATATCACCGCGTTGCTATATTGTCAACATCTTTTTTCACCTGTCCGGTCGACAATTTTTGCAACCGTTAGTAATATTAACATTATTGAGCACGCCAGTCAAGCCTTTCTTTTCCGGCCTCACCGGCGCAAGAAATAATATACCACTAATCCAAGGTGGTATTCAAGAGGTAGTATTTGGGTACGGGCAGTCAAGCTGTTTAGAATATTTTTACCCCGATCACGGGGTCATTTATGCATTACCATAATAAATAAGTTACTTTAATTAACCCCTCCCCCCAGGACACCCCAGGGCAATGACACATAAGTGCCCGGAACATCACCGACAATAATGCTTTCGGTTACCGGAACCTCGGTTACAACCTTCGATTCGCCGCTTTTCAACGGTATAATAACCCGCACTTCGGTTTCGAACCGGAGATAAATGGAATGCCTGGTCTGGTTAATGCCGGCGGTTTCAAATTTATCGTTTAAATCCACCTTTACCGTACCCACAGGCATGATACTGATCCTGATCCCCGGTCCAAGGTTGGCCAGCGCGTATATCCCCGAAAGCTGCCCTATAGGAATTCTGATATCTTCGCTCCGGATTTTATTTAATTCGTCCTGAACCGTCAGAGTAACGCCCGAAGACAATTGATTCAGCCTGATGGTATCGGCCTGCATCAGGACGACCTTTCCCCGGCTGTCTTTATGTATGTTAATTAAATCGTTATAATGGACCCCGCTATCGGCAACTTTTTTTATCACGGCCCGGTGTATGGCCTCAGTAGCTATTTTCACGGCCCTCACCCTGGCCATTTCAAATAGCGCCGGGCGCATTACGAAATCAGCATACCACAATAATGCCAGGGGTATTGCCACCAGCAGCATTACCATCGCCATTCTTTTATACGGATTACTCCTTTTAAACAATAGCCTCACCCGCCGCCATGTAAATAATTAGGCCAGGCAAAATACTTTCTACATCTATATGCGCGGCGCAATAATATAAGGCCAACAAAAAAACCTGCCCCCATGGGCAGGTCCGCAATATGTTTATGCTAAACGGATAATTTAACAAATTTTCTTTTTCCCGCCTTTATAATCATGCCGTCCTTCACAGTCAGGTTTACAGCAGGGTCGTCAACTTTCTCCCCGTCCACCTTAACGGCTCCCTGCTGAATAAGCCGGCGGGCCTCGCTGGTGCTGGAAGCAAGCCCGGTTATATGAAGCAGCCTTGGCATCCAGACACTGCCCTCTTCCATTATATCCGGGCCGACATTAAAGGTTGGTATTTCATCCGGCAGCTCGTGCTGCTGAAAAATCCTTTTAAATTCTTCTTCAGCGGCAAGAGCCGCCTCCTGATCATGGTAAAAAGCGACAATCTCCCGGGCCAGCCTCATTTTAACGTCTCTGGGGTGCAGGGCGCCGCTTTTCAGCCCCTCATCAATGGAACGCACCTCTTCCAGCAAGACAGGGGTTACCAGTTCAAAATAACGTATCATTAATTCATCAGGCAGCGACATGGTCTTGCCGTACATTTCCCTGGGGGATTCGTCTATGCCTATGTAATTGCCCAGGCTTTTGCTCATTTTCTGGACTCCGTCAAGCCCTTCAATTATCGGCATCATTAGGGCGATTTGAGGCTCCTGGCCGTACTCTCTTTGTAAAGTCCGCCCCATTAATAAATTAAATTTCTGATCAGTGCCCCCCAGTTCCACATCCGCCTCCAGGGCCACGGAATCGTAACCCTGCATCAGAGGATAAAAAAATTCATGCACGCTGATGGGGAGATTTTCCCTGTATCTTTTAGCAAAATCCTCCCTTTCCAGCATTCTTGCCACGGTGTATTTGGCAGCCAGTTCAATTATTTGAGCAAAGGTAAGCGGAGCCAGCCACTGGCTGTTAAAAACCAGCTTCGTTTTTTCGGGATCCAGTATTTTAAAAATCTGTCTCTGGTAAGTGCCGGCATTTTCCTTTACCTGTTCCTCGGTCAACTGTTTGCGGGTCTCCGATTTACCGGTGGGATCCCCTATACGGGCGGTAAAGTCACCCAATATTATAATGACCTGATGTCCTAGCTCCTGGAACTGTCGCATTTTATGCAAAACCACGGTGTGTCCCAGATGTATGTCCGGGGCTGTGGGGTCCAGACCTAATTTTATCTTTAAAGGTTTACCGGTGGACACAGAACGTTTAAGCTTTTCCACCAGTTCCTCCTCAGGCACAATTTCCACCGCGCCCCGCCGGATTATTTCCATTTGCCTTTCCACGCCAACCATTTATTGTATCCCCTTTCAATAAATCCAGTACATTATACCAAGGGCGGCAGCGGGTGACAAGAGCGCTCAAAAACAGCTCATCCGGGCTAAACAGCCCTCCGGTGCGGCGTATTGACTTTTTCGATGTGCCGTTAAAATATTATGTTATAATGTTTATTATACCTTTTTTAAGGGGGACAGAATATTGGCGGCAACACGGAGACGAAAGAAGTTAAGGCCCGGCAGATTTGTCTTGTTTATAATACTGCTTTTCACTTTTATATGCGGCGCGGCCGCGCTGGGACTGCTGGCGGTCAGCGTTAAGGATTTACCGGCCTGGGATGAAAGCGGATTATTGTCCTCAAACTCAACTCTTATATATGACAAGGACAATAAACTGATAACCAAAGTGGGAATTGAAAACAGAGTCCCCATATCCTTAAGCGACATACCGGAAAATGTACAGGAAGCTTTTCTGGCCGCCGAAGACCGCCGTTTTTACCAGCACTTCGGGGTTGACCTGCAAGGCATAATCAGGGCGGTTTTTGTGGATCTGACCAAGGGAGGATTGCACCAGGGAGCCAGCACCATTACCCAGCAGTTAATCAGAATGTCCTTCCTGACTCCTGATAAGACCATAAAAAGAAAAATCCAGGAAATAATACTGGCGGTTCAGGTGGAGCGCCACTATTCCAAAGAAGAAATTCTTGAAATGTACTTAAACAAAATATATTTCGGAGAAGGCGCGTACGGTATACAATCAGCCGCCCAGACATACTTTGACAAAGGTGTTTCCGATCTGACGGTGGCCGACGCCGCCCTGCTTGCCAGCATTGTGCGCGCCCCCAGTATTTATTCCCCTTACAGGGACGAAAAGACCGCTTTAAACAGACGTGACACCATTATATCCCAAATGGCTGAATATGGTTTCATCAGCCCCCAGGAGGCATCCGGCGCGGAATCCGAACCAATTAATATTAAGGAAGGCTCGCCGGCCGGAAGGCAATATCCCTATCCTTACTTTGTGGACTACGTTACAGAGCAATTGATAGAAAAATACGGCCCGGAAAAAGTGTATAAGCAGGGATTAAAGGTTTATACCACAATTGATCCGGAAATTCAGGAAAATGCCGAAAAGATAATGGCCAATGACCGCAATTTCCCGCCGGCCATCGGAAACGAAAAGCCCCAGGGAGCGGCTGTTGTTCTTGATCCCCGCAATGGAGAGATTAGAGCCCTGGTGGGAGGCAGGCAGCATACCAATAAACTGGGCTGGAACAGGGCAACCCGGGAACCGGGACGGCAGCCCGGCTCATCCTTTAAACCAATTATCGCCTATGCCCCGGCCATTGAATTAAAAGGTATGGGACCGGCTTCGGTTATAGACGACGCTCCTGTAAAATACGGCAACTACGAACCGCACAACGACAGCCGTTCATACAGGGGACTTATTACCCTGCGAACCGCCATAACCTATTCGGTTAATATTGCCGCGGTGAAACTGCTGGTAGACCATGTCACCATACCCGAGGCCATTAATTTTGCCCACCGGTTGAATATAGACATCGACCGCAATTCGGTCGGCGCCAGCTTGGCCCTGGGAACCGAAGAAATAACTCCGCTAAAGCTGGCGGCAGCTTACGCGGCTTTTGCCAACCAGGGCATATACACGGAACCGACGGCCATATTAAAAGTGGAAGAACCGGACGGAACGGTGCTGGAGGAGCACACGCCCAAACAGAAACAGGTCATGAAGCCCACCACGGCCTATTTAATAACCGATATGTTAAAATCAGCCGTGCAGTCCGGCACTGGCACCGGGGCCAAAATCAGCCGGCCGGCCGCGGGCAAAACCGGAACCACCGATCAGGGCAAGGATATCTGGTTTGCCGGCTATACCCACGAGTTGGTGGGAGTGGTATGGATTGGTTTCGACGACCCCAAGCCAATGCCCAGGAGTTACGGTGGTGTTTACCCCGCCCCCATCTGGCGTCAAATAATCGGCAAGGCGCTGGAGGGCAAGCCGGTAAGCAACTTTGAAAGACCCCCGGGAATAGTTTCCGCCAAGGTGGACAGCAAGTCAGGGCTGCTGCCGGGACCCAATACCCCTCCGGAGCATATGGTAACGGACCTTTTTGCCAGCGGAACGGTTCCCACCAAGATGGACGACACCCATGTACCTGTGGAGGTATGCGCAACCAGCGGCAAACTTCCCACCGAGTACTGCCCGGACAGGGTAATCAGGACTATGATTAAACTTCAATACAACGTTCCTGATAACGTGGCCGATTACAATGAAAGGATGCCTACGGACTTCTGCACCATTCACTCTCCCGGCGCCGGCGGGCAGATACTTCCGCCGGACAGTCAGACTGTGAAGCCAAACCAGGAAATCCCCTGGAATATTCCAGGCCAAACCGAAACCGGCACCCAGTAGCTAAACCGCGCCGGCGGCGATAATAATTCCAAAGGCATGCAACCAACAAAAAAGACCCCTGATTTATCCAGGGGTCTTTTCTTACCTTGGCGCGGTCTTAAAAGACACGGCTGTAAGCGAGATTCTGTTTTTCAAGCAGTTATCTATCTAAGAAAGGGTTCTTTTATATAAGAATCCTTCCTTCCCCCTATTAAGGGGGTGCCCCTACCCGTGACTTAAAGTCACCTATTTGGGTTGCACGCCGGCGGAGTTTACCCTTGCACTCACCGGTCGCCCGGTGACATGGTTTCTGTGGCACTTTACAGCTACCGGAAACTTTCATGAGTTCCTTTCGCCGTCGTCAGGTCGCCCTGCCCCGGCTTGCGCCGGGCACCGTTTTACATATTTGAATATGTGCGTGTCTCGACTTTCCTCTGCTCCCTATGGGAACAGCAACTGCTCACCGTACTTTTAAAGCGCAAAGAGAATTATAATATATTATTGAATAGAATTCAACAGGCAATTACAGGCACCATTAACCCCCGCAATTATCCCTGAGTTCCGGCTGTGAACTCCCTGGCCACAACATCTCCGCGCTGGCCGAGAACGCCTATATCCTCTCCGTTGAAATTAACATTAACATCACCCGCATTACCCAGTTTAACCCATATTCTCTCCTGGCCATGAAAACTTTTACTCTGGCCCGGGGCCACTTCACCCGTAAACTGTGTTTGACCGTCCACAACCACCAGCATCCAGCTGGCCCTATCCGTTACATTAAGGGTGATGTCAACTCCCTCCGGCTGCACCTCGGCGGAAGGCGCCTGATTTTCGGACTCACCGGGAATATTTTCTTTATTCCCGTTTGGAGCCGGAGTCTGTTCCTTTTCAGCCACATAATTTTCCTGCCGCCCGGACTGTCCCGGTTCTTTTTCCTGCAAGGACGGGAGTATGGCAAAAACACCCACGACAAGAACCACTCCGGCCAGCAACAATCCCAGGACAAGCCGTTTGCCGTTCCCACTCTTCACAGGTGGCGGCGCTTCTATTACATCAGGCTCAGGTTCTTCCTCCACCCTTTGCTCATTTAGATAAGCCGCAATAACTTCATTGGGGTTCAACCCCAGATACTGCGCATAATTTTTTAAAAAACCTTTTTCATAGGCCTTTCCCGGGAGAACTCCATAATCTTCGTTCTCCAGGGCCTCAAGGTATTTAAGGCGAATTTTGATATCAGCCTCCACATCGTTAAGCGAAAGACCCCTGGCTTCCCTGGCTGCCTTCAGGGCTTTCCCTATTTCCAACCCTAACACCTCCATTCACCGGAATACCATATTCGGGTAAGCCGGCAACAAATTCTGCGACAACATCCACCGCCCTGTTAATATTACCCGTATCAACTGACAGATGGTAGCTGGAATCAGGTCCATTGGGATACTTGTACAATGGATCATAATAATCCAACAGCAATATTTCAACCGCATCTTCATATTTCTTTTCCCGCAGGAGGTTAACCAGTTTATCCGCCTTTGCGTTCCCCAGATATCTGGTGATGGATTGTATCGCTTCCACCAGGGACTGCATATTGGCGTCGGACCCGCTGACATATTCCTTCACGGAGCGGTGTATTCTTTCCTGAATTGAGGCATAGAGAAGTATATTATAGCCCATTTTCATTGAATTTATGACCGATTGCGGCACCAGCAGCCTGCCCAGTCTTTTGCTTTCGCATTCAACCACAAAAACGCCCTGTTTTGCCGAGGCAACAAAATTCTTCACAATCATGCTCTCAAATTTTTTTTGGGAAGGGGAGAGCGGCATTCCTATCTTGCCGAACACTGAACCCCTGTGGCAAGCCAGCCCTTCCAGATCGAGGACCGGAAGGCCCCTGGCTTCAAGGCCTTTTAATACCTCAGTCTTGCCCACGCCGGTAAGACCGTGTATTACCACGGCCCTATGGGGCAACTCCCTCTCCAGATAGCTATTAATATACTTTCTATAGGATTTATAGCCCCCCGCGACCCGGTATACGTTAAAACCCATCAAATCCAGCATATAGGTTACGAACTGGCTGCGGAGCCCCCCCCGCCAGCAAAACAATACAACATCCCTGCCATTTGAGGCTTTCTGCTCATATTCCCGCAGCATCGCCGGCAATCTCGGGGAAATCAGATTCAATCCCAGCCGCCTGGCCTTTACGGGATTTTCTCTCTTGTATACCGTCCCCACCATGGCTCTTTCTTCATTGTTTAAAAGAGGTATGTTAACAGCTCCGGGAATTGTGTCTTCATTATATTCATTCTCAGAGCGGACATCCACCAGAGTAGCTCCCGGCATATTAAAAGCGTCTTCAATTTTTATGTCTTTAGCCATTAATGTCAACAACTCCAAACAACGGGTAAACCAATCAACCCCGCCAAACGGAAAATAAACCGTCTCCGGGGTTTAAAAAGTATTCGGATTCAGTATTTATTACACGTTAATTTTAGCATATCCTCAATGATAATACAAAATTCCCGCCAGGTTCTAGTAAAATATTATGGTTTTGGCTTTATCTGCAATTGTCCTTCGACAGAAAAAATAAAATTCCTTTAGTTTCCTGAAATATTTTTATTTCCAACTTTATTGAAGGTCTGTTCGTACTGCTCCATGGTCATCAGAACCGCTCTGGGTTTGCTTCCCTCGAATGAGCCGACAATACCTTTCCTTTCCATAATGTCTATAATCCTGGCGGCCCGGGCATAACCTATGTGCAGCCGGCGCTGCAGCATGGATATTGAGGCGTGGCCTGTTTCAATAAAAATCTCCACCGCCCGGGGAAGCAGTTCATCCTCCGGTTCATACGCCGCCGCCGCTTCCGGCTCACCGGCGGTAAGGCTTTCGAGATAAACCGGAACGGCCTGTTTTTTCCAAAAGGATACAAGCTGTTCAACTTCCCTGTCGGACAGATAGGCCCCCTGAATTCTTACGGGCTTGGCGGCGCCCACCGGAAAGAAAAGCATGTCTCCCTTACCCAGCAGCTTTTCCGCTCCCCCCATGTCCAGTATGGTGCGGGAATCAATCTGGGACGACACGGCAAAGGAAATCCTTGAAGGAATGTTGGCTTTTATCAACCCCGTAATAACATCCACGGAAGGGCGCTGGGTGGCAATCATCAGATGGATGCCCGCCGCCCTGGCCATTTGGGCCAGCCTGCAAACGGAATCCTCCACATCGGCGGGAGCCACCATCATCAAATCAGCCAGTTCGTCGATAATTACAACTATGTAGGGCAACGGGCTCCGGGACGGTTCCCGGCCGGTTGAAGAATTGTTGTAGCGGGTGATATCCCTCACCCCCGCGGAGGCAAACAGCTCGTAACGGTATTCCATTTCTTTAACCGCCCAGCGCAGGGACGTGGCTGCTTTTTTAGGATCGGTAACCACCGGGGAAATAAGGTGGGGTATTCCGTTATAAGTTGCCAGCTCAACCATTTTGGGATCGATGATTAAAAATTTAAGCTGTTCCGGAGTGGCTTTAAAAAGCATGCTGGCGATTAAAGTATTCAGGCAAACACTTTTACCGGAACCTGTGGCTCCGGCTATAAGCAGGTGCGGCATCAAAGCCAGATCCGCCACCACCGGGGTTCCCGCAATATCTTTGCCCAGGGACACCGTCAGCCGGGAGGGAGCCTTCTGAAACTCATCGGTTTCCAGCAGTTCCCTCAGATGAACAGTGGAAATTTCCCTGTTGGGCACTTCTATGCCCACAGCCGCCTTGCCGGGTATGGGAGCTTCTATACGCACATCCGGCGCCGCCATGGAAAGAGCCACATCATCGGCCAGGCTGACAATCCTGCTGACCTTTATCCCCGGCGGAGGCTGTATCTCATATCTGGTAATAGCCGGCCCCCGGGAAACCTGGGTGACTTTCGCTTTAACCCCGAAGCTTTCAAGGGTCTCCTCCAGTATACGGATATTATCGGTAATATCCTTGCTGGCCTTGACATTCCTGGCAGTGGAAGGTCTTGACAAAAGCGACATGGGGGGAAGATGATATTCCGCTCCCCGGGCCGGATTTCTCTCCTCAGGCTCGTAATAGCCTTCGGAAAACTGCTGGTTCCAGCGACTGTCCGGCGTCTTCACCAGGCGCAATACCGGTCCGCCGTTAACAGGCTTAACCGCCCCGGAGCCGGTTTTTTCGCCGGAGGATTCTTCCCCCCGGTGCTCCCCAGACGATGCTTCTCTTGTCTCCACCTGCTCATCCCCGCAAAAATCAATTATTATGGGATGAGGGCCTTTTTCCTCCTCCGGCTCCTCAACAAATAAAAAATTGATTAAAAAAGTCTTTATCCCGTTAAACAAGGTTTGCAATCTGTTTTTTATCCTGATATACAGATCATTTAAACGCCAGTTGAAAACCAGCATAATCCCTATCAGGGCAAAGGCGGTTAATATGATTACCGTCCCCGCCAGCCCGAAGGAGCGCCACAGCAGCATTGAAATCAACGCGCCCAGCAGTCCTCCCCCCTCGCCCCGGAGTCCGCTCCCCCAGCTCTTGCCTCCGGGAACGAAAAGGTGTATTACCGTTAAGGACACCATGAACAGCACTATGCCCCCGTATACCTGCTGGGGAGTGCCTTCCCGGGGGGATTTTTGGATCAGCCTTACACCCAGATAGGCCAGCAGCACGGGAAAAAGGAAACGCCCCTCACCGGTGGATATTCTCAATAGTTTTTCAACGTAATAAGTAACCAGGCCGACTTTGGGGTTAAAGAGACAGACCACCCCCAAAAGAGCCAGGGAAAACATAACGATACCGGCAATTTCAGAATTAAATCTCCTGTTAAAAGGCTTTGGTCCGCTCACTATAATTACCTCCTTTGGTAAATTATAGCACAGCGGACCGTTAATTATTTGTCATAAATTTGAAAAACCAAAATTAAACAGCTTTTTTTAATAATTTTTACGTACCCGCCCCTGAAAAAGAAAAACCCCTATAACCCTGAAGTAAACCCCGGGAATAAACCTTTTTCGGGAAGCTATGGAGATGGTTCAGGGAAGCCTTGGGACGATTCAAACATCCTCGAAGGGTAACAAAGGACCGGAAGGAAGACGATGGAACCGTCGATGGCGCGTGCGTGGCACGGCGCCTGGCACCGGAAACGTCCCCGTGGCGACCCCCGTGGCGACCCCCGTGGCGACCCCCGTGGCGACCCCGTGGCGGAGGTGTCTCCCGGCGAGGTGTGGTTTTAGAAATAAAAATATATTAATACAAGCAAGCCCAATATTATTCTATAGTAGCCAAAAGGTTTGAAGTCCTTACTGGAAATAAAATTCATGAAGCCCGCTATTACCAATAATGCCACTATAAAAGAAACAACAAACCCAACAATCAATACTTGCAATTGAGACGAAGTTAAGGCAAAGCCAATTTTAAGAAGGGAATAAGAGGTGGCTGCGAACATTGTGGGAATAGCCAGGAAAAATGAATATTCAGCGGCCACAACCCGCGAGACTCCCAATAGCATTGCGCCGATTATAGTGGCGGCGGACCTGGACGTTCCGGGAATCATTGCCAGGCATTGAATAAATCCTATTATAAAAGCAGTTTTATAATCCAATAAATGGATATCCCTAATGCGAATGCGCTTTCTCCTGTTTTCAATGAAAATCAAAACAAAACCGCCTATTAGCAATGCAATTGATACGGTAACAGGGTTAAAAAGCTTTTCCTCAATATGGTCTCCTAAAGCCGCGCCGATTAATAGCGCCGGTAAAACCCCCACAATGGTTTTTTTCCAAATTGCAAATACCTTTCTTTTCTCTGTTACGCTTGATTTGCTAAAAGGAAAAAGCTTATGCCTGAAATAAACCACAACAGATAGTATTGCTCCCAATTGTATTGCCACATCAAACATATGCGCAAAATTTCCTGTAAAGCCTACAAACTCGTTAACCAATATTAAATGACCGGTGGATGATATTGGTAAAAACTCGGTAATCCCTTCCACTATACCAAGTATTACAGCTTTGAAAATATCAATCATTTGACTGGTTTCCTTTCACTGTTTACTAAGTCCCACAAAATAACCCCGGAAGCCGGCCCGGCGCCGCGGCTACCCCCAATGACCTTTTATAAAAACAAAACAATTATAGCATACGGACTATATAAATGCATTAACGTCCTTGGGTGATACTTCAGGCAGGTATGGCAAAAAACAACACGAAATATTAAAGAATGTTGAAAAATACGTGATGAACCCGGGGGATAACCATGACAGATATAAACCAGGAAGAAAAGCAAAACTTAAGAGGATTTATTTTTGTAATCGCTGCCGCGGCGATGTGGGGCGTATCCGGCACCGCGGCCAAATTCATGTTTAATAATAATGTCAGCCCCTTCGATCTGGTACAGCTCCGTCTCGCTTTTTCTTTTTTAATACTGTTTGCCTATCTGCTGGTTGCCGATAGAAAATCCCTTTATGTCCCCAGGCGGCACTGGCCCTACATGGCCGTATTCGGTTTTTTCGGGGTAGCCGCCGTTCAGTTCACATATCTTTTTACCATTAGCCAAACCAATGTGGCCACAGCCATATTTTTACAATACCTGGCGCCTGCCTTTGTACTTATTTACGGATTGCTGAGGGGCCGGGAAAAGCTGGCGGTGTTTAACGGTTCGGCTCTGGTACTGGCCCTGTCCGGCGGCTTTCTCATAGTTCGCGGCAGCATGGGCGGAGGACTGGCGGTAAACTCCTGGGGACTGGCCAGCGGCATAGCTTCCGCTTTGTCATTCGCCTTTTATACGGTATATGGAAAACGGGGCCTGGAAACTTACAAGCCATGGACATTACTGACATGGGGCTTCGGCGTGGGCGCGCTGGTCTGGGGATTTTATAAAGCGCCCTGGTTAACCCTGATGAACTACAACTGGCAGACATGGTTGTTTTTTTTGTATATTGCGATTTTTGCAACCATTCTGCCCTTTGGTTTTTTCTTCAAGGGCTTAAATTATCTTTCACCCGTCAAAACCGGCATAACCAGCACCTTGGAGCCGGTGGTGGCGGCCTTGGCCGCATTTATTTGTCTTGGTGAGATACTTACATCTGTTCAGATCATTGGCTGCATATTGATACTGGCCGCTGTAATCCTGATTCAGCTAAAAACTGAAAATAATCCACCGGAAAAAGAAGCAAAATTATATTAACAGTGTAAAAAAGTTGTCTTGTCTATAATGGGTCAAAATATTTGACGAAACTGTAAAATAAAAAAGTTGATGTTAAAATTGCAAATAAATGTTTACCTATACTTTATTATTGGTTATAATACAAAAAAAATAAAAGGAGTGTACCGCATTGGCTTTTGAAATTTATAAACCCAGGGGAGAAAAACAAGAGAAAGCACCTATCGTGTCTTTATCTAAAACTTCTGTTGTTTTAAACAATATTGCAAGGGAAAAGCTGGCCGCCGATAGAATTGAACTGGCTTATGATAAAGACACCAGAACCATCCGGATCAGAGCGGTGGATGACGGCGGCATGGAAATCAGAAAAACAAAGGTGTTTGGTAAGGGATTCTTCAACCAGTTTGGAATTACCCAAAAAGGAAAGTTCGAAGCAAAATACAATCCTGATGAAAAAGCTTTATATGTACAGATATCCTAACCCGCTATGAAGGCGGGTTTTTTTTATCCCTCAAAATCTCCGGTATAATGGAGGGGATTTTGAATATTATTTAAAGAGCATGAAGTAGCCTGTGGGAGATATCCGGATATACAATTACTAATAGTCACCACCTGAAGATTTTTGATTTTTTTCAACCGTTTTTCCTAGTTTACTTTTTGTTCATAATCTGCTAGAGTATCTTTAAAGGGGGGAGACTATACTCCGTGGACTCTGAAATAGGTTTGTTGATACTGGGTACGGTGCCTTTGGTTATCGTGGTAGCAACATTCAAAATGATTTTTGGAAAAGGAAGAATCTGGTCAGATATTGGTTGAATATAAAAATAGAGGCTTTTATATCCCCGTTAATTGCTAACGGGGATTATTTTTTTGTCATCCTGTTTACCAATAAAAGGAAAATAATTATCGGTGTAGAATGTTAAATACTGGTATTAAAAAATGAGGAGGGAGTACCTTATGGAGTATTTCGCGCGTTACAAAAATATTGTGGAAAATATACAACAACTGGCAGGCAATATTACGGCCCTGAAACAGAAAGAATGGGAGGAACTCAACCGGCTTAACGAAGAAAGAGCCCAATTAAACAACATCATTATCAATGAGGTGGAGGCAAGGGCCGGGGAACTGGAAGAAGCTCTGGCCCAACTGGCGGATTATGTGGAAAAAGCCAAAAAAGCGGTTGCGCACACCGCCGGCCCCGACAGCACCACCGAAGACATATTGGCCCTTGAACCGGTACTGTTTAACTTTCAGTCCCTGCTGGATGTCGCTTCCCCCCAAATGACGCTTTCCTTTACCGGGGCAGAATCTCCATCACCCGCAGCCAGAGGCGACACTGAAACCGCCGGGGACCTCCAAACCCCGCAGGAAACCTCCCGGGCAGGCCTGTGCCACAGCGAAGCCCTGGAGGCGGAAGCCGCGGCGGCTATAGACCCGGCCCCGGTGGAAAAAGGCGAAACCCCGCCGCCAATTGAAAAAAAATTCCCGCCGAAAAAAACACATCAAAATAATCCGGCGGCTAATAAGCCGGTATTATCGAATAAAAAGAAACAAAAAGCAAAAAACAACAAACCCGTAAAAGAACCTGCTAAAAATCATTCCCTCACCATAATCCCCACCAAGATAGTACCATACGAAAAAGGGGATATTTTACTGGAAGAAATAAAGCGTAATGTGGAGGCCATAAAACAGGGCAAACGATGAGCACATTCAAGCCATAATACCCCATACCGCGAAACTCCCCGAATAGTGTATAATATTTTGGGGTGTTGACATCTAAGTCAGCTATGAACTGGAAGAAATAAGAATAAGCAATTCTTCCTCCCTGGCTCACCGGGAATTAAAAAATTCCCGGCTCAGGGAAGATTTTAATACCCAGCTGCTGGCGCTTTTAAGAAACGACGTGATAATAGCCAATCCGGAGCCCGGGGAGATAATTCAGCCGGAAGACATACTGATAGTGTTCGGCAGGGAGGATAAACTGCGGGAACTGGAAAAAGAAGCAGCGGGAATGGTAAAATTATAATTACTCCACTAAATGGCCGGGGGAGGTAAAATTGTTGGTCAAAAGAATATTTTTCTGCATTTTTACATTATTCGCATTTATCATGGCCGTGACCCCGGCCGTAGCCCGGGAGGGCATGAATCTGGAATGGGAGAAGTATTTCGGCTCCCCCAAAATAGACATGGCTTACGCGGCCTGCCAGACCTCCGACGGAGGATACATAGTAACCGGCAAATCCCTCCCGGCGAATAATTCCGAAGCATCATACTATAACGCGGCACTCCTGAAGCTGGACTCCCTGGGGCTTTTGCAATGGCAAAAAATTTACGGCGGCGCCGGGGACGACTGCGGCTCGGCGGTGCTGCAAACCTCCGACGGCGGTTACCTGATAGCCGGAGAGACACCCAAGCCCTACTCCGTCCTGGCCAATACGGATGTATACCTGGTAAAAACCGATGCCTCGGGCAACAAGCTGTGGGAAAGAAATTACGGCGGAGATAACGACGACACGGCCGCCTGCATCAGTAAGACCCGGGAAGGGGACTACGTCATAACCGGCGAAACCGGCTCCCCGGAAAATGGCAATGTTGATGTATATCTGATAAAAATAAATAAAGACGGCAATAAAATATGGGAAAGGGCTTTCGGAGGACCTGACACCGACTCCGGGGCCTGGGTCAGCCAAACCGGGGACGGGGGCTATATAGTGGCCGGCAAAACCTTTTCGGCGGCAGGCGGCTATAACGCCTATCTGCTAAAAACAGATCCTGAAGGCAATAAACTCTGGGAAAAAAACTACGGCGGCCCGGGCTGGGATACCGCCGGCATGGTGGAGCAGACTTCCGATGGGGGCTTCATTGTGACCGGACAAACATCATCTTTCAGCAACGGCAACTTTGACCTCTACCTGCTTAAAACCGATCAGTTGGGCAATAAACTGTGGGAAAGAAACCTGGTCATAAATGACTGGAGCACAGGCAAATGGGTCCGGCAAACCCCTGAAGGCGAATACCTGGCAGCCGGCTGGAGCACTTCCGCAAATTCCCCAAACCCCTCCTTTTTACTGGTCAGGATAAGCGCCGGCGGGGAAAAGCTCAAGGAATATACCCTGGAAAACCGTAAATTTAACGAGAACTTCCCGGTGCGGCAAACCGCGGACGGCGGATTCATCATAGCCGGCTGGTGGGCGGATACCCTGAAAAGCAGCGAAACCAGCAATGATGACTTTCAATATTACCTGGCAAAGCTGGCGGCAAAAAACTGACCCGGGCAGAATTGCGCGTGAGTTCCCGAGGAAAAAATTATAAAGATTGTATAGCGGCTATTTTGATTTTTTTTGACATTGTTTCCATTTGGATATATACTATGGTATATATCTTATATATTTTAGGGGGGTTTTTATGGACATTGCTAAAATATTTGAGAATGGCCGGAGCCAGGCTGTACGATTACCAAAAGAATACCGCTTTAAGGATTCCGAGGTATTTGTTAGAAGAATTAACGATATAGTACTGTTGATCCCCAAAGATAGCGCGTGGAAGAATCTTGAGTCCAGTTTAAAAAATTTCTCAGACGACTTCTTATCTGATAGAAAGCAACCAATCACACAAGGACGGGATGATCTTTAATTGAGATATATGCTTGATACAAACATATGTATTTATATAATCAAGAAGAAACCCATCAAAGTAGTAGAAACTTTAAAAAGGCTGGACATAGGGGATGTATGTATTTCTACAATTACACTGGCTGAACTTGAATACGGGGTTGAAAAAAGTCAACACAGGGAAAAAAATAAAATTGCTTTAACCAGCTTTTTATCACCCTTAGAAATACTGCCCTTCTCCGAAAAAGCTGCTGCTATTTCCGGGGAAATTCGCGCGACGCTTGAGAAAAAAGGGCAGATTATTGGGGCTTATGATTTATTAATTGCCGCGCATGCGCTTTCTGAAAGTCTGATTTTAGTAACCAATAATACTAATGAATTTAAAAGAATACCCAGTTTAACACTGCAAAACTGGGTTGATTAGATACTTATTATTATCTGTTGAAACTGGTCCTTAAAAAATATCGCGCTTAAAAGCCTGCTATTATTTTATTGTGGTCATGAATTCATCGGCTTTGGGCGGACGCCTTGAAAAGCAGTGTAACCGGCAATGATGATTTTCAATATTGCCTGGCCGGACTTTCGGCAAAAAATTGACGCAGGCAAAATTGCGCCTGCGCCCCTACGGCTCTGCGTCATCAAAACCAAAGATGACAGCCTTGCCCGTGCTGTTTTCGTCCCCGAAATCCTTTACAATAGGTCCGTAATCTTCAATGTTCTTTTGTATCTCCGAACTTATTTCGTAAGTTTGTTCGCCGTCAATATGTCCCCTCACGTTATACGATAGAAAAAATTCATCTAATTCATTAAAATCTATTTCTAATCTTACGTTGTCAGAAATGTTTCCAAAATTCGTAGCGGTTCCATCCTTATAGTATATTAAAGAGCCATCTTCTACATAGATAGCTTGGTCATAGTTCTGGTCAAGCTGGCCTATAACATTGGAATCATCCTCCAAAATTTTCATATAATCCGCGAAATGGGCCTTATCCTTAATAAGTTCTGTGGCCATCCGAACTTTGAGCTGTAGCTCCGTCTGACTGGAAGCAACGGTATAGGATTTGCTCACATAATAGTCGAAGGAGTATCCCACGGCCAGCACTATAACCAATATTGCCATAGTAATCATCAATTCGACCAAGGTGATTCCCTTTTCTTCTTTAAGAAATGAAGATATTATTTATGTCCCCCCTTCGATAAAAGAAGTCATGGTCACATGACGCTCTCCATTTTTATAAAAGACCACCACCGTTACTTTGTATCCCTGTATTTCACCGTCTACATAGGTCACTTGGTCAACAGAAAAATTTCTGTCCCGGTTTGGGTTTTTTGTAAGTACATTCTCACTGCTCACATACTCCGGGTCGCTGTCATAATCATCCATGGAATGGTGCAGTCTTTCCAGTTTTTTCTCCGCCTCGGCAGTAGCTTTGCTTTTCTGTCCGCTTTCAGAGATACTTGTAATGTTCTGCCCGAAGAATGCCGTAAAAGCAATAGTAAGTATAACAAGCACCGACATGGCCACCAATAATTCCACCAGTGTAAGGCCCTTGTTATTATGAAGCCATTTCATATCCTAAAATCACTTCGCTTTTGTCATAGTGTTTGATTTTTCCGCTTCAAACCGCCTGCCTGGCACAATGACACTTAAACTTTTGTTACTTTGCATAAAGCACAAAAATCAAAATGGACCCGCCTTTTTCCTATCTTGGCGCACCATCCCTGATACGCTATATTTTTATCCACTTGCCTCTGTCCCGCCAGGTTGTATCTGACGGCTCCCGGGGCGGTTCCGGTTCATTTAAGAATAATGAGGGAGGGCCATCCGGACCCCAGAGCAGCGAATTTAAAAAAGCCGTATCGGCGGAAGTACCGGCTGTTATCCGGGAAGCGCCATCCATAGTGCATTTTTTAACCACAGCAGTACCCTTAATCTTTCCACTTCCTGAAACCGTCAGGCTGGCATTTGGCGAATATAACAGCATGGGATTGGCATCCGCCGCTCCGGTCACTGATACAGCGGAACCGCCTGTTACAATACTGCCGTCTATATTATTGCTCCCGGCAATAGAAACACTGGCGTTTTTCGCATAGATTGAGCCTACAAACCGTGTGGCTCCCGCAAAATTTAAAGTGCCGCCGCCATTGAAAAACATGATTAAAGAATTATGATCGCCATCGAGGTTTAATTTACTACTCCCATTTAAGTTGAAGGTTTCTTCAACGTACAATATAAGCTTTCCATCTCCGACCAATACAATTTTCCCCTGTTGAATATCCAGTTTTTTCACCCGGAGTATCCGTGTCCCGCCTTGCAAATTAATACTCAGCATTCTATCACCAGTAACCGCAATGGTGTCGTAATAACCGTCTTCATCTATTTCCCAGCTCCAGGGCAGCCCGGTGTCCATCTGGACCTGGGAAGAAGAACCGCCGGGATTTTCAGTTGCTTCAAAATTCACATCGCTTGCCGGCCCGGTCACCTTTCGGAACGGCGGATTAAAAGTATAGCCCTCCTTGGCGGGGGTGACAATCACCGTTCCCTGCTGGTCTCCTGTATACACAGCCCACGTCCCGTGACCGGCCGTCCACGAGGGATTATTAACTGTCTCAACGCTGGTTTTCGCCTTATCGCCGGGAATGCTGGGGCTCAAGTAAATGGTTACCTCACCCACTCCTTTGCCGGTACTGTCCTGAACCCGGCCTGAAATACTTCCCGGTTCTGTTCTCAGGGTGCCTTTGGAGGTCAAATTGTCCGGATAGCCAGGAAAAGCAGGAAGAGGATAATTACGGTATGACGGAAGGTTAATAATCTCGCCATCCGGTATGTTTGTATCCGGTCCCCGCTCCCACCCGTCAAATTTTACAACCTGATGCCAATCGGCTCCGGGTCCAATATATAGATTACCGTTATTGATATAACAGCTATATGCGAAATTCACACTATTGGACGCTGTGGCGTTTGTCGCCACATTTCCAATTATACCGGCACTTCCATTTAAGGTTATCAATTCATTGGAAAACAGCGCCCATAATTTATCACCTTCACCGCCCCCGGCATCACCGCCGCCTCCATCGGAATCATCGATTTCATTCCTGGGAATGGCATATTTTAATTCGTTCTGTGCTTCTGCGGCCCCGGCTACTCCATTTCTTACAATGCCGATGGAGTCAATAATAAATCTGTCAGCATCATCCAGTTCGATTCCAAATTTAATGTTATAATCATCCGTTAATTCCTCGCTAAAGGAACCGTCAAGCTGCCCATAAAATTCCACCTTGTCTTCCGGCTCCATATCATTACAATGACCGCTTTTAATAAGGCTTATGGCCATTTCAACACCTGAGCGCGCGAAGAAATAGGCCTGCGTGTTATTTTCATCACTTTTAGCGTGCGAAGTATCCCTGGTGCTGGCGTACCATACGGTAGTACCCAGCAGGGACGCCACAGTGATAAAAATTAAAACTGAAACCAGGGCTATTCCTCTTTGATTATTAATATTAAAATTCAATTTATACACCTCCATTACCGAAGGTTAAAAATTAACATTAAAGGCATTTTCCCAATTGCGCCGGCAGACCCGGGCGGAACTTCCACGTTTGCTGAATAATGGCCCTGAATTATTTTCAATGGTTTCCAAAGTCCGAAAACTATTTTCTTCTGTCCTGTTTTTTGCGCTATCAAAGCGGAATGAATTCCCGCTCTCCAGTGTGTGATTCCGGCAGAACCCTTTGGCGCGTAGATTCCCGTAAGAATTATCGGTACCGTCAAATCACGTCCCAGCCTTACGGCCCCGACTATTTTGGAGCTTTTGGCGTACAAGTAAGTGGTTTTAAAAGGGCCTCTTTCTAAAAACGCCCCCTGCCGTCTTTTTCGGTAGGAGGCGCTCTTTTGACACTTATTTCATTTTAAACATTCCGTCAAGTAGGCTGAGTAAGTTAAAGGATATGATTTCCAGTCAATTTTCCAACCGGAATTTTAGACGGCAGCAGGGGAAGCCGGCTCCATTCGGCATAAGGTGGTCGGCACCATCCCTTCCACCGTCTTGGCCAGACAGGAGAACCGTCCCCTTGTCTTTCCCTTGTCTTTTTCCCGTCTCTTCAAAATTAGTGACCGTCAGCCGTGATCGATGCAAATGTATCACCAGTTGCAAGATCCGTGGGTGCTCCGGTACCAATTGCTGTAATCTCTGCTACACCGGAATCATTAACACCATACGTATAATCGGCAGCAGGCGAGCCATCGGGCCATTGTGTTAATATTTCCTTCGCATCATCTGTTTCAACATCAGCTATTGCTACATTATGCAATGCTGCATACTGAGCCACTGCGCTGTCAATATTCTTTAGATTTGCTTTTACAGCGGCATATGTGGCAGCATCCTTAGCCCCCGTAAACTGCGGAATTGCAATCGCCGCCAAGATACCAATAACGACTACAACCACCATCAGTTCCACCAAAGTGAAGCCTTTACGGTTTTTCAGTTTATTGCTCATGTTTTTGAACATTAAATTCACCCCCTCGCTAAAATTTTCTAAAAGCGAATATTCTTTGCCATAACTTACTATAATTGTTATACCGTCGATAAATTATTTTAGACGGCTATAAAAAATTTTTTCATAAAACAATAATTAAGTCATATTTATGGTAATTATCAGGGATATTTCTTTATACCAAAGCAGCATATTGTTTTTTATCACAATTTTATTCCCCTTCCCCGCCCCCTTCCTCCAACTTCATTTGCTCAAACATATCCTTGAGCATCTGCACCTTGTCCGGGGTTTCCTCCGCCCACAATATGTAAATTGGGTTGTTTTTATCCCCCGACAAATTGCTAGAAATGCCCATGTTGCCCACCGACACTCCGCTTAACTGGCTTAGCAGGCTGCGCAGGGAGCTGGCGGCCTGGTTGGCCCGGTCGCCCTTGATGATTGCAATGGGCGCCTTTATCTTCAGCCGGGTCTGGTCTATGGCGGCCAGGGCGGAGCGCACTTCCTTTTCCACGGCGGGAGGGCAGATAATCATAATCTCCCGGCTTAGTTCCGGGTTTTGGTAGGGGATTGTTTTTATTTCCTTGCCGAAATCAAATTTTTTCAGTCTCTCCTCGGCATCCCTGGCCGCCACGTTCTTTAACTGGTAGACAAAGGTTTTTTCCCTGGCCGCCTGGGGTAAATCCACCTGTTTCAGAAACCCCTCCACCTGGTCCCAGTGGCTGAATAATTCCCGGTCAAACACCAGCAGCCTGTTATCCAGCTCTATGTAACGGTTCAGTTTAAAGCCGGCTTTTTCCAGCAGTTCCGCCGCCCTGACCGGCGATATCCAGCTTAAGGTGGCGGACCTGTAATCCAGGGAGGGAACATTATCCTCGGTGTCCACGGTGTAAATCAGCTCACTCACTTTTTTAAGGGTCTGGGCCGTGCCCTCCACCAGTATAAAGTTGGGGTTGGCCTTGCTGATGATGCTTTTATGCGGATAGCCAAGCTCTTCCAGGGCTTTCTGAATTTCCTCCCCGGGCATGTACAGGGTATCATAACGGGTGTAGATCATCTGGCTGAAGAAATTTTTCTGAAGGCTGCCGATATCTCCAACCACGATAATACCGCCTTCCTCCAGATAATCCATACCCTTGCTGTTAATGATGATTTCCATGGCCTGCCTGGGGGTGACGTCTTTTAGCTGAATGGTCACCTGCTGGTTCTCATCCCCGGCGATTATTATATTCACACCCATTTGAATGGCCAGGGCGGAAAGGGCGTCCTTCAAATCCACCCCGCGCAGATCAACGGAAACGGGATTTCCATCGTAGGCGGCCAGGGTTGCCGGGTCCTCACCGGAATACTGGGAAAAATCAGCATCAGGGTAGGCCGCGGCACCGGCAATATCGGCAAAAGCACCGCCGGCCTCCTCCGGAATATAACTGGCATCCGCGCCGGCGGGGGTGGCGCAAAAACCAAAGGCCGAGGATAGAAGCAGGCTGATGGCCAGTGTAATCCTTAAGGCTGTGAGCATCATTCAACACCTCCGCCTTCCCCGGTGGCGGACTGGCTTTTATCCTCCTCCGCCGCCTGTCCGGAGGCGGAGCCTGCTGTTTCTTTTGGCCCGGACTGGTTATCCCCGGTATTGGCCGCTGGTTTGACATCGATATTTTTCACCCTGCCGTTGAAATCCAGGCGGATTTTCCTGTCCCCGGCCTTTAAATACACAGCGTCGCTTTTAATGCTGTCCACCGTCCAGCCGCCTGCCACCACGGCGCCTTTCCGGGCAACATAGGATATATTCCCAGCCTCGATAATGGCCACGTTATCTTCCCCTTCGCCCGTTATCACTCCCTTTAGCGCCAGGGCGCCGGTAAAAGGGTCCCGCACCCCGGCCCGCTCCCCGGTAACCCTGGTGTTTTCCGGCAGATACGAGTAGACGGGCTGCTGGGAGGCCGCCGGATCATTATTCGCCGGGGTATCTTTTCCGGGATTCATTGTCAAAAAAATTATTAGGGCAATGATGACCACAGCCAATCCGGCCCCGGAGACAGCCACAATTCTTTTATTTTTAACAATAAAATCTTTTATTTGTTTGGTGTCGAGCTTTATTTCCTTCTGCAGCAATCCGCGCACCTTGTTTCTCTCCCCCTGCGGGTGACACTCCGGGTAACGCCGCCTGCCCGCTTCTTGATGTTATTTATTTCTGTAATAGGTTTTGCAGGTTATATCCGCCCTGAGATTGGGCAATTCATCCTGGCCCTTGCCGATCTTCAATTGGTCTATGGTGATGATCCTTCCCCCGTACTGCAATTCTCCCAGAAGATCCACCAGCCCCTGGTATCGTCCCTGAAAGGATACCGTGAAGGGCATCTCCGTATAGCCCTCTTTGGAAGACCGTTCTCCAAAGGTTAACTGTATGAACCCGGAACCGGTGTTATCGGCGATCCTCTGCATATATTCAATCAGTTCATCCTCGCCGGCCCCGGTGGGTATTGCCTGCTCCAGGGCCTGCAGTTGCAGTTGCAACAGGGCGGCGTGGTCCCTGGTGTTTTCCAGCTGCCGCAGGTGCTGCCTGGTCCGCTCCAGGGTCTGCCCTTCGGCGGCCCTTTCCTGCCGGGCGGCCTGCAGCAATCCCAACTGGTGATAAAGCAGAAATAACATCGCCGCCGCCCCTATGATCCCCAGCACGGCCCAGGGAAAACTCACAGCACTTTTTTTAACCGCCACCGGTCAGTCACCCGCCTTTCCGGAGGCCGTGGAACCCTGCCCTTCAGGCCGCAGCCCGGCCTTAATTTCAAAATCAATAAAGGTTTGCTCACCTTCAGCCTTCTCGGTGCTGGACTTGCAATAAACCTCCCCAAAAGCCTTAATATTCTTCATTGCGTCTATGAACAAAGACACCGAGGGCTGATCGTAGGCTTGTCCCTTAATGGTAACTTCACCTGCGACGGCACCTTTGGCACTGGTTTTAGACTGACTTGAGGACGGGGCTTTAGCCCCTGTCTGACTGGAGCCGGCAGCCTGGGAAATCCCGCCCACGGCTTTGTCCGCGGCCTGGGCCGCTGCTTCAAAGGGGGTGGGCTGCTTCTGGTTTTTCCCCGGCTCCTCGCTGTAAAAAAAATCAATAATCCAAACATCCGCCGGGAGATAAGCCCCCATTTCCCACAGCACCCCCGACCAGTCCACTGGATTGCCCCGCACTTTTTGCGCCAGTTTCCCCGCTTCGGCGGCGCCGGCCTGCAGGTCCGCAAAATATTTCAAATTTGTTATACCCGCCTCCAGGGTTCCGCGCTCCTCCCGCAGCTTTTCGGCCCCGGCCCTGGCGTACAGGGTGAACGCAAACAGCGTGCCGTAAACAAAAATAAACAGACCAATAACCGCCAGACTGATCAGCATCAATCGCTGCTTATGGCGTTTTTGTTCCTGGGCGGCCTTAAGTTCCGGAAGCAGCAGGTTGATTCTAATGTCCACGAATTATGCCTCCAATCCCCGCAGGGCCAGGCCCGTGCAAAGGGTAAAGTGCCGTATATCCGGCTCCGGGGCTATACCCCGCAGCCGCTCCAGGCCATCGCTCCTGTCCCCGGGTGAAAGCGGCTCCACCGGAAGCTCCAGCATTTCTTGCAACATGGCGGCCAGCCCGGGTACCCGGGAACCCCTGCCGCTTAAAAATACCGACTCCACGGCCTCCGCTCCGGGTTGGATCTGATAGTAACCGATGGAGGAACGCAGCTCGTTGGCCAGCACGATTCCCCACTGCCCGGGTAATACCCCTCCCTCAGGCCCGTCCCGGCGGTCATCATCCCCCGAGGTGGCGGCCACCAGTTCACTGGTCTCCGGCAGTCCCGCCAGGGTCAAGTCCATTTCCCTGGCCAGGGTTTGCAGGGAGTGGGACAGCACCCGGGAAAAACGGGGCACCCCTCCGGAGGACAGCACCAGGGTGGTAAGACCGTTGGAAATATCGGCCAGCAGCACCGTGCGGGATAAATATTCCCCCGGCAGCATGCGCACCAGGGCTAGGGCGGAGGCATCCACCACCCTGGGCTCCAGCCCGGCCTGCACCACCGCCCCTATATTCCTTTCCAGCATATCCCGCCGGGCGGCTATCAGCAGCACCTCCAACTCCGGGCCGCTCTGCCCGGCAGTTTCGCCTATTATAGAAAAATCCAGCACCATCTGCTCCATGGGCAGGGGGAAATAATCCCCCGCCTGGTAATGCAGGGTCTGGGAAAGTTTTTTCTCCAGTATTTTGGGAAAGGTGGCCAGGCGCATGAGCACGCCCTGGTTGGAAACTCCCAGCACCACCTCCCTGGTGCTAATGCCGGCCTTTGCCCACAGCCGGGACAGAGCCCCGGCCACAGCCCCACCGTCAGCCACAACCCCTTCCGCCACGGCTTCCGCAGGTATTTCCAACTGGGCGGCGGCCACTGGAGAAGCGTTGCGGGCCGTACCCTTTAGCTCCACCACCCGGATAACACCGGTATCCAGCTCCAGACCCACTCCTCCGGCAGATTTGAGCAATGTCATTTATGTACACCATCTCCTTACTAGATAAGGGGACACGCTTTCCGGTTACCTTAATTTCCTGCTTTATTAATACAATTGGCCCGGGAATGTGCCCGGCCCGTGCCGCAACACGGACAGCCGGATATAATCCCCGCGGTCCTGTCAGGATAGAATTTGCTTTAACTTTTTCAGCGCCCCGGCCAGTACCCTGGATACCCTGCGCTGGCTTAAGCCCAGCTCGTCGGCTGCCTGGGACTGGGTCATATCCCGGTAATACAGTAACGTCACCACCCTGCGCTGCAATTCCGAGAGCTTATCCAGGGCCATGGCCAGGGCAATACGGTCCTCAACGGGCAGTTTAAAGGTTTCATACCTGAGGCTGTGCACCTTGGATATATCAATTTCGTCCAGGGAAACCAGTCCGCAGCGCATTATTTCAAGCACGCCCTGCTCCCGGATGTTCATGGCGCCGGCAATCTGGCCGATGGTGGGGACATCGCCGCTCTCCCGGAAGTATTCCTCCATTACCAGGCTCACCCGCTTCTGCAAAGCCGCCGCCCAGACGGGCCGCCAATAAGACGCCTCCTTGCGGAGATAATGGCGTATTTCACCCATTATGCAGTGGCCGGCATAGGTTGCAAAGGACACCCCCCGGGCCGGATCGTAGCGGCCGGCAGCCTTCAGCAGCCCCTCAAACCCGGCCTGCACCGCGTCCTCCCGGGGGCCGCAGGGGATATAAAAAGAAGCGAAATGCTGAACAAGCCCGGCGCCGGACCGCACCACCTCCAGCAGGCGCTCCTGATCCCTGCAGGACAGGTAAGAGGCCATGGCCGTCTCCAGAGGAATTCCGCCGGATATTTTTAATTTTGCCACTTCCTGCACGGCATCACTTCCCCATCGATGTAACCGTGGTGAAAATAGGCAGATATATAGCTATAACGATAAGGCCTATCACCAATCCGACACCTATAATCATCAGCGGCTCCAGCAGGGAGGCAAGGGCTTTGCTCATGGTGGACACTTCCTCCTCGAAAAAATCCGCCACCCTGCCCAGCAGGTAAGCCAGTTGGCCGGTTTCCTCCCCCACGGCCACCATGCTGGTCAATATGGGAGGGAAAAATCCGCTTTTTTCCAGGGGCACAAAAATATTCTTTCCTTCCTGTATGCCTTCCCCGGTCTCCTTGATGATATCCGCCATCAGCTTGCTGCCCGAGGCCGGTCCCGCCGCCTCCAGGGCCTGGATGACCGGTATGCCGCCGGCCAGCAGGGTGGCAAAGGTCCGGGCAAAACGGGCCACGGCCACTTTTTTTAAAAGGACGCCGAATACCGGCAGGCGAAATTTATAAAAATCCCATATTGAGCGGCCCCTCCGGCTGCGGGTAAAGGAATAAACGCCCAGCCAGGCCAGCACCAGCCCCAGCATGTATAGATATGAGTAGCCCCGGACAGTGTCGCTTAAAAACATAACCATCTTTGTGGGCAGTGGAATAGGCGTGCCCTCCGGTATAAAACCTTTAAATATGGGCACTACCACCACCAGCAGGGCTGTCACAATAATTACCGCAAAAATTAGTATCACCGACGGGTAAATGGTGGCGGACCGGACGCTGTCCTGTAAATTTTTATCCCGCTCCAGCTGGGTGGACAGGCGTTCCAGCATTTCTTCCATGGCCCCGCCCACCTCGCCGGCCCTGATCATATCCACAAACATATCGGAAAAAACATCGGGGTAAGCCCGCAGGGATTCCGAAAAACTTACGCCCCCCTCGATACTGCGGGCCACCTCCCCGGCAATCATGCCCAGCAGGGGATTTTCCTGCTCCCTGCTTAAGGTGTACAAACTGCGGGTAAGGGGTATTCCGGAGGACAGCATGGCCGCCAGCTGCCTGGTAAAAAAACTCAAATGGCTCAGCTTTACCTTGCGGCGGCCCCCGAAAAGGCTGTTTAAGGCCGACTCCCTAACCTCGGAGACCTCCAGCACCAGGTAGCCCATGCTGCGCAGCTTGCTGACCGCCGTCCACTCCTGGTCCGCGGTTATTTTGCCTGTAAGGGTGGTCTGGGTCTTGTCCATAACCTGGTATGAATATAAAGGCATGGAATACTCCTTTCAACGGGAATAATCCGGCTTTAGAAAAAACCCCTTTTCATGTAACGATCCATTTCAATCCTGTCCACGCAGCGCTCCACAGCCACATCCATGGAGATTCTGCCCCTCATGACCAGTTCCGCCAGGGCCTGGTCCATGGTCTGCATACCCGCTTCCTTGCCGGTCTGCATCGCCGTATATAGCTGGTGCTCCTTCCCCTCCCGGATCAGATTCCGGACCGCGGGATTTGTAAGCAATATCTCCACGGCGGCCATCCTGCCGCCGCCGTCGGCCCTGGGCAGCAATTGCTGGGCCACCACGGCCTGCAGGGAGTCCGCCAGCTGTTGCCTGATCTGGTTGCGGGACGCGTCCGGAAATACGTCAATGATCCGGTGCAGGGCCAGGGGCGCCGTCTGGGTGTGCAGGGTGGAAAACACCAGGTGACCTGTTTCCGCCGCGGTGAGGGCAATGGATATGGTCTCCATGTCCCTCATTTCACCCACCAGTATCACGTCCGGATCGTGGCGCAGCACATGTTTTAAGGCGTTGGCGAAGGAATGGGTGTCTATGCCCACCTCCCGCTGCTTGATAATGCTCTTCTGGTGACTGTGCAAAAATTCAATGGGATTCTCAATGGTGACTATATTCAGGGCTCTTTGCTCGTTAATCAACCGGATAATGGCCGCCAGGGTGGTGGATTTGCCGCTGCCCGTGGGTCCGGTGACCAGCACCAGCCCCCGGGGCAGATAGGCGAGCTCCCTCACCGCCGGAGGCAGCCCCAGGCTTTCCAGGGTCGGTATATCCATGGTGACCACCCGGAAATTTACCCCCAGGGAGCCCCGCTGCCACATGATGTTGCCCCGGAAACGGCTCAGGCCCGGAACTGACAGGGAAAAATCCAGCTCCAGCTCGCTTTTGAGGCGTTCCACCTGGCTCTGGTCCAGCAGCGGCAAAACCAGTTCCTCTATATCCCGGGGCATCAGTTTTTGCTCGCTCATGGGGGTTAACTGGCCGTAGACCCTGACCACCGGCGGCATGCCCGCCGCCAGGTGCACGTCCGAGCCGTTCATCTGCACCGCATCCGTAAGTATTTCCTTTATTGTTGAATATTTTTTTTCGCTCACAATACCACCCTCAGCATCTCTTCCAGTGAAGTAACGCCCCGCATGACTTTTAGCAGGCCGTTTTTACGCAGTGTGGTCATTCCGCCCTCCACCGCCGCATCTTTTATTTCCTGGGCTGATTTTCTCTCCAGGGTCATGCGGTATATTTTTTCATCCGCAAATAAAAATTCATAAACCCCGAACCGCCCCCGGTAGCCGGTATTGCTGCAGCGAAAGCAGCCTTTGGGACGGTAAAGCAGCGCCTTACCCTCCCCCTGGGGCAGGGGGAAGTCGGGTATCTTTTCCAGTTCACTGCGGGACAATTCGTAAGGTTCCTTGCAATTTGGACAGAGTGTCCTGGCCAGGCGCTGGGCCACCACACAGCTAAGTGAAGAGGCTATTAAAAAGGGCTCCACACCCATTTCCAGCAAACGGCTGATGGCGCCGGGGGCATCATTGGTATGCAAAGTGGAAAAAACCAGGTGGCCGGTCATGGCCGCTTCAATGGCCGTGCGGGCGGTCTCCATGTCCCGGATCTCCCCCACCATGATTATGTCCGGATCATTACGCAATATGGAACGCAGTCCGGAGGCAAAGGTAAGCCCGGCCTTGGGGTTGAGCTGAACCTGGTTCATACCGTCCAGCCGGTATTCCACCGGGTCCTCCACGGTAATGACATTTTTCCCCACCCTGTCCACCTCGTCCAGACTGGCGTAAAGGGTGCTGGTCTTGCCGCTTCCCGTGGGGCCGGTAACCAGCACCAGGCCGTAGGGGCGCCTGATCAGGGACCGGTATTTTTCCAGCATATCCGGCTCCAGTCCCAAATCCACCAGGGAGAGCATTTTACCCGAGCGGTCCAGCAGCCGCATGGTAATCCTCTCACCAAAGGTGGCGGGCAGCGAGGCTACCCGGATATCAATCATCCTGCCCTCTATCTTTAAAGACATCCTGCCGTCCTGGGGTATCCGCCGCTCTGCAATATCCAGGTTGGCCATTACCTTTAACCTTGAAACCAGGGAAGCGTGCATGCGGCGGGGCGGTTCCATGATGTCATGGAGAACGCCGTCTATTCTAAAGCGCACCCGCATGTATTTTTCATAAAGTTCTATATGCACGTCACTGGCCCCGGCGGTTACCGCCTGGGTCATGATCATATTTACCAGCTGTACGGCGGGTCTTTCCGAGGAAGTCACATTATCGGCGTTAAAGTCTTCGGGAAGCTGGCTTTCCTCTTCCCCCGGCTCCACCACCATGCTCTCCCGGCTGTATTTTTCTATGGCCGCCTCCAGTTCCGTATCCGGCACCACCACCGGGGATATATCATAGCCGGTCATGATGCGCAAATCATCCATGACCATGATATCCGAGGGCTTCTGCATGGCCACTATTAATTTATCCCCGTCGAAGGCCACCGGCAGCGCCTTGTAGCGCCTGGTGGCCTCGGCGGAAAGGGTGGCCACCGCGGCAGGGTCTACCTGAAATGATTCCATTGATATAAAGGGTACACCGGCCCGGCTGGCCAGCACCCTGGTAATATCGTCCTCGGAACAGTAGCCCAGCTGCACCAGCGTTTTGCCTATCATTCCGCCCTTGATACTCTGTTGCTGCAGCGCCTTCTCCAACTGCTCCCGGGTTATAACCTTTTCATTCACCAGCATAGAACCGAGAAAGTTCTGTTTATTATTGCATTTCATGTTTTCAAGTCATCCCGCCCCGGTGAAAGTTATGTACATAAGCACTTTATCGAACAACCTGATATGCTTTTTGCTGCTCCCATCCTCATTAACCGGCTGTTTATTGGGTCTTTAGGCCCGTTCCCTGGCAGGTCTGGTACTTTTGTCCTATATTAACTGACTTAATTATAATACCATAAATTTAAATTTCAATGATATATTGACAATCTTAAGGCAAAATTTACACGTATTAAATTATTGTTTAAAAATCATGTCTTTTTATATCGAATTAAGTTAATCCGGCGGTCATATTGAAAAAAGAACTGAATTAAAATATACTGTTTTCAGCACAAATTGAATCAGGCATTACTACTATTTATTACCATGGGGGCAGGTTGATACGATAATGTCGGGTTATGACGGTATCATTTTGTTTTTCACGGGAATGCTCGGCTTAATTGCCGGCAGCTTTATAAATGTGTGCATTTACCGTATTCCCCTGAAGGAATCAATATTGTTTCCCCCTTCCCATTGCCCCAATTGTCAAAAAAAAATAAAAATATACGATCTGCTCCCGGTGATCAGCTATCTGTTATTGAGAGGACGTTGCCGTTTCTGCGGGGAAAGAATTGGCATACGTTACCCGTTGGTGGAAATCATCACCGGAATGCTGTTTATGGCACTGCTGCTAAAATTTGCTCTTACCCCGGTATTACTGAAATATGCGGTATTAACCTGTATATTGGTTATTGTGACCTTTATCGACCTGGAGCATTATATTATTCCCAACGGGGTGGTGCTGGCGGGGCTGGCCGCCGGGATTTTGCTTCATTATCCGGCAGGCGACGTTACGTTAATGTCCTCTCTTTACGGAATACTATCCTCCGCGGGATTTCTACTGTTTGTTTATATACTCAGCCTGCTGATATTTAAACAGGAAGGCATGGGTCTGGGCGACGTGAAGCTTTCGCTGGTAATGGGCCTTTTCCTGGGCTGGCCCCTTTCAATTATGGCGATTTTTTTGGCCTGCTGCTTTGCCGGCGGGCTGGGTATCTTTCTTTTGCTGCTAAAGAAAAAAGCCCGGGGCGACATCATACCCTTCGGACCGTTTCTTGCCATGGGCGCCTTAACGTCCCTGATGTGGGGAAAACAAATAATTGAATGGTACGCAAAAACAATATTGCATATTAGTTAAATAAAAAGGCCGCTGATTGACAAAACTCATCAGCGGCCTTTTAACATCTAACCCCCGGGAGGGGCGAACTCCACAATAACCGTGCTTTTCTTGTTCAATTTAGTGCCGGGAGAAGGGCTCTGTTTCACCGCCAGTCCGCTGCCCTGGGGATTCAGCACCAATCCCACTTCCTCAAGCAACATCCCGGCCTTTTTAACGGACATGCCCTTTAGATCGGGTACCATCACCTGGTCCCGGGAGGCGGTGGGCGCCACGGCCGAAACCTTTATCTGCACCGCGCTGCCCCGCCCCAGCGGGGTTCCGCCTGGCGGCTTCTGTTCAAACACGTAGCCCTGTTTCCCTTCCACCCTGGCGTATAATCCGGCGGCCTTCAGCGCCTGGACCGCGTCATCCAGGGGAAATCCCACAACATTGGGCGCTGATTGTTTGGTTGGGGTTTCCTGCCGGGGAGTCCCGGCTGCTTCACTCTTTTGATAACCCTTGGGCACCGGAAGACTGGGGTCTTCGGGAATACGCAGATAGCGAAGGGTATCCCTGGCCACGGCCTGGAAAACCGGGGCCGCCACTTCACTGCCGTAATACTTGCCTCCCTTGGGCTCAGCCACCATTACCAGCACAGCTATCCGCGGGTCGTCGGCGGGAGCGTAGCCGGCAAAGGAGGATACATATTTGCCCTGGGCGTAACCCCCATGTGCGCCGGGAACCTCGGCGGTGCCGGTTTTTCCCGCCACCCGGTACCCCTCCACGAAAGCAGCCTTGCCCGTGCCTTCCGTAATCACGTTTTGCAGCAATCCGGACAACTGCCCGGCGGTGGCGGCGGATATAACCTGGCGGACCGGCTCGGGCTCAAAGGTCTTTACGGCCTTCCCCTCACCGTTTTCAACCGATTTGATCAGATGCAGCTTCATCAATTGCCCGCCATTGGCCACCGCGCATAAGGCCCTGAGTACCTGAACCGGGGTCACGGCCAGGGACTGGCCGATGGAAATGGTGGCCAGATCCAGCTCGGTGGCCTTCTCCTTGGGTATAATGACCCCTTTTTCCTCCCCCGGCAGTTCTATGCCCGTGGGTTGTCCGAAGCCGAATCCGTTAATATATTTGTAGAGTTTATCTTTTCCGGTTCTGAGGCCCACCTGAATGTACACGGGATTGCAGGAGTTCATCACTCCCTCGGCAAAGGTCTCGTCCTTGTGTCCGGACCTGTCCCAACAGTAAATCCTGATTCCCTTAACCGTTATATACCCGGGGTCGTAAAACCGGTCCCCCGGTCTTACGGTGCCCTCTTCCAGGGCGGCGGCCGCGGTTATAATTTTGAATGTGGAACCGGGCTCGTAGTTATAGAGTGTGGCGGGGTTTTTATCCCATACCGACTGGGGGTATTTGCTCCAGTTTTCCGGGTCGAAGGTAGGCCTGGTGCCCATGGCCAGAATCTCACCGGTTTTGGGGTCCGCAATCAGTATCACCGCCCTGGAGGGCTGGTATTGCTGCACCACCTTGTCCAGTTCCCTCTCCACAAAAAACTGTATGGCCTGGTCCAGGGTAAGCACCAGGTTATCCCCCTGCACCGGCTGAATGCGCCTGTAGGCCGTCTGGGGAAGCTGGCGTCCCGCAGCGTCCGTCTCTATAAGAAGCTTGCCCTGAACCCCCCGAAGATAGCTGTCAAAGCTTTTTTCAATACCGTTCAGCCCCGTATTGTCGTCACCCACAAAACCCAGCAGGTGAGCGGCCATCCCCGGCTGCCGGTATGATCTGCGGCTTTCCGGCTCAAAGCTGATGCCGTTTATTTCAAGCTCTTTTATTTTTTCCGTGGTTTCCGCATCCACGTTTCTCTTCAGCAATACATAATGACCTTCTGTTTTTAGCTTTTTCAGCACCTCTTCCTGGGCCATCCCCAGCAGGGCGGCCAATTTGGGCGCTTCCTCCTCCGGGTGCTCAAGCAAGGTCGGGTCCAGCGCCACGGAATTAACCGGAACACTGGTCACCAGCTCGTTATGATTGCGGTCGTAAATATTTCCCCGGACCGGTTCCAGAATTTCTTCCTTAAGCCTCCTGCTGGACGCCATCTCGCTGAGCTCGTCCCCCCGGACCAGTTGAATCCAGCAAAGGCGCCCCAGGAGAGCGGCGAAACAAAGCACTGCCAGGACCAGAACCACAAAAAGCCTGTATCTTTCTGAATTAGAATTCATTCTGTTATCACCAAAATAGTATTATTCCCAGCGGAACCCGGGCAGCAAATCGTTTTCCAGATGGGCGCGGTCGTTAAGCAAAACCAGAATGGCCTTTTCCCATTCGGGAAAATCGATAATGTTCAGAGCCGCGTTGTCCTGCCTTATCCGCCAGTTCTGGTTCAAATCCATTCCCAGCACGGTGGCCACCAGTGCCCTGATGGGGCCGCCGTGGCAAACCACAGCCACCTGCTGATTTACATGGGAAGATGTAATCTGCTTTAACTCCCCGGTAACCCTTTCCACCAGGTCGGACATGCACTCCCCCTCCGGCGGCCTGGTGCCAAGGGGGTTTTCCCACCATTTCTTCAGCAGCCCGGGATAATCCTTTTTAATTTCCTTAAAGGTCATCCCCTCCCAGCGGCCGAAATTAATCTCCCGCAGGCCGGGCAGGGCTTTTACCTTCAAACCTCTGGACTGCGCGATTTCCCCGGCGGTCTGGATGGCCCTTCCCAAATCACTGGAATATACAGCGGATATTTCCTGTTTATTTAATCTTTCGGCCAATGCCCTGGCCTGCTTTATTCCATTATCGCTCAGGGGAACATCCCTGTGCCCCTGGAATTTCATTGCCGCGTTCCAGACAGTTTCACCGTGCCTTATCAGCAAAACCCTGCAATTCATCAATTACCTCCCATAATTTCCCTCAAGGCCGCAATCAGCCTGTCGTTTTCCTCCCTGGAGCGCACAGCCGTCCTGATATGGCATCCATCAAGGCCGTAAAAGTTGGAGCAATCCCGGACAAGCAGCCCCCTGCGGCCCAGGTCAATAATTATCTCCTGTACGTTTTTGCCGGAGCGGGACAAATCCAGCAGCAAAAAATTAGCCGCCCCGGGCAACGGCCTCACTCCGGGGATGCCGGAAAGAGCAGCGGTTAAATATTCCCTTTCCGTCCGCACCACATCCAGGGTGGCCGCCATATGCCCTTTATCGGCCAGGGCCGCCTCAGCCGCCACCTGGGCCAGGGCGTTAACCCGCCAGGGATCCCTCTTGCGGTTCAGTTCCGCGGCCAACTCCGGTTGAGCCACCAGTGCCCCCAGCCGCAGGCCGGGGATGCCGAAGAATTTGGTCAGGGAATAAAGGACCACCAGATTGCGGCTGCCAACTGCCCTGGGCATCAGGGTGAAGTCCCGCCGCCGGGCGACGAAATCCATGAAGGCCTCGTCCACCACCAGCATGGTCCCGGTTTTCGAAGCCGCCTCAAGCAGGGGGGAAAGTTCATCGTGCCGGAACAGCCTGCCGGTGGGGTTATTGGGATTGCAGATGAAAACCGCCTGATAACCAGCCATTTTATCAGCCAGTTCGGTTAAATGGGAATAAATTTCCCCTTCCACCGGCAGGCGGAAGTACTCTGTTTCCCCGCCCGCCGCCCGGATGGCGGCGGAATATTCGCTGAATGTGGGGGCCACCACCAGGGCACTGGTAACTTTCAGGGCGGTGGGCAGCATGTAAATAAGTTCCGCTCCCCCGTTGCCCGGCACAATGCACTCCGGCGGCACTCCCAGGTACTCTCCCAGCAGGTTGAGAAAAACCCGGCAGTCCGGGTCGGGGTAATGGCGTATTCTCCACAGGTTTTCGGCAATGGCCCGGAAAACCCCCGGAGAAGGCCCCAAAGGATTAATACTGGCGCTGAAATCTATAAGTTCCCGTTCGGGCAGCCCGTACTCCCTGGCCGCCCGGGCCAGATTTCCACCGTGCTGGTGTTGTTTTAAAAGCATATTTATTCACCCGGACCCTTTCAGGTTACATTAATATTAAAATATAGGCCATAAAAAGTTCAAACCTAATTTATACACGGGGAAAAACATAAACAGCACCGCCACTTCCACAATTTCGTTGGTTGCGCCGTAGGTATCCCCGGTTAAACCGCCAAGCTGGCCCACCAGGCGCCGGCACAGTAATTGGGTGAGCAGGCCCCCCAGGGCGAACAGAACAATTCCCCCCGGGCCCCCGGCGGCGCCGGAAAATATCAATGCTGTCAGGGAGGCCACCCATAACTCGGTCTTACCGGAAAAATTGGCGTGGCTTTTACCAAGGCCTTCCGGCCGGGCATATGGAAATCCCGTCACGGCACAGGCCATTGACCACCGGCTGATGACAGGCGCTATTATAAGCAGTCGCGGTACAAGTTCCCCGGGCAGGGACAGCACCAGTGAAAATTTAAGGAGCAGCAGGCAGACCGCCCCAAGGGCGCCAAAAGCCCCTACCCGGCTATCCTTCATGATCTCCAGCTTTCTTTCCCGGGGGCGCCCGCTGAGCACCCCGTCCATGGTATCCATAAAACCGTCCAGATGCAAACCGCCGGTTGCAATCACCAGCGCCAGCACGGCAATAGCCGCCGTGGCCGGAGGAGGAAAGACAAGGGCGGATAAAAAATACACTCCCGCCGAAAGCCCCCCCAGCAAAAGTCCCACCAGGGGAAAGAACATTACCGATTGCCCCGCTGCTTTTTCATCGTAAGGAACTTCCCTGACATGAATTCTGGTGAGCATCTGCAGGGCAAGGAGAAATTTATTCATGGATTGTCAGCGCTCCATTTAATACGTTATTCCGGAACATAAATACCATAAATTATTGTGTTTTTCCATTTTTATAGGCGGAGCATTTCCCGATAAACCTTGCCGCGGCCTCCGGGTGACCGGCAAAATGTATGTGCAGATAGGAGGCAAGAACATTGTCCTGCGCATACCCGTCCACACCATCGCCCTCCATACCTTCTTTCACAAGACGGTAAGCTCCGGAGCAGCGGCAATCCATCGACAATGTGGAATAATGAAATTCATGCCCCTTCAATACCCCTCCCACTGCCGACAGTATGCTGTCTTTCAGGGCAGTGGCGGTTACATAACCCAGTCCCGCGCGTCTTTTTTGCATCCGGCACTCCCCGGGCACAATCCCCGCCATGGGATAGCTGTTACCCTGGAAGTCCGTTACTCCCCGGGACAGGTACATCAACCCCCCGCACTCGGCGTATATGGGCATGCCCCTGGCCCAGGCCTCCCGCAGCCCCCGGATGAAATCCAGGTTGGCGGACAGTTCCCGGGCGAACATTTCCGGGAAACCTCCCCCTATGTAAAGGCCGTCAATTTCCCTGGGAAAGCCGCCCTCCAGGGCGGAACAGTACACCAGTTCCGCGCCCATTGAGGCAAGCAGGTCCAGTCCGTCCCGGTAGTAAAAATTAAAGGCGCTGTCCATTACCACTCCCAGCCGCACCTTGCCGGACCCGGGGGGGGAGGAAAATATTTTTTTCTCCGGCCGATAAACAGGCCGGACACCCCGGGCCAGCTCCAATATGCCGGCCGTGTCGAGCCCCTCCAGTATCCTGGCCGCCATGCCGTCCAGCAGCTGGCGCAAATTATCCCTCTCCGCGGTGGGTAGCAGGCCCAGGTGTCTTTCCGGCAGCTCCAGCCCCTCCCAGCGGCCGGCCCAGCCTGTCACCGGCAACCCGCAGCATTCCTCAATGGCTTCCCTGAGAAGCTTGTGGTGCCTGGCTCCCCCCACCCGGTTTAAAAATACCCCGGCCAGATTGACCTCCGGGTCAAAATTTTTATATCCCAGCACCAGGGCGGCGGCGCTCCGGGCCATGGACCTGGCGTCAAGCACTAAAATAACCGGGGCGTCCAATATTTTAGCCACATGGGCGGTGGACCCCTCCGCTCCGGAACCCCTGCCGTCGAACATGCCCATTACGCCCTCAATGACCGATATGTCGGCATCCCCGGAGGAGCGTGCGAACATTTCCTTAATTCCTTCCTCGCCCAGAAACCAGGCATCCAGGTTTCGGCTCACCCTGCCGGTGGCTGCGGTATGGTAGCCGGGGTCGATATAGTCCGGGCCCACCTTGAAGGGCTGGACCTTCAGGCCCATCCCCGCCAGGGCGGCCATCACCGCCGTGGCGACGGTGGTTTTGCCCACGCCGCTGTGCACCCCGGCAATAACCAGCCGGGGACAGTTATTCATAGGAACTACTCCTTTTAATGTTAATCTCTGCCGGGATTCCTTTTACTTAATAATAGCATAGTTCTTGTGTTTATTATGCGCCCTTTGCCCGTGGGCGGGGTATCGCCCCGGCCCCCGTGAGCCCCGGCGGCATTTTTACGCGGAACTTATAACCTGCAGCACAAGAATGCCGCACAATAGCGCCAAAAGGCTTGAAAGATACATCAAATCCACCGCGGCCCGGATGTGAAAGGGCTGTAGCGGCTGAACCGGCTCGCCCATGTGGTGGCGAAACGACTCCCGGCCCCTGTATATGTTCAGTCCTCCCAAACGGACCCCCAGCGCGCCGGCCACGGCGGATTCCGGAATGCCGCTGTTGGGGCTGGGATGCTTTCCGGCATCCCGGAATACCGCCCGGATGGCTCCGGCCGGGTTTCTTCCGCTAAGCCAGGCCGCCGCCACCAGCAGGAGCCCGGCCAGCCGGGCGGGGATGTAATTGGCCAAATCGTCCAGCCTGGCGGAAAACCTGCCGAAGTACAGATAACGCTCATCCCGGTAGCCCACCATGGAATCCAGGGTATTCACAGCCTTATAGGCCATGGCCAGGGGCGCGCCCCCTATAAGCGCGTAAAACAGGGGGGACACCACGCCATCCACTATGTTTTCCGCCACGGTTTCCACCGCCGCCCTGGTCACCCCCGCCGGGTCCATTTTATCCGTATCCCTGCCCACAATCCTGCCCACCATGTCCCGGGCCGCGGACAGGTTTCCCTCTCTCAGGGGCTTTAAAACATCCCCCGCCGCCCCGGCCAGACTCCGGGCGGCCAGGGTGGTGGATATAAGCCATATTTCAGCCGCGGCTCCCAGCCATGGATGAATTGCGTATACCAGCCGCAGCAACAGGAATGTAGCCGCAAAACTGACACCCACCACCGCCGCCCCCATAAGGGCGCCGGAACACAAAGCGGCGCCAGGACTTTTGAACCTGGGCCGCAAAACCCTGTCCGCCAGGGATATAAGCCTTCCGATGAAGACCACCGGGTGAGGCAGGCGGGGAGGATCTCCCACCAGAAGATCGATTATATAGGCTGCAGATACCGCAATAGCCAGATTCATGTAATATAACACCCAACCTTGTCATCTGGGAGGCAGGCCCAAAAGAGAGTATATTTTCTCCATGTCCAGACTTCCCCGCACAACTTCACCCAGCCGGTCATAATCCCGCTGCCTCTGTTCCCAGGCGGACAGGGAGGCGGTTTCATCCAGCGGGGGAAGTCCCTTGCGCTGACGCAGGGAATTAATTATACTGCGCCGGAAGGAAGCCGTGTCAAAAACACCGTGAATGTAGGTTCCCCATGCCAGGCCGTCCGGCCTGGCCGCTCCGTCCCAAAGGCTCACTTCTTCTCCCAGTCTTTTAATCACCTCAAAGGCCGGAACGACCTCGCTCCCCGTCCTGGTTACCCCCATGTGTATCTCGTATCCCGTCACCGTCAAATCCCGGGCCCGCTCCAGTAAATGTCCCGGCCCGCAGGCTCTGGCCTCCACCTGGGTGGTTATTTTTTCCCGGGCGAAGGTGGTGGATATATCCAAAAGGCCCAGCCCCTCCAGATGAGGTATACTGGACTCGGTGTGCAGGGGATCGTTAAGCTCCCTGCCCAGTATCTGAAAACCGCCGCAGATGCCGACAACCGGAACCCCTTCCCGGGACAGGGCGCATATCCTCTCCGCCAGTCCCGACCTCTTTAAATAAGCCAGATCTTCAATGGTATTCTTGCTCCCGGGGACAATTACCAGGTCAGGCCTGCCCAGGGGCGTTCCCCGTCCTACATAGCGGAGGTGCACGTCAGGCTCGTCCTCCAGGGGATCAAAATCGGTAAAATTGGAGATGTGCGGCAGATGTATCACCGCTATTTCCACATCCCTGTCAGCCTCCCCGGAAGAGCGCCGCATGGTTTCTTCGGAAACCGTGTCCTCCTCCTGTACCCTGAAACCCTGGAAATAAGGCACCACTCCCAGCACCGGCTTGCTGATTTTGGCCTCCAGGAAATCAACCGCCGGCTGAAAAAGTTTCAGGTCACCCCGGAATTTGTTGATAATAACTCCCGCTACCCGATCCCTGTCCCGGGGGGAAATCAGTTCCAGGGTTCCAACCACCGAGGCCAGCGCCCCTCCCTTGTCAATATCCGCGGCAAGCAGCACCGGTGCCTGGGCCTGCCTGGCCACCCTCATATTGACAATTTCCGTTTCCTGTAAATTAACTTCCGCCGGGCTGCCGGCTCCTTCTATTACCACGATGTCGTTTTCCGCCCTGAGGCGCTCCAGGGCCTCACAGGCCTTAATCCAAGCCTCCTGGGCATATTCCCGGTGATATTCCTGGGCGCACTTGTTGCCCACCGGCCTGCCCAGCACTATCACCTGGGACGAGGCGTGCCCGGTGGGTTTAAGCAGTATGGGATTCATATCCACACTGGGCTCGCGGCCTGATGCCTCGGCCTGCACTACCTGGGCCCTGCCCATTTCACCGCCGTCCCTGGTGACGAAGGAGTTAAGGGCCATATTTTGTGATTTATAGGGCGCCACCCTGTACCCGTCCCGGTAGAAAATCCTGCACAGAGCGGCTACCAGCACGCTTTTGCCCACATGAGAAGCGGTACCCTGAACCATAATGGTCTTGGCAGTCATATTTTAACCTCCTATAAAGGTAGGGGGACACACCTTCCCGGTTACTTGCATTTCCCTACCTTTTTAACTATTTCGAAAGGAATGTCCCCAATTGTTTACCGCTTTTGATTTAATCTCCATGGCCAGCCCGGCCGTCACCAGATAGACCTGGTCAGCCCTGGCGGCCAGGCTGCGATTGGCTCTTCCGGCCACGTCCCGGAAAAGCCGGCCCAGCGGGTAAGCGGGAACAATGCCCAGCCCCACTTCATTGGCCACCATGATTACATGGGCCTTGCCGGCCGCAGTAAAAGCCGCCAGTTCCTCCACCCGGCCCTGGATGTATTCCTCCTTTTCAGGCTCCCCCGCCCCGGCAAAGGGAATATTATCATCCAGCAAAAGATTGGTAAGCCATACCGTCAGGCAATCTATCAGCAAAACTCCCGGCTCCGCGCCATGCCTTTGCACTGCCTCCGGCAGCAGCAGCGGCTCCTCCACCGTATTCCACCGTGCCGGGCGCCTTGAACGGTGTTTCTCAATACGCCTGCTCATTTCTTCGTCTCCCGCCGCCGCGGTGGCCACATATGTCACCGGCATCCCCAGCTGAAAAGCCAGGCTTTCAGCGAATTCACTCTTACCGCTGCGGGCTCCGCCCAGAACAAGTATGAATTTTCCTCTGTTCAACCCGTAATTCTCCTTTAAAAAATAAACCCCGGCCTTTTCGGACCGGAGTCATCTCCATCACCAAAAATAAGCCATCCCCCATACTCGCGTGGAGTCTACCGGCTTCCACAGGCAGGTGCTCTGGCTTTACGGACCGCTTCCTCCCGCACAATCCGCGGAAACAAGGCCAATCCGTTCACAGTGGCGGAGACCGCTCAGGCTTTGCACCTGATTCCCCTATTAAGCCCCAAAGGGCGCCTGTGGAAAAAAGTAAAGTTTATTAATTTCATCCGCTTAAATTTCAGTCATATCATTTTAACGATTTATTCAACATCCACTATTGAAATCCTCCCTGTGCAGCACAATATAAATAATAATTCCGGGGGACCTCAAAAAGATATATTACTTTAACTCGCCCCCGGGGGCGGATGGAAAAAGCCCGCCACTGCGTAAAATAGCAGGCGGGCCGGCATTATGCATCTTCAAGGTTCTCCAGGTAGTCCTTAATTCGCCGGACCAGTTCATCGATCAGGTGCGGCAGGGGCTCGGACTTTAAGCCCACCATTTCAATCCCGCTCCTGTTAAGGGGTATCAAAAATTTCCGCGCAGGGCTGGAAGCGAGGGCTTCCGCCATCCTGGGAGTAAGTTCTCCCAGCATGCCATGGGGGAATAAAATGCTCACAGGCCCGGTAATTATATCAACCCTGGCAGCATTGTATGCAACCGCCCCCTCACCGGTGGCGCCTTCATTGGCCCCTGCCCTGAGCATAATGGATGTGGCCAGGGCATTGGTGCCCAGGGCTAGAAATTCAACATTTTCAGGCAACTCCCGGCGCAATTTCTCCACAATATGTTTTCCGATACCCCCGCCCTGGCCGTCAACCACTGCAATTTTCATCATCATCGCCTCGGTACAACATTATAACACTTCAGTTATTCCAACAAAAGCCTACAACATATTATGTTGCAACAACAATATCGGCACAAAAAAATGTTGACTTATACTGTATGTTGTAAATTAACAAAACAATACTAATATAAATTGATTTTTTGCGTCGCAACATTAAATAAGGCCATTATCCCCAACATGTGCATATAGTTGTGGATAATTTATTAATTTGCGGAATCCTGCTTGATATTACCCCTAAGTTTCATCTCCAGCTCAACAATTTGACTGTTTTTCCGGAGCAGCCAGCGGGCATACCGGTAATTGGCGCAGTGCAGTTTCTTATTTTCCTTTTCCAGCCTGCTGGTAAGATTGGCCTTTTCTTTTTCCAGTTTTTCTATTAGATTCATCAGCACTCTTCTGCTCAAACGCAGCTGTTCCACCTTTTCTTCCAGTTCCCTGGCCCTTTTCTGCCAGTAATCGGTTTCATAAAATTCGTTCATAATTCAACCACCCCTGAAATCCCGTGTATGTTCATAATATATGCTTTCAGGGCGTAGGTTAGACTTTTGCGGCTTGCGGCGGGGCGATGGTTAATGTTTACCTGCCCCTGAAGTTAAATGCATTTGCCATGCGTTTAACCGCTTCTTCAAGAATGGCTTCCTCCTGCACCAGGGCTATCCTGACATACCCTTCCCCGTTGTCCCCGAAGGCCACCCCCGGGATAAATATCACACCGGCCTTGTCCAGCATCTCCAGGCAGAACTTCCAGGAAGAATCATATCCAGGAGGCAGCGGGGCCCATACAAACATGGACGCCTGGGGCTTGGGCATATTCCAGCCCAGTCCGGCCAGACCGTCCACCAATATATCCCTTCTCCTCTGGTAGGTCCTGGCATTTTCCTCCACGCAATCCTGGGGTCCCTCCAGCGCTGCGATGCCCGCCTCCTGCACCACCCGGAAAACGCCGTAATCTATATTGCTCTTAACCCTTCCCAGAGCCTCCAGCACCGTGCTGTTGCCCACCGCGAAACCTATTCTGCAACCGGCCATGTTGTATGTTTTGGACAGGGAATAAAACTCTATTCCCACCTCCCTGGCCCCGGGCACCTCCAGAAAACTCATGGGTTTGAAGCCGTCGTAGGCCAATTCCGAATAAGCCACATCGTGGCAGACAAGTATGTCATATTTCCTGCCGAAGGCCACCGCCTTTTCAAAAAAATTCCTGTCCGCGTTGGCCGCCACGGGATTGTTGGGGTAGTTCAGCCAGATCAATTTCGCCCGCCGGGCCACATCCTCCGGAACAGCCTCCAGATCCGGCAAAAAAGAGTTTTTCTCCAGAAGCGGCAGGGGATATACCTCCCCCCCGGCAAGCCTTATCCCGCAGGAGTATATGGGATAACCCGGGTCCGGGATCAGGGCGATGTCCCCGGGATTAATATATGCCATGGCCAGGTGGGCCAGCCCGTCCTGGGACCCCATCAGCACCAGAACCTCGCTGTCCGGATTCAGCTGAACCCCGAACCTCCTGTGGTACCAGCCGGCCAGGGCGCGGTAAAGCTCGGGCATGCCCTCCAGGGGGTAAACGTAATTCCGGGGATTGTCCAGGGCCCTGTGCATGGCCTCAATTATATGCGGAGCCGGAGGCCGGTCCGGGGTTCCCACCCCCAGATTAATAACCGTAATCCCCCGTGACTCCACCTTCTTTTTCAACACTTCCATTTCGTTAAATATGGCCGAACCCAGCCCGTCAACGCGATCCGCGGTGCGCATGCCTTACTCCCCCTTGACAATTAATTAAAGGTCTAATTATAACGTCTGAAAATATAAGCGAGCCTTATCCCCTGCCTTTAAGGACGGGGTCTTACAGGCTGTTAGCGATATAAAAACGGTAAATTTCAGCGGCAGGCAGCCGGCCTTTTGCTCCTGATAATTATCAGAACCGGCCCGCCAATTTTTTTAGTTCAAGGACAACATTATAATCAACGGTTGCCTCACCCAGCATATTGTGCTCCCGGTGGCTGCTTCCGTGGTAATCCGATCCCCCGGTGGCCAGCAGTCCCCACTGCCGGCAAATCCTGGCGTAATGCTCACTGACCGCGCTGTCGTGGGCCGGATGGTATACTTCCAGGCCCTGCAGCCCTTCCTTGGCCAGGGAAGGAATAATCTGATCACAGCCGGCCATCCCCGGGTGGGCAAAAACCGCCACTCCCCCGGCACTGCGAATGATGCGCACCGCCTCGGAGGGGGAACATTTATATCTGGGCTCAAAAGCCGGCTTTCCGTTGCCTATGTATTTTTCAAAGGCCTGCCCCATTGATTCCACCGCTCCGGCCTCCAGAAGAGCCCTGGCTATGTGCGGCCTTCCCACGGAGCCCTGGCCCGCTATCTCCAGGACCCTTTCAAGTTTCAGGTCAATCCCCAGCCGCTGCAGCTTTTCCACCATTCTAAACGCCCTTTTCAGGCGGGAATCGCGAAAAAAAGACAGGCGGTCCAAAAACTCCTTATGGCCGGTATCTACCAGATAGCCAAGCATGTGAACCTCCCTGTCTCCAAGCTGGCTTCCCAGTTCAATTGCCGGCAGCACCTCCACACCGTGCCTGGCGCCGGCCAAAATAGCCTCCTCCACTCCTTCCAGGGTATCGTGATCGGCTATGGCCAGAGCCGCCAGGCCAAGGGCGGCAGCCTTAACAACCACTGTTTCCGGAGCGTCGGAACCGTCGGAAGCAGTGGTGTGAACGTGTAAATCCGCTATCAACCTAGGCACTTCCGCATTTCACCGCCTTATTATCGTAGCTGCACCTTTAGTATTTAGAGTAAATTTTCGACGAAAAACAGACTGTTCCTTTATATTTGCCAACTTTGCTTAATATTCCCCGGAATCGGCCAAAAGTCCGCTCCCGTCACAAAACAGCCCTTTCACAGTAGGGAATATGCATAAAATTATCCTGCCCGCCAAAAAATATCCAGAGCCACCATGTAATTCCCGCTTATAGCTTCCGGCGGCTTGACAAAACCACCGAGCGGATGCCGCATTGACTAATATCAACGACGGCGTTTATCTGCACTATAAAAAATATTATCTCACGGAAGGATAAGACATTAATATGGCGTATAAAATGCATATTGGCAAAAAAGGAATGTAATGGTATTTGCAAACAAAATAGACAGGGGGAGAGTATATGCAGGTTAATGCAAATATATTCAGAGAATATGACATCCGGGGAGAAGCCGATCGTGATCTGACAAATGAAACCGTTATTTTGTTGGGAAAGGCCTTTGGTACCACCGTGCGCAGAAAAGGGCTAACGGATGTTCTGGTAGGCATGGACAACCGCCGGAGCTCCCCCAGGCTCAGTGAAAGCATTACCGTAGGACTGCTCTCCACCGGGTGCAATGTTATCAATATCGGCACAGTGGTAACGCCCATATTTTATTACGCCAGGGTAAAATACGAAATTGAAGCGGGAGTGATGATCACCGGCAGCCATAACCCCTCGGAGGATAACGGCTTTAAAATAGCACTGGGGCCCGCCACTATCCATGGGGAGGAAATACAGAGCCTGCGCCGGCTGATCGAAACCGGTGATTTTGAAACCGGGACCGGCCAAATTTCCTCCAGGGATCCGGTACCGGATTACAAACAAATGCTCCAGGAAAAAATCTCGCTGGGGAATAAAAAACTCAAAGTTGTGCTTGACTGCGGCAACGGCACGGCCTCCTACTTTGCCCAGGATATAGTAAAATCCTGGTATTGTGACGTGGTGCCTCTTTTCTGCGAGCCTGACCCGGATTTTCCAAATCACCATCCGGACCCGGTAAAAAGGAAAAATTTGCAGGGACTCATTAAAACAGTGCTGTCGGAAAAGGCGGATGTGGGAGTGGCCTTCGACGGGGACGCTGACCGCATAGGGGTTGTGGATGATACGGGAGAGGTCATCTGGGGGGATCAGTTTATGGCGTTGATGTGGCCGGAAATACTTTCCAAACACCCCGGAGCCCCGGCAATCATAGAAGTAAAGTGCTCCCAGACCCTGGTGGACGAGGTCCGGCGCCTAGGCGGAAAACCTGTTTTCTATAAAACCGGGCATTCACTAATCAAGGCCAAAATGAAAGAGTTAAACGCCCCGTTCACCGGAGAAATGTCGGGCCACATGTTCTTTGCCGACGAGTATTACGGATACGACGACGCGTTCTATGCCACCGGCAGACTCCTGAGAATGATGTCCAACTCCAGCCGCCCCCTGTCAGCCAGTGTCAAAGACCTGCCCAAATACTACTCCACTGCGGAAACCAGGGTGCCCTGCCCGGACGGCGTTAAATTTAACGTGGTTAAACGGCTGCAGGACTATTTCCGGGACAAGTACGAAGTGATTGACGTAGATGGTGTGAGGGTTCTTTTCGGAGACGGTTGGGGACTGGTGCGAGCCTCAAATACCCAACCCGTGCTGGTGGCCCGCTGTGAAGCCAAAACCCCCGCCCGGCTGGAGGAAATATCCGGGATAATGAAGGACGCCATGGCAGGCCAGCCGGAAGTGGGACAATTTGAATGGGAATATTGAAGCTGTCTTAAAATGAAAATCCTTGCACCAGGTGCAAGGATTTTCTATTATTAACATAATATTAAACTATTGTATTGTTAACTAAATAGCGCCTTAACCAGGTGTCCCCCGATATATAAGGCAGTCAGGGAAAAAAACGAATAGCAGGCGGCCTTTACAGTGGAAGAATCTTCTTTTTCCAGCCAGCGCACAGCTTTGTCCGCCGCGGTTGAGGAATAAACCGCCGCCCGGCTTTGCCTTTCGCGCCATGCTTGTTTTTGAACGGCCTCCGGCAAATATACGTTTTGCAACAATATCCCGGCTCTGCCCCGCTTTGCGGCGGAATTGGGATAAAGGTTGAAGGACCACCTTATTTTAAAATCACCGCTGAATATTTTTGTCTGGCTTGCCGTAGACATTTTTACCACCCTTCCCTTCCGCACATATGTTCTATCGTTATAATAGCAGAACATCTGTTCCAGGTCAATGGCTTCTGAGGATTTTTTATATTTGGCCGTACCACGCAGGAAGGACCGGCCGGCCGTCGAACAATAAATATTATGCATGACGGGAGGTATATTATTTGTTTCCGCAAACCCACGTTTACTTTGCCGAGAGGGTGCTGGGAAAGTTAAATGACGCTGTCGCCCTGGGCAGCATCTTCCCGGATATGGCTATCGGCGCAGGGGTTAACCGAGACATCTCCCACAGCAGCGGCAGGGAATTGCTGGACTTTATGCGCCACGATGCTGTCATGATTGACTTCGCCAGGGGCAATATAACCCACGGCGTGGAGCCGGACGGGCTGGATTACTACGGGGACGAGAAAAACCCCCCCTATGAGAGGGGATACTGTTTCGAAAAAGGGCGGCGTTTCATAGATCCCACCATTGAGGCCTGCAATATACCCGGTGAAATGGGCTGGTGGAAGGCGCACAACATCGTGGAAATGGGTATTGAGCTGCATGTAAGCCAGAAAAGGCCCTATGGTGAAATACTGCGCCAGGCCTTTGACAACGGGGAATTAATAGATGAAATAGGCCGGCAGTCCGGAGCTTTTTTCGGCCGGGATCCGTTGCCCTTTTACGGCCGTATTGCCCATTTTCCGGACTATATAGACCTGGAAAAATCCACCCCGGAATCCCTGGCCCGCAAATATGACTTCCAAATGTACTACAAACACCGAATCAGAATAAACCTGCCCAGGGTGGCAAGGCTAATAGACGAGGCCGCCCAGTGGGTGGAAAGCGACCTGGAGTTTTTTTTCAGCGACATAACTGAAAAGGTAAAGAAAATGATGCTGGGGTTAAACGCCCTGTAAAACACCCCCCTTCGCCCTCGCTTCGCCGGTAAGGAAGGCTCGGAATGGAGACTTTCCGGCGGGAAAGTTAAAATTGGAGATAGCTGTATTAAGCATGCCGGACTATAAGTATCTTTACCAAATAACTGAAAACGTCACTCCGCTGGATAAGGACTGCGGAGAGTTATGCGGCAGCGTGTGCTGCCGGCCCCATGGCAATAAAGCCCTGGGCATGTACCTCTTTCCCGGGGAGGAGGTAATGTTCAGCGGCGATGAGCCGTGGCTGGAATATGAAAGACATGACCCCGGGTTGTACGACTTCCCCGATAACTGGGAATACCCGGTTTTTTTTGTTAAATGCGCTCCTCCCTGCCCAAGAAAGGCCCGCCCTTTAAGCTGCCGCCTGTTTCCCCTGGCGCCGCACCTGCTGGAGGACGGCAGCCTGCTTATTATACACGAAACCATGAAACTGCCCTACCGGTGCCCTCTTATTCTAAAGGATTTCCCCTTAAGAAAAGATTTTATTGACACCGTGACCGAAGTCTGGCGGGAACTGCTGAAGAATGATAAAATTTACAGATTGGTGCAGGAAGATTCCCGTGACAGGGAAAGAAATTTAAAAAAGCTGCCCCGGGTTTTCCGCCTGCAGCGCCTGCCCTGAGTGAGAAGCGGGAATAGAAGGGATTTGCGTAGCGCAAATTCCCGCAGGTATCCCGCCTCCAACCTCTCACTTCTCCCAATAGAAACCGAGCATAAATGCTAATCAATAAACTAAAAGGAAAAGAAAAGGATTTCTTTCTTTTCTGTTTATCGGGGTTTTTTCTGGGGATTTACACCGGCCTCTACGACCCTACTTTCAATAACTACATTTCGGATGTTTTCCGGGTAACCGAGTCGCCCCGGGGCGGGCTGGAGTTTTTCAGGGCACTGCCGGGGTTCCTGGTGGTGATTTTTGCAAAGCCTGCCTGTTTTCAACTTACGGCTTATTTAAGTCTGTCCAGTTACTCTGGTTGCCCCCGGCCTTTTTGGCCCGGTAAAGAGCCTTATCGGCGGCTTCAATAATATTTTCCGGCAACTCGCCGGAGCAGGGCCGCACGCAGGCCACGCCAAGGCTGATGGTCAAATGTCCGGTTGGGGTGCGGGGGTGGCTAATGTTTAACTCCTCAACTACCTGGCGCATGCGGCCGGCAATCCGCCGGGCGCCGGCTATATCCGTGTCCGGCAGAATGGCGGAAAATTCTTCGCCCCCGTAGCGGGCGACTAAATCACCCGGGCGCTTAACAATATTGCTTAAGGCGGTAGCCACCTGAACCAGAATATCATCTCCGGCCTGGTGTCCATAAGTATCGTTAAACATTTTAAACTGATCGATATCCACCATGATTAAACTTAATAATTCACGCTGCCGAACAGCGCGTTTCCATTCTCTGGAGAAAAACTCGTCAAAGTATCGCCTATTGGGGATATTGGTTAGGGAATCCAGGTAGGAAAGGCGTTTGAACATCTTATTGGATGCGGCCAGCTTATCTTTCTGCAGCTCAATGGTCTTCTGATTTAGAAAATCCTTAACCCTGCCGGCATATATTATACGTGATACAACCAGAGCTATAACGGTCATAAAGCTGCCATTGAGAAATGCCGAAAAGGCCACAACCCAATTGTATTGAAAACACCAGACCATTATGCTTAAGACCGACCAGGCCACGGTATAAATAAAAAAACTCTTCGCCAAATTTATATACAAAAATGCGGCGGAAACCAGGATCGCCATAAGATATGAAGACGCTATGCCAGGTCCCGCGGACTGTATAAGACCGGATAAAATCGCGTACCCAATGAGATTTGCCAGTACAAACCAGGACTCGCAAAAATAATGGCGGCGGGTAATGGCATGGGGTGATTCCGGTTTCCCGGACATGATTAAAAAAGCTGCGGAGACCACCAGTAATATGATTCTTATCAGCATCACATACGGAGCTATTTCAAGGGCCTGCGCCAGGTGGACTTTTTTTGTATATACCAGTTGAATAAAAATGAGTATCAGGGTAAAGGCAATTAAGAGCCAGGCAATGATACGCAGCCGGTAAATATTTGCATAAGTTAAGGTCCTTGCAATAATCTCCCTGTCTTCCCCGGGGACCACGGGAAACAAATCGGCAAATTTATTTTTAAACCGGACTTTAAAATGGCGGGGCTCCAAATATATCAGCCTTTCTTCGGGTGCCGAACTAATATTCCGGAAGGAAAAGCGTCTGACAACCCTTGAACTTCATGAGTTTTCAGACGCTCTTAATGCAAAATGCAGTTTTTCAACAGCCCCCTTGGCGGGGGTTTTTCTAAGCCTGCCTTTACTAATTGATATCGGCGCTTAATTTAAAAACTTTAACAAACGCCGTTGAAACGGTCCGCACTACCTGCCGGTGTACTGCTGGCGGAGTACCTTTTTGTCAAATTTGCCCACGCTGGTTTTAGGCACCTCATCAATAAATACAACCCTGTCGGGCATCCACCATTTCACTATTTTACCATCAAGAAAGTCCAGAATATCCTGCTCGGACACATTTTCTGTCCGGTCCGGTTTAAGCACCACGCAAGCCATCGGACGCTCGTCCCATTTATCGTGGGGAATGGCGATGACAGCGGCCTCTGCCACCGCCGGATGGGACATGATGGCGTTTTCCAGGTCCACCGAGGAAATCCACTCCCCGCCGCTCTTAATCAGGTCCTTGGTTCTGTCAGCCACCTGCACGTAGCCTTCTTCGTCAATGGTGACTATATCGTTGGTTTTAAACCAGCCGTCGGGGGTTATTACCTCCTTGCTGCGCTCGGGATCCTTGTAATATTCACTGGTAATCCACGGGCCCCGCAGTACCAGCTCGCCCATGGTTTTACCGTCCCTGGGCACATCGTTGCCCATATCGTCGATAACCCGCATTTCCAGTCCGGGTACAATGGTACCCTGTTTTAGCAGTATTTTGTTTTTCTTATCCTGCGGCCAGTCCTTCATATAGGCCTTTAACTGGCAGCTCAGCACCAGGGGGGTGGTTTCGGTCATCCCGTAGGCATGGGTTATATCCAGGCCCAGCTTTTCCCTGTAGCCGTTCAGCAGCGCCTCCGGCAAGGCGGAACCGCCGTTTATTATTTTCCTCAGGCTGCTTAAATCATAGTTTTGCTTGCTAATCAGGGCATAAACACCCATCCATATGGTGGGCACCCCCGCGGTTATGGTAACCTTTTCATTCTGCATCAGGTCGCAGAGCACCTTGGGGTCCGGCCGGGATCCCACAAATACCTGGGTGGCCCCCACCCAGGTGGCGGAAAAGGGAAGTCCCCAGGCATTCACGTGGAACATGGGCACCACCGGCATTATCACATCGGATTCGGAAAGCCCCAGGGCGTCCGGCATGCACTCGGAAAGGGAATGCAGCACCAGCGCCCGGTGAGTATACATTACCCCCTTGGGATTGCCTGTGGTGGCGGTGGTGTAGCACATGGCCGCCACCGTTTCCTCATCAACGTCCCTGGAGAATATGTATTCCGTTCCGGCCTCGGCCAAAAGCTGCTCATAGGAATATACCGGGGAAAGGGAAGTCTGCGGCAATTCCTTTTTGTCCGTCATAATCACATAGCTTTTAACCGTGGTAAGCTGTTCCTTGATTCCTTCAAGCAGGGGAATCAGATCCTCATCCACGAAAATAACCTTGTCCTCGGCGTGATTTATTACATAAATCAACTGTTCCGTAAACAGGCGAAGGTTTAAGGTATTTAAAACAGCGCCGGAACAGGGAATGGCAAAATACAGCTCCAAATGGCGGTGGTTGTTCCAGGCCAGGGTGCCCACCCTGTCACCTTTACCGACACCCAGTTTTTGCAACACATTGGCAAGCCTGCAAACCCGCACGTAAAATTCGCCGTAATTGTACCTGAACATTCCGGAATAATCCCTGGATATGATCTCTTTTTTAGGAAATACATTTCTGGCCCTCTCCAGCATGGTGTGAAGCAGTAACGGGTGTTGCATCATTTCTCAAAACACTCTCCTTTAATTAATTAACTGACGGAAACCAGACAACACAGCCGCAAATCCTTTCTCATCACTCTCCGTAATATTATTATGAATTTACATAACATTATAAAATATTTCTAATATTAAGACAAGTAATATAACGAACAAGCTGTTCCAAAAAATAAAACCAGTATCTATCACTGGTTTTATTTTCCATGCTCTATCAAAACAGGGCTGGATAGCCATGCATTACTATCCTTAAAATTTTGCGACACCCGGGAACCGTCCCCTGTCGCATTTCTCCGGCCGTTGCAATGGGTTGACTCGACCCTTAGGGCGGGGTTTATACTGGTTAAAAAGGTGGGATAGCGGTGGAGAATCGATTAAAAATAAGCGATTTTGCTAAATTAACCGGAACTACTTTAAAAACCATTCTCTATTACCACAAAATTGGTTTACTGCAAGAACCGGAGCGCTCTCCGGGGGGATACCGTTTATACGGGCCGGTGGAACTTTCCCGTATGCGGTTAATCAAACGCTTAAAATCCCTGGGTATGGATCTGACACGTATCAAAGAAATGCTGGGAGACACACAAAATAAACGAACTTTACGGGAAGCCTTGCAGTCCTTGCAGGTTGAGCTTCTAAACCAGATAAAAAGCCTTGAAGAGCGGGTTGCAAGGATCGAAGCTTTGCTGGATAAAGACCTGGCGCACCTAGATGAGGATGTTTGCGGCTCCCCTTCTTTTCAAATGCTCACAGAGATACTGGGGCCGGATCAAATTGAAAAATATGCCCGAACCTGCCCGGAACTCTTCGACCAGCAGCAGAAGCTGCGCAGCATCATGGATGATTTCCGGTGGGGTGATTATCAGGATACTTATCAAACCCTGGCCGAGTATTTTAAAGCGCACCCTGAGCACTATCAGACCTCTTTGAATTTTGGAGCGCGTCTTGCCAGGCTGGCCCATCTGGACGAGGATGATCCGGAAATTGAAACCCTTGCCCGGGAATCCGCGGAGTTTATCAAAAGCATACCTCAGTTGGAGGAGATGTTGTGCAATAAGCCGAGACCGAAACATGACGGCTTACTCAATGGGATGGTATCCCGTGTTCTTTCGCCGGCTCAAATGAAACATAAGCAGCTCCTTGAAAAGTATCTTAATTCCAAACCCTGAGGGTTTGAAAAGCATGGTTCACCAGTACCATCCTGGATTACCGGCGGCCATGAACATCCCGGCGGTATTAAAGGACCCGGATCATAAAGCAAATACTGTTGACAGCCAAGATGGAATGGAGAGAGGAGGAGGCACTTCTATGGAAGGCAACATGTCCAGGTTTAAAACTATTCTTATGCCGTTAATTATTATGATTGTGCTGGGAGCTGTCTTATTTCTTCCGGCAGGTTCGTTTAAGTATTGGGAGGCATGGATTTATTGGTTTGAATTCTCTGCAATGACACTTTTTATTACTGTCTATTTTCTGAAGAAAAACCCCGGGCTTTTATCCAGACGAACGAAGTTAAGGGAAAAGGAAAATACAAGAAAGGTCCCGGCCTTTTTAAACTTTTATTTAGCAGGTTACCTGGTTCCCGGCCTTGATTACCGTTTTCACTGGTCAAATGTGCCTGTTTGGATGATCATTGCGGCGAATGCCATTGTTTTCTTGGGCTATCTGTTCATTTTCTTTGTTTTTAAGGAAAATAGCTATGCTTCAACTATCATCCAGGTGGAAAAAGAACAACAGGTCATAACAACCGGACCTTACGCCATTGTTCGCCATCCGATGTACGTGGGGCTGTTGTTAATGCTGTTGTTCACCCCTCTTGCGCTGGGTTCCTACTGGGCAATAATACCTTTTCTTCTCTGTATACCATTAAATGTAATAAGAATAATAATCGAGGAAGAAGTGCTGCTGCGGGACCTTCCCGGGTACAAGAATTATTGCTTAAAAACACGTTATCGTTTGATTCCATTAATTTGGTAAACATTTTCGAAAGGGTGACAGCCTTGGAGATTTTCAGCCGCATCGCCGAAGAAAAGATAAGGGAAGCCATAAGGAATGGCGAGTTCGAAAATCTTCCCGGCCAGGGGAAGCCTTTGCGCCTGGATGACCTTTCCTCTGTGCCCCAGGAACTGCGGGCGGCCTATGTTATTCTCAAGAATGCCGGCATTCTGCCCGAGGAACTACAACTGCAAAAGGATATCGTCTCGCTGCAAAAACATCTGGACTGCTGCTATGGGGATGAAGAAAAGACCGGGCTGAGGAAGAAGATCAACGAGAAGATGCTCCGGTTCAACCTGTTGATGGATAAGAGGAAAAGCAAATCCCCCGCCTGGTGAAGCTAAGGGAACAAACTGTACGGCAAACCCGACCGGTAGCTTTACCACTGGAAGAACACACAAGCAATGTGTGAACTGCCCTCCCTTCGCTAACGCTTTAGGAAGGGGCTTCCAAGAGCATAAGCAAAGTCACGGAGCTTCCTGGTTCATTGTAAGCTCCAGTGGGCCTAACTCCCCAGGCATCGATTCGGCCAGTTCCTGACCTACTACCCAACGTTTTAGTTTCTTTAGGCCGGACTTGAACCCGGTAAGTCATACTGGTACCGCAAAATGTTGACAAAATGCTTATAAAATCAAAAAGGCCTGTTCGATGTTGTTTATAATTGTACTCCTCGGACGAAGTAGCGTCACCTGGCTACTCCGTCCATCCTTCCAGCAGTTTTCTCAGTCCCAAATTTTTTGATTACAGTCCCATACTTTTTGAAAACCCACAATCCTTAAAACCAAATTTTGCGACACCCGAGAACCGTCCCCTGTCGCAGTTATTTCAGGTCCACCACTGTTACTCCCATACCGCCCTCGCCCATGTCCCCCAGCCGGAAGGTCTTCACCCTGTGGTGTCCCTTTAGTTCTCTTTGAACCGCGGTTCTCAGGGCTCCGGTTCCCTTCCCGTGCACCAGGTAAACCTTGGGCAGGCCTGCCAGATAAGCGTCGTCCAGGTATTTCTCTATTTCCGGCCAGGCTTCGTCAAAGGTCATTCCCCTCAAGTCCAGCTTTGTGGAAACTTCCCTGGCCTTGCCGGATACCAGCGCCCCCACCTGGGAACATCCCCCGCCGGCGGCCCTGGTCTCCACAACCTGTATTTCGGAAAGGGGAACGTTTACTTTGATTATACCCACCTGGACATGCACCTGATCACCGTCCGGCGCCGCCAGCACGAACCCCTTCTGGTTGTATTTGGGAAGAAAAATTTCCTGCCCGGGGGTTACATCCCCGGGCCTGATGCCGGAGGGCTTGCTCTTGGGGGACGGTGCCTTGGCATAAATCCTGCCCTGCATTTCCTTTAATTTCTGCCGGGCCTGGTGTATGCCCATTTCCCTTTCCCGGGCGGCATCGCTGGAAATCCTTTCTCTCAGCTCCCGGACTGTCTCCTCGGTTTCCAGCCTGGCGTTTCTTACCAGCACCCGGGCCTCTTCCCGGGCCTTATCCAGCACGGTTTCCCGGCGCTGGATGAGGTTTTGCTCCATTTCCCGGTAACGGGCCAGCAGGACTTCCGCCTCCCGGCGAAGCTTTTCCGCCTCTTCCCGGTCCCTCTCCGCCTGCTGTCTTTCCCTTTCCAGGTTATTCATCAGCTCCGCCGCCTTAACCTGCTCAACCCCCACAAATTCCCTGGCCCTTTCCACCACGCCGGGATTCAGCCCCAGCCTGGAGGCAATTTCAAAAGCGTTGCTGCGACCGGGCCTGCCTATCAGCAGCCTGTAGGTGGGCCTTAAGGTAACCGGGTCGAATTCAACACTGGCGTTCTCCACACCGTCGGTGGAGTAGGCAAAATTTTTCAATTCACTGTAATGGGTGGTGGCCACTGTTTTGGCCCCGGAAGAATGAAGTCTTTCCAGTATGGCCTGGGCCAGGGCGGCTCCCTCGGCGGGGTCGGTGCCTGCTCCAAGCTCATCCAGCAGCACAAGGCTTTCCGGTCCCGCCCCCGCGATTATGCCCACTATATTCTTCATGTGGGATGAAAAGGTGCTCAGGGACTGCTCTATGCTCTGCTCATCCCCTATATCGGCAAATACCTCCCTGAATATACCCGTTCCGGTGCCGGGCCCGGCGGGTATGTGCAGGCCGGACTGGGCCATCAGGGTAAGCAGCCCCACGGTTTTCAGGGTCACCGTTTTACCCCCGGTATTGGGGCCTGTTATAATCACGGTATTGAAATCCCTGCCCAGGTGAATGCTTACGGGAACCACATCCCCGCTGAGCAGGGGGTGTCTGCCCTGCCTTATGTCCAGCCGGGTGCCCGGCAGCATCTGAGGCTCCCAGGCATTCAGCTTCAGGCTGTACCTGGCCTTGGCCATTATCAGGTCCAGCCTGCCCAGGGCCTCCAGGCTGGCGGAAAGGTCATCCGCCCGGGAGGCCACCCCGGCTGAAAGTTCGGCTAAAATTTTGGCAATCTCCTGCTTCTCCGCGGCCTGCAGCCGGCGTATTTCGTTGTTGGCCTCCACCACCGCCATGGGCTCGATGAACAGGGTCGCCCCGCTGGCGGACTGGTCGTGAATAATTCCGGGCACCTCGGATCTGTATTCCTGCTTCACCGGAACCACATAGCGGTTGTCCCTGATGGTTACTATGGGGTCTTGTAAATATTTTTGATAGGCCGGGGAGCGGATTATATTCTCCAGCCTGGCCTTAATCTGGGCCTGCAGGTTTACAAGGCTCCTGCGGATCTGGGACAGCGCCGAAGAAGCCCGGTCGGCTATCTCCCCGCCGGGAAGTATCGATTCGTTTATTCTCTGCTCCAGTTCCCCGAAAAGGCCCAGGTCGACGCCTATTTCATAAAGCAGAGGGTATTTTTCCTGCCTCTCCAGCAGAAATTTTTTAACCCTGCGCCCGGCGGTGAGTGTCCTGCCCACGGCCAGCAGTTCCTCCGGTTCAAGCACCAGGCCCCGCCGGGCCTGCTCCACCTGCCGGCGGACATCATACCAGCCGCCCACCTCGGCGGTGGGCTCCAGCCGCAGGAGTTCCCTGCCCTGGGTGGTCTCCGCCTGCCACCGGCTTATGGCGTCGATGTTTGTGGAGGGCGCCAGTTCCAGGGCTTTTTCCCGGCCCAGGGGGGACACCGAGTATCCAGCCAGCTGCTCAAGAATTTTATCGTATTCCAGCCTTTTTAGTGTTCTTTCCTCCATCGGTACTTCCCCTTTTGATTTTGCTATCAAGCCCATGGATGGCCCGATGTAAAACTGACTGAGTAGCAACTATCCTTAAATATATGCAAAATACCCTTTGGCGGGCGCGGTGTAAAGGTGTGGCGGAACGCCTTCGCGGCGCCCCGGCCGGAAGCCTTACAGTACTCCCCTGTAATAGTGCCCCTTGGTAATTCCCTGGGGGCTGAGACGAATCAGGGCTTCCCTGGCCAGGGCGGCCTGCCGCTCCCGGGCGCCGCCTCCCTGGTCCATAACCCTCCGGTAGGCCCTGACGGCCTCCGCCACGTACTCCGGTGATTCCCGCCGGGCCTCTATGCGCAGATATTCCAGGCCAAGGGCGGACAGCCCTTCCACGTCCTCTATAAGGCACAGATCCCGGGAATTAAAAATGTGCATTCTGCAATAATTATCGGTTTCCACCGGAAATTCCGCGCCGGTCCTGTCCCTTAAGGAAAGACTGTTACCCCTGCACGGACCCGGACAGTTTTCAGTTTTTTTCGACTCCCCCAGCAGGCTGCCGGCGGCGCAGTATTCTGAAATCATCAGCTCCACGGCTCCCTGCATCAGCACCTCCGAAGGATACGGGGCCAGTTTCCCCACCTGCTCCATGGTTAATTCCGGGGACAGGGTAACCCTGGCGCAGCCCAGCTCCAGCAGATACTCCAAAGAACTCCGGTTGAACACATTGAATCCGAAATCGGACACCACCCTGATATCCGGAAAATGAGACCTTACAAGCCTCAATATGCCGGAGTTGCCCGCCAGCACCCCGTCCGGGGAGAGCCCCGCCAGGAATTCCAGGCGGCGCAGAATTTGCTCCAGGTCCGCGTCTGCGGTAATCCTGGGAGTGGAAAATATAAAAGCCGCGCCCCGCTCCCTGCAATAATTCAATCCCTCTGCCAGGTGGCTGTTTTTTACAACCGGCTTTGTGCGGAAATTGTCTCCGCCGAAATACACGGCATCCGCCCCGGCCTCCACCGCGGCTTTGAGGGAGGCCATATCTCCCACGGACACCGAGAGCAGGGTCTTTCCTTTGCCCTCCCGGTGTTTTTCATGGTACAGGCCCGATGCCTTCAGCCGTTTTTCAAAGGCCGCCTTTTCCAGGGGCGGCCTGCGGCGGGATTCCAGCAGCCGGTTCTCCAGTTCCGCCAGGGCCGCTCTCCGGGCCTCGTTAATTTCACTGACGGGATATATTACCTCATCCCGGATATCGGCGTCAAGCTCTCCCAGGGCAAAGGGTGTGTTTCCCAGCCTGCCCAGCTGGTTAAGCAGAAATTCCCTGTCCAGCGGGCGTTTTTTGGCGGGCTGCCCCGGGGAAGGGGTGGCCGCCGCCGCCCTGCCCCCCTGCCCGTCCTCCACCGTAAGCTGCAGGGGCAGGCCAATTCCGGCCTGAACCGTAAAGCGCAGGGGAATTTTTTTAACCCCGCCCGGGGTTGTAAAAGTCCTCCTGGCCTCTTCGATGAGCTCCGCGTCGTGGGTTTTAAAAACTCTATCCCCGGGCTTTACCTTGCCGGGGACGGACAATTTCACGGAGGCTCCGGCAGGAGCTTTATCCACCCTGGCGCCCCCCAGAAATATGTCGCCCACCTCAAAGCCCACCCGGCCGCCCTCCGTAACCCATACTTCCAGCCCGTCCCCTTTGCGCAGGGGCTCCTCCAGGGCGATTTCCACCAGCCGGTCGTCCCGGTTATACCCTTTTACCCTGCCCAGCCTGACGCCCCGGTTGTTGGGGCGTTTGTAGCTCATCATTGCGGCGCCCTGACGGCCGAAAAAGTACCCGCTGGAAAAATCCCTGTTGAATATCTGGGCCAAATCCCTGTTCTCTTCTTCGCTTACGGAATAAGGCCCGCCGGAAAGGGCCCGGTCCAAAAGTCTCCTGTAAATCCTCACCACGGTGGCCACGTATTCCGGCCGTTTCATACGGCCCTCGATTTTGAAGGAATTGATTCCGGCCTTTATCAATTCCGGCAGGTGCCGGCTGATGTTCAGATCCCTGGGGCTTAAAAGGTATTCCCCGGGCGGGCTGTAACCGGCAAGGGTCCTGCCCCGCCCGCCCACCAGTTCGTACTGCATCCGGCAGGGCTGGGCGCAGCGCCCCCTGTTGCCGCTCCTTCCCCCGATCATGCTGGACAGCAGGCACTGGCCGGAGTAACTGATGCACAGGGCCCCATGAACAAAGGCCTCCAGCTCGGCCCCGGTGGCACTCTTGATCCCTTCGATTTCCTTAAGGCTCATTTCCCTGGCCAGCACTATCCTGTCAAAACCCGCCTCCAGCAGTTGCCGCACCCCGGGAGAATTATGGGCCGTCATCTGTGTACTGGCGTGCAGGGGAAGTTCCGGCAGTACCCGCCTCACCAGCCTGGCAAGCCCCAGATCCTGCAGTATGGCGGCGTCAGCCCCGATGCTTTGCAAGTAATGCAGGAATTTTAAGGCGGATTCCATTTCGGTATCCGCCACCAGTGTGTTCACCGTAACATATACTTTAACGCCCCGGACATGGGCGTACTCCACCGCCCCGGCCAGTTGCCCGCGGTCAAAATTTGACGCCGACAGGCGGGCGTTAAATAAAGGCCCGCCCAGATACACCGCGTCGGCTCCGTTTTCCACCGCCGCCACCAGGGCCTCCTGTCCGCCGGCGGGAGCCAGCAGTTCGGGTTTCGAACTTATTCTCATGGTTGTTATTCCGGTATCTCCTTTATCAAAGGTTTAGGGGCCTCAGCGAAAATTCAAGCCCGGCATTTGGAATAGAGCCGGACCAGCTCAATTCCGGCCCCTTTTATGCCTTATCAGGCCGGCGCAGGCTATTATTTCAACGCCACCGGCCTCAATTTGGTCCAGGAGCAGGTTCATGCCCAGGGAATCACTGGCCATGTGCCCGGCTATAACCACGTTGATGTGATTTTTCTCAGCTTCCTTGCGGTGCTTCTCGCCGATATGCATGGTCACCAGGGTGCCCACCCCCGCCTGGGACAGCTTGGCGTAGGCGTCCTCGGACCCGCCGGTGCCCCCGGTCATATCCACCATTATTTTGCCCGCCCGGCGCTCCTTTGAACCCAGCACCAGGGTGGGGCCGGCGCTGGTCAGGGATGCCTCGGCGTACTCGTGCTCCTCTTTCAATAGTTTTAGCAAATCACCCAGTGTTTCAGGCTTTCTGTCATCGATTTTTTTCTGCAAATATGTATTGACCATGTTGTCCGCCACGGTATGGGTGCTCATAAGGGCGAAATCCAGCAGCCTGGCCGCATCCACCGCCCTGTTGTGATTTAGGGGCATAAGAGCCCTCTTCACCTCGCCTATCCTGGGGGCCATTATACCCTCGGCCACGTTGACGGGCACTCCGAACTGGGCCAGGGTGTCCTCCTGCAGGTGCATCACATCATGCAGGGCGGCCATGGCCTTACCCTCGGGATGATGGGAAATTATCAAATCTATGGGCCTGCCCCTCTGGACCAGGCGGTCGGCCAGCAGAACCTCGCCCACCTCCATATCTATGCCCACCAGGGCGCACTTCACTTCCTTCTCCGGGTCTCCCGCCAGAATCCGGGTGTCGGTGTATGGATTGGCCAGCCGGTCGGTGTCGTAATATTTCCTGTCCTCTTCCTTCATTTCCTCGTATTTCTTTTTTTCTTTCTCCAACTGTTTTTTAACCTTGTCAATACCCCGGGGATCGTTCTCCATGCCCTTGGCTATGACCAGTTCATATATTTCTCTTATCTTCATCCTTCCCTCTCTCCTCTCCATATTTTAAAATGTTTTATCTACCGCGCCTCTTACGCCCTGGGGCGGCATTAAATTTTATTTCCGGGATATGTAACTGCTGTCCTTTATATAAAACCTGAACGGCAGCTCCGCTCCCCGGGTGACGCCCACCCTGGTGGTGGCGATAATTCTGTCCCGGCCTATAAACTCGCCCTGGCAGACAGTGAGCTTTCCTCCCACCATATCGTCGCCATTGTTTTCTTTGCTTATACCAAGGGACTGCACCAGCATGGCCGGGCCCCGGCACAGCTCCTTAAGCCTTTCCTTCCCCCGCCTTTCCCTCATCAGCGGAATGCCTTCCAGCGGCTCCAGCGCCCGTATGAGCACCGCTTCTCCCACCCCTTCGGGGGCCGTGACTATATTAAAACAGAAATGCATACCGTAAATAATATATACATAGGCATGCCCCGGAGGCCCGAACATCACCCTGTTTCTGGGGGTCATCCCCCGGCTGGCGTGGCAGGCCGGGTCGCCCTGGATGTAGGCCTCGGCCTCCACTATCCGCCCGGCTGTCACCCCCTCCGGAGTTTCGTGCAGCAGCACGTGGCCCAGAAGTTCCTTTGCCACCAGCACGGTATCCCTGGCGTAAAACTCCCTCGGTAATATATGCTTCACTGTCTTTCACCAATTCTCCAAAAGGAATTTATCATTAACCCTTGAAAAGTCCCGGAATACGTCCGCCGCATAGCCGCGGCGGTTTTATTACCCGCTACCTGCGCAAAATTTTCAACAGCTCCGGCAATTCCAGGGTATTCACCACGTCCCTGGACTCCAGCCCCCCCCGCCGGGCGGTGGCAACGCCGTATTCCATCTCGTCCAGACGCTTTAAGTCGTGGGCGTCCGTGTTTATGGCTATCTTAACCCCGTATTCCCGAGCCAGCCGGACATTTTCATCGTTTAAGTCCAGGCGGTCCGGAGATGAGTTGATTTCCATTATTTTGCCGTGCCTGGCGGCCGCCTCCAGCACCCTTTCCACGTCCACGGCGTAGCCCTCCCGCTGTCCCAGCATTCTCCCGGTCAGGTGGCCGATTATATCCACGTGTTCGCTTTCCACAGCCTGGAGAATGCGGGAGGTGATGGTTTCCGGGTCCTGCCTGAAGCCGCTGTGCACCGAGGCCACCACCACGTCGGCGGTTTCCAGCACCTGGTCCGGCAAGTCCAGCCCGCCTCCGGCCAGTATGTCCACCTCAATTCCCTTTAGTACGGTAAAGTCGGTATATTCTCCGTTCAGCCCGTCGATCAGCGCGTACTGCTCCTCCAGCCGTTCCGGGGTCAGCCCCCGGGCTATCTTCAAAGACTGGGAGTGGTCGGTCACGGCAATGTAGCTGTAGCCCTTTTCCCTGGCCCGGGCCGCAATTTCCCCGATGGAATTGCCGCCGTCGCTCCAGTTGCTGTGCAGGTGCAAATCACCCTTGATATCCCCGTTTTCCAGGAGTTCCGGAAGGGCGTGGGCGTCAGCCTGCTCCACCTCGCCCCTGCCCTCCCGCAGTTCGGGAGGGATATACTGAAGGCCCAGCCGGCTGTAAATATCGCCTTCGGAGTGGGGGATGAGGGCCTGGTGTCCGTTGCCGGACAGCCCCCCGGGCTCCAGCTTAAACCCCTTGGACAGACTCAAATTTATTAATTGTTCCAGATGTTTTTTACTCCCGGTGTTCCAGAGCAGGGCGAACCAGAATTGCTCCGGGCTCACCACCGCCACTTCCACCGGAATTCCCCACCAGGTGGCCACTTTAATTATATTCCGTTTTCTCTCCAGTATTTCCCTGGTCCTGGGATAAAGGGCCACGGCGTCCAGCACCTGTTCCGGCTCCCTTGAGGCCACCAGTATGTCCAGATCGCCAACGGTCTCCCGCCAGCGGCGGACGCTGCCGGCCACCTCAACCTTTAAGGCCTCCGGCAGCATTTTAATAAACCCGGTCAGTTCATCCGCCAGCTGCCTTGCCAGTCCCAGCAAAAAACTGCCGGCCCGGTTGCGCAGTATGTCAATATTCCTTACTATCTCCAGCTCGGTTTTAGCGCCCATACCCGCCAGGGCTCTTATCCTGTGCTCCCTGGCCGCCTGGAGCAGCTGGTCGAGGCTGGCCGCCCCAAGCTGCTGGTAAAATATACTGGCCCGCTTTGCCCCCACCCCCGGGAGAGCCATGATTTCCAGAACTCCCCCGGGTATTTCCCGGCGAAGCCTCTCCAGCTTCTCCATTTTTCCGGTGGCCACAAGCTCGCCAATTTTAGCCAGTATGTTTTTGCCTATACCCGGCACCTTTGCCAGCTTTTTTTCCCTGTATAACCTCTCCACTGGCTCCGGCAGCCCGGCAATGGTTTTGGCGGCGTTGCGGTAGGCCCTTAGCTTGAAAAAATCATCGCCTTTAAATTCCAGGAGATCTGCCAGCTCGTAAAAAGACCAGGCAATTTCCATATTGTGCAAAATAAACACCTCAAACAAAAATTAGGTACGGCTTGGGTACATTCCTTATTATCATTTCCCCCGGGCCTAAAGAATAGCCTTGCCCGGCAATTCAAAGCACTTTTCCTGTAAAATTTAAGCTCTTCCCCCGAAGAGGAAGAGCCGGAATACACATTATTTTATTCCCCGCCGGATTCCCGGTGCGGCTCTTTCCCCAAATTGACGCTTTCCTTAAGCTTCAGGTAATCGTCGGCAATATTAAGCGCGGCAAGCACCGCCGCCTGTGACATATTCAGCCGGGGATTGCGGGAGTTGATCTCTCTCATTTTCCTGTCAACCATGGACGCCAGTTCCTCCAGGTGCTCTACGGGTTCCTCTCCCTTTAAATTGTACTGAACGCCGAAAATATCCACAACCACCCTGTTAACCTCACCGGGCATGAAACCACCTCCCATGGGTTTAACAGTGCTAATTTCTGCAAAAAGATTTCATATTCCTGCCGGAGTCCCATAATTAACACTAACTTCTTAACTGCGCGCCAAACTTTTTGGCCAGATTCTCCCGGATGGTGTTAATCAGTCCGGCAGCCTCGTCGTCCGTAAGGGTCCTGTCCTCCGCCCTGAAGGTAAGTGAAAAGGCCAGGCTCTGGAAGCCCTGCTGCACCTGCTCGCCCTGATATACGTCGAACAGCTCCACCCGGCGAAGCAAATTGCCCCCGGATTTTTTGACAACCCCTATTATTTCCCTTACCGGCACCTGGAGTTCAACCACCACCGCCAGGTCCCTCTCTATGCCGGGGAAACGGGGTATCTGCCTGTATTTGCCGGCTTTTCCCGCCAGCGAGGCCATTATGCCGAAATCAATTTCCATGGCCACCACCCGGCCGGGAAGTTCGTAATTTTCCACCACATCGGGGTGTACTTCCCCCAGCACGCCCAGTAATTGCTCTCCCGCGGTCAGCCTGGCAGCGCGGCCCGGGTGGTAGGAAGGGTCATCCTTGAAAGGTTCGAATGACGTCCCCGAAATCCCGGCTTGAGCCAGCAGGGACTCCAGCACTCCCTTCATATAATAAAAATCCTTTTCCAGGGAAGGTTTGTTCCATCCCCTGGAGGTGCCGCCCATTGCCGCGGCGGACAGCACCTGCTTCTCTTCCGGCAAAGGAGCGTCCCCCCGGGACAGGTACACTTTACCCAGCTCAAAAATGGAAAGACTGGTCACCCTCCTGTTGGCGTTCCTGCGCAGCACCTCCAGTAACCCGGGCAGCATCACCGTGCGCATCACGGAATGCTCCTCGCTGAGCGGGTTCTGCAGGGCCAGTACGTTCCGCAGCGGACTCTCCGGGGCCAGATTTACTTTATTGAAAACCTCCTGGGATGTAAAACTGTACGTGATAACTTCACGAAAACCCAGGGACGCCATTGTGTCCTTGACCTTCATGGCCAGGGACTGCTCCCTGGTCCTGGCCCCCTGGGTGGTGGGGCCGTAGGGAAGGGTGGTGGGAACCCGGTCATAGCCGTGCATCCTGGCCACTTCCTCGATAAGGTCCACCTCCAGGGAAACGTCGGGCCTGTGCCCCGGGACAGTCACCATAAGCCCCTGATGGTTTTTCTGAACACCGAACTCCAGCGCGGTAAGTATCTCCCGGCAGGCATCGGAATCCACTGCGGTTCCCACCAGGTGTTCAATTCTATCCGGCCTCAAAATTATGGTTTTGGGTACGTGGGGCGCCGGATAATTATCCACGGCGCCGGAAGCCACCTGCCCGGCCCCCATTTCCGCCAGCAGACTGGCCGCTCTCCGGGCCGCCCTGAGACAGCCGGTCAAATCTATGCCCTTTTCAAACCGGGAGGAGGATTCCGAACGCAGCCCCAGCACCCTGGAGGTTTTCCTGATACTGATGGGATTAAACCAGGCGGACTCAAGCAAAACATTACGGGTGTTCTCGGTAACCTCCGTGGCCAGGCCGCCCATCACCCCGGCCACCGCCACCGGTCCGCCCGGGTCGGCTATCACCAGCATGTCGCCGTTCAACCGCCGCTCCACGCCATCCAGGGAAACCAGAACTTCCCCTTCCCCGGCCCTGCGGACAATGATCCGCCCATCCTTTAGGGTATCGTAGTCAAAGGCGTGCAGGGGCTGCCCCAGTTCCATCATCACATAGTTGGTTATATCCACTATATTGCTAATGGGCCTTACCCCGGCGGCCCTGAGCCTTTCCTGCATCCAGCCCGGGGACGGCCCCACCTTTATGCCGGTGAACAACTTGGCCACGTAACGGCGGCATAGTTCCGTATCTTTTATATCTATTTTAACCCTGCCTTCAATGCCGTCACCCGTTTCGTCAACGTCAATATCCGGGAGGCGGAGCTTTTGGCCCAGCAGGGCGGCTACCTCCCTGGCAACCCCCACCATGGACATGGCGTCGCCCCGGTTGGGGGTCAAATCCAGCTCTAAAATGGCGTCATCCAGCCCTATCACCGGTTTGATGTCCAGACCCAGGGGAGTTTCCGGGGGCAGTATCATAATGCCGTGGGCCTGGTCGGCGGGCATTGTCTTGGGGTCCAGCCCCAGTTCCTGGCCCGAGCAGAGCATCCCCCTGGACTCCACTCCCCGCAGCTTTGATTTTTTAATAACCAGCCCGGCGGCCAGGCGGGCTCCCTCCACCGCCACAGGCACCACGTCGCCCGCCCTGATGTTGGTGGCCCCGGTGACAATTTGCAGGTTCTCCGGCCCGCCGGTGGTTACAGCGCACACGGTAAGACGGTCCGCGTTGGGGTGGGGCTCAATGTTCAGTATTTTGCCGGTAAACACCCTTTCTATGCCGGCGCCCAGCTCATGCACACCTTCCACAGCTATGCCGGACAGGGTGAGCCGGTCCGCCAGTTCCCCGGGAGAAACCGTCACATCCACATAATCTTTCAGCCATTTATAAGAAACTCGCATTTATAATATCCTCCTCAATGACCGCCCCGGCGGGCCGCCGATTACCCTACAAATAAAATAACGGCTTAGAACTGCTCCAAAAACCTCATGTCGTTGTCAAACAGCAGTCTCATATCATCTATGTCGTATTTCAGCAGGGCGATTCTCTCCACCCCCATGCCAAAGGCAAAGCCGGTAACCTCCTCCGGGTTGTAGCCGGACATTTCCAGCACCCTGGGGTGCACCATGCCGCAGCCCAGAATTTCCAGCCAGCCGGTGTGGGAGCAAACCCTGCACCCTTTTCCGCCGCACATGCCGCAGGAGATGTCGACCTCGGCGCTGGGTTCCGTAAAGGGGAAGAAACTGGGCCTGAATTTGGTCTTTGTCTCCGGCCCGAACATCTGCCGGGCAAAAACCTGCAAAACCCCCTTAAGGTCTCCGAAGGTGATGCGGCTGCCAATGGCCAGTCCTTCCACCTGGTGAAACATAGGTGAGTGGGTGGCGTCGTCGTCTCTCCTGTAAACCTTCCCCGGGGCGATAATTTTCACCGGAAGACCCGGGGCGGTGCGCTCCATGGTTCTGACCTGCACCGGGGAGGTGTGGGTGCGCAGCAGCACCTCAGGGCCGATAAAGAAAGTGTCCTGCATATCCCTGGCGGGATGGTCCTTGGGCAGGTTCAACGCTTCAAAGTTATAATAGTCCAGCTCTATTTCAGGACCCTCGGCCACGGAGAACCCCAGGCCGATAAAAATATCTTCAATCTGCCGGGAAACAGTGGTCAGCGGGTGAAGGCCCCCGGTATCAAACACCGTTCCCGGCAGGGTCACGTCTATATTCTCCCGGGCCAGCCTGGCGTTCCTTGCCATGGCTTTCAGCTCGGACAATCTTTTTTCAAGCTCGGACTCCACTCTGGCCCTGACTTCGTTGGCCAGTTGCCCGATAACCGGTCTCTCTTCCGGGGATAGGGCCCCCATGCCCCTTAGCACACCGGTTAGCTCCCCTTTTTTTCCCAGAAAGCGCACACGGATTTCATTCAACTCTTCCATGGCGGAAACCGACTTCAATTTCTCCAGAATACCGGCTTCCATTTCACGCAACTGCTTTTGCATTGCGCCCACTCCTCCCATACGCCGTATTATGCCCATAAAATATTAAAACCGCCCCCCAAGGGACGGATCTTAACCGTGGTACCACCCTAATTTTAAACCGGCTTTTAAAAGGCGCCATAGACTCATCCGGGCATCCGGTTCATATTGCAAAACCTTGATACCCGCTCCCCTGTAACGGAGGGAAACCGGCTGCACCTACTGACGCCGGAGCGCTTTCAGCTTGCGGTTCAGGGGTGAATTCAACGGGCCGCGTCCCTTGGAAAGGCTTTCAATCATGGCCTTCCCTCCCTGTAAGGAGCCATCCCTCTACTGGTCCCCTTCACAACCGTTGGCATTATTTAAGCAAACAATACATATACACATTCTACCGGTGAATTAAAACTCAACCGGTAAAAACAAACATGTATTAAAATGTATACATCTGCATGTAACAATATTATTTATAACCGGCACTATTGAAACAACTACACATTTACCCCACGCATTCTATTCCTTAATCAACAAACTCCGGGGCTTGTTTGCACCTTCTTTTAGTGAAGTGCCAATCTGCGGTAGATCATATAAGCACTAACAGAGCCTGTTGCCTCGAATAGCCTCCAAAAAAATTCGGCGGTTAATAACACTTAACCACAACCTTTCACCATTTTTGGGGACCCTTCGCGTATGATTATATCACAAGCCAAAAACGAAAACAAGGAAGATCGCTTAAAAATCACCGGTCCGCTAGCAATTTTACTGCCAGAAATGATTTCCATTTTTACAGCCTTTCACCGCCGGCATGCCGGGTTAAAGTTTTGGAACGGCCTCCCGGGAGATGCCTTATCATAATATGGACAAGTCGCTAATATATAGTAATGTTAGCATTTAACCGGGGGTAGCGGGATGGTTTTTAAAGTAACCTACGGACAATTAAAGGTAATCTGCTCGACGGCTTTGATTTTACTTATATCCTGGATTGTCATGGGACACTGCGTCCGGCAGGGTCCCGTACGCCAGGGCGTAAACGGCGCTATTTCGGTGGATATTTCCTTTCTGGCTCCCATGAACCGCACCGGGACCATGGAACATTTTACCATCGTTAGCCGGCCGGGGAACAGGCCGGTGAAATTCAGCAGCCGGTGGATATCCCGCAACACAGTCCGCCTTACCGTGGATGAGAGCCGGTATCCCCGGGGCTTGAGGTACTACTACAGCTTCCGCAAGGCCCCGGCCCTGATACCGCCCTTCACAGTGAGCGGCGGCGGAAACTTCGGCGCCAGCATTCTCCCGGAGTTGGTGGCGCTGGAACCTGCTGAAAAGGTGCCCACCACGGGGCCGGTAACCCTGGTTTTCAATACGCCGCTGGAACCGGACAGCTTTTATCGCAGCGTTTCTATTAACACCCCCGGTAAATTCAGCAGCGCCAGATCAAAATGCCCTGAAAGCGGAAAACAATACGATGATTACAGCCGCTGGGTGTTCACACCTTCAGCCAGGATGAAAAACGGCCATAAATACCGAGTAAGCATATCCCCCGGGCTTGTTTCCCTGGGCAACAACAGGCTTAAAGTTGCCGTGGAGAAACATTTCACCACGGCGCCGGCCCTGGTGGCCCTGGATATTTTCCCCAACCCCATGTCCCCCAGCGTCTGGCTGTCCAGAAGCATCAAAATAATCACCAATCTTCCATTGAAAAAAGCGGATATAAAAGTGTCGGACATAAAAGGAAAAGTAACCTTAAACGGAGATACCGCCGTCTTTGAGCCCGGGGACCTGCTGCTCCCGGCCAGGCGCTATCAGGTGGACGCCCTGCTTGAATCGGAACACGGGGAAGAGCTGAAAATCAGCTACCATTTTAATACCACCAACCTGGGCAGCCAGCGCTGGCTGGATATTAAACCCGGCAATCCCTGCGTTATCAAGGTAATGGAAGGAAATATAAAACTAAAGGAATATGATGGGTGGATGTCCCTGGCCGGGGATAAAATTCCCCGGGTGACCATGTATGAGGAGAAAAGGGGCAGTTCCCTGGAGTATGTGCCGGACCACAAGAACCCTGTGCCCTATATCAGGCTGAACGCCGACATTATGCTGCACCCCCTGGCCGGGGCGGGAGAGGACAACCACCAGCAGCTGGGGCTGCCCCGGGCTTACGGCTGCATATATCTAAGCAGGGACGCCATCAACTGGATTATAAACAACATGCCCGCCAAAATAATGGCTGTTGTTCATTAACGCCTCCTAGCTCCTTTGTCTGGATATTTCGTATAACATTATAGAAGCGGCCACCCCCACGTTAAGCGACTCGGCCCGCCCGGGCATGGGTATGGTGACGGTGACCCGGCGGCGTACGGCATATTCGCCCCCGGGACCCCGGGCCTCGCTGCCCAGCAGCAGGGCTACCGGCCCCCTGAGGTCAATACCGGACAACGCATTCGGGGCTCCGGGATCTCCCACCAGCAGGGTTAACCCTCTGCTGTCCAAAAAAAGCGCCACATCCCCCGCCTCAAGATTGTGCAGCACCGGCAGGTGAAAAATTGACCCCATGGTGGAGCGCAGGGTTTTGGGATTATACAGGTCCACCGTGCCCCTGGTGAGCAGCACCGCGTCGGCGCCGAAAGCGTCGGCGCTGCGAATGATTGTGCCCAGGTTGCCGGGGTCCTGAACCCCGTCAACCACAACTATAACAGGGCTGCCGGACCTGTCCCCCGCCGCCAGTTTTTCCAGCCGCCACCCGGGCATGGCGGCCAGCGCAATAATGCCCTGGGGGGATTCCGTTTCCGCCAGTTCATTAAACAGGGCCGGAGGTAGTTCCACAGTTTTTATCGCCCTTGCTCTTAGCAAGCCCGTTAATTGCTCCCTGTCCGGCCCGGAAAAGCCGGGGGAGGTCAGCACCAGTTCCAGCGGCCAGCCGGATTGCACGGCCTCCGCCACGATCCTGGCCCCCTCTATCAGAAATTTTCTATCCTTCTCCCTCTGCTTTCGCCTGGACAGACGTTTTATATTTTTTATCAGGGGGTTCCGGCTGCTGGTTATCGGTTCCATTTTGAGGCCTCATTTTTAAATTTATTTATAAAAAGGGCTGCAACTTTATCCCGGGTCTTTGGATATCAAAAAAGCACGGTGTATTCACCATGCTTTTGTATGCGCCGGGCCTTTTTAACCGGCTTATGGGCGCGCCGTAAAAGTCTGTTAGCCTATTTTGGTTTTGGCCATCTGCACAAGCTGCCCAAAGGCGTTGGCGTCGTTTACAGCCATGTCGGCCAGCAATTTGCGGTTGATGTCCACTCCGGCCTTTTTCAATCCGTTCATCAGGCGGCTGTAGGTAATGCCGTTCATGCGGGCGGCCGCGTTGATGCGGGCTATCCACAGCTTGCGGAACTCCCTCTTTTTATTCTTGCGGTCGCGGTAGGCGTAGGTCAGTGATTTTAAAACCTGCTGGCTGGCTATCCTGTACAGCTTGCTTTTCGAACCCCGGTAGCCCTTGGCAAGTTTTAAAATCTTTTTGTGTCTATGACGTGAAACCACACTGCTTTTTGCCCGTGGCATAACATCTCCTCCTAAAGATTAATTTCAATGTATCGGCTGCGGCCATTTAGTATGGCAGTATGCGCTGCAGTTTGCGGGCGTCCACGTCGCTTGCCACCACGGCTTGCCTGAGATGGCGCTTGCGCTTTGCGGTTTTCTTGCCCAGAATGTGACTGGCGAAGGCATGGGAACCTTTGAATTTGCCCGTGCCGGTTTTTTTGAATCTTTTAGCGGCACCGCGGTGCGTTTTGATTTTCGGCATGATAATTTCCCCCTCTAGGAGTCCGTTGAAAAACTGCGCCTGGCGTTTAAGGTAAGGGGACAATGTCCCCAACGTATGCTCGCCGTACAGTATTTACAGTATTAATTGGGGACATTCCTCTGACCCTAAAAGCTATGCTATAAAGGGAGGTGTGTCCCCTGACCGCTATACTACCAGTACGCCCCGCGCTGTACGTCTTCGCCTTTCGCGCCATGCTTGTTTTTGAACGGCCTCAGATATACTTTTCATCATTTACTAGTCCTGTTTGACATCCAGCTTGGGCGCCAGAATCATAATCATGTTTTTACCCTCTAATTTGGGGTGCCTCTCCACATTGGCCATGTCCTTCAGCTCCTCGGCCAGCTTCACCAGAAGCTGCTGGCCCAGACCGGGATGGACAATCTCCCGGCCCCGGAATATGATGGTAGCTTTCACCTTATCGCCGTCTTTAAGGAACCGGGCAGCGTTTTTGGACTTGACGTTGAAATCATGATCCTCAATGTTGGGCCTCATTTTCACTTCTTTAATGTTAATGATGCGCTGTTTCTTTTTAGCCTCTTTGTCTCTTTTGCTCTGCTCGTATTTATGTTTGCCAAAATCCATGATACGGCATACGGGAGGCTTCGCCTGGGGTGCTATTTCAACCAGGTCCAGTTGTTTCTCTTCCGCCACTCTCAATGCCTCGCGAAGGGGCATAATGCCTAGCTGATTACCCTCGGGATCAACCACCCGGACTTCTCTGGCCCGAATTTCTTCGTTAATGCGGACATCTTTGGAAATACATATCACCTCCCCGAAAAAATAAAAAGCGGGTGCAATCCACCCGCATAAGGACAAAAGAAAATAAATTCCTTTTAACCTGACCATGCTGACAGCTCAGGGCGTCGCGTGGTGAGAAGCGGATGGCTTCTGCTTGTAGGTTCTTTAAACCAAAAAGAAGTATAACATATCTCGAAATATAAGTCAAGAAATACAAAATATAACTCTCTTTAACACTGTTTGTTTTTTATCTCCTCTGATATATCCCGGATGAAATGGTCCAGTGGCTTTGCCCCCAGGTCGCCCTTGGAGCGGTGGCGCACGGAGGCAGTGCCGTTTTCAGCCTCCCGGTCCCCCACCACCAGCATGTAAGGTATTTTCTGGTTCTGGGCCTCCCGGATCTTATAGTTCACCTTTTCGTTGCGGTCGTCCAGATCCACCCTTATTCCGGCATCGTCCAGCTTTTTAACCACGTCCCGGGCATAATCCAGGTGACGGTCCGTAATGGGCATCACCCTTGCCTGCAGCGGAGCCAGCCAGGCGGGGAAGGCTCCGCCGAAATGTTCGATGAGTATCCCGATAAACCTCTCTATGCTGCCGAATATGGTGCGGTGAATCATCACCGGGCGGTGTTTCTGGCCGTCCTCGCCCACATAATTGAGATCGAAACATTCAGGCATTAGAAAGTCCAGCTGAATGGTGCCGCACTGCCAGGTTCTGCCCAGGCAGTCCTCCAGGTGGAAATCTATTTTAGGCCCGTAGAAAGCCCCGTCCCCCGCATTCACCTTGTACTCCATGCCTATGGATTTTAACGCGTCCTCCAGGGCGGAGGTGGCCATTTCCCATACCTCGTCGGAACCCATGGCTTTTTCCGGTTTGGTGGATAGCTCCACCTTGTACTTGAAGCCGAAAATACTGTATATTCTGTCTGTCAGGTTGATGACCCCGACGATTTCATCCCTTATCTGGGAAGGCAGCATGAAAATGTGGGCGTCATCCTGGGTAAAATTGCGCACCCTCATCAGTCCGTGCAGCGCCCCGGACATTTCGTGCCTGTGCACCAGCCCCAGTTCACCCATCCTGATAGGCAGCTCCCGGTAGCTGTGCAGGCTGCTCTTGTATACCAATATGCCGCCCGGACAGTTCATGGGCTTCACCGCGTAGTCCAACTCGTCTATTTTGGTAAAATACATGTTTTCCTTGTAGTGGTCCCAGTGTCCGGAACGCTCCCACAGGGTCCTGTTCAGTATAATGGGGGTCCTTATTTCATGGTAGCCGGCCTTTTTATGCTCTTCCCGCCAGAACTTTTCCAACTCATTGCGCAGAATCATCCCCTTGGGATGGAAAAAGGGAAATCCCGGCCCCTCCTCCTGAATGCTGAACAGGTCCAGTTCCGCCCCCAGTTTGCGGTGGTCCCTGCGCTTGGCCTCCTCGATCCTGAAAAGGTGCTCCTCAAGCTGGGACTTCTTGGGGAAGGAGGTTCCGTAAATACGCTGCAGCATTTTGTTCTTTTCGTTGCCCCGCCAGTAAGCTCCGGCCAGGTGGGTCAGCTTCAGCGCTTTAAGCCTTCCCGTGGAGGGCACGTGGGGCCCGGCGCAGAGGTCGGTGAAATCCCCCTGGCTATAGCAGGAAATATTCGCGTCCGGCGGAAGATCATTTATCAATTCAACCTTGTAGCTCTCCCCGGCCTTTTCAAATCTGTCCAGGGATTCCGCCCTGGACAGGTCGAATCTCTTGAAGGGCAGGTCCGCCTTGATAATGCTCTCCATCTCGGCCTCTATTTTGACCAGTTTCTCCGGGGTGAATGTCTCCGGGGAATCGAAGTCGTAATAAAACCCGTCGGCTATGGCCGGGCCGATGGCCAGTCTGGTGCCGGGGTACAGCTTCTGCACCGCCTGGGCCAGCACGTGGGAGGTGCTGTGACGGAATACCTGGCGTCCCTCTTCGCTGTCGAAGGTAAAAAACTCCACCCTGGCGTCATGCTCCAGCGGTACGCCCAGGTCCACCAGTTTGCCGTCCACCGACGCCACCAGGGCCTCCTTACCCAGCCTGCCGCTGATGTCTCTGGCTATGTCCAGCAGGGTGGTACCCTTTGCATACTCCCGTACCGAGCCGTCTTTTAAATTAACCTTGACCATTCCTTTAACCTCCACAATTAATTTGAAATGACAAAATACCCGGGCAATTTCAGGCAAATAAAAAACTCCTGTCCAAAAGGACGGGAGTTCCGTGGTTCCACCTTAATTGGGCATAAATAGCAAGCCCCTCTTTACGACGGTATACCGGCCGTCACCCGTCATGCCTTAACGTCCAATGATGGACTTTCCGGCGGCAGTTCCGGGGTGGTCTTCAATCCGCTTTTAACCCTGAAAGCGCTTCCAGCCCCTGGCGCTTTCTCTCTGGCAAGGCTGTCGGAGGCGAATCTACTGTCCCCGTCATCACCTGGATATTTATACATGAGTATTATATTGTAGAAGAATATCCTTGTCAACACAAGTTAAGGGGCCAGGCCCTTAACTTGTTAACTTATTTCCCGCCCAAACAAGTTAATAAGTTAATAGCCAGGCACCTGGGCCTTCTTGGTTGATGTAGTTTATTATTGTGCGGTAGGGAATCTTGAATTCCGGTATGCCAACAGAGCCCGGGGTATATTCGTAGGCCTGGAAATATATTACCAGGTCCGTTGGAGTCAGGTAGAACTCCTGCTGTATGGTAATTCCGTTAAATTCGTTAATCATCGGGATGTCCTGCTCCTTGAACTGCTGGCTGATTAGTTTGTTTAATACTATGATGTAATCTGTGCCGGGCCGGAAAAGATCCCTCAAGGTATATACCTTGCCGGTATTCAAATCCACGGTTATGGATTTTACCATGGTGGTGCCATGGGCGGCGTGTTCAGGATACATGTAATTTTCAAACCTGATACTTAAGATACCGTTTTTATTTACTTCTATCTCGTAAGTTCCGATCATTTCCTCAATTTTTAGCCCGGCGGAATCCGGCCAGACCCGCTGTTCGGCCATCAGGGTATAAACGGTTTGCTCAATTGCCCGGTTAATCTGCTCCTGAACTTCTTGGTCCGGCAGCCCGGTTACCTGGGGATAAACAATTTTTATGCCGTTCTGCTGGATTGTTTTTTCCACAATCCGGGCACTGATGCCATTATTCATATAATAAAACCTCCCTGGCCAAAGCCTGCTTCTTGTAACTATGCTATTCCGGTAAATGTTCGTTTGGCACCCGCGCAATAAAAATACAACCCGGGGTCAGCCCCGGGCGCTTATCAATCAGCTTTGCAGTTGTCTTGAAAATTTTGGAACCTTCCAATTTTGGCGCCTGTTGCGCAATCTATCTCACCAACCAGAGGATACCCACCTGGGCCAGGCCGATGATGAACCCCAGCACTCCGCCCAGTATCTCTATGTGCTTTAATTCCCGGTGTGAAACGGAAAGCAGTATCTGCTCCAGCCTGTCCAGGGGGAAAGAGTTTACCTTTTCCTCCACCATCTGGCCGATATTAAACCTTTCCTTGAACCGGCCTTCGAATTTTTCGGTGATTTCCGCGATTAGCGAGGGCAGGTGCCTGTGCAGTTGCTCGGTCACGGAGTCCGATATGACGGTTTTAACCGAAATTGGTATAAACGCCGGCAGCCTGTCCAGCACCCTCATCCTTATGGCTGTGGCCAGTGAATCCTCTATGCCGTCCAGCACTTCCCTGGATTTTATGAAACCCAGCATATCATCCGCCGAAAGCAGCTCCTTTTCAATAACCTCTCCTATGTTTTTAGCCAGTTCCCGGCGCCTTTTGGGGACCACCCCCTGAAGGCTGTAGCCGAGGATGTTAACCGGCTGATAAGGACGGAAAATAAGTTTGACCGCTATCAAGTTGGTAAGCCATCCGATCAGGGCGCCAACCAGGGGAAGTACCATAATCTGCCACAAATTCAAGTTGATCCACCTCCAAAGGACATTTTACCACAAAAAGAATAAGGCCGTTCCCGAAACTCTCGCCGGCAATCCGGTTGTATAAACCAATAATATACTTTTTTAACATATTATAAAAAAGCACCGGCAACGGTGCTTTTTAAAAAATCATCGGTTTTAGTTTTCATCCAGGGTGCCTTTGCACAGTTCGCAGTCGGTGCATTCCTTCACCCTGTGCAAAAAAACCTGTTTAATGGTCTCCAGGGTATTCTGGGGCCGCTCCCCCTTTCCCAGGTGAAATATTATTTCCCTGGGAGCCAGGGTGATGAGGGTGCTGATCAACATATCCTCGTAATTTATCTCGCTGTCCACCAGTTCCATCATGAACCCTTCCAGGTACTCGCTGTTAATCACCTGGTACTGGCCGTCAAACAATTTAAAAACCCCGTTGGGCTTAATCAGCACGTGAACCAGGTCAAGACGGGGATCCTGTATTTCCACAAAATATTTCAGAAGTTGAATGAACTCATTGTATTCCCTCTCCATCAGGAAGTCGTCAACCGCCCGGTCCGCCGCCTCCTGCAGCTCGTTTACGTATTCCTTCAAGCGGAAGCGGATGAAGCCGTCAATGACTATGTCATCGTTGCTGCGCAGGAACTCCAATATTTTGTGAACTATTTTGTTTCTCCTGGCGATGCGGTAAAAAGACTGGCCGTCTTCCCCGTGATTGATGTAGCTGGAGGCATACCGGTAGATTGTTCCGCGCTCTTCTTCGTTGAAATAATAGTAATTTTCCCTTATTATATCGGTTAGCAGCAATTTTTCCCACTGACCCAGTATCAGGTCGGAAAGGGCTTGAGCCACATATCTTTTAAAGACGGCCAGGGCATCTTCGTTGAACCTCATCGGGCTGCGGTTGGACACCTCGCACGACAGGAAGGTTATTTTGCCCGTGGGATTTTCTTCCAGCTTTACCTTCAGACCCTGGTTTTCCAGGAAACGCAATTCCCGGCTCAACGTGTCTTTCAGTTCGCCTATGTTTCTGGTGGCTCCGATGGATATTGCCTGAGCCAAGGTATCACTCCCTTCCCGTGTGCTATATTATATGAAAGCAAAAAAAACGGTATACGATTAAAGTATGCTTTTAAAGTATAAACATATTGTAATTTCAAAATGCCTTGAAAAATATATTATGAAACCAGCAATATGGATTGCGAGAATAATTTTGCTTGTTTAAATTACTAAAATTACGGGGTGAGCGGATGAAGGAAAAAAAAGAGATAATGGAAATTGTTTCCTCAATGGCCCGGCAAGCGGGCCTGGTAATAAAAGAGAGGCTGGGGGGAAATTTCAGCACCCGGTGCAAAGGAAGTCCCGCGGATTTTGTAACGGACGTGGACAGGCAATCCCAGGAAATAATACTGGAGGGGCTAAAAAAATATTTTCCGGAACATCACGTGATAGCAGAGGAAAATGCATTCAACGACTTTTCCCCGGAAAACGCCAACGTTTGGTATGTTGATCCCCTGGACGGAACGACCAATTTTGTTTTTTCCATACCCTTTTACGGGGTTTCCATAGCCCTGGCGGAAGGGGGCAAACCCTCCCTGGGAATTGTTTACGACCCGCTGCGGGACGAAATGTTCACCGCCGTCAGAAACGGCGGAGCAATGCTTAACGGTTGCCGGATACATGCCGACGGGACCGTGCAAACCCTTGACCGCAGCCTGCTGGTAACCGGGTTTCCGGTAAGCCGTGAATTTAAGGAACTGATGGCCGATGCTTATACCGGGGGCATTTTGTTCAACAGCATGAATATCAGGGCACTGGGCTCCGCGGCCCTGGAACTGGCCTATGTGGCCTGCGGCAGGCTCACCGGCTCCTGGGAGGTAAAACTGAAGCCCTGGGATGTGGCGGCAGGCGCCCTGCTGGTGGAAGAAGCCGGGGGAATGGTAAGCGGTATCAGGGGTGAGCCCCTGGAGCTCACGGAATTTGTGGACATTGTCTCCAGCAATGGCCTCATTCACGGAGAATTCATCCGGGCACTGGGATTCGGAAGCTGACCGGAACACGGCCATCCCATTCTCTGAACCGCCCGTACCCTTCGCTTACTTCGCAAAAAAGAAAGGAGCGGGTCTTGGAGACTTCCCGGCAGGTAAGCTAAATCAGCACATTATATCGGCATTAATTGGAATACTTCTTTCCCGAAAATTTTATATACAAGGTTTTAGACAGCCCGGGAAGGTGTGTCCCCTTACATGAGTTGGGGACATTCCTTCACGATAATATTATAGGTAAGGGCTTTTAGACCGCATAGAAGGTGTGTCCCCTTACCTTATCACGGAGGACATAAAAATGGGTTCAAAAAACAATCTATATCATTATGGAAAATTTTACCCCCGGCTGGCGGAATCCGTATTCGTGGCCCCCGGGGCCAGGATCATCGGCAGGGTGGAAATAGGCGAGGGTTCCAGTGTCTGGTACAACACGGTGATCAGGGCTGATGCCGACGGGGTTAAAATAGGCAGGGAAACAAACATCCAGGACGGCTGCGCCCTGCATGAGGATGAGGGCTTCCCCCTGGTCCTGGGGGACCGGGTGTCGGTGGGCCACAACGTGATACTGCACGGGTGCACCATTGAGGATGAGGCACTGGTGGGAATGGGCGCTATCGTGATGAACGGAGCCAGGGTAGGCGCCGGGGCGGTGGTGGGAGCCGGCGCCCTGGTACCCCAGGGTCATGAAATTCCCGCCGGTCACCTGGCCGTGGGCTCACCGGCAAAGGTGGTACGGCCGTTATCCGACAAGGAAAGGGCGGGTTTTGCCCAAATGGCGGCACGCTACCACAAGCGGGCCAAATTCTGCATGAACAGCGGCCCCAGCCCCGACGGATTTAAAACCGGGGGATTAACCTAATTATAGACGATTCCGCTAATTACAGGGACGATAAACCATCAGCGCCGGACCTTGATTCAGAGGTCCGGCGCATTTTAAAGAAATTATCTATATACCCATTATGGCCACTTCGTCCCTGTCAAGACGATGCCTGATGTGCTCCATCTGCCGGCGCAGCTCCACGTCCTCCCCGGCGGCCCTTTCAATCTGCCGCAAAAGGTCGATGGTCCTGCGCAGCATGGAGAATATGTCCCCTTCCTGCAGACTGCTGCGGGCCATCAGTTCCTCAAAGGCGGCGCCATCGTACCAGGCGGAGGACAGTGGTCCGGGAAGATGCGACCATACGCAGAAATTTTCTGGAACTCCCTTTTTTAAAAGATATTTGCGCAGTTCCTCCACGTGGTCCAGTTTAATCAGACCCGGCTCCACGTATTCCTCCCGGCCGGGTATATAGTCCACACCGGAAAGTATGGCCACCACTTCCTGGGGCGCCCTGTCCCGGATATAACCATTGAATATCAGTTCCGTCACCAGTATTTCCTGCACATGAAGATACAGGGCAAAGAGCCCCCTGGGCAATAGTTCCCTGCCGTCCACGTAATCCAGCGCCTCCAGCAGGTCCCACATATTATTAAACTCCATCTCGAAATCCCTGGAATGCCGGTCCAGTACCTTCAGCCGGCGGCTCAGCCGGGTCCTTTTCTCAGTGTACAGATCCTGTTTTTTACGGGCATCCACGCACAGATGGTGCTGGCATTTTTTGGGCGCCACTTTGAGTATGGCCCTGATTTCCTCCCGGCGCTCCCTGGAGCCGGGCCTTCCCCTCTTCCTCCTGCGGCTCAGTGAACGCAGTTCGTTTTTTAATTTTGCCCTCAGCAAAAAGCAGGAAGGCTGGTATATATTCTCGCAGAAACAGTTTCCCAGCTCCGCGTTTTTACCCTCCAAAGCCTCCAGTTCGCCCTTTAAACGCCGGCTTTCCCTGTTGTTCTGATATGCCGCCAGGTTTTGCTCCAGAAACCGGTTTATCTCCTCGTCGGTTTTCCAGTAGAGCAGACTCAATACTGTGTTTGGAGATATGGCCAGGCGTCCCCTGACCGGTTCCACCTCGTCTTCCCTGTAAAATCCCGTCTGTTCCGGAAAGCGGTCGTCAATCCTCACAAAAACGTGGCCAATGGGATCAAATCCCCTGCGGCCGGCCCTGCCCGCCATCTGGTAAAATTCACGGTTCAACAATCCCCGGAACTCGCGGCCGTCCCATTTACGGCATGAATCGAACACTGTACTGGCGGCGGGGAAATTAACCCCCACAGCAAAGGTTTCGGTGCAGAACAAAACGTAAATCAGCCTGGATTCGTAGAGCCTCTCAACCAGGTCCTTCAGGGCCGGGGACATGCCCGCATGGTGATAGCCGATGCCCTGAATCAGAATCTGTTTAAGATTGTGCCTGCGGTGGCCAAACAAACCTGTATTCTGGACTTCCGCCTCCCTGATGATTTCCGCGACCTTTTCCTTTTCCCCGGGCAGCAGGAAATCCCATTCCCTGCTGATTTCTTCCGCCAATAACTCGGTTTTGCCCCTGCCGAAAGCAAAATACAGTGCCGGCAGGTGATCCTGGATGGAAAATACAACTTCCGTAGCTGAAGGCTTACCCCCTGCTTTAGCCATAAGCTCCACCGTCAACATGTCTTAAGGTATTCATTCTAGGACCTGCGACCTCTCTTCTCGTAGTCTCCCGCAGCGCCCGCCAGTTCGGATTCCGCCCAGCGGCCTTTGCGCCTTTCCACTTTTTCCTTGATATATTCATGGGCTTCTTCTTCTTCCAGAACATCCCCCTCGGCGGAAATCCAACCCAAATTCAGGGGCACGGCCCGGCGCCTCTCCTCAATAATCTTAACGGTGCGCCCCCTGATATCGGCGATCCAGTTAGCTATCTCCCGGATATTGGGAACGGTGGCCGACAGCCCCACAATGCGCATATGCCCGGGTGCGAATATTATACTTTCCTCCCAGGCGGTTCCCCTTTCAGCATCATCAAGGTAATGCACTTCGTCAAAAATTACATGGGTGGTTTGATCCAACATCTCCGGGTTGGCAAAACACCAGTTGCGAAAAATCTCCGTTGTCATTACCAGAAGAGGCGCTCCCTCGTTGATGGATAAATCCCCGGTTATCAACCCCACCTTGTCTTTGCCGTACTGGGCTACAAAATCCCGGTATTTCTGGTTGGATAGAGCTTTTATAGGGGAAGTGTATACCGCCCCCTTTCCGGAGGCTATGACCTTCTCCAGCAGTTTTTCCGCTATCAGGGTCTTGCCGGTGCCGGTGGGAGCGGCCACCAGCACGTCATATCCCGCCAGCAGGGATTCGATGGCTTCCACCTGGAAAGGATCCAGTTCCAGTGGGCCTGGCGGGGGAGGCTGCACGCGATCCCGCCGGAAGACTTTCCTTTTGCGCTTCTGCGGAACCCTCTCTGCGCTTTTGGACAAAAGATATTCTCCTTTCAACAATGGGTTACATTATAAAATTATACACCAAAATAAGGTATTTGAGTCAGGTTACTTGAACAGGCCAATTTTTAACATGTTAATAAATTATTAAATTTTGTTATTGGAAAAAAGCCTTTCGGTTATATAATAGAGTAAAAGATGCGGTAATTGAAAGGAGGAGAGGCCCGTTGAACCCAAAAAACCAGATGGATTATCGCTTTAACTACAAAGAGAACGGCAAAATTATCAGTGTTGAGATTAAATGCTGCGGAAAACACATCGGTGAGATTAGATTTAAAGACGGAGAGGAAAAAGTCTGTCCCATTTGCGGCATACGGCACGAACTGCGTATGGACTACAATCACTTCCACCTCACCAGACATAGCCCGGAGGAAAATCAAGTACAGGAAAAGGTGGTTTAATTCCCGAAATACCGGCAGCCTGCAGACCCGCAAAAAAAGGGAACGGCATAAAGATAGAATACCCGGCTAAAACCCGGCCTCAAGGCCGGGTTTTAACTTATTTATCCTCAAATGACCCGGCTTAATACCCTTAACCAGTTGCCGCCCAGAATCATTGCCACTTCCCCGTCATTAAACCCCCTTTTACCCAATCCCTCAGCCAATGACGGTATTTTGGTAACGTCTTCCAGACCGGGGGTCACCTGTTCTATGCCGTCAAAATCAGATCCCAGTCCCAAACAACCCACACCGCCAACCGAGGCCATATGTACCGCGTGGTCCAACAAACGATCCAGGCTTGGTTTATCCGGGCAAATAAATTTGGGATAAAAATTCAGGCCTATAACCCCTCCCGCCTCCGCCAATTCCCTGATCTGGCGATCCGACAGGTTCCGGGGATGACCGCAAAGGGCGCGGCAATTGGAATGTGAAGCAATCAGCGGTTTATCGGTATTTTTCAAAACATCCCAGAATCCCTGGTCCGCCAGGTGGGAAACATCCACCAGCATGCCCAGACGATTCATCTCCTTTACCACTTCCAGGCCCCTCCTGGTTAAACCGCCTCCCGACCTCCTCTCCCCCACACCGTCCGCCAGTTGGTTCCTGCCGTTCCAGGTGAGGGTGATGGCCCGGACCCCCAAACGGTAAAACATACGGAGCACGGAAAGCTCCCCGGACAGGGCATCGCCGCCTTCAATTGAAAGCAGGGCGGCTACCTTGCCATTGTCTACTATTCTATTTATATCGGCATATGTCCTGATTTCTTCAATTGATTCGGTGTTGGCTTCCAGTTCCCTGTAAAAAAGGTCTATTATGTCAAGCGCCCTGATGGTGGCCCAGTGGCGGTATTCCGGGCCCACGCAAGCTGCGAAAAATTGCACGTTGACCCCCGCCCTTTTCATCCTGGGCAGATCCAGGTGGCCCCGGCCGCTTTCCTCTCCCAGCCTGCGATTCTGGTATTCCATGGCGGTAAGGGTGTCGCAGTGGGCATCCACTATTAACTTTTTCATGGTAAAACCACTCCCGGAACAGTCTGGGCTTCTCCCAAAACTTTGCCCTGCACTTGGGAAGCAAGAAGTGAAACGTTGGAGGTGAGAGGTGAGACTCTTGCGGGAATTTGCTTTAGCAAATTCCTATCCCCGCTTCCAGCTTCCAGCTTCCAACTTTCAACTTTCAACTTCGGGCCTCGCGCCTCTCAAGCCGGCCTGTACGCCTGAAAAATAAAAAGCCCGATTAACGGCCATCGGGCATTTCCTTGTTTATATTATCTTGGTTCTACGATTAGCTTTATGGCTGTCCTTTCTTCTCCGTCAATTATTATGTCCGTAAAAGCAGGTATGCAAATCAGATCCACCCCGCTGGGCGCCACGAATCCCCTGGCTATGGCCACGGCTTTAATTGCCTGGTTTAGAGCCCCGGCTCCAATGGCCTGAAGTTCCGCACAACCTCTTTCTCTGAGAACACCAGCTAGGGCACCGGCTACGGAATTTGGATTGGACTTTGCTGAAACTTTTAAAACGTCCACTTGGTAGAACCTCCTTAACTGTAATGACTGTGTTGTGTGATATGTTCTCTGTAAAATTAATATTCGCTAAGTAAATAATAATTCCTGTTCGGGATTAAAAATTTTAACTTTGTATTCACACTATTTAGTTTATTCGAAATTCTGGATGCGTCTTATGTCCGTTGCCCTGCCTGTGGCTTCATCCACCTCCACAACAACGGCGTTTAATTGATAATAGGTATTGGCAACCTCAAACCGCCTGGGCAGCTGAGTGGTAAATTTTTCAATGACCAGCTCTTTTTTTACGCCTATCACGGAATCCCTGGGGCCAGTCATGCCGATATCGGTAATGTAGGCTGTCCCTTCGGGAAGTATCCTTTCATCCGCCGTCTGCACGTGGGTGTGCGTACCGCAAACCGCCGACACCCTGCCGTCCAGGTACCAGCCCATGGCCACCTTTTCCGAAGTGGCTTCCGCGTGAAAATCCAACAGTTTAACCCGCACCTCCCCTGCCAGGCCTTCCAGCAATTCATCAGCCTTTCTGAACGGACAGTCCAGCTCAGGCATAAATACCCGGCCGGAAATATTCATCACGGCCACCCTGACACCGTTTTGGGCCATAAAAACATTAACCCCCAAACCCGGTGCTCCGGGGGGGTAGTTGGCCGGCCTGACGATTCTTTTTTCCTGGGCGATATAGTTAAATATTTCTTTATGATTCCATACATGGTTTCCCATGGTAATTACGTCGATACCCAGGGCAAAAAGCTCTCGCCCCACCTCCCGGGTTATGCCGTTTCCGCCTGCTGAATTCTCTCCGTTGGCAATGGTCATATCCACTTTAAATTCTTTTATCAGGCCGGATAAATTTTCTTTTACCGCGCGTCTTCCCGGCTTTCCGACTATATCTCCGATTACCAGTAATCGCAAAAGGGTCCGCCTCCCACCTGCAGGCTAAAGATGACACAGGCGCTGTCAAGCTAATTGACTACTTGTTAAATACCAGTACCCTTCCCTCTTCCCTGAAGGCAAACAGATCCTTGTCCCCCGCAGTGCCTTTAACACTTTCCAGCATATGTTCGATAATCTCTTCCTGTATAATCAAATCCTCTTCAAACAGGGCGTCGTTTCCCTCCATCACCAGGTCGTTCTCCATTAACTGGTGGATGAGTTCCACGATCAGGGCGATTTCCTCCTGCACCAGCGTATCCACGTCACGCTGAACTTCCACCATGGTGAGATTGTGGCATGTCTGGCAGTTGATCTTCGTTACCCTGACTTCCTTGCCCTCCAGGATGTTGAAAACTTCTATGCTGTTTATAAGATTATCCTTAATACTGTCCAGTTTTTCTGTTTCCACCACGCCGGCTGCAATAAAAGTAAATTTCAATACATGCTCACCGGGGTCGTATTTAATGGTGGCAACCTCCGGATACCGCACCAGTATTGAAATCAACAACCCCACGCTGTCTGTAACATCTTCCCTGCCTTTATACTGAAGGCCCAATATTGTCACCTTCCTCAACCTGCTTGAATATAAAAGAATTCTGTTTCGGGTTAGGGATTCCTGCCTGATATAAAGTCGTTTCTCTTAAAATATTTTTCCAGGAGTAAGAAAACGGCCCCGAAGGGCCGTTTGAGACCGTTGAAAAACTTCGCCTGGCTTTGTTAGGCGCAATCCGTCCAGTATATTTGGGGACATTCCTCCGAAGGAGGTGTGTCCCCTGACCTCTGTACAGCCGGTACGCTCCGCGCTGGACGGCTCATGCTTGTTTTTGAACGGCCTCTGTTCGTGTTTTTTTATTTGGCGTAGTCGACCACCCGGGTTTCCCTTATGATGGTTACCTTGATCTGTCCCGGATAGTCCAGTTCGCTTTCAATTTTTTTAGCAATCTCCCTTACCAGCCTGACGGCGCCCAGGTCGTCAATCTTGTCGGGCTTGACCATTATCCTTATTTCCCGTCCCGCCTGGATGGCGTAAGATTTTTCCACCCCGTCGAAGGCGCTGGCAATCTCCTCCAGCTTTTGCAGCCGCTTGATATAGTTCTCCAGGGTCTCCCGGCGGGCTCCCGGCCGGGCGGCGGATATGGCGTCCGCAGCCTGGACCAGCACTGCAACGATGGTTTTGGGGTCCTCGTCGCCGTGGTGAGCCGCGATGGCATGCAAAACATCTTGATTTTCCCTGTATTTTTTAGCCAGGTCCACGCCGATGGTCACGTGGGGGCCTTCCACCTCGTGGTCCACCGCTTTGCCTATATCGTGCAGCAAACCGGCCCGTTTGGCCAGATGAACGTCGGCTCCCAGCTCCGCAGCCATAAGTCCGGCCAGGTGGGATACCTCAATGGAGTGTTTCAGAACGTTTTGGCCATAGCTCGTCCTGTATTTCAGCCTGCCAAGAAGAGTTATCAGTTCCGGGTGCAGTCCGTGCATGCCTGTTTCAAAGGTGGCCTGCTCGCCGGCCTCCCTTATCTGCACCTCCAGTTCCTTCTGGGCTTTTTCCACCATTTCTTCGATCCGGGCCGGGTGAATGCGCCCGTCCACAATGAGTTTTTCCAGGGCCATCCGGGCCACTTCCCGGCGGATGGGGTCAAATCCGGAAAGTATTACCGCCTCGGGGGTGTCGTCAATAATAAGGTCTATTCCGGTAAGGGTCTCAAAGGCTCTGATGTTCCTGCCCTCGCGTCCGATGATCCGGCCCTTCATCTCGTCGCTGGGAAGGGGGATAACCGCCACGGTGGTCTCCGCCACGTGGTCCGCCGCACAACGCTGAATAGCCAGTGAAATTATATCCCTGGCCTTCTTCTCGCCTTCTTCCTTGGCCTTTTCCTCAATATCCTTGATAAGCTTGGCAGCCTCGTGCTGGATTTCTTTCTCCACATCCGCCAGCAATATTTGCCTGGCCTCGTCGGAGGTAAGCCCGGAAATCCTCTCCAGTTCAGCCATTTGCTTGCCGTAAATCTCGTTCAGGTTGGCCTTGACTTGTTCGATCTCCATATCCTTTTTGTTTAAGGCCTCTTCCTTCTTCTCAATGGCGTCCGTTTTGCGGTCAAGCACCTCTTCCTTTTGAACCAGCCGCCGTTCCAGCCGCTGCAATTCGCCGCGGCGCTCCTTGTTTTCCCTTTCCATTTCGTTGCGCAGTTTTAATACTTCTTCCTTGGCTTCCAGTAACGCTTCCCGCTTTTTGGCCTCGGCCGCTTTTTGGGCTTCGTCGACTATCTTGCCGGCCTGAGTTTCAGCGGAAGCAATTTTTGCCTCAGCAATGGATTTTCTCACCAGATATCCTGCAATAAAGGAAATCAGCACTGCTGCGATAATAATTGCTATAACATTGCCCTGCATGAAAAAAAATTCACCTCCTGCCTTCCATACTGAATGATTTTGTTAGTCTTAATTGCAATAAAAAATACCGAGTCTTTAACTCGGCAGAAAATGAATCGGTACTACATTTTTTTGTCCGGCAGTGGGCGGGAGAAATTCAAAACCCAATAAGAGTTTGCCTCCAGCAAGCAAGACATAGCTTTCTCCGAATATTTCGAATAAAAGCGCGGGATATTAAATTTAGTATATATAAAACCCGCAAGAGTTGTAGCCCAATTCTATTTTCTCCCAAAAGTAATTGTACATTTTTTTCGGAGAACTGTCAAGAACATTAAGGAACCGCGGGTTCTTCCAACTGCCGGCATACCCGGGAAATGATGTCTCCGTCAAAACCCCGGCGCCATAAATACGATGATATCCTGGCCATGCTGAAGCCTTCCCCCAGGACTGCCTTCTTCCTGCCGGCCAGTGCCAGGGCCATACGGTATTCTTCTTCAGGGTCCAGTAACGCCAACTGCGCTTCCACTATATCACGGTCAATTCCCCTGCTTCTTAATTCCCGGGCCATCAGCGCCCTGCCGGCGGGTTTTCCGCTCAGGCGGCGCCTTATGTAACTGCCGGCATAAGAAACATCATCTATCAGACCATATTCACATAGAAAATCAATGACCTTGTCCACCATGACCGCGTCCAGGCCCCTGCCCCGCAGCTTCTCCGCCAGTTCGTGCCCGCTGTGGGCCCGCCTGGAAAGAATACCGAAGGCCAGGGACTTGGCCCGGTTAAAATCATCTTCTTTAGTCACCTCAAAACACACCAGCCCGATCAATTTTCCGGTTGCGGGGTTATTGCCTTTCACAGCCAGCCTCCCCGCCCCTTTGCCGCGAACCCACCCTTTAACGCTTACTGCTCCGCCGCAACCCCGGCAGCCTCGGGGGCCCTTGACGGAAGGCCGTATTTATCCCTGATTCTTTGCTCTATCTCATCCAGCAAATCAGAATGCTCCTTGAAATACTCCTTCACGTTTTCCCGGCCCTGCCCCAGCCTGTCGTCCCCATAGGCGTACCATGCGCCGCTCTTGTTCACTATGTTCGCCTCCACGGCCATATCCAGTATGGTGCCCTCCCGGGAAACCCCGGCGCCGTACATAATATCAAAATCCGCCTGTTTGAAGGGCGGGGCCACCTTGTTCTTCACCACTTTTACCCTGGTTCTGTTGCCGACCACTTCGCTTCCCTGCTTTAGCGCCTCTACCCTGCGCACCTCCAGCCTGAGGGAAGCGTAGAATTTCAGCGCCCTGCCGCCGGGGGTTGTCTCCGGATTGCCGAACATAACCCCCACCTTCTCCCTTAACTGGTTGATGAATACATTCACCGTGCGGGATTTGCTGGTAATACCGGTCAGCTTGCGGAGAGCCTGGGACATCAGCCTGGCCTGAAGCCCCACGTGGGCGTCACCCATTTCGCCGTCTATTTCCGCCTTGGGAACCAGGGCCGCCACACTGTCTATCACCACCACGTCAACGGCACCGCTGCGCACCAGCACCTCGCATATTTCCAGAGCCTGCTCCCCGGTATCCGGCTGGGACACCAGCAGATTGTCAATATCCACCCCGATATTCCGGGCATAGGTGGCGTCAAGGGCGTGCTCCGCATCAATAAACGCGGCTGTGCCTCCCATTTTCTGGGCCTCGGCAATTATGTGCAGGGCCACCGTGGTTTTACCCGAGGACTCCGGGCCGAATATTTCTATAACCCTTCCCCGGGGGACCCCCCCCAGCCCCAGGGCTATATCCAGGGATAATACCCCGGTGGGAATAACGTCAATGTTAAGTTTGGCCGGGGAGTCCCCCAGTTTCATCACGGCTCCCTTGCCAAACTGTCTCTCGATCTGGGTCAGGGCGGCCTCCAACGCTTTCTGTCTTTCCATGGACAATAAAAAAACCCCCTTTTCGGAAATGGGCAAACAAAAATTATCCGGTGCGAGAATCGAAAATACACTATCCACAGACAGCAACGCCTGGTCACAGATGTTGCCAGCACATCTTTATTTTACCATGGCGTACATATGTTTGTCCAGCCATAATTGCCAAAAACAAAAACCTGCCGGCCGCCATTCCCCGCCTTGTCCCGGCTGCTAAAACAAAGAGCCGGGCCCTTACCCTGCTCGCAGGCATGGGGACCACGGCCCTTCCAAACTCCTTGTTAAATTAACCCGGCCATCAGCCGCCAACCCTGCTGCGGGCCGGCTCCACGCTTATCCGGCGTCCTTTCACGGTGCTGTGGTGTAAATAATTTATAACGCAGCTGGCCCATTCTTCATTAACTTCCACGAAGGCAAACTTTTCAAATATGTTTATGTCCCCCACAAGGTTGGGCGGAATGCCGGTTTCATCCGATATGATCCTTACCAATTCCGCGGGCCGGATATTGTCCTTCCTGCCCATGGTCACGAACAGACGCACCATTCCGGGCTTGGCCCCGGTGTTGCCAAAGCCTGCGGTTTCCCCGACATTCTCCTCGCCCACGGGGCCAAAGGACATCTTCAGCGCCGCGGCGGCTATGTCCACCGGGTCATAGTCATCCAGCAACGGGTCCACAATTCCCCGGTAATATCCCAGCTTTCCATCCTCGATTATATGCCTTAACTTCTCCACCAGCCCTTCCTTCTGCCGCTCGGTCACATCCGCCAGGCTGGGCAACTTCTCCCGCCGGATGCGTGTTTTGGTAAGATTTTCGATTAAACGCAATTGCCTGTAATCCCTGGGCGAGACAAGGGTAATGGCCATTCCGGACTTACCCGCCCTGCCGGTGCGGCCTATGCGGTGAATGTAAAACTCCACGTCCTGTGGTATATCGTAATTGATCACATGAGATACATTCTCTATATCCAGCCCCCGGGCCGCCACGTCGGTGGCCGCCAGTATCTCCACCTGGCCCCCCTTAAACTGTCTCATAACCTGGTTTCTCTGGTACTGGCTCATGTCGCCGTGCAATCCGGCCACGGGCAGTCCCCTGGCCTGCAGGCCCGCCACCAGTTCATCCACACCGCGCTTGGTGCGGCAGAAAATTATGGCCCTGTTCAGTTCCACAACGTCCAGCAGTCTGGCCAGGGAATCCAGCTTCTCCCTCTCCCTGGTCTCATAGTATACCTGATCGATCTGGGGAACTGTAAGATTATTCCTGCTAACAGTGATAAATTCGGGGTCCCGCAGGTAACGCTGGGCCAGGGACAGCACCTCCCGGGGCATGGTAGCCGAAAAGAGCAGTGTCTGGCGCTCCTGGGGAGTGGCTTTTATTATGGATTCCACGTCGTCGATAAACCCCATGTCCAGCATTTCGTCCGCCTCGTCCAGCACCACCATGTTAACGGTGGAAAGATTCATTGTTTTCCTGTTGAGGTGGTCCAGTAAACGGCCCGGGGTACCTATGACCACATGCACCCCCTGGCGCAGGGATCTTATCTGCCTGTCGATGGACTGCCCGCCGTATATGGGCAGGGTACGTATCCTGCGGTGTCTGCCTATGCGGGAAATCTCCTCGGCCACCTGAATGGCCAGTTCCCTGGTGGGCGTGACCACCAGGGACTGCACCCCGGCCCGGGTGTTCACCTTCTCCACGATGGGTATGCCGAAGGCCGCGGTTTTACCTGTCCCTGTCTGGGCCTGGCCGATAACGTCCTTGCCTTCCATCAGCAGGGGTATCGCCTGGGCCTGGATGGGAGTGGGTTCTTCAAACCCCATATCCGTGAGGGCCTGGCCTACACGCCGGCCCACTTTTAATTCTCCAAAATCAATAAACTCTCTGAAAGCTGTCATGCAACAACTGCCTTTCTACGTAATATAAAATTATTTTCTGGTTAAATACTCATGTAGCATTTCCAGGGCTTCCCGTACTGTTTCCGTGCGTATTTGGCTTCTGTCGCCGCTTAGCCGCAATTCCCGGTCCATGGTGAACTCCGGGGTGGACAGTCCCAGGTATACCAATCCCACCGGCTTCTCAGGGGAGCCTCCTTCCGGACCCGCGATTCCGGTTACGGAAAGCCCGATATCCGCCCCCAGCAGATTTCTGGCGCCAAGAGCCATAGCCCTGGCCACCTGGGGGCTTACCGCCCCGTATATTTTCAAATCCCCGGCGTCAACCCCAAGCACCTTTTCCTTAACCTCGTTGTGATAAGCCACCACGCCTCCCCTGAAGTAAGCGGAGCTGCCGGGAATATCCGTAATCCGGCCGGAAACCAATCCCCCGGTGCATGACTCGGCCAGGGCCAGGGTCAGCCCCCTTTCCTTCAGCAAGGCGCCAATTACAGCGGCACCGTAATAATCGCTATGCAGCGCTCCCATCATCATCACCTGCCAGACGGATGTTACGTAAGTGAAAATTTGCGGCATTCATTAAGACTCAAAGGTCATACCTCAATATGGTCCGGAAGGCGAAGCCGGACCGCGCGGACCGTACCGGCGGCACTGCCGGGCAAAAGTTTTACGAGCGGCCTCCCGGATGGATGATTGTGGACCAACTGTTATTAATTCTCCACGTTGTTTAATTCACCTGCAAATTATATTTAAAAGGCCGCAAAAATCAACCCGGATGTGATGTACCACGACGTACCCCCACCAGCGGAATGACTTTACGGCCTTTTTATATTATTGACGGAAGGAAGGCAAATTATTCCTGCCCATCAGGCAGCCCCGGTCCTCAATATTTCCCTCAGCCTGTCGCCGTTGATTTTTTCCTGTTCCAGCAGTATTTCAACAATTCCGGAAAGGACGTTTTTGACCCTGGACAGATAATTCCCGACCCGCTCCTCCTGGCCCCTGAGTATGCCGGTGACTGCCCGGTAACGAATAGCCTGGGGAAGTGTTTCCGGATCCACCACGCCCAGTTCCGACATGCCGGCCCTGATAATCTGGTCCGCCACGCCGTTGGCCTGCTGGTAATCATTTGCGGCGCCGGTGCTGCGGCTTCCCAGTACAAGCTCCTCCGCCAGGGCGCCGGCAAGCATCACGGCAATCTGGTTTTCCAGGTAATCCCTGGTATACAGATAGGTGTCGTCCTCCGGGGTTTGCCGCATATAGCCCAGGGCCTGTCCCCGGGGAGTGACTGTCAGGGCTGAAACGGAGCCGGGCCTGACATACTCGCTCATCAGGGCGTGGCCGGCCTCGTGCACCGCCACCCTTTCCAATTCCAGGGTGGATGGGCGCCGGTCCAGCTTCTCGCCCATCATAACTTTGTCCACAGCCTCGTGAAAATGCCTCTGGCTTATTTCCGTGAGGCCCTCCCGCATGGCCAGGATGGCTGCCTCATTGGCAAGACTTTCCAGGTGCGCGCCACTGAAGCCGAAGGTTTCCCGGGCAATGGAGTTGATGGATACATCCGCCGCCAGGGGTTTGTTGCGGGTATGAAGTTTGATAATTTCCACCCGTCCCTCCCTGTCCGGCAGTTCCACCTTCACCTGGCGGTCAAAACGGCCCGGCCTTAACAGCGCCGGGTCCAGCATGTCCACCCGGTTGGTGGCGGCCACCACCAGCACCCTTACCTTGTCGTCCGCCCTCAGTCCGTCCATCTCCACCAGAAGCTGGTTTAAGGTCTGGTCATACTCCAGGTGACTGGTGGTCTGCCCCCTTTTACCACCCAGTATTTCCACTTCGTCGATAAAAATCAGGGCATTGTTCTTCCCTATCTTTTGGGCCGTTTCCCGGGCCGTTTGAAACATTTTCCGCACCCGTTGGGCTCCGACCCCCGCGTACATCTCTATAAATTCGCTTCCGGAAGTGGCTACAAAGGCAGCATCGGTATAACCGGCGGCAGCCTTGGCCAGTAGCGTTTTCCCGGTTCCGGGGGGGCCCGTGAGCAGTATCCCCTTGAGCGGCCGGATACCAAGGGCTCTCATTTTACCGAAGTTTTTTATGAAATCCAGTGCCTCCTGAAGCTCCTTAATGGCGGTAGCCTGACCTCCTATATCGGAAAAGGATATATTCTGGAAAATGGTAGCGCCGCCCTGGTTAAAATTTTTTGCAACCAGCCCCCGGGTGCGGGCGATAAAGTATAATCCGGCCCCGGCTGCCCCCAGTAAAATAAGAGGCATGATGTCGTACCCGGACATCCCCATAAAAATAACCGCGGCCAGGCCAAACCCAAGGCCTATTTCTTTTATCATCCGCTCCCTACCCCCTTTCCGGTAGACCGGGATATTGATTCTCCGGGCTGTTAACCGGTATTATTTCGTAAAGGTAATAGTCTCCGTGTTTTATCTGCAGATATACTGCTTCCCGGTCCATAAACACACTGGCCTGGGCTCCTGAAGCAGCAGCCTGGCGGGAAACATACTGCTCCATTTCCCTGTAATTGCCTCTGGCCATGGCCTCATAAACGGCAAACTGGCTATGATAGAAAATATCTTCCAGCTGCTTGTCACGGTTGTCCAAAAGTTCAATTTTATATTCTTTTTCACCCAGCACTTCTTTTAACGAGTTATCCAGTTCATGATAGGTCTTTCCCAGATTATCCACGTTTTTTAATTTTATCCGCACCGTAACCGGTTGATCTTTATCGCTCAATTTATAACTTTCAACAGCCTTATTACTGCTAAGAATTTTATCCAACGGCTCGTCATAATTGTATTTCTCGTAAAGCCAATGACCGCCGGCAAAAACCAGCAGCCCCAAAATCACAGAAATAATCACTATATGAACACGGAATCCGTTCCACTGCATGTTAACCTTCCTCTCACTTTAAGGTAAGGGGACACACCTCTCTTTAACAGCCTGACTTTGAGGCGAGGAATGTCCCCAACGCATGTAAGGGGACACACCTCTCTTTAACAGCCTGACTTTGGGGCGAGGAATGTCCCCAACGCATGTAAGGGGACACACCTCTTTTCAACAGCCTAGCTTTGAGGCGAGGAATGTCCCCCGACGGATGTAAGGGGACAACCTATTTGTGCTGGTTATAATCCTTACTGTTTAACCATATTCGGGAAGAAATGTCCCTAAATAATGTTAGATAAAATTTTAACCCATGCTTAGGGGCTAACAATGCATAATTATAGCACGAAACCGGCTGTTTTTGGTCAGGAAATCAATGTAATCACTTCCACATCACACTAACGCACCTGCTAAAACACACATAGTGAAGCTTAATCGTAACAAACAAATATCCTTCTAAAACCCGGCAGCTATTCACAATACCGCCGGGATAGTGGGCAAAGACCTGGAAAGATTCACTTATCTTGATTCTCTATAAAATATACTTCTAATCTCCGGTCCCATCCTCGCCGGATGCCGGGGGCAGGTTTTTATCACAGAGGATTAAGGTAAGGGGACACACCTCTTTTTATAGCCTAGCTTTTGGGATGAGGAATGTCCCCAACGTATGTAAGGGGACACACCTCTTTTTACAGCCTGGCTTTTGGATGAGGAATGTCCCCAACGTATGTAAGGGAACACACCTCTTTTTACAACCCGGCTTTTAGGATGAGGGTGTTCTCACAACTTATGCAGGGGAGTACTCCTCTATTAACAGGCTAACTTTGGGGCTGGGAGTGTCCCCAACTTATGAAAAAAGCCACCTTTACCAAAGGCAGCCCTAATATCCTCCCCTTTTTATCACCGACCAGCTTCGGTTAAAATAATCAACCCCCGACCATATTGTAAATATAACTGCAACCCAGGTGGCAAGCTGGCCCAACATTATCCACGAAGTTTTTATTTCCGGCGGAGCAACCGGCGCCCCCGTGGAAAGAAGGGCTATAAGCAGGGGCAAATCTTTCAGAAACAGCGCGGAGATGGCCACAATCTGCGTAACTGTTTTAATTTTCCCCAGTTTCCCCGCGGCAATTATCTCACCCTCGGAAGCCGCCAATGCCCTCAGACCGGTTACGGCAAACTCCCTGCCGATTATCACCACCGCTACCCAGGCAGGTAGCCGGTGCAGTTCCACCAGGGCAATAAGAGCGGCTGATACCAGCAATTTATCCGCCAGGGGATCCATAAGTTTGCCCAATGTGGTAATAAGTCTTCTTTTCCGGGCTATATATCCATCCAGCCCGTCGGTGCTGGCCGCCAGTATAAATACCCCGGCGGCTATATAATCACCATAGCCGACCCTCAAAGATATAACCGCCAGAATAACCGGTATAAGAAATATTCTGACCAGGGTCAACCTGTTGGGCAAATTCATTTAGCTCAACTCTCCCCTCAGGTCGTATTCATAAGCCTTGTTAACCCGGACCTTTACCAGGTCGCCCGGCCTTGGGGCTGACTTTACCGCGGTAAAAAGCACCAAGCCGTCTATATCCGGCGCATCCATTTCACTTCTTCCCCTGTATAAATTCGACCTTCCCGAGGGTTCCTCCTCCACCAAAACATTTATTACCTTACCCACCAGGGCGGAGTTCTGCTCCAGGGAAATTTCCTGTTGCAGCTTCATGGCCCGGTGATAGCGCTCTTCTTTCACCCGGGCGGGAACCTGGCCTGACATGTCTCCGGCCGGGGTACCCTCTTCCCGGGAGTATTTGAACACTCCGGCCCGTTCAAAACGGACCTCCTTCATAAAGCTGATTAATTCCTCAAAATCCTCCCCGGTCTCACCGGGAAAACCCACCATGAAGGTGGAACGCAGGGCGATACCCGGCATTGCCCTGCGCAGTTCCGCAATCAATTCTTTTATTTCCTCCGGGCTTCCCCGCCTGTTCATCAGTTTCAGCATCCGGGGGCTGGCATGCTGCAGGGGCATGTCCACGTAACGGCATATGTTTCTATTGTCGGCCATGACCTTTATCAATTCCCCGGTAAATCCTGTGGGATAGCAGTACATAAGGCGTATCCAGGGAACGCCCAGGACGGCCAACTCCCTTACCAGGCCGGCCAGCTTCCTCCGGCCGTATATATCCATACCATAGGCAGTGGTGTCCTGGGCCACCAGCACTATTTCCCTAACCCCTTGCTCCAGAAGGCTTTCAGCTTCCGAAATTACCGCTTCCAGCGGACGGCTCCTGTAATCCCCGCGTATATTGGGGATGGCGCAGTAAGAACAGCGGTTGCTGCAGCCGTCGGCAATTTTCAGGTAGGCGGAATAAGGCGGCGTGGTCAGTATTCTGGGCATGTCCGGGGTATGCGCGTATGCAGGGGAAGCCACCCGGCAGAATCGCTCCCCCTGCAGCGCCAGTTCCACCAAACCGGCGATATCCGGCACAGCCCCGGTACCCAATATTCCATCCACCTCGGGCATTTCGTCCAGTAAAATTTTTCCGTAGCGCTGGGAAAGACAGCCCGCCACCAGCAGGGCTTTCAGCCCCGAGGTTTCTTTTAAACGCGCCGTTTCAAATATTGTATTGATAGCTTCTTCCTTGGCCGGGGTGATGAAACCGCAGGTATTAACGATGATCACGTCGGCGTTGTCCTGCGCCCCGGTAATTTCGTAGCCCGCCCTGTTTAACAACCCCAGCATTATTTCCGTATCCACCAGGTTTTTCGAACACCCGAGACTAATTATTCCAACCTTCGAGGCCATAACAGCCGCCCTCTCAAAATTAATAAGTTCTCATATTTACAAACTGCAATGGTATCTCCCAGTCCCGGTCTTTAATTATTTTAATAATTGCCTGCAGGTCATCCCTGTTCTTGCCGCTGACCCGGACCTGATCCTCCTGAATGGAGGCCTGAACTTTAAGCTTGCTTTCCTTAACCAGCTTTATTATGCTCTTGGCAAGCTCCTTATCCAGCCCCTGCACCAGCTCAACCCTTTGCTTGACGGTATCGCCGGCGGCTTTCTCGATTTTACCGTAGCGCAGGGATTTCAGGTTTATTCCCCGCTTCACCATTTTGGCCTCCATAATCTCCACCACGTTCTTCAGTTTAAAGTCACTGTCCGAGTATATCATAAGCTCCTTGCCGTCATAATCAATGCGGCTTTTGCTGCCTTTGAAATCAAACCTGTTGGTGAGTTCCCTCTGGGACTGGTTTACCGCGTTGCTTACCTCCTGCAGGTCTACTTTGGAAACTATGTCGAAAGTGTTCTCTTTTGCCAAATTAATCACCCCTGTTACCTGTTTATAAAATATAGCAAAATGCTAAAATCAAAACAACCTAAAAGCCAACCGCCCCACAGGCGCCCCGATGACGGGCTCCCCGGCCTCCCGACCGGAATGTCGGAAAATAAATAGTGAATATGGGATAAAAAGAGCAATCAGGTACATTATGCATTATCTGCAATCCATATGTCCAGTTTTTTTCCCGAAGGTTAGGAACATTCCTTGCTGAAAAATGATAAAATTCACAGGATTTTAAACAACCCGGCCCGGAATTGTCAAAGGAAAAGGATTTTGACAACCTAAAAGGTGTTCCCCCTTCCTTAAACACACAAAACCCGCGGTAAATTGATCCGCAGGTTTATTTTACAAATTATTACACCCACTCCCCACCTGGATAAACATGTGGTAAAGCGGCAACACCAGAGAATGTATATTTTATTTTTAAAGTGGAGAACATTTAGTACATTTGATCAGCCAGCAGGTATTTTAATATACCCTTTCTGAACTGCGGATCCTCCTTGGCTTTAATATTGTCCATGGATTTTGTATGCATGGTTAAATCAATAATAGAAGGTTTATATACCCTGTTTTTCTTCCTCACGTACCTGTTTTTCGCCTTCTCATTGGTTGCATACTTTTTACATATATCACTGCAGTATAATTTGTTAGGGTTGGTAAGATCAAATATAGATCCACAGACCTGGCATTTCCTTTGTTTCATACGCCCTCTTTCCTTCTCCAAAAATTTATACTGCCCACTTTTAGGGTATTAAGAACAACATGCTGCTAGCCACAAAATGACATTAATATTATTTTTTCTACATTTATGTTACTATATTAATTTTAAATATTCACATGCCATTCTTCCTAAAAAATAGGGACTATAGTTCTAATTTCAAATAATTGTAATACTCCGGGAGTTTGGACAAGGAATCCGAATAAGGGCAAAATTACAAAGAAATAAATTAATATACCAAAAGCACCAATAACTGTTCAGGTGAACAATTTAACAATTAGGACATTATATGCGCCATTTAATCCAGTGGAGTAATAAAAGCATACTCACCGCCCAAGCCGGCCGGGGAACTGGTTATTTTTATATGTAAACTTTCCCGGCATAAAATCATAAGATATTATATCTTTTATTTTTGAGATTTAACAATTTTTTAAGGTAAAACCGTCAATACAGGCAAGAAACATTTAAAACAAGCCGGGGAGGTGTGATTATGTCTGATGAAAGCAAGGATGGGCAAAATTCCAGTAAAAAACAGGAATCACCCAAAGAATCTGAATTATATCTTGTCCCTATATTAATGTATTAAATAAGCTAATTCAGCTCGCGTCTTTCACCAGTTACCAGATAAATTACCGCTTCCCCTATATTGGTTGCGTGATCGGCTATACGTTCCAGGTATCTGGATACATAAAGAAGATATGCGCCTTGCACCACCACCTGAGGGTTTTCCTCCATACACGCCAGGGTGTCCTTAAAAACATGAGAAAATATAAAATCCACCTGATCATCCATGGCGCACATTGCTTTAGCCTTTTCAACATCCCTGTTTACGTATGCGTCCAGTCCGTCCTTAACCATCTGTCTGGCCATCCTGGCCATGCGGGGAATTTCCTGAACCGGCCGCACAATCATGGGATGACCTGTTAGACACATGGTGGATCTGGCGATGTCCACGGAATGATCCGCCATTCTTTCCAGGCTTAAAAGAATTTTTATACCCGTAATGGCCACCCGGAGATCCTTGGCTATAGGCTGCTGGGTGGCTATTATTTTTACGCATTTATCCTCTATTTCAAGAAATAATTCGTCAATGCGCTCATCCCCCATGATCACGCCTGCCGCCACGGTAACATCCTGGTTCATAAAGGAATCAACCGAATCGAAAATAGCCTGCTCCACCAAACTGCCCATGCGCAGTATATCGTTCTGTATCTCCCTGAGGGATTTGTCAAAGGCATATCTACTCAAATTGAATACCCCCTGGACTAGATATTATAATTAAACCGTTTTTCATATGCATTACATTTTACACTATCAAAGACTAAATTGACTATTGGATAACAGCAGTAAATTTACAACATTATCAGGTTCACCTCTGCATCTTACAGCGGAAGATAAGCGGTAAACGTGCTTCCGCGTCCCAGACTGCTGGTGACCTCAATACTACCTCCATGCACCTCCAATATATGCTTTACTATGGCCAGACCCAGGCCGGTGCCGCCGCACTCCCTGGAACGGGCCCGATCCACCCGGTAAAGCCGCTCAAAAACCCTGGACAGGCTCTCTTCGGGAATGCCTATACCGGTGTCGGTCACCCGGACAAAAATTCTCTCCCCGTCACGGCCGGCCTCCACCGAAATCCTGCCGCCGGTATGAGTGTATTTAATTGCGTTGTCCAACAGATTGATAATAACCCTGGTAATCATGTCCTCATCAGCCATAACCCGGGGCAAATCCTCAGCCATTGATGTTGTAAGCTCAATATCTTTATCACTGGCGCTCTGCCCCAATATGGAAACCACCTTTTCAACCACGTCCTCCAGCAAAATCGGCTCCTTTTTGGGCAGAACCTTACGGTTTTCTATATTTGAAAGGGCAAAAAGATCATCAATCAATCTTGTCAGGCGTTCTGTCTCCGCGCTCATAATTTTAAGGAAATGTTCGGCGGCGTCCCTGTCATCCAGCGCGCCGTCCAGCAATGTTTCCAGAAATCCCTTGATAGAGGTCATTGGAGTTCTCAGTTCATGTGAGACATTTGCTATAAACTCATTCCTCAACTGCTCCAGCTGGCGCTTTTCGGTAACATCCCTGAAGAGGGCGACCACGCCGCCCCGGTCGCTTCCCTTTAAGGGGGTGAAATGGACACTGTATATTTTGGGGTCCGGAGTCAGCACCTGTATCTCCCTGCGCAGGTCCAGCTGATTTACCAGAGCTTCCTTTAAATACTTTTCAAAATCATAATGCCTTACAACCTCCACTATTTCTTTGCCTCTGCTGGCCTGGCCGGAAATACCCAGCGCCCTTTCCACCACCGGATTTACCAGTAAAACTCTGCCGGCGCTGTCCACAGCCACCACGCCGTCCGCCATACTGTTCAATATGGCGTGCATCCTGTTTTTTTCGTCGGTAATATCTTCCACCGTGTGTTTTAAACGTGAGGCCAGGAGATTGATGCTCCTTGCCAGGTCGCCTATCTCGTCGTTTGTGTATATTTTTATTTCTTTTTCCAGGTTGCCCCTGGCCATTTCCTGGGCCGCCTCGGCAATCAAATTGAGGGGAAAAATTACCCTTTTCAGCATAATCCAGGCCAGCAGCACGGCAAAGGGAAGGGACAGCAGCGCCACCCCGAAGGCATTTTCTCTGGTCACGGGGTACAATTTAAGTAGTGCGAAAAAAACAAAGATTAATAGAAAATAGCTTACTATTGGCCGCCAGCCTATGGTCCTGGCCAGTTTTGCCGTGCTGAATTTCATTATTATTCTATACTCCCGACCAAATTATTTTTACAATTGTAACATAAAGGTGATTAATGAAAGATAAATTTGTGTTAAATTTAGGTTTAGCAAAATTAAAACAGAGGACACCTACCGGCGCCCCCTGCTCTTCTCAGGTTAAATATTATTTTGGCCCTTAACGACGGTTCGCCCTTGGCCTGGGAGGACGCTTCTGCTCCCCCTCGGGTGCAGCCTGGCTGGCTGCCTCCAACTCCCAGGGCTCCGGAGGTACAGCTTCCTTCCGGGATAGCTTCAGACGGCCCTGCTGGTCATAGCCGATGGCTTTAACCAGAATTGAATCTCCCTCTTTAACCACATCCTCGGTTTTGGCCACCCTGTGGTGGGCAAGCTGGGAAATATGAACAAGACCTTCCTTGCCTGCCAGTCCCAGCACACCGGGAATAACCTCCACAAAGCAACCGAAATCCGTTACCCTGGTAACCTTGCCGTTGTATATCTCTCCGGTTTCCACATCCTTGGTCAGCGTCTCTATGATATGGAGGGCCTTTTTGCCCGCATCGGGATCCACGGCGACGATGAACACCCTTCCATCGTCTTCAATATCTATATCGGCTCCGGTTTCCTCAACAATCTTCCTGATGATTTTGCCGCCGGGCCCGATAACATCCCTTATCTTGTCAGGCTCTATACTGGTATGAATAATCCGGGGGGCGTAGCGGGAAAGCTCGGTCCTGGGCTTATCGATTACCTCCAGCATTTTCCCCATTATGTGCATTCTGGCCTCGTGGGCCTGAGCCAGCGCCTTTTCCAATATTTGCGGGGTGACCCCGGCGATTTTAATGTCCATTTGCAGGGCGGTAATACCGTCCTTGGTCCCGGCCACCTTGAAATCCATATCTCCCAGATGATCTTCAATACCCTGTATATCCGTAAGCACCGCTATATCGTCATCTTCCTTAATCAGGCCCATGGCCGCACCGGCCACGGGAGCCTTGATGGGTACCCCGGCGTCCAACAGGGCCAGGCAACTGCCGCAAACACTGCCCATAGAGGTGGAACCGTTGGATTCAAGCACCTCGGAAACGATTCTTATGGTATAAGGGAAATCCTCCACCGACGGTATCACAGCCTCAAGGGCCCGCTCAGCCAGGGCGCCGTGACCTATCTCACGCCTGCCCGGGGAGCGCATGGGCTTGGTTTCGCCCGTGCTGTAGGGGGGAAAATTGTAATGGTGCATATACCTCTTGGTTTCCTCCACACCCAGTCCATCCAGCCTTTGTTCTTCAGAAACCGCGCCAAGGGTAAGCACCGACATCACCTGGGTCTGTCCCCGGGTGAACAGTCCCGTGCCGTGGGTGCGGGGCAAAACGCCAACCTCAACGGTTATGGGTCTGACCTCATTCAATGCCCGTCCGTCTATACGTATTTTATCCTTGGTGATGAAACCCCTTACAACTTTCTTTTCCACTGTTTCGACTACTTTTTCAATATCCTTTTCCTGCTCGGGAAAAGTTTCCGAAAACTGCTGTATTAACTCCGCCTTGATCTGGTCCAGCAGGAACTCCCTCTGCTTTTTGGGCATCTTTGTATCAATGCATTGCTTTACCGCGGCGCTGATTCTTTCTTTAGCCGTTCCGGAGACCGCTTCCTCGATGGCCGGAGGAACCTGACCGGGTTCAAAAACAACCTTCTCCCTGGCTAATCCCAGGGATAGCGCCTCTTCCCGGAACTTTTCTATAAAATCAACAATTTCCTTTACTTTCCCGTGTCCAAAGGATATGGCTTCCAGCACAACATTTTCCGGTACCTCGGCGGCTTTCGCCTCCACCATCATAACCGCGTCCCTGGTGCCTGCCACCACAAGGTGCAGGTCGCTTTTTTCCGACTGCTCCAAACCGGGGTTGATTATAAGCTGTCCGTCAACCCGCCCCACAATAACCCCGGCAATGGGACCCCCAAAGGGTGTGTCGCTAATATGTAAAGCAGCCGACGCGCCCACCATTGCTGTAATTTCCGGGGCATTATCCTGGTCCACCGACATAACGGTGGCCACTACCTGAACTTCATTCCTGAAACCCTTGGGGAAAAGAGGCCGTATGGGCCTGTCGATAAGTCTTCCGGATAAAATGGCCTTTTCGCTGGGCCTCGACTCCCTTTTTATAAAGCCTCCCGGTATTTTGCCCACAGCATACAGCCGTTCCTCATAGTCCACGGTGAGAGGAAAGAAGTCTATTCCCTCACGTATATTTTGAGCCATTGTGGCAGTAACCAATACCACTGTATCGCCGTAACGGACCAAGACAGCTCCGCTGGCCTGTTTTGCGACCTTGCCCGTCTCCAGGGTCAAATTTCGGCCGCCGATGTTAATTTCCCTCTTTAAAACAACCTTTTCCGACATAAAAGGCCAAACCTCCATGTATCCATGCAATTTTTTACAGCTGTTAGTTATTCTACATATTTTATAGTATTTCCTGCACAGTCGATAAAAAATACCCGCATAAGCGCCAGACTGAAGATAATAAGTGTTCCAGCCTTCTTGAGGTGTCCTTATCCTTCCCCTTGACATTTTCAGGCCGGTCCGGTTCAATCCGGTCCGCTTATCATTTTTCACAAAGGAGTGTTCCCAATTTATTAAAAAAAAGAGCGGATAACCGCTCTTTTTCCAATAAAAATTATTTACGCAATCCCAGTTTTTCGATGATGGAGCGGTAACGGTCAAATTTACGGTCCCGCAGATAATTTAACAGGGCACGCCTCTTACCCACCATTTTCAACAGTCCCCGCCTGGAATGATGGTCCTTTTTATGGATCTTCAGATGCTCGGTAAGGCTGTTAATTCTGTTGGTGAGTATAGCTATCTGTACTTCCGGCGAGCCGGTATCGTTTTCATGAATTTTGTGTTCCGAAATCACGGATTGTTTTGCTTCCACCGACAGTGCCATTTTTATTTCACCTCCCAACCCCGGGTTAATCGCTGCAGGCCAAGCAAACCGCCGGAGTAACGAATTCCCTAGCCAACAGTTCAGGGGATTATTTCCCTATAATTGTTATTACCAAGCGACCGCCCGGTATGTCCTTGGCAACTATATCAAATATTCTTCCCGATTTGGCAAAAAAACCACGGAATCTTGTGGCAGTGGGGATGCGCCCCGGTATTCCGGTGGCTGCGCCGATTATGTCCTGCACTGTAATTTTGTCCTGGCGCATATCCTTTAAACGTTTTCTGGCGTGTTCAGTGATAATTACACGCATACTGCTACCCTTTTCAATATGCACCTGACTGCGCCGTCCTGTTTTCTTCTTCCTGGGCCAGAAAAGCATAAAGCGCATCCTGAAAGGCCGTCAGCCTTGAATTTTCCAGATTGGACTGGCTATAAATGTCTTCCAGTTCCTTTTTTAGCCGCTGAAAATCCTCACTGAGACAAATCATGGCTATATGGTTCAGCCATTTCTTTATTTCCTCTTCCGGGGAATCAAATTTAGGAACTCCCATGCCAACGTCTCCTTTCATGCTGATGGGACGTGGACCGTGTAATTATAGCATATTTTTACTGCCGAGTAAATCCGCTAATGAGATGTTAAGGTTATATTTAGATTATATTTGTTTTTTCGACCTGTTATGCCAGGAGGCCGCCTTAAACTTTTACCCGGCATTTGAAAGGAATGTCCCCAATTTACTGTTGAGACTGTATTCTGGCTTTACTGATATCAATCCTTATTTGTTCCACCAGTTCCCCGGGAGAGGAAAAACGTTTTTCTTCCCTCAGCCGGCCTGTGAAATATACTTTAATTTTCTTGCCGTACAAATCTCCGTAAAAGTCCAGCAAATGCACCTCCAGGTTGCGCCTCAGGCCTTCCCCGTGAAATGTGGGCTTAACTCCTATATTGGCCACACCCAGATAATTGTCCCCGTCCACCCTGACCTTTACCGCGTATACGCCGTTGGCGGGAACCAGTATATCGTTTTCCAGGTCAATGTTGGCAGTGGGGAAGCCCAGGGTTCTGCCCCGCATTTCCCCCGGCACAACCTCGCCGTCCAAAAACGGGCAATAACCCAGGTACTTTCTTGCTTCCACAACCTCGCCGTCTGCAAGCAGGCCCCGAATCAGGGTGCTGCTTACGGGAGTTCCCTCTATGGTTACCGGAGGGATAACGTTTACCTCAAAGCCGTAATCCCTGCCCGCCTTGATAAGAGTTTCCGGATTGCCTTTGCCGCCCCTGCCGAAAGTATAATTATAGCCTATACATACGGAACAGGTCTTCAATTCCCGGCATAAAACCTCGGCAATGAAAAGGTCCGGGTCCAGAGACGCAAACTCCGGTGTAAAGGGAACCAGCAGCAATACTTCCACCCCCATGCCGGCAATCATCTTTTGTTTTGCCTGCTGGTTCAGCAACATGGGCGGCGCGCCCTCAGGGTTTAAAACCTTCATGGGATGCGGATAAAAGGTGAATACCCCGGGAACTCCGCCTTCTTTCCCGGCCTTGTTCACCAGCTCGGAAATAAGGTGCTGATGTCCCAGGTGCAGCCCGTCAAAATTTCCTAAACCTATATGTAAATTTTTATACCTTTCCCCTAATCCCTGCCAGGTATCGAATATGTCCAAAGCAACCTTACCCCCATAAATCAACTAAGTCAGGAGGCCGTTGAAAAAATGCGCATGGCACCTTAACTCAGACTCGCCGTCCAGTGCGCGCTGTACGGCTTCGCCTTTCGCACCATGCTTGTTTTTGACCGGCCTCATCATTCACCTAATACTTTTACAGGTTTAAATATAAGCCTGCCCTCGGTGTAATCGGCCGCAGCCACTGCCAATAGGCCTGCCGACGACTTTAATCTGACCATTTGCCCGGGAGCAAGTTCCCCGGGGGCAGACTCCACACCGGGGGCATATAATTTTGCGCCTGATTTCACCGCTGCCGCAGCCGAATCCCTGACCATCACCGCCGGCATGCCGGCCAAAAGCTCATCCATGTTAATAACGGCCTTGTGGATGTCGCCCGCATGGCTCATATCAATCAATTCCTCCAGGGTGTAGGAATTGTCTATGGTAAAGGAACCGGCCCCGGTGCGCAGCAAAAAACTCATGTGGGCGCCGCATCCCAGTCTGTCCCCTATATCGGTGCACAGTGTTCGAATATATGTGCCTGCTGAACAGGACACGTCAAAGATGGCGGTGTTTTTCCCCGCTCCAAGGTCCCATTTAACAAGTTTAATTGAGTAAATTGTTACCCGCCTTGGCTCTCTCTCCACCTCCAGCCCCCTGCGGGCAAGTTCGTAAAGTTTAACGCCCTTATGGCGCACCGCAGAGGTCATGGGAGGAATCTGTTCGATTTCACCGGTAAAATAAGGAATTACCCTTTTAAAACCATCAGGCGTCAACTCCCCGGTGCTCCTGGTATATACAATCTCACCAAAAGAGTCGCCGGTGCTGGTTTTGGCGCCAAAGGCTATTTCCGCCCGGTATTCCTTGCGGCCGGACAAAAATTCGATAACTCTGGTGGCTCTCCCCAGGCAAAGGAGAAGCACCCCGGCCGCGGCGGGATCAAGGGTCCCGGTGTGCCCAACTTTTTTAACCCCGGTAAGCCGGCGCAGAAAATACACCACGTCGTGGGAGGTCATCCCGGGGGGTTTTAATATATTAATCAATCCATCCATAAATTGGGGACATTCCTTCATTAAATTTCCTTTAACGCGGCAGCCACAACCATTTTTTTAATACCGTCCACATCACCCTCCAGCACACAGCCGGATGCCCTGACATGGCCGCCGCCGCCAAATTTACCCGCCAGTAGGCGAACATCCACCCTGCTTTTGGAGCGGAAGCTCACCTTAAATTTGCCGCTGGTTATTTCCCTGAAGAATATTGCTATTTCAACTCCCTTAATGGTGCGGACAATATTGATTAGCCCGTCCGTATGTTCGTCCCGGGCCGCCATGCTGTTCAGAGTGCTTTTATCAATGGAGGTCCAGGCAACTTTTCCGCAGGGGCTTATTTCCATATTCTCAAGGGCTTTTTCCATGACTCTCAGTATTACCAGAGGTCTTTCCTCATATAGATTTATATTAATCCAGGTGGAATGGATACCTGCTTCCATCAACCTCGCCGCTTTTTTCAGTGTGCCCGGCGTGGTGTTTTCGTACTGAAAAGAACCCGTGTCCGTGCTCAGCGCCACGTAAAGGCTTACGGCAATATCACCGGTAATCCCGGCGTTCAGTAGATCTATAAGATCCATCACGATTTCCCCGGTGGCCGCGGCGGAATCGTCTATATAATTATACCCTGCAAAGTCCCCCGGACCCTTGTGGTGATCTATATTTACAAAAACCATGTCCCTTTCCAGAAGCGACTTGAGTTTGCCCAGACGTTCCGGGACGGAGCAATCAAGTATTATAAAAGTATCATATTCCCCGGACAGGGGCTTCTCACCAATTAAAAACTTACCCATAACCGGTAAAAATCCATATATCTCGGGAACGGGGTCCGGACTTGCCAGGGTTACATCCTTCCCCATTTGCTCCAGGGCGGCACCCAGCGCCGCCACTGAACCCAAACAGTCCCCGTCGGGCATAACATGTCCGCATAAAATAACTTTCCGGGAATTCCTCAATACCCCGGCAATCTCCGTAAGGCTGTTCATTATTTAAAACTCCTTACCCGGAACCACCCCTGGAAGCCGTTGCCAATAACATTCGTAACACATTCAAAGGCAAGGGGACACACCTTTTTATATTGCCTTGATTCTTACCATTCAAGCAGGTGTCTCCCCTGATCCCTGAAATACACGCTCCGGGCCGCCCGGCTTCCTTTTCCGGTTCATATCAGTCTCCCCCCGGGCTTTGGCTCTCTCCGGCCTTATCACCGGAAACCTCCTCCAGAAGCTTGATTAGCCTGGTTCCCCTGGAAATTGACGAATCCAGTTTAAAAGACAACTCCGGGGTGTAACGCAACCTGATACGCCGTCCCAGTTCAGTTCTGACAAAACCCTTGGCGCTTTCCAGCGCCTCTATTGTCTTTTGCTGTTCGTTCGGCTCACCCAGCACACTGATAAAAATTTTGGCGTAGCGCAAGTCGCCGGACACCTCAACCGATGTAACCGTGGCGAAACCGATACGGGGATCCTTTAATTCATACCTGATCATATCCGATACTTCTTTTTTAACAGCTTCGGCCATTCTTTCCGGCCGGTGGGACATAACACCCACCCCCTATGCCAATTCCCTTTTTATAGATTCGGTGGTGTAGGCTTCGATTGTGTCTCCCACATGGATGTCGTTGAATCTATCCAGGGTAAGCCCGCACTCAAATCCCTGCAGCACTTCCCTGGCGTCATCCTTAAACCGTTTAAGCGAATCAAGTCTGCCCTCGTGTACAACAACGCCGTCCCGGATTAAACGGACTCCGGCATCCCTGGTAACTTTACCCTCAACCACATAACAACCGGCAATAATACCAAGTTTGGATACTTTAAAGGTTTTGCGAACCTCAACCCGGCCAAGAATAACTTCTTTGATTTCCGGATCCAGCAGCCCGCTCATGGCTGCCTTGACGTCTTCAATGGCGTCGTATATCACCCGGTAAAGGCGGATATCCACTTTCTCCGCTTCCGCGGCTTTACGCACGTTGATATCGGGCCTTACGTTAAAGCCTATGATAATGGCGTTGGATGCCGAGGCCAGCATAATATCCGACTCGGTTATGGCGCCGACGCCGCCATGGATAATATTGACCTTGACCTCACCGGTGGAGAGACGCTCCAGCGACTGTTTAACGGCCTCCACGGAGCCCTGTACGTCGGCCTTGATAATAAGGCACAGTTCTTTTACCTGTCCCTCCTGAATATGTTTGAAGAGATCGTCCAGGGTTACCCTGGAGGTCTGTTTCATCTCCTCCTGGCGCTTCCTGGTTATCCGCTTGTCGGCTATGTTCCTGGCGGTTTTTTCATCTTCCAGGGCGTAGAATAGATCTCCCGCCTGGGGAACGTCATGGAAGCCCAAAACCTCCACCGGCGTCGACGGACCGGCCTTTTTAATCCGGCGGCCCTTGTCGTCCATCATGGCGCGAACTTTACCGAAAGCGGTGCCGGCAACTATACTGTCCCCTATCCTGAGGGTGCCGTTTTGTACCAGTACGGTGGCTACGGGTCCCCGGCCCTTGTCCAGTTCGGCTTCTATTACGGTGCCCCTGGCCCCCCGGTCGGGATTGGCTTTCAACTCCCCTACCTCGGATACCAGCAAAATCATTTCCAGAAGATCTTCCATGCCTTCCCGGGTTTTGGCGCTGACCGGAACAAAAATGGTCTCGCCGCCCCATTCCTCCGGAACCAGTTCATGCTCGGTAAGCTGCTGTTTTACCCTATCAGGCTCGGCGCCGAGTTTGTCAATTTTATTAATTGCCACAATAATGGGAACTCCCGCCGCCTTGGCATGGTTGATAGCCTCAATGGTCTGGGGCATTACCCCGTCATCCGCCGCCACCACCAGAATGGCTATGTCGGTTACCTGCGCCCCCCTGGCCCGCATGGCTGTAAAAGCCTCGTGCCCGGGAGTATCCACAAAGGTTATCTTTTTATTATTATGCTCAACTTGATAGGCCCCGATGTGCTGGGTAATTCCACCAGCCTCCGTGGCTATGACGTTGGTTTCCCGGATGGCATCCAGTAATGAAGTTTTACCGTGGTCCACATGGCCCATGACGGTAACCACGCAGGGCCGCTCAACCAGCTTTTCCGGGGGATCCTCCTGTTCCTGCTCAAGCAGTGCCTCGGCGTCCAGCTCAACCTTAACCTCTATTTCAAATCCGAATTCCCCGGCCAGAATGGCCGCCGTGTCCACGTCGATTTCCTGGTTTATGGTAGCCAGCACACCCAGCACCATGAGCCTTTTGATCAGCTCGGCGGGGCTTTTCTTCATTTTTTCCGCCAGTTCCTGGACCGTGGCGGATTCACCGATTACCACCGGTTTTTTCTCCACAACCGGAGCAGGCTGAGCTTCCCTGGAAACCTGCTTGGGAGCCTTCTTCTTGGAATGCGCCGGCCGCAGTTTTCTTTCATCAAAATCATTAAAGGTTCTGGCTTTTTCCCTTCCCTTGCCCTGATTTTGATTCTTGTTCTGGTTTTGCTGCACCCTGTTCCGGGATTTTTCTGAAGCTTTCACCTTATCCAAATCTTTGGCCTGCTCCGGAACTTTGGGCACCTTCAACTGATCCGGTCTGGGCCTTGCGCCCCCCGGACCGCCGGCCGGCCTCTGCCCCTGGGGTCTGGCCGGAGGCCTGTTCCCCTGGTCACCGCCGCCGTAAGGACGGGGCCCCTGACCCTCGCGCCCTTTAAAGGGCGGTTTGCCATCGCCCTGGGGTGGACGGTTTCCCTGAAACTGGCCCCTGTCACCGCCGGAATAGGGTTTTCTGAAATTTTGTTGACCGCCCTGACCGCCCTGGGGACGTGCTCTGCCCCCGTACCCGCCACGGTCCTGCCCGGAAGGGGTTCTTGTCTGGGCCGGGTTTCCCTGACGGGGTGCGTTGTTAATATTGTTAGCCGCCGGATAGGTCCGGGCTGGCGGATGTCCATCCGGCCTTCTGGCCATTTCATTTTGTTTTTGCTCTTTAGGCGCCGGGCCGGTCTGGGCTGCGGCAGCCTCTTTTTCCGGCTGCTGCCTTTCCGCCGGCGCCTGATGAATTCTGGCCGGCTCTTCCGCCGGGGCGCCTTTATCCGCCGGCACCCCGGGTGGCCTCCCGGCTCCCTTTGGCGGCTGCGCCGGCCTTCCTTGCATACCGGGTCTGCTCGGTCTTTCCTCAAACCTTCTGTCCGGCGGTCTTGAGGGTACTCTGTCTACCAAACCCGGCCCCCTGTCCATTTTATGTCCCCCCTGTTTGTGATCGGATCTTCTCCGCGAGTCATTTGAGGGCTGCCGGGTACGGTCATACTGCCCCGATTGTTTTGGCGGCGCTGACTCCCGTTGTAACGGCTGCTTTGGTCCCCCTGCTCTTTGCGGGGATTGCTCCCCCGGCGAATGCCCCTGGGCGGCCTGATATCCGGATTGCGGCTCACCCGGTTTCGCGGTTTTATTGCCCGCTTCCCTGGCTGGGCCGAATGTTTTCATTATATGTGCAATTTGGTCGTCTTCCAGGGCGCTTGCCGGTTTTTTTTCCTCCAGGCCGATATCTTTCAGCTTATTAATAATATCCTTGCTTTCTATGTTAAGTTCCTTCGCCAGTTCATAAATACGTTTTTTGACCATACAATCACCTCCATAAATGGTCGAGGGTGGCCGCCAGATTTTACGCCTGTTATGTGCAACCGTCCCGGCCACTACCACAAAGCACTTATTTTAATCAAGCGCGGTGAGTTAACGGCTGACAGCTGCCGTGGCCACCCACGACAAAAAAGTTACACCCCTCCCTTTTCCAATGCCTGAATAATGCCCCGGGCCAGATTCCTGTCGGTAACAGCCAGCACGGATCGGTGAGGCTTCCCAATGGAACGTCCCAGTTCAACCTTCAAGCCGTATTTAATCAAAGGTATACCGGCGGAAGCGGTCAATTCCTCGAAGGGCTTCGCTGTGCGCCGGGCCGAATCTTCAGCCAGCAGCAACAGGAAGGCCTTTTTCCGGGAAATGGCCGAACGTACGGCGGCGTCCCCGGATTCTATCCTGCCCGCCCGGCGCGCCAGACCCAAAAGATAATATACCGCATCCGCCATTAATCCTTCAACTCCTGTAGTAATGAATCGATTATCTCCTGGGCCACGGTTCTTTGCAGGGCTTTATCAAGCCGCTTGGCCTTAACGGCCTTTTTAAGGCATTCCTTGCTGGGGCACACGTAAACGCCCCTTCCGGAAAGCTTGCCCGTGGGATCTATCTCAACGCTGTCCTGGGGAGTCCGTACCACCCGGATTAATTCTTTTTTTGGCTTCATTTCCTGACAGCCCACACACATTCTCAGGGGAATTTTTTTTACCCTGGGCACGGTAACCCTCCCTACTCAGCATAATCTTCCTGATAGTATTCGGTGTATCCCTCTTGTTTATATATTTCCTCCATTTGCGACTCGCTCTTGATGTCTATCTTCCAGTTTGTAAGTTTTGCCGCCAGCCTGGCGTTCTGCCCCTCTTTCCCGATGGCCAGGGAAAGCTGATAGTCCGGCACTATAACCCGGGCCACCTTTTCTTCCTCCCAAACCTCCACGGCCACAACCTTGGCCGGGCTTAAAGAGGCGGCCACGAATTTGGACGGGTCGGGATCCCACTTGATTATATCAATCTTTTCCCCGTTCAACTCGTTGACAATGGTCTGCACTCTCATGCCTTTGGGGCCCACGCACGCTCCCACCGGGTCTACATTTTCATCCCGTGAATAAACAGCTATCTTGGAACGGTAGCCGGCCTCCCGGGCAACCGCCTTTAATTCAATTACCCCTTCGTGGAGTTCCGGAACCTCCATTTCAAACAACCTTTTCAAAAGCCCCGGATGCGTCCTGGAAACCATTATCTGAGGTCCCTTGGTGGTTTTTCTCACCTCAATTATATATGCCTTTAACCTCATCCCCTGGTGATAGTTTTCCCCGGGCATTTGCTCCGACGGCGCCAGCACCGCTTCGGTTTTACCCAGCTCAATATACACGTTTTTCTGCTCCACCCGCTGTACCACGCCGTTGATTATGTCGCCTTCCCGGTTGGCAAACTCCTCGTAAATAATGTTGCGTTCCGCCTCCCGGATGCGCTGCACCACCACCTGCTTGGCCGTCTGGGCCGCAATGCGGCCGAAATTGCGGGGAGTTACCTCGGTGTCCACCACGTCCCCCAGTTCGTAGGAAGGATTGACGCTCCGGGCCTCTTCCAGGGATATTTCCAGCCGGGAGTCATCCACATTGTCTACCACAACCCTCTGGGAGTAAACTTTAAAATCTCCCGTTTCCCGGTCGATATGTACACTTGCGTTTTGCAGCGAGCCAAAGTTACGTTTATATGCGGAAAGCAGGGCAGCCTCAATGGCCTCCAGCAGAACCTCCACCGTTATGCCTTTTTCCTTTTCCAGATCCTTTAATGCTTCCAAAAACTCGGTGTTCATCCGCACCGCCTCCAAAAAACTAAAATTCCACAGCCAGCTTTGCCGATGCTAACTGTTCCATTGGAATAAACAATTCCGAACCGTTAATGTCCAGGTTAACACCCCGGGAGCCGGCATCGGTTATAATACCGGTGAACTTTTTACTGCCTTTCACAGGCGCAAATGTGGTTATGTTCACCTTGTGACCGCAAAAGCGCTCAAAGTCTTTAACCTTTTTCAGCGGCCGCTCAATACCCGGGGAGGATACTTCCAGGGTATAGGAATATGGCACCGGATCCTTTTCGTCCAGAAATACATCCAGTTTTTCAGAAACCGCCTGGCAGTCATCCAGGCCGACGCCACCCGGCTTGTCGATAAACACTCTAAGGTAGTGGCGGTTTCCCTCCTTGACAAACTCCACGTCCACCAATTCTATACCCATACCGCCAATCAGCGGGGCAATCAAATCTTCAATCATTCCGGCTATATTGCTCCGGGCCATTTATTTTTCCCCCTTTGATCTAGAACGCATATAAAATATTGTATAGTATAATACGAAAGAGTGGGTGATACCCACTCTACTTGCGAAAAAGATCTTTCTACCTGGCCCACAAAACCACGTATAGTATACCACAAGGGTTTTGTCCTTGACAAGTAAAACCCCTTAAAAGCATTTTATACGCCCGGCAGGTTCGGCATACATCTCCGTTATGAGTCCGGCCGCCTCCCGGGCCGCATCAGGCTTCGCCAGGGTCAACGCCGACCTGGACATTCCCTCCAGCCGGGCCGGATATTTGATACTGTCGGTAACTTGCTTTACCAGGTCCCCGTCCCTGCTTATCTTCACCGCCGCCCCGGCAGCCACGAGAAACTCCGCATTTCTCTCCTCCTGACCGGGCAGAGGGTCGTAAATAAACATGGGCAGGCCTTTGGCCATGGCCTCGGCGCAGGTAAGTCCGCCGGCCTTTCCAACCATCAAATCCGAAGCGGTCATAAGCTCATTTACATTGTCCACATAACCGAAGACCTTTACAGGGTTGACCAGGTCCCCGGCCAGCCGTTCGATCTTCCACCGGAGCTGCTGGTTTTTACCGGCCACCACCAGCAGCTGGCAAGAATCGGTTCCCGTACCCAGCGCTTTCACCGTTTCAGCCACAGAGCCCATTCCCAGCCCGCCGCCCATTACCAGTATGGTGGGCAAACCCGGGCTAAGCCCCAATTTTTTCCTAATCCCGGTTTTGTCAAGCCGGACGGAAAACTTTAACTCAATGGGTATTCCCGTGGGATAAACCTTTTCAGGGGGTATATGGTAATAGCCGAATTCCCCCACCAGTTCCGGAGCGGCCGCCAGGTAACAGTCCACTTCAGGAAAAACCCAGTAGGAATGTACCGTGTAATCCGTCAACACCCCAGCTATCAAAGGGCTGAACCTTTTCTGCCGCCGTTGGGTGGCCAGAATGCCCAGGGGAAAGGGATGAGTACAGATAACCGCCTGAGGCTTTTTTACCTCCAGAAAGTCAATGAGTTTGGCGGCGCTGAACCTGTTCATAATTCTGGTAAACTCATTTTTGGCGAAGCCGGACAGCGGCTGGCCCTTTTCCGCCCGGCGGTATAAATACCCGTAAACCACAGGGGTTATTTTTATCATTTCCATGTATGTTCCCAGCACCACTTTTTCCAGAAAAGGGCTGGTGTAGCGGAAAGTATCCAGCACCGTGACTTCGGCCCGGGGATTTTTTTCAAGAATGGCCGATTTTATCGCTTCGGCAGCCTGCATGTGGCCTGTGCCGGCTGTTACCGAAAGTATTACCACCCGTTCCAGCATTGCCATCATCAGGTCTCCTTACAGGGAAGCGGAGATTATTTCCCGCACTCTTTTTACAACTTCCGTCTCCAAAAGCATCACAACCTCGCCGTCCCGCCTGTGCCGCAATTCCACCTTGCCTTCCGCCAGCGACTTGCCCACGGTGATACGCAGGGGATACCCCACCAGATCGGCATCCTTGAATTTTACTCCGGGTCTTTCATTACGGTCGTCTATAACCGCCTCAACTCCTGCTTCCACCAACTCGCCATAGATCCTCTCGGCGGTCTCCACCTGCCGGCTGTCCTTATTGCTTACGGGTATAACCACCACATGGAAAGGAGCTATGGATACCGGCCAGAGTATTCCATCCTTGTCGTGGTTTTGCTCTATGGCGGCGGCCATGGTCCTGGTAACGCCCACACCGTAACAGCCCATGACTATGGGATGGCTTTCACCCTTTTCGTCCAGATAATCGGCGCCCAGTACCTTACTGTATTTGGTGCCCAGTTTAAATACCTGGCCCACCTCTATGCCCCTGGCTTCCTCCATGGGCGAGCCGCAGTTGGGGCAGGCGCAGCCCCTTTTAACCAGCCTTATATCGGCGCACTTTTGCCATTGAAAATCCCTGCCGGGATTGACACCCATCAAGTGGGCGCCGGTTTTGTTGGCCCCGCAGACGGCATTGGACATTGCCTCAACTTCCTGGTCCGCCACTATGGGAATATCCTTTAAGCCAACCGGACCGGCAAATCCCACCGCCGCGCCGGTCAGTCCCTCCACCGCCTCGGGTCCGGCAATTTCCAGCCGCAGTACGTCCAGAACCTTTTGCAGTTTAATCTCGTTAACCTCCCGGTCGCCCCTGACCAGGGCGGCGGCCATTCCCTTTTCCGTCTGGTATAGTATTGTTTTTATTATCCTCTCCGGCCCTATTCCCAATCCTTTAGTTACCTGTTCCACTGTTTTTTGGCCGGGGGTGACCACTTCCTGCAAGGGCCCGGGGCTTTCTTGCACGGCCGGCAGCTCCGGCGGGCTCACCGCCCGCTCAACATTGGCGGCGTAGCCGCAGGGCTCCGCCGGGCAGTATACCACCGTTGCCTCGCCGGATTCCGCCAGCACCATAAATTCATGGGTATCGTTGCCGCCGATGGCTCCCGAATCGGCCTCCACCGGACGGAATACCAGGCCGCAGCGGCGGAATATATTGTTATAGGCCTCATACATTTTTTTATAGCTTACATCCAAACCCTCTTCATCCCGGTCAAAGGAGTACAGGTCCTTCATAATAAACTCCCGGCCCCTCATCAGCCCGAAGCGGGGCCTGCGCTCGTCCCGGTATTTGTTCTGCATCTGGTACAGCAGCAGGGGAAGCTGTTTATATGAGCTGACCTCCCCCCGGACAAGATCGGTTATTATCTCCTCATGGGTGGGCCCCAGGCAGAAGTCCCTGCCGTGCCTGTCCTTCAGGCGGAAAAGCTCCGGGCCGTATACGTCCCAGCGGCCCGACTCCTGCCACAGCTCCGCCGGCTGGATAATAGGCATCATAATCTCCTGGCCGCCCATCCGGTTCATTTCCTCCCGGACTATCTGCTCAATTTTTCTCACAACCCGCCAGGCCAGCGGTAAAAAAGTGTACACCCCGGCGGCGGCCTTCCTGATAAACCCTGCCCTCACCATCAGCTGGTGGCTGACCACCTCCGCCTCGGCCGGCGTCTCCCGCAACGTTGGAATCAACATCTGTGAAACCCGCAAAAAATATACCTCCTTAGCGCCAGGCTCTTAACTTATTAACTTATTAAGTTTGTCACGGTTACGGCTCTTTGTTAAGCAGTCGGAATTTTAGCAGAACCGCGCCCCTGACAGGATCCCGCGCCTTTGTACTTAAATTGCAAAAAACGTATAAACAGCCTGTCCCAGATTACAGCATGAGGTCGCTATGTATTATTTTCCTCTTTAATTATTTTCTCCACCTCGCGGACAAGTTCCTCCACCAGCTTATTCTCCGGAACCTTTCTAATCACCTGTCCCTTTCGGAAAAGCAAGCCCTCACCTTTTCCCCCGGCGATGCCCACGTCGGCATGGCCGGCCTCCCCCGGGCCGTTCACAACACAGCCCATTACCGCCACCTTGAGAGGCTCTTCCACTCCCGAGAGCAATTCTTCCACCCGTTCGGCGATGGATATTATGTCAATACCCGTGCGCCCGCAGGTGGGGCAGGAAATAAGCTCCACCCCCCTGCGGCGCAGGCCCAGGGATTTCAGTATTTCATAGCCCACCCCGACCTCGTGCAGCGGATCTCCCGTCAGGGACACCCTGATGGTGTCTCCTATGCCCATGGACAGAAGCGCACCTATGCCCACGGCGGACTTTATACTGCCGGAGCGAAGGGTTCCGGCCTCGGTGACTCCCACATGCAGGGGATAGGCAACCTTAACGGCCAGCAGCCGGTAGGCATCTATCATCAGCGGCACGTGGGAGGCTTTAAGGGATATTTTAATTTCCCCGTAGCCGAGCCTTTCCAAAAGTCTTATATGCCTTAAGGCGCTTTCCGCCAGGGCTTCCGGGGAAAGCCCGCCGTATAGCTTTAAAAGGTCCTTTTCCAGGGAGCCTGCGTTGACCCCTATGCGAATGGGTATTTTCCCCGGACGGGCCGCTTCAACCACCGCCGCCACCTTTTCCAGGCCCCCTATGTTGCCCGGATTGATACGCAGCCCGTCAACTCCTGCTTCCAGGGACATGAGGGCCAGGCGGTAATCAAAATGAATGTCCGCTATCAACGGAATAGTTATCCGGCGCTTAATTTCTTTCAGGGCCGCAGCCGCCTCCCGGTTCGGCACCGCCGAGCGGACAATCTCGCAGCCCGCGGCGGCAAGTTCGTTTATTTGCCGGACAGTTGCAGCCACATCGGCGGTGTCCGTATTGGTCATGGATTGAACGGAAACGGGAGCGTCCCCTCCCACCTGTACGCCGCCGACTTTAATGGCAATTGATTTCCTTCTGGGTATCATGTTATCAGCCCCGATAATAGCCGGCTCTTAAAGGCCGGCCGGATTGAGAGGTAAAAGGTTGGAATTCCATCAATGTCCCCGCTTCACCTCTAACTTCTGATTTCCCGCTTCTCACTTCCCGGCGGGCCGGACTTCAAAGCAGCTGTAGAATGTCATTATAGGTTATTACCACGATCAGCATTAATAGTAAACCAAAGCCCACCAGGTGAATGAAATTCTCCTTGCGGGGATCCACCGGCCTGCCCCTCAGGCGTTCAACAATTAAAAACAATATTCTGCTGCCGTCCAGGGCGGGGATGGGAAAAAGATTGAACAACCCGAGGTTTATGGAGAGAAGGGCTGCCAGGGTAAGCAGGGGATAAAACCCCATTTGCACAGCCTTGCCGATTTCCGCCACAACCCTGACCGGGCCGCCAAGATCCGCCCTTTCCTGTCCGATTATCATCCTGCCGATGAATTCAATAATCATAACCGAAAACCACAATGTTCTCTCGGCTCCTGCCGCAAGGGCAGTCCCCAGCCCCACCTTCTGCGGTTCATAGGCCGGGTAAATACCGATTTTACCCAGACCGTTGGCCTGAGGGGCAGGTACAACCGCAATACTTAATTGTTTGCTGTCCCTGCTGATGGTAAGACTTACATTCTTACTGGGACTGCTGTCAATCTTGTCCCTTAATTCTTCCCATTTTTCTATTTTTTTCCCGTCAATGGCCACAATACGGTCTCCGGGCTGAATGCCGGCGCGTTCAGCCGGCTGTCCGGGCACCAGCTTATCCACCTGGTTGGTGGGGGAGGGCAGCCCCTGGAACAGATAAATCACTGCCAGCAGTAAAATAGCCAGGACAAAATTCATCAGCGGACCGGCCAGTATCACAATGATCCTCTGAAAAACCGTCTTTTTGTTAAAACCCCGCTCCTCGGTTTCAAAATTCTCCTCATCCGGGTCCATACCGGCCATGCGCACAAAACCGCCCAGAGGCAAAAGCCTGAGGTTATAAGTGGTTTCCCCCCTGGGAAAACCCACAAGTTTCGGCCCAAAGCCCAGGGAAAATTCATGGACCTTGATTCCCACCAGCTTTGCTATGGTAAAATGACCCAGTTCGTGAAAAAAAACCAGCAGGCCGAAAACAAATATTGATGCCCAGAAAACAGAGGACCAAAAACTAATCATTCCAACCACCTTTGCTACTCAGTGAAAATATAGGCGACCCTACCGTCGCAGTTGTTTATTCCATTATGTAAGACCGGCATATTTCCTGGCTTCCCGGCGGGATTCCAGGTCTGCCGCAAGTATTTCCTCCAGGTCCGGCCCGGATATGAGGCGATGGTTTTCTACAACCCGGGACACAATGCCATAGATGGAAGAAAAATTAATCTTACGGTTTAAAAAGGCTTCCACCGCCACCTCGTTGGCGGCATTTAGCGCCGCCGGCATGGTGCCCCCGGCTTCCCCGGCCTGAAAGGCCAGCCGCAAAAGCGGAAAGCGGCTGTAATCCGGCGCCTGGAAGGTCAGCGCCCGCAAATCAAACCAGTTAATCCGCGGCAGGTCGTTGCTCAGACGTTCCGGATAACCCAGGGCATACTGTATGGGCAGGCGCATGTCCGGCAGGCCCAGTTGGGCCAGAACGGAACCGTCAACAAACTCAACCATGGAATGAATAATACTCTGGGGATGCACCAGCACCCTTATCCTGGAGTATTCAACCCCAAACAGCCAGTGGGCTTCTATAACCTCAAGCCCTTTATTCATAAGGGTGGCCGAATCAATGGTAATCTTCTTTCCCATTTGCCAGTTGGGATGCGCCAGAGCCATTTCAACCGTGACCCCGGACAGGTCCTCCGGCTCCCGGCGAAAGGGCCCGCCGGAAGCCGTAAGTATTATATTGCCCACTTCCCGGCTGCAAATACCCGTTAACCCGCCGGCATCGCCGCCGCTTTGCCCGGTGGCGCGGCGGGCCAGGGAAACAGGAATCCTGCCCGACAGGCATTGCCAGATGGCCGAATGCTCGCTGTCCACCGGAAGAATATTAACCCCTTTGTCAAAGGCAAGCTTTGTAACCGGTTCGCCGGCAGCCACCAGTGTTTCTTTATTGGCCAGGGCTATGTCCTTTCCCGCCTTTATAGCCGCCACAGTAGGCAAAAGTCCGGCGGTCCCCGTTACGGCAGTCAGCACCACGCCGGCTCCGGCGCAGGCAGCCACGGCCATCAGCCCTTCCTCTCCCCAGTGTATTTCCGGCTTATATCCTTCAGGCAGGCTATCCTCCAGCAAACGGGCGTCTTTCTCAGCTGCCACCGATACCAGTTCGGGCCTGAAACGGGCTGCCTGCTCCGAAAGCAGCCGCCAATTTTTTCCGGCTGCCAGAGCCGTAACAAAAAACCGTTCCGGGTAACGGGAAACAACGTCCAGCGCCTGGCATCCTATTGAGCCTGTGCTCCCCAAAATAGAAACCCCTTTAATAACTACCACCCCGCCCAAAAAATTATGCACAAATATATGTGAGCCTTGGGTTCGAAAGGGATTATTTCCCTACCGAACATTCGTTGGATAATCAGCTTTTCGGCCATCCCTGGGCTTTTATGGCCGCCTGGACTGCTATTAACAATATCGGGCCACCGATAAGCCCTGCTATTCCGATAAGTTTTAATCCTATGTACATGGCCGCCAGCACCGCCAGTGGATGCAATCCCAGGTTTGCCGCCACCACCCTGGCTTCCAGGGTTTGTCTCACCACCCAGATTAAAAGATAAAGCACCACCAGTTTGACGCCGAAGGCAATATTTCCGCTTATGAAGGCCCACACCGCCCACGGCATAATAATAGTCGCCGGACCCAGAACAGGCATAACGTCAAATAGACCTATCAGCAACCCCATGGTCAGGGCATATTCCGCGCCTATGATATAAAGGCCGATTATAGCCTGCAGTGTGGTAAGGGAAATCAATACCGCCTGGGCCCTTACATAACTTAAGAACGCCCCGGCCACCGCCCTGGAAATCTCAAGAACCCGCCCTCCCCAGGGGGAAGGCATTATTTTCAGCCACAATTTTACCATCAGATGGCGGTCTTTTATAAAAAAGTATGTGGCAATAAACGTAACTATAATCCCCAGCACAGCCCCGGGAACACCGGTGGCAAAACCAAGCAGGAAGTTGGCCACCGCTCCCGCCATGCCGGAAGCCTTTTCAGTGATTGCGCCCAGATTGTCCCTTATATTGCCGGCCAGTTCCGGATACTGAAAAAAGTAAAACTTGCCCTGCTCCACGGCACCGGTTATAAACTCCTGAACCGGTTTTATATAACGGGGCAGCGAAACCGAAAGGTCTATCAGCTCCGCCACCAGCCTGGTGGTTAACAAAGTCAGTAGTAAAATAATGCCTCCAAAAACCATCAGCATACTGGCCCCGGCGGCGGCAGCCCTGCTCATCTTCAGCCTGCCGGCTAACACGCCCACCAGCGGCTCCAGAAAAAGAGCCAAAAGTATGGCCACTATGAAAGGGGACAGCAACCTGATGGTGGCAAAGGTTATGATTATAAACTCCGGAACCAGATATTCAGCCGCCAGGTAAAGAATAAACAGCAAGACGGTAATACCCAGTCCAATGGGTATAAACCTGGACAACTGGTCTCACCTCAACTTATTTTGAATAGTGCCAAATAATAGTATACAAAAGGAGCGGTAAAAAACATGCTGTCGAAACGGTCCAATACTCCGCCGTGACCGGGAATTATGTTTCCGGTATCCTTTATACTGGCGGTTCTCTTCATGACTGATTCCCATAAGTCACCCAGTTGGGCAACAATTCCGAGCATAAACCCCATGGCGACCAGATGCAGCGCCGGCAGGAAAGGATAAATAAAGTAGAAAACAACCCCTGCGCCCAGGCTTGCGGCAACTCCCCCCACAGCTCCGGCAACGGTCTTCCCGGGGCTTAAGAGTGGCGCCAGCTTGCGCCTGCCTATTTTTTTCCCCACAAAATAAGCCGCCGTATCGCAGGCCCAGGTGGCCACCAGCATGAAGAAAAGCCATATCCACCCCTCGGATACCGTTCTCAGCAAATAAAAATATATAAAGAGTCCTGTATAAAGGATCCCCAGCAGGCCCGCAGCACCGTCCAGCAGACTGTACGCAGGAAACCGTATTACCACCATAATCAAAACCACTGCAATTGCCAGGGTGTTGGCCCAGATTAAACCCTTTTCCCCGTATAAACAGGCTCCGGTCAGCAGCATGAGAATTCCTGCCAGCATAGCCGCTACCGGGGGATTGAGCTGCATTTTCCGGATCATGGTTGTGAATTCAAATATACCGGCAAACATTATCGCCCCGGTCATGGCCAGCAGCAACCACCCGCCGAACCAGACGGATAACAATATTAAAGGTATGCCAAACATGGAACTAATAACTCTGTACCGCAGCAATCAATTCACCAGCCTACTTCTTTAATCCGCCAAATCTGCGGTCTCTCTTCTGAAAATCAACCATGGCCTGGAGCATGTGAACCCGCCTGAAATCCGGCCACATTACCGTTGTCAGCCAAAACTCGGTATAAGCCAGCTGCCAGAGCAGAAAGTTACTAACCCTGTAGTCGCCCGCAGGCCGGATAAGTATATCCGGGTCGGGCTGGCCGGCTGTATATAAATTGTCCGAAATAACCTTCTCGTTTATATTCTCCGGGTCCAGCACCCCCCCGGCAACGCTAAAACCAATGGATTTCACGGCCTCCACCAGTTCCGTCCTGCCACCATAGTTTAACGCTATATTAAGGGTCAGGCCTGTATTGTTGTCGCTCTTCCGGGCGGCGATATCAAGAGCTTCCCTGGCCGACCGGGGCAAATCCCCTATTTTTCCGATGGCCCGCACCCTGATGTTGTTGCCGCATAGCTCATCTATTTCTTTATGCAGGTACTCCACCAATAAGTCCATCAGTATATCGACTTCTTCCTGGGGGCGTTTCCAATTTTCCGTGGAAAAGGCATACACCGTGAGAACCTGCAGTCCCAGTTCGGCGGAAACCCTGACCACTTCACGAAGCGACTCCACCCCGGCCCTGTGACCGTAAGCCCTGGGCATACCCCTGCGCAGCGCCCACCTGCCGTTACCGTCCATTATTATGGCCACGTGGCGGGGAAGCCTGGAAAGATCCAACTGCTCCATCAGGGATTTTTCATCCTGATAAACATTTTTATCTCCCCGCCATAAATTTATCAGGTTTCTAATAATTGGACCCCACCCCTTTGCGCATGACACGGAAAGCGCCATACAATCAACTATATATTAAACAACCCCCTCCGGAAACGAGGGGGCGTAAATTACATTATTCCTCAATAATAGCTCCGGTTGGACACGCATCAATGCAGGTTCCGCAGCTTTCACATTTATCGGTGTCAATCTTGTAAATATCACCTTCAGAAATCGCCTCGCTGGGGCAAGACTCCATGCATGTCCCGCAGGCCAGACACTCATCCGTAATGCGGTAAGCCAAAAATCACACCTCCTCTCCTTCAACCTCCCGGGAAACAGTCAATTCGCCTTTTCCCGGGGTCAATAATATGAACCGGACTACCCTGTTCCGCCCCGAAGGGTTCCCTCCGGGCGGCCGGGTATAACGAACTTCAACATCAATTCCGGCTTTCCGGCATATTTCCATGGCTTCATTCATTTCCAGGGCAAGCAGCTGTTTTTGCAAATCATCAGGAGGCATTAAACGTTCATAATCTCCTGTTCTTTGCTTGATACCAGGCCGTCAATCTCTTTAATGTATTTGTCGGTAAGCTTCTGCACGTCATCCTGGACCCTGCGCAGTTCGTCCTCGGATATTTCGGCCTTTTTTTCCTTGGCCTTGACGGCATCGTTTGCATCCCTGCGAAGGTTGCGGACAGCCACCCGGCCCTCCTCGGCCTTCTTTTTAACCACTTTTACCAGTTCCGCCCGCCTTTCCCGGGTTAACTGGGGAATGGCCAGACGGATCACGGTTCCGTCACTGCTGGGGTTAATCCCCAGGTCGGATTTCAAAATGGCTTTCTCAATTTCAGGTATTATTGTTTTTTCCCAGGGCTGAATCACCAATAGCCTGGCTTCCGGAACGGAAATATTGGCCAGCTGATTTAACGGTGTCGGCGTACCGTAATAATTGACACTGATCTTATCCAGCAAGGCGGGCGTGGCCCTGCCCGCCCTCAGGGAAGAAAACTCCTTTTTAACAACTTCCACGGTCTTTTGCATATTGTTTTCTGTTTCAGCAATAATTTCCTTAGCCAACCATATCACCCCCGATATATGTACCGACGGATTCACCCAGTACTGCTTTCATTATATTGCCTTTTTCATTTAAATTGAAAACAACCAGTGGAATGCAATTATCCATGCACAGGGAAGTAGCGGTGGTATCCATCACCGCCAGCCCCCTGTTTATAAGATCTATATAGGTGAGCCGGTCAAATTTCCGGGCATTTTCATTTTTCATGGGATCGGAATCATAAACACCGTTTACCATTTTAGCCATTAATATCACTTCGGCTTCTATTTCAGCCGCCCTGAGGGCCGCCGTGGTGTCGGTTGAAAAATAGGGATTGCCTGTACCTGCGGCGAATATTACCACCCGGCCCTTTTCCAGGTGCCTGATAGCCCTGCGCCTGATGTACGGCTCGGCTACCTCCCTCATCTCAATGGCTGTTTGAACCCGGGAATCCACATCCTGCTTGGCCAAGCCGTCCTGTAAGGCCAGGGAATTAATAATCGTGGCAAGCATACCCATGTAATCCGCAGTGGCACGGTCCATTCCCTTGGTGCTCCCGGCTACGCCCCGCCAGATGTTGCCGCCTCCTACAACCACCGCCACCTGGACGTTATGACTGACTATCTCCTTAATCTGAGCCGATATGGAAGCCACAACCTCCGGGTCAATACCATAACCCTTATTACCCGCCAGCGCCTCTCCGCTGAGTTTTAAAATAACCCTGCGATATTTGGGTAATGCCATCGGGATCAAACCTCCCGTCCAGTATGTAATTCTACAGCTCCCCGGAAATTCCTCTACCCCTTTGATATATTTGGATACTTAACAATTCTTTGTCATTCCGGCCACTTCGGCGGCAAAATCATCCTGCCGCTTCTGCAGGCCCTCGCCCAGTTCATACCTGACAAACCTGCGCACGGAGATATTCTCCCCTATCTTGGCGATTTTCTCGGTAATCAGCTGCTGTACGGTGATATCCGGATCTTTAATAAAGGGCTGTTCCAGCAGGCAAACTTCCTTGTAATATTTCTCTATCCTGCCCTCAACCATTTTCTGTATTATTTTTTCCGGCTTGCCCTCGTTGGCGGCCTGGGCGGCGAGTATTTCCTTTTCCTTGGCGATTATTTCCCCGGGTACTTCCTCACGGCGCACAAATTCAGGCTTTGAGGCAGCCACCTGCATGGCGATATCCCGGGCCAGGGCTTTAAAATCCTCGGTTTTAGCCACAAAGTCGGTTTCACAGTTTATTTCAAGCAAAACACCGATGCGCCCCGCTCCGTGTATGTACGATTCCACCAGACCTTCCGCCGCTATCCTGCCGGCCTTTTTGGCTGCGGCGGCAAGACCCTTTTCCCTCAAGTAATCCACAGCCTTGTCAATGTCACCATTTACTTCAGCAAGGGCTTTTTTGCAGTCCATCATTCCCGCCCCTGTACGCTCCCTGAGTTCCTTAACCAATGCCGCAGAAATTTCCGCCATGATAATCCTCCTTTAATTGATATCCATTATTTACCGATTTATTAACATATTATTTCCCGATGTTTTTTGTTTCAATCTATAATCTTGTTTGGAGCTGAGACAGATTTTGCACAAACCACAAAAAAGGCAGGGCTCACCCGTAAATTCCGTACGGGGTCCCCACCTTTATTAAACGGTTATTGTGCGGCAGCCGCTTCTAACTGCTCACCCTGTTTACCTTCCAGCACGGCATCGGCCATTTTGCCGGTCAAAAGCCGCACTGCCCGGATAGCGTCGTCATTACCCGGAATAACATAATCAATTTCATCGGGATCACAGTTTGTGTCAACAATAGCTACAATGGGGATACCCAGTTTCCGGGCCTCTGCCACGGCAATACGCTCTTTACGCGGATCAATGATAAAAAGAGCTCCAGGCAGCTTTCTCATATCCTTGATGCCGCCCAGGAACTTGTTCAGACGCTCCTTCTCGTGCATCAACTCGGCGATTTCCTTTTTGGGCAACAGGTTTATCCGGCCGTCGGCCTCCATTTTTTCCAGTTCATGCAGGCGGTCAATCCTGCGGCGGATAGTTTGGAAGTTAGTCAGCATTCCCCCCAGCCAGCGCTGGTTAACGAAAAACATGCTGCATTTTTCAGCTTCTTCCCTTACCGATTCCTGCGCCTGTTTTTTGGTGCCGACAAAGAGAATGCTTTCTCCCTCGGCAGCCAGACTTTTTACAAAATTGTAGGCCTCCTCCACCTTGCGAACGGTCTTTTGCAAATCAATGATATAAATTCCGTTCCTATCGGTGAAAATATAAGGGGCCATCTTGGGATTCCACCTGCGGGTCTGGTGGCCGAAATGGACGCCAGCCTCCAGCAGTTGCTTCATTGAAATAACAGCCACTTAAAAAACACACCTCCTCCGGTTTTTTCCTCCGCCGCAATCATTTCCTGCCAAAATCCCTCAACAGGTAACACCGATGCCAGGATCAGGCGGCGTGTGTATTTAACACCAGCATGTATTTTAACATAAAAAGTCATATCATTGCAAGTTATATGAAAAAATTATTGGGGTCAGATTTTACTTGTTACTTTCCATAGAAAGCAACAAGTAAAATCTGACCCCAATTCATAAACGCTTTGGTTAATGTTGTTTCATTCTGTCCAGCTCTTCCAGCAGCCTGTCGTTCAGCACCCTGATGTAGGTGCCCTTCATGCCCAGGGATTTGGATTCTATCACCCCGGCGCTTTCAAACTTTCTCAGGGCGTTTACAATCACCGACCTGGTTATACCCACCCGATCCGCAATTTTGCTGGCCACCAGAAGTCCCTCGTCACCGTCCAGCTGTCTGAATATATGCTGCACGGCATCCAGCTCCGAGTAGGAAAGAGTGCCCAGGGCTATCTGTACGGCTGCCCGTTTTCTGGCTTCCTCTTCCATCCTTCCGGCTCTGGCCCTTAATATTTCCATGCCCACCACTGTGGCCCCATATTCTGCCAAAATCAGGTCTTCATCGGTGAAATGATGATCAAACTTGGCCAAAACCAGGGTTCCCAGGCGGGAACCGGCGCCCACGATGGGAACCACCGTGGTGATCTTGTTATTGAATTTACATTTTTTATCATGGCTAAATACGCAGGAATTCACGGTCTGGCAAAAATTGGCATGGGTTTCGGTCAAACGCAGCAGGCTTTCATTATAATCCGCCGGAAATCCTTCCGGGGACTCAACGATATCCCTCATTATCTCACAGGTAAATCCCTTTAGATAGTTGTATCCCAGGGTCTTGCCCCGCCTGTCGATGACATATACGCTGCCGCCTATATTTTCACTTAGTATGGCCGCGATTTCTTTAAAATCAACCGGATAACCCGCTGATTTCTGTAACAGCTTGTTTATGGCCCGGGTCTTCTCCAGCAAGTTCCTCATCATAATCTAATAATTCACTCCTTTAAAGAATATAACGACTTAAATCTTCGTCCTTTGCTACCTCGTTGAGCTTATTAGATACGTAAGCGCGATCGATATTAATTGTCTGGCCTTTCAAATCCGGACCTTCAAAAGATAAATCTTCCAATAGTTTTTCCATGATTGTGTGCAGGCGCCTTGCCCCAATATTCTCCGTTTGCTCATTAACAGTATAAGCTATTTTAGCTATTTCGACAAGCGAATTTTGTGAAAATAGTATCTCAAGGCCCTCTGTGGCCAATAAAGCGGTATATTGTTTAATTAATGCATTGCGGGGTTCTGTCAATATTTGCAAAAAATCCTGTTCAGTAAGACTGTCCAGTTCCACCCTGATGGGAAACCTGCCCTGCAGTTCGGGTATCAAATCCGACGGTTTGCTCATATGAAAGGCCCCGGCGGCAATAAAAAGTATATGGTCGGTTTTCACAGGACCGTATTTGGTTATTACCGTGGACCCCTCCACTATGGGAAGTATATCCCTCTGCACGCCGCCCCTGGATACATCCGGACCGCTGCCGCCGTCCCGCACCGCGATTTTATCTATTTCATCCAGAAAGACTATTCCATGCTCCTCGGCCCTGGCAACGGCCTGGGTGGTAACTTCATCCATATCAATAAGTTTTTGGGCCTCCTGCTGGGTAAGAATCTTTCTGGCCTCGGACACAGTCAGCCTGCGCTTGCGCTTTTTCTTGGGAAAAATATTTCCCAGCATGTCGCCTATATTTATGCCCATTTCCTCTACGCCGGAACCGGTAAAAACCTCCATCATGGGAGGGGAATTGTCTTCAACCTCTATCTCCAGGTACTCCCTCTCCAGTTCCCCCTTTTTTAACTTCTCCCGCAGGGTCTCTCTCTCAAATTCAATCCGCCGGGCAAGCTGCTGCTGCTCCCTGTCCGCGTCGGGCTCCTGCTTGGTTCCGCCGAAAATCAGCTCAAAGGGGTTTTTGGGTTTTACATCCTGCCTGGGCAGGGGGGCCAGCAGTTCAACTATTCTTTCATCGGCCATGACCCTGGCCTTTTCCTCCACCCCGAACATTTTCTCGCTTTTAACCATCCGAATGGATGTTTCCACCAGTTCCCGGATCATGCTCTCCACGTCCCGGCCCACATACCCTACTTCGGTAAATTTAGTGGCTTCCACTTTTACAAAGGGGGCCTTGACCAGTTTAGCCAGGCGGCGGGCGATTTCGGTCTTGCCCACCCCGGTGGGGCCGATCATTAAAATATTTTTGGGCACCACTTCATCCATTAATTCCCGGGGCAGCATGGTTCTGCGGTAACGGTTTCTCAGGGCTATGGACACAGCTTTTTTAGCCTTTTGCTGGCCCACTATATATTTATCCAACTCCGCCACAATCGCTCTGGGAGTAAGAGCTTCCATAAATATAAACCTCCATAATATATAAGATCATCCTGCCGCGCCGGCAAAGGCCGGCAATAATTTTTACAATTCCTCAACCGTTATCTGATCGTTGGTAAAAACGCAAATTTCCGCCGCTATGGATAACGACTCCCTGGCTACCCGGGCGGGGGGGAAATCGGTGTTCCGGACCAGCGCCCTGGCCGCGGCCAGGGCGTACGATCCCCCGGACCCAATGGCCATCACCCCGTCGTCCGGCTCAATGACCTCGCCGCTGCCCGACACCACCAGCAAGTGCTCCTTGTCGGCAACCACCAGCAGTGCCTCCAGCCGTCTCAGCATCCTGTCGGTGCGCCAGTCCTTGGCCAACTCCACCGCCGCCCTCTGGAGGTTGCCCCGGTAAGCTTCCAATTTACCCTCAAATTTTTCAAACAGGGTGAAAGCGTCGGCCACTGAACCCGCGAACCCTGCCAGCACTTTGTTGTTGTACAGGCGGCGAAGCTTTCTGGCGCTGTGTTTTAAAATGGTATTCTGACCGAAGGTAACCTGCCCGTCGCCGGCCAGAGCCACCTTATCCTCTTTTTTAACCGCAACGATGGTTGTGGCATGAAACATTCCAATACCTCTTTTTCGTTAAATTGGGGACGTTCCCAACCCCAAAGCCAGACTCCGGCAAAGTTGCGTCCCTAACCTATTTATCTTTTAAAATATATTGCTATTAAAAAAATAAATGATAACACAAAATTTAAAAAAAGTGAACCGGCCGATACCGCATTAAAATATATGCCTGCCGCCCGTACTTTATTGACATTCTCTTTTAGGCCCTGGGATGGGCTTTTTGATAAACCTCTTTTAATTTCTGTCTGGTAAGGTGAGTATATATCTGGGTGGTGGACAGCCTTGAATGCCCCAGCAATTCTTGTACGGCGCGCAGATCCGCGCCCCTGTCCAAAAGGTGGGTGGCAAAGGTGTGCCTCAGTGTGTGCGGACTCACGCCTTTTTCCAGGCTCAACAGGGTCACGTATTTATTTAATATTGTCCTTACTCCCCTGTCGGTCAAACGGCCTCCCCGGGCGTTAAGAAAAACCGCTTCACCGGAATTAGCCGCGGCAAGCCGCGGCCTGCCGTTATTCAGATAATCAAGAAGAGCTTTAACGGCGTAAGAGCCCAGGGGCACCACCCTTTCCTTGGAACCCTTGCCGTATACTTTTAAATCACCGTCACGCACATCCATATTGCCCTTGTCCAGTCCCACCAACTCGCTAACTCTCAGCCCCGCGGCGTATAAAACCTCCATCAGGGCTCTGTCCCTCAAACCCAATGGATTGTCCCGGGCCGGCAATTCCAGCAACCTGAAGCAATCGTCCTGGTATAAAAATTTTGGCAGTTTTCTGTCCGGCTTCAAAGGGGAAAGCCCCCTAATGGGGTTTTTCTCTATAATCCCCTCCCTGCCCAGATACCGGAAAAAGGAGCGCCAGGCGGCTATTTTTCTGGAAACCGAGGATTTAGCCAGACCCTTTAACCGCAAATCCGCCAGAAACATTCTTATCAATCCCAGGCTAATATCGGCCGGGGTTATCTCCATATCCTTTTTGCCGGTCTCAACAGAGAAAAAATCCAGCCCCTGCATGATATCCCTGTGATAATTCTCCAGGGTGTGGGCAGAAGCGTTTTTTTCCGTCTCCATGTAAGCCATAAAGCTATCAATGTAGTTATACATAATATTCACCAGTCTTAATAAGGTAAGGGGACACACCTCTAATTTGGGGCCCGGCTTTTTGGGTGAGGAATGTCCCCAACGTATGTAAGGTGACACACCTCTGATTTGGGGCCCGGCTTTCGGGCGAGGAATGTCCCCAACGTATGTATGGGGACACGCCTCTAATTCAGGGTCCGGGTTTAGGAGGAGGAATGTCCCCAAGGTTTGTAAGGGGACATTCCTCCATATTAAAGGCCTGACTATAGGAAGAGGAATATCCCAATCAATGTAAGTTTGCCGTAATAAACCGCTCAAGGGTGTCAAGAGACCTCTGGGCTATCAATGAATTGCGCTTTTTCCTGTCCTTTATCACCTGTTCCAGAGGCGGCAGCAGACCCATTGTTATATTCATGGGCTGAAAGTTTTTGGGGTCGGCGCCCGTGATATAGGCTGCCAGGGCACCGTGGGCCGTTTCCCGGGGAAAAATCAGCAAGGGTTTGCCGCTGTATTTCAGACCGGCGTTAATTCCGGCCATTAAGCCGGCTGCCGCCGACTCCACATATCCCTCGACCCCGGTTATCTGCCCCGCGAAAAACAGCCCGTCCCTGAGACGGCACTCAAAAGTGGGGTTTAAGACCACCGGCGAATTTATGTAAGTATTCCGGTGCATTACGCCGTACCTTACAAACTCGGCGTTTTCCAGCCCGGGTATGAGCCTGAAAACCCTTTGCTGTTCGCTCCACTGCAAATGGGTCTGAAAGCCCACCAGATTGTAGAGGGTTCCCGCGGCATTGTCCTGCCTTAGCTGGATCACCGCATAGGGTCTCCTGCCGGTGTTGGGATCCGTCAGTCCCACCGGCTTTAGCGGGCCGTAGCGCATGGTGTCCGGACCCCGTCCGGCCAATACTTCAATTGGCATACAGCCTTCAAAATTTATTTCCTTTTCAAATTCCTTCCTGGGGGCCCGCCCGGCATTGGCAAGTTCCTCACGAAACCTCAGATACTGGTCTTTGTCCATGGGACAGTTGATGTAGCTGGCCTCCCCCTTGTCGTAACGGGAGGAAATAAACGCCTTTTGCATATTGATGGATTCCCTGGTCACTATGGGAGCCACCGCGTCATAAAAGTAAAGATATTCCTGCCCCGTCAGGGCTTGAATGTTCCCGGCCAGTTCCTCCGAGGTGAGGGGACCGCCGGCCAGCACCACAACTCCGCCGGACGGGATTGTGGTCACTTCCCGCCTGACAATCTCCACATTGGGGTGTTCCGTAAGCCTGGCGGTAACCATACCCGCAAAGGAATCACGGTCCACGGCCAGCGCGCCCCCCGCCGGCACCCTGGTGGCGTCGGCGCACTCCATGATTAATGAATTCAGGCGGCGCATTTCCTCTTTAAGCAGCCCAACGGCATTTTCCATGGCGGCAGCCCTTAATGAGTTGCTGCACACCAGTTCGGCAAACAATCCGGTGTGATGGGCGGGAGTGGACTTTTGGGGCCTCATCTCATAAAGTTTGACCTTATATCCCCTGCCGGCCAGCTGCCAGGCAGCCTCCGAACCGGCCAATCCCGCCCCCACAACAGTTATATATTGCAATAGTTCCGGTCCCAGCCACATCCTGGCACGGACCAAAACCCCCCTTCAATTTTCACAAAGCAACCTTTGCTTTAACAGTCTTTTTTGTTTTGGCGGCTTTACCGGTTCCCGAAGCGGCTTTGGAAGATTTTTTAGCCGCCGGGCCCGCGGCCTTACCGGCGCGTTTCTTCTGCTTGGCCGCCTCTTTATCCCGGGTTTCGCTTTTAGAGGCCGCTGCGGCGGTTTTTTCTCCGGACCCCCGGGCTTTCACTCCGGCGGGACAGTTTGCGTCCACGCACCTGTGCTCTTCCTTGCCGCGCACCTTTTTAACCACTGTAATGCCGCCGCACTGGGGGCATTTTTCGTTGCTGGGCCGGTCCCATACTACAAAATCGCAGTCCGGGTAATTGCTGCAGCCATAAAAAGCTCGACCTTTCTTGCTCCGGCGCAGCACCAGTTCGCCGCTGCAGCGGGGGCAACTCACACCGGTCGGTTCCAGCAGGGGCTTGGTGTTCCTGCAATCCGGAAAACCGGGGCAGGCAAGGAACTTGCCGTAACGCCCCATCTTTATAACCATGTTGCGGCCGCACTGCTCGCATATTTCTTCGGTAACCTGGTCGGCTATGTCCACCCTGCCAATTTCTTCCTCCGCCCTGTTCAGGGTTGTGTCAAAGGGGCGGTAGAAATCATCCAGAAGCCTTACCCAATCCTGCTCCCCATCCTCCACGTCATCAAGCTTTTCTTCCATTTCCGCCGTGAATTCCACGTCAATAATGTCCCGGAAATGGTCTTTAAGCAGTTTGACCACAATCATACCCAGCTCCGTGGGATAGAACTGTTTGCTTTCCCTAACCACGTAGCCGCGCTTTAGTATTGTTTCCACAATGGGCGCATAGGTACTGGGCCTTCCTATACCCTTTTCCTCCAGCGCCTTTACCAGGGTAGCGTCGGTGTAACGCGGGGGCGGCTGGGTAAAGTGTTGTTTGGGCGTCAGTTTTCTGGCTTCCAGAAGATCGCCCTCCGCAAGCTCGGGCAAAATGTTGTCTTTTTCCTTCTCGCCGTCGTCGGTGGATTCGATATATACCTGCATGAAGCCGTTGAATTTCACAATGGAACCCGTGGCCCGGAAAGTATAATCCTTTGCCAGTATATCCACGCTGGTGGTATCGATAACCGCGGGGCTCATCTGGCTGGCTACGAACCTTGACCAGATCAGTTTGTATAATTTGTACTGCTCCGCCGTCAAAAAACCCTTGATGGCCTCGGGTTCCCTGGAAACAGCAGTGGGCCTGATGGCCTCGTGGGCATCCTGGGCCTTTTTCCTGGCCGTCAGCCGCCTGGGGGTGGCCGGCAGGTAGCTATTTCCGAATTTGCCTCCGATGTAATCCCTTACCTCGGCAATGGCCGTTTCCGACACCCTTACGGAGTCGGTGCGTATATATGTCACAAGACCCGCAGGGCCTTCCTTGCCCAGTTCAATGCCCTCGTACAGCTGCTGGGCCACCATCATGGTCTTCCGGGCGGTAAAATTCAATTTACGGTAAGCTTCCTGCTGCAGGCTGCTGGTAATGAAAGGCGGTGACGGCTGGCGGTTCTTTTCCCGCCTGGTTATTTTATCAACCCTGTAGGAAGCACCTTTTAAGTCCGCTATAATGCCGTCCATTTTTTCCTGGCTGGGGACTTCCGCTTTGTTTTTGCCTATCCGGTGCAACTTTGCCTCGAAGGGATTTTGTCCCTTTTTGGTCAGCCTGGCGGTGAGCGTCCAGTACTCCTCGGGGACAAAGGCGTCAATTTCCTCTTCCCGGTCACATATCAACCGTACCGCCACCGACTGGACCCGGCCCGCGCTAAGGCCTTTCCTCACCTTGCGCCAGAGCAGCGGGCTTAGCTTATATCCCACCAGCCGGTCCAGAATACGCCTGGCCTGCTGGGCGTCAACCCGTTTTTCATCAATGGGCCTTGGTCTTTTTACGGCGTTTTGTATGGACTGTTTGGTAATTTCATTAAACTCAATCCTGCAGGGCTCACTTTCATCTATATCAAGCAGCTTAAGCAAATGCCAGGCGATAGCCTCACCCTCCCGATCAGGGTCGGAGGCCAGCAAAACCTTATCCGCCTTTTTTACGGCGGATTTCAGTTCCTTTATGGTGTCTCCCTTGCCCCTGATGGTAATGTATTTGGGTTTATAGCTTTGCTCCACGTCAACTCCCAGCTGACTTTTGGGCAAATCCCTGACATGCCCCATGGAAGCCAGGACCTTATATTTATTTCCCAGAAATTTACCAATACTTCTTGCCTTGGCCGGGGATTCCACTATTACCAGGGTTTTGCTCAAAGTAAACCACCTCTGCTCCTAAAAACGGGTTGTTCTGTTCGGCTTAAAAGGTATTATTAACACAACAATACTTTTTTAAAAAATTTAATCCGGACGGGATTTACAGGCTGCCGGCAAGATAATATTTACCCGGAAGCTGTCTGGCCAGGCCTTTTAATTCCAGAAACACCAGTGCCGCCAATACTTGCTGGGCAGCCAGACCGGACCCTTCCACCAGCTTATCCAGGGCGACCGGCTCAAGGTTTAGCATTTTCAAGACAGCCTCCTCCTCTACAGTCAGACTGGGGAGACTCCTTTTTTGTTCCCGGCTGCCGCCAAAAAGCCGGTTAACCCCCAGTTCTTCCAAAATATCCTCCGGGCCGTCCACAAGCCTGGCCCCCTGCTTTATTAAACGGTTGGCACCCACGCTTAATGGAGACGACACATTTCCGGGCACCGCCATTACATCCCGCCCCTGCTCCAGGGCTATATCCGCGGTTATCAGGGCACCGCTCCGGGCGGCGGCTTCGACAACCACCACGGACCTGGAAAGACCGCTGATAATCCGGTTGCGCACGGGAAAATGCCAGGGCACCGGCTGCGCTCCCAGGGGGAATTCACTGATCACGGCTCCCCTGGCGGCGATTTTATTCTTTAAATCTTTATTCTCCCGGGGATATATCACGTCAATACCGCACCCCAGCACCGCGATGGTGCGGCCGCCGGTTGCCAGGGCGCCCCTGTGGGCCGCCGTGTCCACGCCCCTGGCCAGTCCCGATACCACAGTAACCCCCGCCGGGGCAATCCCCGCGGCCAGCCGCTCCGCCACAGCCAGACCGTAGGGGGTTGCCTTGCGTGAACCCACAATGGCCACGGAAAGCGAATCCGACTTTTCAAAACTTCCCTGAATGAAAATACCCGGAGGTGGGTCAAAAATATTTTTCAGCATTTCCGGGTATACGGGGTCACCAATATCTATAAATCTTATATCTAGCTTCTCCAGTTTGCGAAATTCCAGCAACGGGTTAATTTTCTTGCGCAGCATGACTATCTCCCCGGCCTGCTCCCGGGTAAAACCGCCGGTTGAAACCAGCTGCTCCTCGGTTGCCCGCCAGGCTCCGGCCGCCGACCCGAAGCGTTCCATCAAGTGCCATACCCTTTTGGCCGAGCCGGGAAGCAATATCTGCCAGCCAAGAGCGCATTCCCTTTCGCTCACCCTACCACCCCCGGCAGCTACTTCCACATTTACCCTATACATTTTATGCACATTCGGGAATAAAAGAAAGATTTCCTGCACGGCGGCAAAAAAAATGTTGGCTGGTACAAAACAACGAAACGGCGAAATACAATCGCCGTTTTCAACCTGGCATAAAAACTGCCCCGAGTATATGTTTAACCGGCATCAGGCTTTTGCATATTCATCAGCAGGAAGTGAATGGACTCCATGTCGGTGTGCAGGGATTTTGCCCCGGTCTTCAGGTTGTTCAGGGTTGTGGATACCTTCTCCACAAAATCCTTTGCTGTTCCCAGTTTCCTATCACAATCCGGATCCATGCCCAGAATCAGCAGTATTAGTATGAGAAACAGGGAATAGGGGTTGGCTCCGCCCATTTCTGATAAACCTCCTTCCGCAGGTCTTTATAATTTTCTATATACTATGCCGGGGCTTAATTAACGGTGCTTTGGCTGATTTTCCGCCGGAATTTTGCTGTCCGTGGTACCGGCCGCCCGTGGAATGGCCTCATAAATTAACATTTTTAACCATACATTAAAAAGGGAGCAAAATAATGGCATGGAGATGTGGGTCAATGGATACTTCCTCCTATATACTTGTGGCGTTACTGATAATTGGTATTATAGGACGCTCCAATCTGGTGGCCATGTCCGCCTGTGTGCTGCTGATTATTAAATTTTCCGGCCTGGAACAGCTTCTTCTGCCATTTCTGGAGAACAAGGGACTTAAACTGGGACTGCTGATATTGATGATATATATATTGCTGCCCATGGCCAAGGGGCAGGTTCAGTTAAAGGAACTAAAATATAATTTTACTTCCGTCTCGGGTATCATAGCCCTGGTGGGAGGCGCCCTGGCCACTCATTTAAACAACGAGGGTTTAAAATTAATGAAGCTCATGCCGGAAATAATATTCGGCATGACCCTGGGAACCATACTGGGAACAGTATTTTTGAAGGGTGTGCCCTGCGGCCCGGTGATGACTGCCGCGGTTACCGCCATACTGCTGCAAATCTGCAGCTGGCTGGGAAGCCTTTGAGCCGCTTTACGGATAGCCTGGATATTAAGGGCTATGTGATAGTTTTCCCTTGAAAATATGGTATAATGTTACCCTGATTAATAATTTATCCCACAAATAAATAAGATAGCCCGGGATAATATTAATCACGACAATATATCCGGGGAGTATGGATTTTGAAATATTTAAATTTGCTGCTGCTGTTAATACCCGCCGTTATTGTGATGGAGTTTACCCACGCCAACGAGGCCTATATATTTGCAGCCTCCTTGCTGTCCATTGTGCCGCTGGCGGCTATAATAGGCAAGGCCACCGAGGAACTGTCCATCCACACCGGACCCAGAATAGGCGGTTTGCTTAACGCCACCCTGGGCAACGCGGCGGAACTGATAATAACCATATTTGCTTTAAAGGCAGGTCTGATATCCATAGTTAAAGCCAGCATCGCCGGGAGTATTCTGGGCAACATACTGCTGGTGCTGGGTCTCTCCGCCTTTATCGGCGGCCTGAAATATGAGCGGCTGCAGTTCAATTGTTACGTTTCAAATCTGAATACCTCGCTGCTGCTGATGATCATCATATCCCTCTCGGTGCCGGCCATTTTTTCCATTTCAGGACACATCGAACCGGACAGGCTGCAGACACTGAGCCTATGGACCGCGGTGGGTCTTTTGCTGATCTACGTGGCCAGTATGCTTTTTTCTTTTAAAACCCATAAACACCTGTTTCATGTGGAGCACGAGGGGCAGAATTTTGAGTGGGGATTGAAAAAGAGTGTCACGGTATTGTTTTTCTCCGTGGCGGCGGTGGTGGTAATGAGCGAAATACTGGTGGAAACCATTGAGCCCGCCACCAAGGCGCTGGGACTTTCGGAGCTGTTTGTGGGTTTGATACTCATACCCATAGTGGGCAACGCCGCGGAACACAGCGCAGCCATTATAATGGCGCTTAAAAATAAAATGAACATAGCCCTGGAAATAGCCGTGGGCTCCTCGGTGCAAATCGCCCTTTTCGTGGCCCCGGTGCTGGTATTCCTGGGCTATGCCTTCGGCCACCCCATGAACCTGCTATTCAACCCCCTGGAAATAGCCTGTATAATACTGGCCATCGTGGTGGTCAACAACATTGTCAGGGACAGCGAAACGGATTACCTGGAAGGTCTCATCCTTTTTGTCACCTATATACTTATTTCCATCGGTTTTTTCCTTATATAAAGGATATTTCCACCACATCCCCGTCCTTTAGAGGGTCGGTGTACCCGGCCTGACTGCCGTTCAGCGCCAGTTTAACCCTGCTTCCGGAGCCTATTTGCGCAAGGTCAATGTCAATATGATTAAATATGTCCACAAATAAATAACTGCTCTTTCCCACTAAAACAATATCCCTTCCGTTAACAGACACCCTGATCCCGTCACTTAAGCCGGAGGCCTGAAATCCGTCCCCTTTTGTCACCTCAGAAAGATCTTTTTTTTTAAATTCCAGTCTGTCTCCGTCTTTTAACAGGTATTCAGAGTTGGCCGGCGAGTTGTTAACATATATGTCATGGCTAAAAACATCAATGTTTTTCAACCTGGCCAGTTGTCCCGCCGTTTCAACGGCCTGGATGCTAATTTCGTCGCCATTTTTCAACTCCGTTTCCGGGGTGCCCGGCATACCGTTGATGATTATTTCCGGCTCCAGGGTCTCCACCTGGTCTTCACAATATATTGATATGCTGCCGTGCCCCTCCGTAAACACCCCGGCCCGGGCCGTGGCGTCAACCCCGTTCTCAGCCCTGGTTATTTCAATGCTGTCCCCGTTTTTCAGCACGGTCTTGATACTGGCCTGGCGGCCGTTGACCATTATTTCCGCGGGACGGCGAAGACCGCCGTAAATAACCCTTTTTTCCCCGTTAACAATCACCGTCAAATCACTGCCGTTTTTGCCCACCAGGTCCATGGCGCTGTATTCAATAAGGCCCATGGCGTCGTAAACGGTTATCTCCCTGGAGTATAGCAACCGGTTTTCCCTGCCGTTCACGGTTATGGTGATAAAGTCGTGCCCCACCCTTTCCATGGCCACCCTGGCGATACCTGCCACCGTCACTCCGTCGGGACCGTTTATTTCATCGTTTTCCACCAGCAGCCCGGAAACCGAGTCTCTTCCCCTGAGCCTCACCCTTTGCTTTTCCAGGCCCAGCTTTTCGGCAATTTTATCGGTAAAGCCCGGAACCTGGCCTCCGCCTCCCACGCAAAAAACAGATTTAGGGGAGACGCCGCCGTTCAGCCTGATTATCTCCTGGGCCACTCTGCCGGTAATCTCCTCCAGCACCGGTTCTATCTGCTCCAGGATACTATCCCGGGATACGGAAGTTTCAATACCGACCACGTCTGTATAAACAATATCGCCGCCGGACATCAGCTGTCTTTTAATTTTCTCCGCGGTATTGAAATCCGCCAGGCAGCATTCCGCCACGGCCTCGGTTATTTCATCCCCGGCCAGGGGCACCATACCGTAGGCCACAATGGCTCCATCCCGGGAAATGGCAATATCGGAAGTGCCCGCTCCGGTGTCAATCAGCGCCAGGTTCAACAGCCTGAAGCTGTCCGGAATCACCGCCGCGGCGGCTGCTATGGGCTCCAGGGTGAGGCTGACCGGCTGCAGCCCCGCCCGGGCTAATACGGAATACAGGCTGTTCACCACCGAGACCGGCAGAAAGGTGGCCAGTACTTCCACAGCTATTTTGCTTCCCCGGTGCCCTTCCAAATTAGCCATGGAATATCCGTTAAGAAAGTAGCTCACCACGGAATAGCCAACGCAATAAAAATCTCCCGCCTCTTCCCCCATTTCGTTTTTCAGCTCGCTGTGGGCCTTTTTAATTCCGTCGTTTTCCAGCGCCCGGCAGAGCAGGTGGTCTATCTCCAGGCCGGAGTCTATATCCTGCTCCACTCTCACCATTTTTGTCCTGAGGGAACGCCCGGCGGCAGCTATGGCCACCCCGGTGAGTTTAACCCCCAGCTTGTTTTCCAGGGCTGATTTTACCCTGGACACAGCCTCGACGACTTTACCGATGTGATGTATCTGGCCGTCGTAAACAGCCCTGCTTTCGTGCTCGGTTATATGCTGGGCCAGTACCTCAAGACCATCCCCGTTCTGTTTCGCCAGGATCCCGATAACCGACCTGGTGCCGATATCCAGGGCAAAAACAGTGTCATTATCAATTAGCTCACTTTTTCCCGGTTCCAACAACACTGCCGACAAATTTATCCACTCCCTTGGTCCGTTTAAACCATACGGAATGTATGCTTTAAAGATAAGGGGACACACCTTCCGTGTTGCCTTGAATTCCTTACCTTTTACTAATTATGTAAAGTAATCCTCCCGTTTCATAAAAAATTCGTCAACAAATGTCATTTTACCTTTTCCTCAACATTACAAAATGCGTCCATTATATTGACTTGAACAGTCCACCACCACATTACGGCAACGGTTGATAATAATATTTCAAAAAAATTGCGGCATCAGGAAAAGTTGCGATTTCTCCCAATCCGCCACATCAATTTGCAGGCGCCTGCCCGCCGGAATTTCACCACGACAAAAAAACCATGCCCCCGGGACATGGTTTTTTTGTCGAACCTTTTGTTATTGCTGATAACCCTTGACAACGCTAAGCGCTAATGAATTTTACAGGAACTTTTTGCTGCTTTTTTCTCCGTTATAAGAAAACAAAACCTTTTTATTGTCCAGCACGGTTTCCATATGAACAGTTCGCCCCCATATTTTGTAAACCTGGGGCAGGGTTTTTTCCGCATAATACACATCAAGCTCCAGGCCATCAAACTGATGTTTCAGGTACAATTCGCCGCGCTTGTTGAAATCTCCGTCTTCCACCACAAGGTACGGGAAACCGCTGTTGGTCATGCTGGCCACTATACCGTCCCTTACGGTTTCCCACTCCTTGTCGGTGACCTTCCATTCATATCCAGCCTTTTTGTACAGATAAAGGTCCATGTCCTCAATCAGTTCCTTAGTCAGGTAATTTCGCAAAAAAGATACGTCGCATTCCGTTTCCCTTACCTCAAATATCTTCTTTCTGCCTTCACCGCCCGGCCGGTTATATTTTTTCCTCTCCTCCTCACCGGGATTATCCCATCTTTTTTCTATGTCCTCGAAAATTTTCAGCCCCAGCAGATATGGATTGATTCGCATGGGAGACGACTGGATTACCCCTGCATTCATTTTAGAAAATTCAATAGCCTCGTCTTCGGTCAAATCCATCTCTCTGATTATCCGCAAATGCCAGTAACTGGCCCAGCCCTCGTTCATTATTTTGGTTTGTATCTGGGGCCAGAAATAAAGCATTTCCTGCCTGATGACGGATATTATATCCCTTTGCCAGTCCTTTAGCTCCCTGGCGTTCTCCATCATGAACAACAGCAGGTCTTTAGTGGGCCTCTCCGGAAATTTTACCGGCTTTTCATCATCTTCTTCAACTTTATCTTTTTCGTCCAGGTCCCATAAATCATCGTACGGGGTTGCCTGCTTTTTGTCATGCCGGTGCTTTCCGTCGCAGCTTTGTTTTTTCCCTCCGTCGGCCCCGCAGCAACCTGATCCGCAGCCGGAGCCGCAACCCGATTCGCAACCGGACTTGGCGCCGGAACCACATTGGCAGTCTTGCTCTTTAACGTTTCCCTCCGGCTGTTTGATGCGGCTATGGGGGTCAATGTGCTCCTGGATTGAAATGACGGCGTCAATAAAGCGCTCAACCTTTTGTTTGCCGTATTTGAATTCGTACTCCCTGAACCTGTCCGCCGACGCGGACATAGATTCCACCATTTTCCTGGAGGTGTGCTGGAAATAGGCGTTATTCTTAAAGAAGTCGCAGTGGGCCAGAACGTGGGCGACAACCAGTTTATTCTGAATGAGGGTATTGCCTTCCAGCAAAAAGGCATAGCAGGGATTGCTGTTGATTACCAGTTCGTAAATGCGGCTCAGGTTGTAGTCGTACTGGGTCTTCATTTTCTGGTATGATTTGCCGAACGACCAGTGACTGAAACGGGTAGGCATGCCGTAGGCGCCGAAGGTATAAATGATATCCGCCGGGCATATTTCAAAATACATGTCGTAGAAATCCAGGTCAAATTCCCTGGCTTTGGCAGTTATCTTTTCAATGGCTTCTTCAAGCATTTTCATTTCTTCCTGCGGGTTCATAACAATATCCCTCCCTGTATATACACTATGCCCGGAAGGGATTCAAATTGACAGGTTTTGCTTCAGTAATAATATTTAATAACTGCCGGCCCCAAAGCCGGCGGGTTAAATGTCCTTTAAACCGCCGGGCGGCTCCAGTCCGTATTTCTCAATCTTCCTGTATATGGTGGCCCTGCTGATGCCCAGAGCCCCGGCGGCCCTGCGTTTGCCCTCGTCCGTCCAGCCGTATTTTTTAAGAGAGTTCAACACCGCCTCCCTTTCCAGTGTTTCCAGTGGAACAATGTCCGCTCCGGCGGAAACCTTTATGCCGTTTTGCATATTTTTATCCCGCAATCTGCGGGGCAGGCTGTCAGGGGTTATATAATCACCCTCCTCCAGGTTTACCGAATATTCCACCACGTTGATAAGTTCCCTGATATTGCCCGGCCAATTGTAGTTCCGGCAGAAATGCAGCGCCTCCCCGCTTAAACCCTTGATATCCTTGTTCAGCAGCCCTGAAAAACGTTTTATGTAATGGTCCAGCAAAACAGGTATGTCCCCTTCCCTTTCCCTCAGGGCGGGCAGCACAATGGGAATCACGCTTACCCGATAATACAGGTCTTCCCTGAAAAGTCCCTTTTCCACCATGGACATGAGGTCATTGTTGGTGGCGGCGATTATTCGAACCTCCACGGATATCAACTGGGTTCCACCCACCCGCTCTATCTGTTTTTCCTGCAAAACCCGGAGCAATTTGGCCTGCAGGTATAAAGACATATTCCCAATTTCGTCAAGAAAGATTGTTCCGCCGTTGGCCAGCTCAAATTTGCCCGGCTTTCCTCCCCGCCTGGCTCCTGTAAAAGCTCCCTCGTCGTAGCCGAAAAGTTCGCTCTCCAGCAGGCTCTCCGGTATGGCGCCGCAGTTTAAAGCCACAAAGGGCTTGTCGGCAAAGGGACTGGCGGCATGTATGGCCCGGGCGAAAATTTCCTTGCCGGTGCCGGTCTCACCCAGTATCAGCACGGTGGAATTGCTGGCGGCAACCTTCCGGGCCTGGTTTTTGACCTCCATAATAAGCTTGCTTTCACCGATAATATCGTCAAAGGTTATCTCCCGCTGGGAGCTGATGTACTGGTAGGCAATTTTTTGCGTCTCGCTGAAATCCCTGAAGGAAGCCACCACCCCCAGGGAAGCTCCGCCCTCGCCCTTGATAATCCTGGCGGTGGCCAGAAGATGCAGCCTCTTGCTGCCGCATTTCACAAACACCTCCCGGGAATTGAAAGCCTTATCCCCTTCCAGCACTTCTTCCAGATTAATTCCGGACAGAACGAATTGAATATGCCTGCCTATGGCGCCTTCCTTGGTCAGCCGGAACAACCTCTCCGCCGAACGGTTGAAATGGGTAACCACACCAGCGCGGTCAATGGCCACCAGGGCCTCGTAGGCCGCGTCGACCACCGCCTCCAGGCGGCCGGCCATCAGCATTTTCTCCGAAATAATCTCTCTTTCCAGAGCTTTGCTGCCGATCAGATCCGCCATTCTGCCTATAAACTCCATCAGGGAATTTTCATTGCGCTTTAAATTTTCCTTCTGCTGCGCATCAAAGGCGATCAGGCTGATGGTGCCGATAACGGCGGTTTCCGCGTGAATGGGGTAAACAATGGAGGACCGGTAAAAACAGTTTCCGGTGAGGGGACAGCGGACGCAAATGTCGTGATAGCCAGGCTCATTTATGGAAACCGGCTGCCCCGTGCCCAGCACATGCTTGTTGACAAACCCCCTGCGCAGCCGGAAGCCCACGTCGTTACGGACGCTTCCGGTGCCGGCCACCCTTACCAGCTCGTTGTCTATAATTTCCACTTCCACCTTCAGCACGCTGGCCACAGCCTCCGCAACCTTCTGGCAGATTTCCTGAACACCGGCTAATATCGACATTTAAAGTAACTCCATTTCATAAATATGTATAAATTTATCAAATTAACGGTGAACATTTTAATATTATTTCTTATCACCGATTAATCCACGATATTTTTCATTTCCCCCGAAACATTATTTTTGGTATCACCATTTTTTATTTTTTAATACTGGCTTAAAACTTATTTAAAGCTGCTGCATTATAATGCTTTATGATGGTATCTGTCCCAATAAATACCTTTAAGAAAGCACTTATGTTAGAATTATAACGAAAAGGATAACTAAAATAATGTCCGGCCGGCGGACCCGACAGCGGGAGGTCGAAGCCATTGCGGCTTTGCCCTCCCTTTTATTATTTTCATAAATTAAAATATGCGGAGTGGTGGCAATGATATTGTTGTCTGGCAATATTTTTAAGCGCATTCAATATGCGTTTATTATTTCTGCGCTGTTGCTATTATTATTGCGGCCGGAAACAGTTTCCGGCAGTATTCCAACCCTTTCCCTCAGTCCAATTATCGCCCCCCCGGGAACACCGGTTACCATAACCGGAACAGGATTTCCGGCTAATAAATCCGGAGAAGCCTGGTTTGACACCAACATGGACGGCATACAAAATGCCTCTGAGCCCTATGTGTCTGCCGGCACCGACGGAAACGGCGTGTTAACAGCCACGGGAGAACTGACCGTCCCCGGCGCGCCTCCGGGGTACTACCCTGTCAGGGTTAGACTGTCCGTGGAAAGCGGGCACCTGGAGACTTACAATCTGTTTAATATCAGCCGGCCGAATATTGCCATAGGTCTTAGCAGCGGCCCGCCGGGGACCGCTATAATTATCAGCGGCTCTGACTTTGCTCCCAATGAATCCGGCTGGGCCTGGTTTGACACTAATAAGAATTATACAAAAGACGTGGATGAACCTGCCATGTGGGTAACTCCCGACGAAAATGGTGAATTTAAGGCCACCTTAACCATACCCAATGTGGCGCCGGATTCTTACCCCGTATTGGTTGATCTCCCTAATGACGGCAATAATGACAGTTGGACAACTTTTAATGTTGTTTCGCAATTCATTGTTACCCCGGCTGGCGGTATCCCGGGCACGGTGATATCCGTTGCCGGTCTGGGTCTTGGTTTAGGAACCGCATGGTTTGATTCGGACAATGACGATTTAGTTGATGCTAATGAACCTAGTGTAACGGTTAACGAGGTAAATGGCAGAATAACGGCCTCCCTGGTTATACCCAACGTGCCCCAGGGAACCTACCCTGTAAAATTAAGTATAAATAATACTGTTCAGTGTACGGTAAATTTTACGGTTAAAGGTCCTTCCTTGTACTTAAATACCAGCAAGGGCCTGCCGGGACAGTCCTTGGTCGTCAACGGCAGGCTTTTTCCGCCGAATACCACCGGCAGGATATGGTTCGACTCCAACAGGAACTCCGTCAAGGATGCCGACGAATTGGACAAGAAGGTAAGCACAGGCAATTCAGGGGATTTTACAACAAGCATTTACATACCCGGCGTCCAGGCCGGAGTATATGCCCTAAGGGCTGAAATACCGGAGGGCGCGGCGTCTAAACCGGCGGTTTCGGTTACCGTAATGCCCGCCGCCACCCTGACCCTAAGCCTGAACAGCGCCCCGGCCGGCACCATTGTGGTGGTCAACGGCAAGGATTTTAATGCCCGCACTGCGGGGATTGTATGGTTTGACACCAACGGAAACGGCAAAAAGGACAATAGTGAAACATCGGTAAAAGCGGTGACCGAGGAGCGCGGGAGCTTCAGGGCCGTATTAACGGTGCCCCTTACGGCAAAACCCGGAGCCTACTGTATATATGCGGACATACCGGCCTGGGGCAAACCCGAGGCCTGGACAGACTTCTTCGTTAACGGCGTTAACCCCGCCTACCCTGGTGAATTGGATGTCAGCAGTGTTACACCGTTCGACGGAGCGGTATATGTTCACCGCCTCCCCACCATAAAGCTGATGTTCAACACCATAGCCGTTAAGGGACCGGACTTCGGCTCCATAGGCCTTTCGGACGAAGACGGCAATTCGGTGAAGGTGAACGTTACCATGTCCGGGAAGACCGTAAGCATCCGCCCGGTGGGATTGCTAAAAGGGGGAAAAACCTACGTGCTGCTGGTTCCCGCCCTGTCCGCGCTGGATACCAAGGGTTCAGGCATGGCGGAGGACTTTATAATAACATTTAAAACCAGGCTATAGTTATAGTTTTTAAGCTGGGGACATTACTTCCCGGCAAAGTATACCCCGACCTTAAAAGGAGGAAATAAAGGGTGCAGGAAAAAGAAAATCATTCCAAAATAACCGTAAGCAATGTTTCAACCTGGTATGGGGCGCAAGCCGTGCTGAAAGATATTAACATGAAGATTCGCGAACGTGCCGTAACGGGCTTTATAGGCCCTTCCGGGTGCGGGAAAAGCACTTTTTTGCGCTGCCTGAACAGGCTTAATGATCTGGTGAATTACTTTCGCATTGAGGGTGAAATAACCCTTCATGGCGAGAATATTTACAGCCCCGACACGGACGTGGTTTTGATGCGCCGTAAAATAGGCATGGTATTTCAACAGCCCAACCCTTTTCCCATGTCGATATTTGACAATGTAGCCTTTGGCCCCCGGGAACACAACCGGAGGATTAATAAAAAAGAGCTGGAGGACATAGTGGAAGAAAGCCTCAAAAAGGCCAATCTATGGAATGAGGTATACCTTAAATTAAACGACTCCGCCTTAAACCTTTCCGGCGGGCAGCAGCAACGGCTGTGCATTGCCAGGGTGCTGGCGGTAATGCCTGAAATAATTCTCTTTGACGAACCTTGCTCCAGCCTGGATCCAGCGTCAACCGCAAAAATCGAAGAGCTTATGACGGAGCTTAAAAACTCCTACAGCGTGGTGGTGGTCACCCACAATTTGGGGCAGGCCAAACGGATTTCCGATTATATCGGCTTTTTTTTAAATGGCAGACTGGTTGAATACGGGCCGGCCCCGGAGATAATTAACAGCCCCCGGGAGAAAGTCACCAGCGACTATCTGGAGGGAAATTTTGGTTAGAGGTGGGAATCACAGTTGAAGCGTATTGGTAGTGTTATTGCCATGGCATCGATATTTATTGTGTCGTCCGTATCCCCGGCGGTTGCCGCAACAACGGCGGCGGCAACCAAAACAAGCATGAGCGCATACCTTTCCGCCGGGCCCGTTCAGTTCTCCCAATCCGGTCAGCCGTCGCTCCAGCCGGCCCAATCACAGGCCCCCGGCTCAAGACTTAATACTGTTGAAGTTGCCAAACAAGAAAAAGCCGTGGTCCGGGTTGTCTGCGGAAACGATTTATCAGCTGTACAGGGAAGCGGAGTAATAGTTGATACAACCGGATTGATAGTGACCAACTACCATGTTGTTGCAGGCCAGACCCATGGCAAGGTGGAACTATCCAATGGCAGCAGTTTCCCCATTCTGGGAGTGGTCGGTTATAACGAAGATATCGATCTGGCCGTTCTCAAAATTCAGCCCGGGGAACCCCTTCCCGCGGCCCAAATCAGGGACTCGGAAACTGTGGCGTTGGGAGAAGAGGTTATGGCTATCGGCAGCCCCCTGGGTTTACAAAACACCCTTTCAACGGGCATTGTAAGCGGGAAACGGGTTATCGGCGGAAACAGGAAGCTTCAAATCACTGCCGCAATTGATCACGGAAGCAGCGGCGGCGGGCTTTTTGACAAGGACGGAAAACTGATTGGCATAACTGATTCAGGATATGGCGAGGGTTCACTTAATTTCGCCATTCCCATCAACGAAGTGGCACCCATGCTCCGGGACGGCATGGTAACACCCCTATCCCAATTGAAACACACAGTTATTGATTTAACAAAGGATAAGCCTCTTCCCTCAGCCAATCTTTCTTATGCCAAATACAAAGACTACTTGACTAAAAACCACATGATTCAAGAATTCGGCAATAATAAAATTCAGTTTGGCCAGTGCTTTGTGTATGAGAACAAGGGTACCGCATATGTATTGTTTGAAATGAATACTCTTAATTATAATTTATGGCTAAAAACTCTAAAGGCTGGTGACACATCGGATATCATCAAATTCGTTGAAGCCGTCGGCGTGCTTACCAAAACCCTCTATCCCCAAAAGAACATCGCAGTGGTAATCACTTTGTACGACCATTTTAAAGACAAACCGGACTGGTGCCCGGCTGAATATTTGAACTGGAACTCAAAAATGAAACAATGGGAAATATTTATGACTCTGCTATTGGGAAAAGATAGCGGCGGCAGCTTCACGGTGGAATTTTTTTAATAGTTGCCCAATATCCCGGCAAAGCAAAGGAAAAAAAATAAACCCCGCCAAAGCGGGGTTTTAATATTGCCTTATTGATCTGCCCGTCGCCCGGCGGCGTTCTACGAGCCGGCCGGGATTGCGCTGGCCTGATTGGAATTACCGCTGTCCCCGTTAGCGTTACTGGCCTTTACCACAAAGTAGTAGGCCGTCCCGTTGGCAAGTCCGTCCACCGTATAGCTTGTGCCGGGCACACCCGTGGCAATCTGCGTGTAAGGCCCGCCGGAGGATTGGTATACCTTGTAGCCCGCAGCCCCGTCCGCCGGGTCCCAGTTCAGCGTCACCTGGCCGTTTCCGGCCGATGCCCTCAGCCCGCCGGGAGCCCTTGGCGGCCCCACCGGGGTTGCGCTTACTTGATTGGAATTTCCGCTGTCTCCGTAAGCATTATTGGCCTTTACCACAAAGTAGTAGGTTGTCCCGTTGTCAAGACCGCCCGCCGTGTAACCGGTGCCAACCACACCTGCCGCTATCCGGGTGTACGGCCCGCCGGACACTCCCGCCCGGCATACCTCGTAGTCCGCCGCCCCGTCCACCGGGTTCCAGTTCAGTGTCACCTGACTGTTTCCGGCCGTCGCTATCAGTCCCGCCGGCGCGCCCGGGGGACCCGCCGGGGTTGCTCTCACCTGATTGGAATTCTCACTGCTTCCGTAAACGTTACTGGCCTTTACCACAAAATAATAGGTTATCCCGTTGGTAAGTCCCACCTCCGTATAACTTGTCCCGGTCTCTCCCGAGGCTGCTTGCGTGTACGGCCCGCCGGATTTCTCCCCGCGGAATATTTTGTAGCCCGTCGCCCCGTTTACCTTGTTCCAGGTTAGCGTCACACAGCCATTTCCCGCCGACGCTGTCAGACCTGTGGGCACATTGGGAAGAGACTGCCCCACCGGAGCCGCTTTCACCTCATTTGAATTATTACTGTCACCATAGGCATTAGTGGCCTTTGCCACAAAGTAATATATGGCCCCGTTGGTGAGTCCGTCCGCGGTATAACTTGTCCCGGCCACCCCCGAGGCTATCAGGGTATACGGCCCGCCGGATGATCCCGCGCGGTATACCTTGTAGCCCGTCGCCCCGGTTACCTGGTTCCAGCTTAATGTAACCCGGCCGTTTCCGGCCGTGGCTTTAAGCCCTGTGGGCGCCCTGGTGGTGGGCAGACCAATAGGGTCTTCTTTAACTTTATTTGAATACTCACTGTCTCCATTGGAATTACTGGATTTAACCATAAAGTAGTATGTTTCCCCGTTGGTTAGCCCGTCCACGGTATAACTTGTACCAGCCACCCCTGAAGCCACCTGATTGTAATGTCCGCCCGATGATTCCGAATAAAATATCTTGTAGCCCGTGGCCCCGGCCACCGGGTGCCAGCTCAGTGTCACACAGCAATTTCCGGCCGTGGCTTTAAGCCCCGTGGGCGCATCCGGCCTGGGCGGAGCCTCGGGAGTGGCTTTAACTTGACTGGAATTTTCACTATCTCCATATGAGTTACTGGCCTTTACCACAAAATAATATTTTGTCCCGTTGGCAAGTCCGCCCACTGTGTACGTCGTCCCTTTCACCCCCGCGGCCGCCTGGGTATAAGGCCCGTTGGAGGAGGTGGTGCGGTATACCTTGTAGCCCGTAACCCCGGCCACGGAATTCCAGTTCAGCGTCACCAGGCCATTCCCGGCCGACGCCGTCACCCCCGTGGGCGCGCCCGTGGGTCCCACCGGGATTGCGCTCACCTGGTTCGAATTATTGCTGTCACCATAAGAATTATTGGCCTTAACCACAAAGTAGTAGGTAGTGCGGTTGTTAAGACCGTCCACCGTGTAACTTGTCCCTGCCACCACTGACGATATCCGGTCGTAGGGTCCCCCGGACGACTCCCCGCGGTATACCCTGTAGCCCGTGGCCCCGGTCACCTGGTTCCATTTAAGGGTTACCTTGCTGTTCCCGGCCGACGCTGTCAGCCCCGTTGGCGCGCCGGCGGGGCCCTCCGGAATCGCGCTCACCTGAATTGAATTGGCGCTGTCCCCATAGTTATTGCTGGCCTTTACCACAAAGTTATATTTCACACAGTTGGTAAGTCCTTCCACCGTATATCTCGTATTATCAACCCCTGAGGCTATTTGTGTTCCATTACGGAATACCTTATAGCCGGTCGCCCCGTCCACCGAATCCCAGTCCAGCGACACCCGGCCCTTTCCGGCCGACGCTTCCAACCCCGCCGGCGCCCCCGGCGGACCCTCCGGGGTTTCTTTCTCCCGGCTGGAATAATCGCTGTCACCGTTTACATTGCTGGCCTTTACCGCGAAGTAATAGTTTTTCCAATTGGTAAGCCCGCTCACAGTGTAGCTTGTTCCGGTCACCCGCGAGGCTACCTGGGTGTACTGCCCGTCAGAGGATTCCGCGCGGTATACCTTGTAACCCGTAGCCCCGTTTACAGCCTTCCAGCTCAGTATTACCCGGCCATTTCCGGCCGATGTGGTCAATCCCGCCGGTGCTTTCAGCGGTGGTTTGGAAACTGTATTACTTACACTTCTCGCCCCGAAGGACGCCGGGACGCTGCCGTCCGCGGCTGTCAGCGAGCCCGCGCTATATGCCAGATTTACCGTGCTGCCGTAAGTTACAGGGTTATCCAGGGTCAATATAATATTATTGGCTCCCCCCTGGTCAAGCGCCGCGGCTGTCACCGGATCGTTTCTGCCGTTTACCAGTACCGTAAACTCTCTTTGTTTGCCGGCCGGATTAGCCATGCTCTTGTTAAATGTGAGCAGCAGCTTTTTCCCATCGGTACTTGTCATTGCATTAACCAGGGCCGGGGCTATAGCCGTTATTGGCCCATTTGACGCCTGGTCATTTATTACCGGCGCCGGAGTCGCTGATGTGATGGCCACGGTTTCAGTATTGCCATCCCAGTCAACCCCGGCGCCAAGGGCTTCACTCACAAAGCGAAGAGGCACCAGTGTACGACCGTTTACAACTTTTGCGGGAACGTCCAGAATGACTTCCGTATTATTTTTGTATGCCTTTCCGCCAATGACCAGTGTGATAGCCACCTGGCCCTTTGTCGCGGTAACTGTCTGCGTTGCTCCATCCCAGCCAACATTTGCCCCCAGTGCCTCGAATATGGCCCTGAGGGGAACCAGTGTCCTGCCCTCTTCAATTGTGGGCGGGACATCAAAATTAATTGCATTGCCATCCAAAACAACTTTGGGAGTTCCCGCCATTGCCGGGATACAGAAGGCAATAGTCAACAATACAATAAACAATGATAATGACAGCAGTTTTTTCATTGCTTAACCTCCTAAATGTTGGTGGAAAAAAGTCGCTGTCCCCCAAATAAAAACCCCGCCAGGGCAGGGTTTTAAATCTCCGGCCGTTTATGTTCAGTGGCCTCTGGGGCAAATCAGCGCCCCGCCCTTCCCGCTGCCGCAACTCACTGTAAACTCGTTAACTCCCTTTACACTGTAATTGAACTCCTTCAAACCGTCATCTTTAGATATTTTTTCTTTGGCCAGGGTTTTGCCGTCGGCTATTACTGTAAATTCGGCGGTATCCCCCGATTGACTGTCCGGTACGCCCATACTGAAGGTAACCGTCAGGTAACGCCCGTTCAGTTTCCAGCGCACATCGCCCAATGCGCCCGGAACTAAGGCATAACCCTTTGGATACCCGATTGCGCTTATTTTTACAGGCTGTTTAATTTTTCTGCCGGTAAAAGCGGGCAATTCACCAACCATATCGGTGCCGCTGGGGTGTATCCCTATATATACCGTATTTTCTTCTTCGACCCAATCAACGGGGTAGCCCAGGGACTCGGCCAGAAATCTGACCGGCACGTAAATCCGGCCGCCTTTATTTATCACCGGCACGTCACTGGTGGTTTCGACGTTGTCCACAATCACCGTAAGAGGCCTGCTGGTGGCCTCTTCCGCCACACCCTCTGTTCCTGTTTCAATACCGCTCTCCAGGATATCAGTCTCTCCGGCCGGTTCTTCGGGCAGGGCCGGCGGCACCCAGACAATATAAGGCAGTGCCGCCACCAACAGCACCAGGACTGACAGACCACATATTTTAAGCCTGTATTTTGCAAAAAGCTCCATTATTCTTCACCTCCCATCTCAATAATTTACTTTATATCAAATCCGGGAGGGTATATCCTCAATTATGTTTTCACCATCGCACTCTGCCCCCCGGGCATTGAACAGCCTTGACTTAATCCTGGACAGCCGGCTGACGTAATTGGCAACCGCGTTTAACAGCAGAATCATCAGTATTAATACCAGGGCGGCGCCGTAGGCCCTGTCGGCATTATTCCCCTCACCCACCGGGGATGCGTAGTAAATATAAGAAGACAGGGTGTTGCCGGCACTGCGCAGGGTAGCCGCCCAGTTCTGGGGCTGCCACCAGTTTTCCGGCCCGCTGTATGTTATAGTGGCCCCCAGGCAGAACCAGACGATGGCAACATCCGAGGCGATGCGCCCCACCCCCAGAACCGCCCCTGATACTATCCCCCTGTAAGCGGCGGGCAACACCACCTTTTGAATGGTGCGCCACTTGCTTACCCCCAGGGCATAGGCAGCTTCCCGGTAGGTATGGGAGACGGCCATAATGGCCTCCTCCACAGATTTTGTAACATACGGCAGCACCATCACGGCCATGGTGATGGAGGCCACCAGATAACTGCGGCCGAATGCCTTGCCGTTTTCCACCCCCTCAATCTTAATGCTTAAAAACGACAATTCGGGATAACTGAATATAACCAGCCCGAATAAAGCAATCACTATGGTAGGCACTCCCGCCAGAACGTCGTTGCCTATTCTTAAAATATAAGCCGGCCAGTTGTCACCGGCGTATTCGGCGTAATATACGGCCATGGCCGCCGCCCAAGGCAATGCCAGCAGCATCCCCAGGGTAACGAGTCCCAGGGTCCCCAGCAGAGGACTTAATATTCCCCCGGCCAACCCGTCCCCCAATAACGACATTTCCGGGGATTTGCTGATAAAATCCCAGTTAAGGGCAGGCGCGCCCCTTACAGCTATATATATTAAAATACCCAAACATATGGATGTGGTCAGGATACCCGACAACCAGCAAAACAGCCGTCCGACTCCCATTTCCCTTTTCACCTTGACCTGCCCCCTTTCAAGTTGGGCCTGTTAATCAGCTGGGCCAGCAGGCTGAAAATAATGCAAATGAATAAAATCACCGAAGCGCAGGCAAAGAGGGCCGATTCCATGTTCGCCTTGCCCAATACCTCGGAGTTTATAAAAACATTGGCAGCCAGGGTACGTACGGGCTCCAAAAAGAACAGCAGCCCGTGGGCGGGATTGGGCAGAAAGGCCACCCCCCCGGCAACCATGGCCATGGCTATGAACTCGCCGGCAGCCATGCCGGCCGCCATTATCCCCCCGGCCAAAATACCTCTCCTGGCCACCGGTATCATTATCTTTACAATGGTCCGCCAGTGGGAAACTCCCAGTGCCAGGGAGGCGGCCTTGTAAGCCAGGGGCACCGTCTCCAGGGCGTCGGTGGCCAGTATCACAAAGATAGGGGTTATCATAATCCCCAGCACCATTATTCCGGCCAGCAGGCTTGTACCGTCCAGTACGCAGATCCGCACCATCTCCAGGGCCAGTTGATCACTGATCAGGCTCTGAACCAGCGGCACAACCGTAGTGTAACCCACCACCCCGTATATCACCGGGGGAATACCCGCCAGCAGGCGAACACAGGCCTCCACCGGCCGGCGCAGCCGGGGGGGGCAAAATTCCGCCAAAAACACGGCACAGCCCATTCCCAGCAAGCCTGCCACCAGCAGCGCGCCCCCGGTGGTGAGCAGGGTGCCGGCGATTAGCTCCACGGCGCCAAACCGCCAGATTTCCTGTCCGGGAGCAGCCGTCCAGGCCGAGGTAAATTGCCCGTCCCAGCCGCCGGTTGTAAAAAAAGACAGCCCGCTGGCCTTCAATACAGGCAGGCCGTTGCTGAATATGTAGAATATAACAAAAAAAATTACCAGACTGCCCGCCACAGTAAAAATAAACAGCATTTTTTCAATTAATGTTTCGGCTATAGGTATTTTTCTCATTATTCACCCCTGCCAGGATAAGGCACCTGCCCTGTATATCAAGGCAGGCGCCCATTTAAACCTGTTCAATATTTATTTTCAAATTTATTTCTTGGGCTTTTGCGAAACCGCAATCCATTCCGTGGAAACTATTTTCTGTCCGGCGGCGGAAAGGGCATAATCGATAAAGGATTTGGACAGGCCGATGGCCGGTCCATTGGTTACCATGTTCAGGGGCCTTACGTATTTGTATGTTCCGGCAATTGAGTTTTGCACGGTGGCGGCAACGCCGTCCAGGGCCACAGCCTTCACGGTGGTTTTTACATAGCCCATGGAGCAAAAGCCGATGGCATTGACGTCCTTGGCCACCGCCGCCACCATCAGTGCGTTGGATTCATGCTGCTTGGCGGTGGCTACCATTGTGGCGGTGCCTTGCACCTGTGTGGACGGCTCACCCATGAAGGATTCGTTGAAGAAATCCATGGTGCCCGAGGGAGAGGTGCGGATGTTTACAAATATGGGGGCGTTTTTACCGCCCACCGCGCTCCAGTTGGTGATTTTGCCGGTGAAAATCTGGTTTACCTGCTCCTTGGTCAGAGCTTTTACGGTGTTCTTGGGATTAACAATGACGCAAATGGCGTCATAACCTATGGTATTGGCCACCAGGCCCGCGGGATCGCCAGTCTTTAACGCCCTGGAGGCATTGCCTATATTCACTTTGCCTTCGGAAACGTCTACAATGCCAACGCCGGAGCCGCCGCCGGCAATGGTAATCTGCACACCGGGATTAGCCTTGGTAAATTGCGCCTTCAGTAATTCGGCCACGGGTTGCACAGTGGTGGAGCCGCTCATGGTAATGGTGCCCGACAGGGTTGCCGCGGGAGCCATAGTGGCAAACATTGTCAGGCTGAAAGCCACCAGCATAAAAATAGCAGTTAATTTAGTTAACCTTTTCATTAGTCAAACCACTCCTTTTCAGGTTGGGGGGACACACTTGGCTAAATTCCTTAACCCTGAATCAATTGGGAAAGGAATGTCCCCAATTATCATTTAGCCCTATTCTTTTTAAAAGCGGCGCCCAATGTGCCTTAAGCTCAGGTTTGGCTGCCCCGGGGATTTATCAGCACTCCCCCGGGCCCGTCATGGTATTTAACGGTCAACACCTTTACACCGCTCACATTGAAGGTAAATTTTTTTAAACCGTCTTCCTTGTTAACAATCTCCTGGGCGACGATTTTACCGTCCGCCAGCAGCGTGAACCCCACGGACTGTCCCCTCTGGCCGTCCGGCATGCCGAAGCTGAAAGTGACACTGTCGATTATTCCTTTTAAGCTCCAGCGAACAATGTTTTTTTCATCTATCTTAAAGCCGGCGGCATAACTTTTAGCCTTTACCTTCACGGGGCTGGCCAGGGACTTTCCGGTAAAGGCCGGCAACTCCCCGACCATCTCCACCCCTGCTTGGGGAATCCCCATGCGCACGCTCCTGGTTTTCGGCTCCCATTTGAATGGATAGCCCAGTATATCGGCCACGAACCGATCAGGCAGATAGACCCGGCCGCTCATCATGATGGGGGGAATATCGCCGGCCACTTCTATGCCGTGGACAACCACGGTAACCGGCTGATTTTCCTGTGCCAGACCGCGGCCGGAACCTGGCACAAGGACCGCCAGGGCCAGGACCACAGCTATAACCATGGCCGGCATGAGCGGTCTATTCAGTTTTGGCACGGAAATTCCAACCGGAACCTTCATTGCCGGATTCCCCTTTAAATCATTATTGTTTAAGAGTCTTCAGAGTCAATTTACCGGCCTGGCATTCCCGGCGGCGCCGGGCGGGGGGCAAGAAACCACCCGCCCGGGCTGCCTTGCCGGATATTCGCTTTATTCTTCTTTTATTTTGCACCACCGAAAACTTAGCAGCCTTTCCTGGCGGTGTTCAGCATGTTGCACATTTCAGCCATGGTAACAGGGTATCGTGCCCGGATATAGAGGTTGTAATCACCACCGGCATCCTTGTAACTGCCTCCGGGTTCGTACACTTTGTATCCTTTAAGCAGTTTCTGGTCCACAGCCACAGCCACCAGGTGCAGCAGTCCCGGGGACACGCTCCGGTAATCCTTAAAAATCACCGCTATACCGGCGGGGTCCACCGCTTTCCGGTTAAGACCGGTGGCCCTGACTGTGGCCGCCGCCAGGTCTTCCCTGGTGACCACGGCATTTGGGCGGAAGGAACCGTCGGTATAAACCGCCATATATGGCAGGGCGTTAAGGATTGACTGGTAAGCCCAGTGGGAACTGCTCACATCAGGCATCTCCACTTCTTTCCCCGGGGGCAGATTCAGACCGTTGGCCAGGGCGGAGGCAAGCTCTGCCCTGGTCACCGCTTTATCCGGTCGGATGGTATTGTCAGGATAAGCGCTGATGGCTTTGATGCCCAGCATTTCTTTAATATCTTCTTCAGCCCAGTTGCCGGCTATATCAACAGGTGCTTGATAACCGGGAAGCAAGGTTATGTCAGGAGCCCTCATATTGCCGGGCATTTCCAGGCCGGTGTCCGCCATTGCCGGGGAGGCACAGGCCAGAACGCTTAATAACAAGAGATACGCAATCGTAAGGCTGAAATTTTTCAGCAACTATACTCTCTCCCGATTATTCTTCTTCACCGCCGGCGATTTGGTTGCCCAGACCTACTTTAGCCCTGGCTTTGTCCAGCAGATAGCACATTTCACCCCTGGTCACCAAATCCTTGGCTTTGATATTCATTGTATCCACGTCTTCCGTTACATCATCAACGGTGCCTAATACACCGTCAGGGCCGGGAAGAGTTGTGGTGGTGGTTTCAACGATACCCTTGAGCAGTTTCTGGTCCACGGCTATAGCCACAAGCTTTTTCAAATCAGGGGAAACAGTTTTGGGGTCTTTAAAAACAATATCTATAACGTTGGGATCAATCCTTTTATTGTCCAGTCCGGCGGCTTTCACAATGGCTACAGCCACTTCTTCCCTGGTAATTGGAGCCTCGGGGCGGAAGGAACCGTCCGGGAAGGCGGCCAGATAAGGCATGGCGGTGGCGATGTTTTGAGCGGCCCAGTTGTCGCTGCTTACGTCAGGCAGTTCCACTTCCTCCCCTTTGGGCAGATACATGGCGTTGGCCATGGCGGTGGCAAGCTCGGCTCTGGTCACAGGTTTGTCCGGATAGAAATTCCCGTCGGGATAACCGGTCACAGCCTTAATGTTAACCATATCTGTGATTTCACTTGCCGCCCAGTGGTCTGCGATGTCTAACGGCAGTGTCACTCCAGGTATAAACGTGGGGTCCATTTCGTAAAAACCTTCGGGCATGGAATCATACGCCGCCAGGGCGGGAGCGGCAAAGGCCAGGGTGCCCAGCGTAAAGAGGGATACGGTAGCCATGCTTAATTTTTTCTTCACGGAAGTTTTCATTTTAAATTCTCTCCTTTTTAAAAAAATTTTTAATAGATTTTCATTGGGTCTCCGGGATAATGGGTTTATTGGGATAACAGGTTACTCGGATATGAATGTCAAAAAGATTATTCGGTTTTTGGCTGGCCCGTACAGTACCAGGCCTAATCCCCTTTATGGTCATTCCCACCTCCATATAATTGATTCTAAAAGCAACCCCCGGCAAAAAGCGGGAGGGTGGCCTTACGGCTTTAACCTCCCGCTGTCGGGTTTATCGGCTGGCTCAAAGTTTTCTATTATCTGGCCCCGGGTGACATTACCCTTGTGGATTATAAAAACCAGTTGGCCATATTTTAGGGCGTTTATTTTTTCCTTGTACTTGCCAATCTCAATAATCAATTGGTCAGTTATTCTGCCATGCATCTACTTTCCTCCATGGCCCGGGCATTAGCACCAAACGCAACCACTGTTATCTAAAAAATTAAAGCGGGAGATCAAAGCCGTTTTGGCTTCGACCTCCCGCTGTCGGGTCTATCGGCCGGCTCAAAATTTTCAGTTATCTGCCCCCGGGTCAGAATACCCTTATGCACTACAAAAACCACCTGGCCGAATCTTAAGGCCTCTATTCGCTCCCTGTGTTTTTCGATTTCCGATAATAGCTGCTCGGTTAGTTTACTTTGCGTCTGCGCTCCTCCGGCAATCAAATCGCTGGCCCTCCATTCAATAACCCGAATAAAATACCATGGGTATGCAACTCCGATTAGCCGTTTATTAAGAGCTTAAGAACTGTACTGCATTATAAGGAAAAAAAAATACGAATATAAAGATATAATATCCGTATGGCCGGTTGCACTACTGGCTCCGTACAGTTCAAGTGCCCAGATACAAACTGTACTTCATCACCTCTCATGTAATTTTATTAAACCCGGTATGGATTAATTTTAATTCCTTTCCAGTCTGTAAATTACTGTCATAAATTCAGCTTGGACTTTTATCCCGTCCATGTATACATAATAGCCAGCCCTTGTTAAGTATAAAACATATTTAATATTAAAATGTGGTTAAATATGTAATTTTTTATTGGACATTTACTACAAAATATCGCTATTTTTAGCTAATTTTCGCCCCAGCTCAAGGGCTAATATATTCTTTTCAAGACTGCCTGAAGGCACCCTTTCCTCAACAGCTTTTTGAACATTATCCCGGCCTATAACGCCGGATACCTGGATCAAAGCCCCCAAAGCCACCATATTGGCCATCATTTCCTTACCCAAGCCATCTCTGGCTGTGTCACTGATGGGAATGGAATAGAGCCTGACCCCGTCCGGGCGGGGAAAATCCGCCACGTAAGAACTGTCCAGAATAACCAGGCCGCCCTTTTTTACCCTGTGTAAAAATTTGTCGCTGGCTTGCTGGCTCATGGCCAGCAGTATGTCCGGATTACTGATCTTCGGGTAATCCAGTTCCTCTCCCCCAATAATAACCTCCGCCCGGCTGGCCCCCCCTCTGGCTTCCGGACCGTAGGACTGGCTCTGCACTACGCTTTTGCCTTCCCTGATGGCGGCATCCGCCAGTATAATCCCGGCCAGAATCATACCCTGCCCCCCTGAGCCGCTTAAAATTATCTCCACTCTTTCATTCATTGCCCTTCCCCCTGTTATCATTGTCGCAACCGGCCCGGGAGGACATGCCCAGATACATTTCCATAAAGTCGGGGGCCTGGTTTTTGTATAATACACCTATGGGGAATTTCCCCTTTGCATCTCCGGGAGGCAAATCTATGAACTTTTCCGCCGGCAGGGCCGACTGTTTTTGCCATTGAAGCATGGCCGCGGGGTCGGCCATTTTGTTTTTTCTGCCAAATCCCGTGGGGCACTGGGATATTACTTCAATAAAGCTGAACCCTTTATTGGCTATGCCCTGCTCGATAAGATCGCTGGTAAGCCTGGAGTGGTACGCGGTGGACCTGGCCACAAAAGTTGCCCCCGCCGCCTCCGCAAGCCCTGTGAGGTTTAACTGCCTTTCCATGCTGCCGTAGGGAGAGGTGGCTGTTTTGCTGCCGGCCGGGGTGAGCGGCGAACACTGTCCGCCGGTCATTCCGTAAACACTGTTGTTAATTACCAGCACGTTTAAATCCATATTTCTGCGGGCGGCGTGAATTAAGTGATTTCCCCCGATGGCCGAAGCGTCGCCATCACCCATAAGCACAAAAACCAACAAATCCGGCCTGGCAAGCTTTATTCCCGTGGCAAAGGCCAGCGCCCTGCCGTGGGTGGTGTGGACGGTATTAAAATCAATATAGCTGACCGCCCTGGCCGAACAGCCGATGCCGCCCACAACCACCACTTCATCCCTGGATAAACCCATCCGTTGAACGGTCCTTAAAAAGGATTGCAGCACAATTCCGGTGCCGCAGCCGGGACACCACATGTGGGGCAGACTGCCCGGGCGAAAATAATCCATAATCAATTCAGGCATCAGGAAAACACCTCTTTTATCCGCCGGAATATCTCCAGCGGTGAAATCAATTCACCGCTGACCTTGCCCAGGGAAACAACCGGGCATCCGCCGGCATGCCGCTCAACCTCTCCGGCCAGCTGTCCGGCGTTCATTTCAGCCACGATTATACAGCGGACCCTGCGGGAAAGCTCCCGTATTTCCCCTGCGGGAAAAGGCCAGAGGGAAACCGGGCGCCACATCCCCGCCGGGATACCCTCCGCCCTGGCTTCCTTCACAGCCCTGCGGGCCGAGCGCGCCACGGAACCGTAAGCTACCACGACAATCTCCGCATCCTCCAGCATATAACCATCGGAGGTGTATATTTCACCGGCGTTATTATTAACCTTGCCCAGCAGCCGGGAAATCAAATCAGCGGCCACCCCCGGGTCGTTTGAGGGGATACCTCTTTGATCATGCACCAGCCCGGTTACATTAAAACGAAACCCCCTGCCAATGTCGGGAATGGCCGGCACTCCGCCGGCTTCCGGCCTGTAAGGCAAAAAGGAGCCGTTTTCTTCAGGGATTTTTTTTCTCTCAACGATCTCCATATTCTCCCGGGACGGGATTACGATTCTCTCCCTCAGGTGAGCCACAACCTCGTCCAGCAGGAGAATTACCGGAGTTCTGAATTTTTCGGCCAAATTTACAGCTTTTACAGTAAGATCGTGGGCCTCCGTCACGGAAGAGGGACACAGGGCAATCACAGGGTGATCGCCGTGTGTGCCCCACCTGGCCTGCATCACGTCTCCCTGGCCGGGGGCCGTGGGCATTCCGGTGCTCGGACCAAGCCTCATAACATTTACAATTACACAGGGCACCTCTGCCATAACGGCGTAGCCTATGTTTTCCTGCATCAGTGAAAAACCGGGGCCGCTGGTGGCGGTAATGGCTTTCATACCGCCCAGTGAAGCCCCGATAACCGCCGCGATGCTGGAGATTTCATCCTCCATCTGGATGAAAATCCCTCCCAGCGGAGGCAGTCTTTTGGCCATGTGTTCCGCTATCTCCGTGGAAGGAGTAATGGGATAACCGGCGTAGAACATCACGCCGGCTGACACAGCGGCCTCAGCCACAGCCTCGTTGCCCTGCATCAGCCGAGCCATGGGCACAACCCTGGCCATAATATCAGTCCTCCAGGTTAATGGCAAAGTCGGGGCAAAGCAGTTCACATTTACCGCACCCGGCACAGGCCAAGGGGTTGGCCGCCACGGCTTTTTTGCGGCTATCCACCACCAGAACCCTTTTGGGGCACATGGCCGCGCATATGCCGCACCCCTTGCAAAGCGCCTTGTTTATATAAACCGACGGTAAAGATTTAAACTTTTTCGCTTTCATTATTATCACCCCGCAATATCAGCTTATAACCAATAGTTAAGCAATTTACATACCAAGCCAAAAAAAACAAAACCCCCCGGGGGTTTTTGCCCGCAAACCGCGATATGGCTGCTTTTTTATTCTTTTTCATTATTGTCCGCCACCAAAGCATCTCATCATGAGACCGGGAAAGATTTTTTTTCTTTTATTTACCTGCTTATGCTATCTAAAAGCAATATCTCACATCGAGACAAAATCTCAAGGTGAGATATTAGAGAATGTTATAACAAGTTCATGCCCTCCGGACAAAAAGCTCCATCAATTTAATGATTTAAAAATTAAACCGCATTGGATATGTGACCCAGGGGAGCAACCTTGAAAAGTGAGGCGTGCCCCCTCCCCCTGCCCAGGGAAACCGGATTGTAACGACTCCAGAATCTGAAAGAAATCGGGCTGTTAACTTCCAAAACCAGCGGCATTTCAGGAAAACTGCCCCTTATATAATCCACCAGTTTTTTGGCGTACCCCTGGCAACGGTATTTATGCAGCGTCTCCAGAGTGGCCACACCCACCACGCCTTTCTCCTGGCACCAGTGTGGGTCCATTTCCCAGGCCATTCTGCAGACCAGCACCCCGTTTTCCACTATGCCTGTGAAATTACAGCCGGAAAAATCAGAAATCCAGGCAAAACTTAACAAGTCGTCGTTTTCGAAATCCAGGCAGTAAGGCGAATGGGGAGTTATGCTGATAATTTCCATATCTGACCGCCCTCAGTACAGTCTACTACCATTTACATTTACTTTTACTCAAAATGGCGGATACGTCAAGTGGAAATATTAAAAGGGGGTAGAAATACCCCCTAAAAATGACAGCAATAAATTTTTAGGCTCTGATTGTCTCCGGGCCGGGGCTGAAGAATTTTTTAAGGGCCGGATAAACACCTGTCTTATCCTTGATGGTTACAACGGTAAATTTCTGGTCGTTGACTTTTTTAAAGGCGGAGCGAAGGGTGCTGGTATAGTAATAAGGCCCTTCTATTTCCCCATAGCCCACCAGATTGCAAACCTGGAGCAATTCGCCAATATATTTGACACAATTATCGTTGTCAGAGGCCAGATTATCACCGTCGGAAAAATGGAAGGCGTAAATATTGTAATCCTGCGGGTTGTAGCTCTTTTCAATTATCTCCAGCGCCAGTTTGTAAACAGAGGAGCACCGGGTGCCCCCGCTGGCCCCCTTGGTAAAAAACTCCTCTTCCGAAGTCTCCTTGGCCTCAACGTGGTGAGCCAGGAAAACTATTTTTACATTCTGATATTTTGTTCTCAGGAATCTCACCATCCAGAAGAAGAAACTCCTGGCAATATATTTCTCGAACGGGCCCATGGATCCCGAGGTATCCATCATGGCCAGAACCACGGCGTTCGACTCATATTTATACGAAATATCCCAGGTTTTATAGCGCAAATCATCCTTGGTTATTTTACCCTCATAAGGCTCCCCTTTAAGGGCGGCCCGTTTAATGGATTCATAAAGGGTCCTTTTCCTGTCAATGTTGCTGCTTATGCCTTTCTTTCTGACATCTTTAAATTCAGGAGACTCCGAGGCCAATTCGGGTTTTTTCTTGTGCTCCAGGTTGGGCAGGCCCAGGTCTTCGAAAATAAGTTCCGCCAGTTCCTCCATGGTAATATCCGCTTCGTAATAGTCAACTCCCGGCTCCTCCCCGGCCCCTTTGCCCTTGCCGCTCCCCTGCTGGGGTTCGGAGTGCAGCACATCTCCCACCTTGCTTTTGCCATTGCCCTGACCGGCGTGTTTATTCTTTCCCTGATCAAAGCGAAAGTGAAATTCATCCAGCGACCTTATTGGGACTTTTACTATTTTTTGTCCGTCGCTCATGATAATGCTCTCTTCAGAAACAATGTCAGCCAGGTTTTTTTTGATTGCTTCCTTAACCTTCTCCTGGTGACGCTGCCTGTCGATTTCACCTTTGCGGTGCAGAGACCAATCGTCCCGGGAAATCGAGTAACTGGACATTTATCTATTCCCCCTGAAGGATTGATTGCAGGTTTAAAAGCTTCCCTCTTTTAGAGTCATGGTAAATTCTACCTGTTTAACAGGCTCCCCACATATTTCAGTAATTCATTGGCACAGATGGGACAGTAGCCATACTCATCCATGAGCTTGGCACTGACCTCGTTCATTCGTTTTAACTGTTCCGCGTCGGGAGTCTTGGTGGAAGTGGTTATCTTGACCACATCCTTTAGGTCGGTGAAAAGCTTCTTTTCCACCGCTTCTTTCAGCCGTTCATGGGATTTGTAGTCAAATTTCTTATTTTTGCGCGCGTAGGAAGACAGGCGGATTAAAATTTCTTCCCGGAAACTCTTTTTGGCGTTTTCCGAAATACCTATCTGCTCTTCGATGGATCTCATCAGTTTCTCATCCGGCTCCATCTCCTCGTCGGTGATGGGGTCTTTTAGCTTGACGCCATTGCAGTATGCCTCGACATTATCCAGATAATTGTCAAAGAGAACCTTGGCCGACTCCTCATACGAATAAACGAAGGCCTTCTGAACCTCTTTTTTGGCCAGTTCATCATATTCCCCGAGCGCAATACTGGCGATAAAAATTTTTGCTTCCGGCGTTATTCACTCCATCCACTGTTATCAGCGGGAATATGCGCATGTCGCCGTTCAACGTTACCTCAACCCTGGGAATAAGGGCTTGAATCAGCCTTCTTTGCTGCAGCCTGGACATTTCCCCGTCCAAATTGACCAGAGCCGCCAAATAGTCCGCAACGGTTCCGGTATCCAATTTGACACCGGCCAGAAGGTTTAACCGGCTCTGTACATTTTCAATCTCGTTAAAAATGTTTTTCATTTCGGACTCGATAGCCTTCTTTTTTTTGTTTAACATATCCCTGTCCCAATCATCTTCCAGAAAAAGCTTTAATAATTTTTCCTTCTTCAGGGCCAGCTGTTTTTCGGATTTATTAAGCCTCTCCAGCCGGGATAACAGGCCTTTTCTTTCTTTACCGGTATTTTTAAATCCTATCAATTTTCCGGCCACAGCCGGGCTGGAGCCGATTATCTTTATTGCTTCAATTATTCCGGCATCCACCGGTTCAACCCGGTGAACGGCTACGCAGCCCGGCTTTGACATGGTTGTGTTTCTTCCTCTGACCCTGTGCCGGTAGTAATAATAGCCGTAACGCTTGTTACCGTACCTGCTGCTTATTGGGACCACCTGCAATTTTTTACCGCACCCGGCGCACACCAGCACACCGGCGGCAAGTCCGGTCACTACATTTAACCTCTGCCACGTCCTTCCATTTTTTCGCCTCATCAATATTTTCTGGCAGCGGTCAAACAACTCCACGGGAACCGTAGGCTCAAATGCCGACTTGATATGGATGTCCCTGCCGTTTTCACAACGACGCAAATCACCCCTGTGAACAGGATGGCTGATAACTCTTATTACCGCGCAGGTATCCCAGAAGCTTCCTTCCGGGGAAGGTACACCCAGCCTGTTTAGTTCCTTTGCAATAATTCCGGAGCCATTTCCTTCCGCGTACATTGCAAATATCTGCTGCACCACCGGGCCGGTTTCAGGATCCACCGCCACCAGGGCCTTACCCCTGCTGTTTTTTATCTTTTTTCTGCCGTAAGGCGCTTTTCCGAACCAGCTACCGTTGGCCACCGCCTCCGCCCTGCCCCGCATCATGGCCTTTTTCAACTTCCGCCTTTGATGCCTGGCAAATAAATTAAAAACATCACTAACCAGTTCGTTATCTTCATCGGAGAAATCTATTGTTTGCACGGGGGTAACCAGTTTTACCCGAAATTCACGAATTTCACTTTTCAGCAGTTCCCAGTCAATGGGTTCCATTCTGGACAGCCTGTCTTGATCCACAACAAGTATTACACTGAATTTTCCGGCGGACATGTGGTCGCGGAGCTGATCCAGCCCTGGGCGCGCGGATTTGGAGCCGCTTATGGCATCCCTGTATATTTTATATATTTTATAACCATGACGCGCCGCCAGCTCCACCAGTTCCTTTTCCTGTCCTCCCAGGCTCCACTTTTGCAGATCCTCATCCGTACTTATACGTATATAAGCCGCCGCCACATCCGGCTCAGTCAGCTTTCTTTTTTCTTTTTTCATCTGACGGCTTTACCCCCTCCATGACACATTTATCCTGCGCCATGGGGCTTATTTCCTCCCAGATGTCGTCTATGCTGCTTTTTCCTGTGCCCCAGGCTATCAGGGCCTCCAGGGCCTCCTCCCGGTAACCGGCCATTGCCGCTGCCGCCAGTAACCTGGGAAGATTAACCCGTTTAAACACTTGTTTGTGTAAAATATCCGCGGCAATCTCAAGCCCGTATTCATCCTGTTCTTCACCGGCACTGGTTATCACTGTCTCAGGCACGCCCGCATCCTCCCTCCGGTCTTTTTGTTAGTTACTCTATGAAATAATCGGTTTGTCCAATAACCAAAAATTAAAGCCGGAATAAATATAAGTGAGCATTGGGTTCGGATGGGGTTGTTCCCCTGCCGAACATGCGTTGGGGACATTACTTATGTGTTTTAATGTAAGAAATTAAAACATCACGCATGAATTCCACGTGCATGTGGCCCATGCTGTTAATCACATTTAACAATTGGGTCATTTCAGAAAAAAGGCCTTTGGATGGTGAATCCACTAATAACATATACGGCTCAACCTCAAGAACAAACGCTATTCTTTCAACAAGTTCAAGAGAAGGGTTTTTCTGGCCTCTTTCAAGGTATCCCCAGTAGGATGAGGTAAAACCTGCGCGTACAGCCAGTTCACCCCGGGAAAAACCCTTTAGCTTTCTGATTGTACGGATATTATCCCCCACAATTTTATTTAACATTGTTTAACACCAACTGACATAAAGTTTGTATATTCGACAAAATAAATATACTGTTAGTTTATTTTTTGTTGAATTTTATACACTAATAGTTTTATAATATTTGATGTATAAATAAGTCTGTTTCACAAAGGCAAACTACCATCGAAAGAGTAGGGCGCAAAGCCATGGGTCTAAAACGGTACTGTGTTATACGCATTCGGTTGCCGTTATGATTGCCAGGTTGCGGTAGAAACAGTGATTTTTCACTGTCAATATACCCCCTTCATTCGATGAACGCCTGCCTGAAAAGTGGGGGTAACATTAAAATGGATATTGAGATGGCAAAATATATTGTGGATATTTTCCCCTCCGACCTGCGTCTACATTCGTATAACGTATGTTACCTGTCCGCAAGACTGGCCGAATACATGGGATACAGCAGGAAAAGCATACAGGAATTGGCAATAGGAGCATTGCTACATGACATAGGCAAGACCAGGATAGAAAAAGAACTGCTAAATAAGCCCGGCAGGTTAACAGAAGAAGAATTTTCCATAATTAAAAAACACACGGTCATCGGTTCGGAGCTGATAAAGAGCATTAAGGGCTACCAGAACATATTGCCAATAATTCTCTATCACCACGAACGGTGGGACGGTAATGGCTACGAGCGCCTGAAAGGAAATGAAATACCGGAAACCGCCCAGATCGTGACAATAGCCGACGCCTTTGACGCCATGACCACCAAAAGGCCCTATCAAAAAGTAAAAACGCTTATTGAAACCCTGCATGATTTGAATAGGAATAAAGGTTCGCAGTTCTCACCGGAAATAGTTGAAAAATTTCAGGCGTGTATCCTTGAGCATTCCAAAAAAGCCACCGGCTATTTGCAATATATTAGCCCTTTTACATAATGTCACAATCAGCTAGCGAGGTAGATATATTATGGAGGACAGCAGCAAAAAGGATCTGAGTAAAAGAAAGGCTGAAATGAGTATTCGCTTTTCTGAATTTGAACTTCCGCCAATGCAAGACATCCTGGTCATAGGCCGGCGCGCGCCCATTGGTCCGGAAGCAGTGAGGAGAATGGTGGATGCTCTTGCCCCCGAGCAATACGAATTAATAACTTTTGAAAATGGCCCGGTTGAGGCAGTGGCAGTCAGGACCGCTCTATTCAATTGGATCTCGAGAAACGTATTATTGGACAACATACTGGAAGAAGCGCTGAAAATTAATATTGAAAAAACTTTGCTCAAAGTAAAAATGGATTTAACCATTTCCATTTTTAAAGAAGTTGATATTTAAACGCGGAGGCTGGCTACATGTTATGTTACAAATAAAAGACTTCATGGTGAACCCGGTTTTAACCATTGGCCCGGGTAAAAGCGTTCTGTACGCGGCGGAATTCATGCAGGAAAAAAACATAGGCGGCCTGCCGGTTGTCGAAGGGAACCAGTTATTGGGCATAATCACTTCCAGAGACATACGCCTTAACCACCCCAACAGAATTGTGGCCGACGCCATGACTAAAAAAGTGATCTGCTGCTCTCCCCTGGATACAACCTGGGATGTGGCCGAATTAATGAAAATACACAGAATAGAACGCCTGCCCGTTGCGGAAAAAGACAGAATCGTGGGCATAATAACAAAAAAACAGATTATTAAATATATAAGCCAGTTAAACGACCACTTGACCGGTTTGTATAATTCCTCTTTTATATACATGCTGGCAAGCAAAATTCTGGAGACGGGAAACGAAATAAGCGTAATTCTGTTTGATATTAATAATTTTGGTGAAATTAATAAATCCTATGGTCACGTCCAGGGTGACAACTGCCTCAAAACCATAGCGGGCATACTTCAAGACCGTGTGGATAATAACTATGATTACGTGTGCAGATATGGAGGCGACGAATTCGTCATCGTAACCTCAAAAAAAATCAAGCAAGCTGAAGAATTAGCAAACGGCATCATCGATAATATCGCCGAAGAAACCCCTAAAACGGGAATTCCGGTTACGGTTTCCGCAGGTATAAGCGGGGGAAAACGTAAATACTCCAGAAATACGGTAAAGCAAAAAAATGTTATTGAAAACCTTATAAATAAAGCCAGCCTGGCGTCAACAAAGGCAAAGACCATGGGATTCAAGTATCTCATAGTATAGAGTCAACCATAAGTGTTATCACCATTAAGGTCAGAGGGAACGAGAACCTTCAGGCCGGGTTTTTATTTCCAAACACTTCAATAAACTTATCAACCAAAAAAGGATCGAACTGTATACCGGCACACCTCTTTAATTCTTCCATAGCCTTTTCCCCGGTTAATGCCCCGCGGTATGGCCGGTCGCTGACCATCGCGTCATAGGCGTCGGCAATGCTCAATATTCTGCACTCCAGAGGAATTTCCCCGCCTGAGATACCAAGTGGATATCCCCTGCCATCCCACCACTCGTGATGTTTCAAAATCCAATCGGCTATGGGGGCCAGATCCGGGGAAGAAAGCGCTATTCTGTGACCTATTTCGCAATGGTGCTTCATTTCCAGAAATTCCTCGGCTGTAAGAAGCCCCGGCTTAAAGAGTATACGGTCGGGAATGCCTACTTTTCCGATATCGTGAAATTGGGCCAGCAGCCGAAGATCGGATATCTTTTGTTCACCAAGTCCCAATACTGTTGCTATGCGGGCTACAATATCCTGAAGCCTGTCGGCGTGACCCTCGGTTATAAAGTCTCTTGCCTCAAGGGCCTTCATCAGGGTGTGTACGATGGCGCTGCGGGCGCTGTGGCTGCTGTGCAGCTTTTCCCTGTACATACTGTTATCCGCGGCTTTAAATAAATCATTTAAGTCCGGAATATTCCTGTCCGCATGGGCGTACCCCACGGAAATACTCAGCTGCATATCCGTATTGGTCATGTTATAATTCATAATACTCTTTTTCAATCTGCATATTGCGTTTTCCACCGCATGCTTCGAGCTGTCAGGAAGCAGTACGGCAAATTCGTCACCGCCTATTCGGGCCACTATATCATCTTTTCTGAAGGAATCCCTAATAGCACCTGCAGCGATAACCAGCAACCTGTCTCCGGCGTCATGGCCCAGAGTATCATTAACAACCTTTAAGCCGTCCACATCACATATTATGATACCCATTGAAGAAAAACGGACTTCTTGCAAGCGGTTCATTTCCTTTTCGAAATATGCTCGATTATTAAGGTTGGTTAGTGAATCATGGTAGCTTAAATATTTTAACCGCTCCTCCGCCTTCTTGCGTTCCATAATGTCTTCCACAATACACACCCCGCCAATGACAGAGTTATGGCCAATTATTATGGGAGCAAATTCCGCCTTAATTAATACATTTTTTTGGGAGATATAAGTAATGTATTCTCCCTCGTAGTGGCTCTGTTCCCCGGCAAGGGCCTTCTTTATGGATTCCACCATTTTATTGCCGGGCAGGTTTAATGTATGAAACCCAACCACCCTGTCCCTTGTTGAACCGATTATTTCAAGAAATTTATCGTTACAATCCGTGACGACTCCCTCTTTATCGAAATGATAAATACCCATGGGGTTGTTTTCAAATAGAAGCCTGAATTTCTCTTCACTCTCCCTGAGCTTCTCTTCAATTTCTTTACGCTCGGTTATATCCCTGGCAATTCCCCTGAAGCCCGCTTTCTCCCCGCTTTTATCCCATATCAGGGAAATATAGGCTTCCAGGTATCTCTTTGCGCCATCCTTTCTTACAATCTGCCAGTCAAACAGCCTGGACGGCTTGCCGGAAACGTACACACCGTTAAATACTTCGAATACTTTAGGCACAATTTCCGGCACGGTATATTTTTTATAATTGCTATGGATTAGCTCGTCTCTGTCAAAACCTGATATGCGGCAGGCTGATTCATTGACAAAAACTATGTTCCCGGTAATATCCACCTCAATGTATCCATCCTCTATGCTATCCAGTATGTTGCGATACCTCTCCTCGCTTCTACGCAGCGCCTTCCGGGCATTTTTAATCTCACTGACATCCACCGCTGAACCTCTTATACCCGTAATTCTGCCGTCGGCCATAATCGGCGCGGTCTGTATAAAAACCGAAATACTCCCGCCGTCCTTGCGCCGGGCCAGGTAATCCCTGCCGCCCAGCACTTCCCCCCTTAAAACCCTGCTAATATTATTTTCAGCCCTCAACCTGTCCCCGGGAGCTATTATGTTGACACCGGCAAATCCACTTTGCAGTTCTTCCCGGGTGTAGCCCAGCAATTTAGATGTATACTTATTTACAAAGGTAATATACCCGCGGCTATCCATCTCGAAAATAGTTATGGGCAAAGTATCCACCAGCTCTTTATACCTGGTCTCGCTTTTCATTAACGCCCGCAGCATTTTATTAATTGAATCCGCGAGAGCGGATAATTCATCCTTGCCGCTGATTTTTACAGGTTCGGAAATGTCACTATAGTTACCTATATCACCTATACGGCGGCTTAAAAAAGTAAGCCTTGATAACACAAGTTTTTCCAGTATCAATATAATTACTGTTCCCAGCACTAAAGCTGTAATCAGTGTGATTGCTATTATGTAGTTGAAAGTGGACAGTCCCCGCTGATATATGTCCCTGTGCAGTTCAGCCCGCAGAATCAAGCCCGGCTTTCCATAAACATCATTTATCAGGGCATATCCATAAACGTTTTCTTCGTTTTGAGGTTTAATATAAAATGGATTTGCGGCGGACAAATGCCTGCCGGCCTCGCTAAAATCGGAAGCACTGCTTATATTTACAAACTCACCTAAGGTTACAGGGGTTTTTGTAATATCCACAATCTTGTCAATAAGGGCGGCATCCAGATAACGGCCCATTATAAGGGTTCCGCATATAGGCCCTTTATACTCGCTTGATACTATCGGCCGCGCAGACATCAGCAGGGGGCCTTCGGGAAGAACAATAATCCCGGTAATGCTGCTGTTAGGGTTTGGGTGCGTCAATAAAATACTACCCTTTGAAAGGTGGTTATTAATTAAGCTTGTGGGCAAGGCCAACTCCCTGTTATTGGCTAAATCGTAGCTTTTCCCATATACCAAATGGCCGGTGGAATCAATAAAAATTATCATATTCAGTTTATTAACCGTATAAGTGGATTCCACCAGATTTGTCTGTATATAACCGGGGTTGCCGTCTTTTATAAACCGGCAGGTATCATCCCAGGCCGCCCAGTCGCCTGTGGTTGCATTTAACGCTGTAAGCTCGTTAGACAAAACATTCCGGACCTGTTCCACGGCATGCCGGGTATCCTGCTCTTCCAATTTCCCGTAACTTTTAAGCAATATGTTATAAGTGGCTATATGAAGGACGGCAATTACGACAACAAATGTCGCACTGATAATAATCAAAGCTTTTTTCCGTAACGGCACTGGTTAATCCTCCATATAGGTGATTTAATTGCCTAATTCAATGGCTTTATATCAGTACGACAAATTTTTAATTTTCCCTTTTTTAAGAAAAGGATGGAATTTTAATAAACAACCCCGGCTTTTGGGACCGGGGTTGTTTATATTCGCATATTCCGTGGATTGTCTTCAGCAGTCTTAACCCGCCTGGGCAAACACGGAAGCTTTGGGGACAACTTTTAGCCTATCTTATGATACCGAAATACCTGGCGGCAATTTCCGCGGTGCAATTGTCGCCACAAAGGGCGCAAGAAATATCGCCGGACTTTTGCGCTTCAAGGGCGGCGGCCGCCCTGGCCGGATCAATGGACATTTTTATCTGTCCCTCTGTATTGCCTGCGGTTCTGGAACAGGCCATTTGAAAATCCTTTTGCCGTGACTGCTCATGGCCCCTGGCTATATTCGCCGCATGGGCGGCGATTCTTGCCGCTATAACCCCTTCCCTGACATCTTCCTCACCGGGCAGGCCAAGGTGTTCCGCAGGCGTTACGTAACAGATGAAGTCGGCCCCGGCGGCGCCGGCTATGGCCCCGCCTATGGCCGATGTTATGTGATCATACCCCGGCGCGATGTCAGTTGCCAGGGTGCCCAGTATAAAATAAGGAGCATTGTCGCACAGCCGCTTCTGCAACAGCATGGTGGTTTCCACATGATGCATGGGCACATGTCCCGGGCCCTCCACCATGACCTGCACTCCGGCAGCTTTAGCCCTGGCCACCAGTTCACCTGCCACTATCATACCCTGCAGCTGGGCGCCGTCAAGGGAATCGGCAGTTGAGCCGGGGCGGATGGCGTCACCAAGGCTCAGTGTCACGTCATATTCTTTTAATATGCCGAGCACCCGGTCAAATTGCTCGTACAAAGGGTTTTCCTTCCGGTTGTGCAGCATCCAGCCCGTCAGGAAGGCCCCGCCCCGGCTGACCACGTCTGTGACTCTCTTTCCGGCCTGAAGACGTTTAATAACATCAAAGTTTAAAGCGCAATGAATTGCCATAAAGTCCACGCCCTCGGCCGCCTGCATTTCAATGGCCCGGAACATGTCTTCGGCAGTCATGGCCACCACTGCGCCTCTTTTATCTATGGCTTCTATCGCAGCCTGATAAATTGGAACACTTCCCACCGGAACCCCGGCCGACTCCAGGGTCTGCTTTCTCATGGCGGCAATATTCCCGCCGGTGCTTAAATCCATTACCGCATCACAGCCCGCGCCTTCAGCAATAGCCAGCTTCCTTTTTTCCATCTCAATGGAGTCCCGGTCACTGGAGGTTCCGATGAGAGCATTCACCTTTACCCTCAAGCCCCGGCCAATTCCGCAAACCTTAATATGTTTTCTTTTAATATTTTTAGGAATTACTATTTCCCCGGAGGCAACCCCGTTCCTGATAATATCAACAGCCACGCTTTCCGCCGCTGCCACCGCTTCCATTTCAACAGTTATTTTTCCCGATTGGGCGGCCTGGATCTGTGTCATATATTTCCCTCCTAATCTAACAATTTTGCCTGGGACTACCCAGATATTCCGACACAACTTTCATTGCGCAATATTTTCCGCACATGGCACAGCCTTCGGAATTACCGTCGCTTCTCTCTTCTCTCAAATAGCGGGCTCTTTCAGGATCGACGGCCAGCCGGATTTGTTTTTCCCAGTCCAGCAGCTTCCTGGCCCTGGATATTTCCAGGTCCCACTCCGCCGCCCCAGGCAAGCCCTTCGCCAGATCTCCGGCGTGTGCCGCAATACGGGCGGCGACAACCCCTTCTCTCACCTGGTTAATGTCAGGAAGGCCAATATGTTCGGAGGCGGTGACATAACATAAAAATTCCGCGCCCGCCCAGGCGGAGACGGCGCCACCGATGGATGCGCTGATATGGTCGTAGCCTGCTGCTATATCGGTAACAACCGGCCCGAAAACAAAGTATGGTGCCCCCTTGCAAAGACTTTTTTGCAGCACAACCGTTGCCTTCAGCTGGTGCAAAGGCACATGGCCCGGTCCTTTAACCATTACCTGCACCCCTGCCTCCCTGGCCCGCCTCACCAGTTCACCCAGAAGCACCAACTCCTGTACCTGGGCGCCGTCAAGGGAGTCGGCGAGACAACCGGGCCTCATGCCGTCAGCCAGGCTAATGGTGACGTCATATTTGCCGGCAATTTCCAGAATTCTGTCAAAACCTGTGTAAAGCGGGTTTTCCATCTGGTTATACAGCATCCAGCCGATCAGGTGCGAGCCTCCGTAGCTAACCAGCGGATCGACCCTGCCGTCCTTCTTGGCCCTTTTTACTATTTCCATGGTTGTGCCGCAATGCAAGGCCAGGAAATCAACCCCGTCAGCGGCGTGGCGTTCAATAACCCCGAATAATTCATCAACTTTCATTTTGGCCGGCGTATTGTATTTTTCTTTCGCCTCGGCCAGCGCCTGGTACAACGGAAGCGTTCCCACCGGCTTTGACGCAGCGGCCAGCACCTGTCGCCGCAATCCATTTATATCGCCGCTGACACTTAAATCCATTATCGCGTTGGTACCGGCATCCAGAGCCGCTTGCACCTTCATCAACTCAGTGGGCACGGAAGCCTGGCTGCCATACAAACCCACACTGGCGCTTACTTTTGTTCTTAAACCCTTGCCGATCCCTTCCACGATGTCACTTTTCCGGTTTGAATTCCTGAGTATAACAATGCTGCCGTCGGCTACTCCTTTACCTACCAGTTCGGGAGCCACTCCCTCCATGGAAGCCACCCGCACCATCCCGGGTGTCAATTCTCCCTTTAAAGCTCTGGTTAACCGTGTCAAGGCCGTCCCCCCCTAAAAAAAATAATCCTCAACCCATAAAGGTTGAGGATTTTTCCATCATCCCCAAGCTAAGTAAAAAGGCAGGTCTCCTGGCTAACGGATCATCGCCTGAGCTCAAACCTTCCCGGGGCAAAACCCCAGTGGCATAAATTGAGCAGGCTCTCCGACTACAGTGGTGGGTCCGCGCCGTTTTAGAACCACACAGCGGGGTTCCCTCCGGCTTCCCTATTCTCCCTGTTCGGGCACCTTAATACTCTACACTTGGCTTTATTCAATTTTCCTAAATATAGTATACTACATCTTTTTATTTTGCCCTTCTTTACAAAAACATTTTTTGAAAATTTTTCTTGCGCCGGCCAGGCCTCATCCGGAATGAATTTTTATCTCCACTATGGCGTTCATTTCCTTGCGGGCAACAGAAATGAAATTCAGCAACCGGTCTTTTTCCTCCTTGTTAACGGAAGCGTGCTGGTCCAGCCCGTCCTTCAAGGCCCTTAAAACGTCCAGCGGGTTGATGCATTTGGTTGTGGTCCGGATCAGGGCGGAGGATAGCCGGTTAATCACATAACGGGGATCGACGCCGCTCATTCCCTCATCCCCGAATTCATTATGCAGTTCGGCCAGATCCTTCTGCTTAAACCCTTCTACATCCTCGCCGTCATAAAGTTTCATTTTTTTGACCACGTCCATGCCCTGCTTCTTACTCTCCTTCAGGCGGGAAAGCACGGAGAATATGCTGGCCACCTTCAGGGCATGCGGGGCTATGTGTATGTCCTTTAAATCACCCTGTTTTATAAGTTTTTCATATATTTTGACTTCTTCAGAGACCTTCAAATTGTAGGGTATTTTCAGAACAATAATCCTTGACTGCAAGGCCTCATTCTTTTTGTTGCTGATAAAGGCCTTGTATTCATTCTCGTTGGTGTGGGCGATGATCATTTCATTGCATGTTTATTCATTATACCAATACATTTGATGCCCTTTGCACCAGCAGGAACAGACTTTACGGCAAGGCATTTAGCCAACGTAATATATAACCTGTCTTCATCCGCAACCGACGGTTTTGTGGTCGGCGGATGTATGGTTATGATACCGAATTTGCCTTTGATTATCAATTGGAATCACCTCAAAACAATATATGAAACAATAGCCTGTCCTGCTGCTTGGGATAACGTGCCAAATACAAAACCCCCAAGAAAACCCTGGAGGCCAAATAAACGCCTAATTCTTTTTACTAAGCTGTTCACGACAAATTTTCTTATTATGTTCAGATATTTTTTCTATATCTGACCTATCGGCTTTTAACCAGCCGCTTTTTGGGGTATATATGGAAACCGTACCCAACAAAATTATATTGTCGATTTCCGAAGGATCAAGAGGCTTCACATCTTTCCACACTTTTTTATATTGCACCAGATTATCTGAAATTTTTCTGGCACGCCCTTTTTTTACTGCGTATTCTGCTGTTTTAGGATCAAGTAGGGCTTTGATTTTTCCTGTCCCATCGGCAGCAAAAACCACTTTTATTACGGGTGGAAAAGACACAGAAATCCCTCCCAAATAATCCCCACATAGTGAGGCCGGTTGTCCGGGCCGGTTCCGGTAAAATTCCTTTATGTCAAATTTATGTATATATTGTCTTAATGTCATATTAATTTAGATTAGGCATAATGTCAATACATATGATATATTGACATTGAGGAATTTTTTAGACAAGGAGTTATATAATATGTCTGAACATCCTAAACAACCGTGTGATTTTGGGATTATTCTGAAGAGTATACGGGAAAGCCGAATGATGACTCAAAAGGACCTTGCTGAACAGGCCGGGATAGCTCAGTCCCATCTAAATAAAATAGAAAAAGGAAACCGAATGCCATCAGATCAGGTTTTGTACAAGCTTGCTGAAGCATTAATGGCACCGGATTTATTTATATCAGCTGGACGTATGATACCAACTAAATTTGAAGAAATGTATCCAAAACCAAAAGGCATAGAACCGGTTGAATACCCAACTTTTTTTAATAATCTAGCTAATTTTTATCATACGACCTATAAAAGTGCTTTTTACAATGAAATGGAAATAGAAGACAAGATTAAGGACCATGAGAGATTAATCGACTCCTTAGAAAAAATACTATTATCATCTAGCGAACATGATACTGAGATTAAAATTTCCACAATGCAAAATATTATAAACAATTATTGTGAAATTGTAAAATATTTTTGGAATTTGAAAGTTGCGGCAATAGATTTAGGCAAGGCACTTGGAAAAAAACAATCAATTGACGAGATTATAAATGAATTCAACAAATATCTAAACACTAACTTAGTTGATTTTTTAGTTCAATTTACAAATCTAAATCCTACTGATGCTGATATTATCGCTGATATAATTCAAACCAGAAAAAACAGACAGAAGGAACCCTCTTAATCTTTTGAGGGTTCCTTAATTTTAGAAGTGATAAAAAATGAATTAAAATCAGTTTCTGAAATACGATAGGTAGACCCAAACTTATAAGCAGGTAAAGTACCCGATGTCACCCATCTATAGACCGTTCTATACGGAACGTTTAATATTTCTGATATTTCTTTAATACCAAGAAATTTTTGATTATTCGGCAATACTTTAGACTGCATACAAAAGTCCATTTAATCACCCTGTAGCGGTTTGCGCTCCCTGGCGGTAAACTAATACCCGCCAATGACGTTTAGCAATGGCCTTGGAATTAACGTCAATGGCGATAGGCCTTCAT
>NZ_BFAV01000044.1 GCF_002933875.1 Desulfocucumis palustris | reverse complement strand
CAATTCGATGTCAATGAATAGCTCTCCGCCGTGGTTTTTGACTGTTTGGGTTACTCCGCTAATCTCCTTGCCGGTGGCGTCACAGGCGTAAACCGGATTTATATAGAACAGGTGCTTTCCGGTTTCGCTGGAGATAAAGGCTATCAGGCTTTTTTGCCCTCCAGCCAGTTAAGCCTGTCCGTGCTTACTTTAAAGGAAAAGCTGGTGGGTGCGCTGCTGTTGTTTATTACTATGGTTTCCTTTACGCCGTTGTCAAGAACCTGGTATTTCAGGTCGGTGGCGTTCATTATGTTGCTATATGTAATGGTGTCCCCGTCAACCCTGCCGTCTACGGATGATTTATTGCTATTATTGTCAAAACTGTCATCAGTTGACGGATTGTTTTCTTCGTCTTCAACATCCGCTGACGGCGAATGGTTTTCTTCGTTTTCAACCCCGTCTTCAGGTGAAGGATTGACTTCTTCATCGCTGGCACTGCCGGACACGGAAGTTCCGCCTTCCTCGCCTTCGGCGCCATCTACCGGCGGAGTATTGCCTTCTCCAGCCCCATCATCACCCATGGTTGAATCGTTGTTTTCCTCACCGCCAACACCATCTACCGCGGAAAAATTGTTTTCTTTACGCTCAACGCTGCCCGATGTTGGAGGGCTTACTTCTTGATTGTCGGCACCATCAACTGTCGAAAGGCTGCTATCCTCACCGCCGGCATTATCCGTGGCTAAAGAATTGCTTTTCCCGGAGTCTACACCGTCAGACGTTGAGAGACTGTTTTCCTCACCATCAACCTTGTCTGTAGCTGATGAATTGTTTTCTTCGTCAACACTGTCCGTGGTTGACCGGCTACCTTCGCCGGTTACAATGCTGTCTTCCGTTGAAGTATCGCTTTCTTCTCCGTCAATGGTATCATCCGTTGCGGAAATATCTTCTTTATCGTTTACATATGGGGTGTTTAAAAGCTCAAAGGTCAGTCCGGTGTCCATATAGTTAAATCTTAAGGTTTCCCCGGAAAGCTTCTTTGGAAAGCTTGCTTCGAAGCCGTTTGAACTGTTTTTATAGTAACCGCTGGAAGCATTTTCCGAAACAATATTATTATCCGTATCATTTCCAGGCTGTTTACTCAAATCGATCTCGGCTGTTATCGTGCCGTCTTCATTTTTATAAAACTTGCAATCCTCATTACTCAGGGAGGTAATTTCTTCTCTTTTGACCTGTGGTAAATTAATGTTTTCATTTTTGCCATAGGACGCATACGAG
>NZ_BFAV01000043.1 GCF_002933875.1 Desulfocucumis palustris | reverse complement strand
CCACTCCCGGTCTATTTTGGCCTCGTCCCAGTTAGCCTCCATTTCAAGCCACTCCTGGGTTACGCGGTAGGCTTTCATCGGGTAAAGTTTTTCGCCAGAGCTAAAGCTTTGAAGCTCCAGTGTCGCGCTTTTTATGGTTCCCATGGGTACTGCTGAAAGGTTGTATTTTACCAGAGTCCGAAAATTATTGCCGACGTAAAAGGTTCTTTCGTTACCATTGGTATGCGAATTGTTCCGGTTTATGTAGGTGTCCATTGCTTCGTCTTCCTCCGGAGCAATGGTTATGGTGGGATCTATATAGATGGGGTAGGTAACGTTATTGAGGCTT
>NZ_BFAV01000042.1 GCF_002933875.1 Desulfocucumis palustris | reverse complement strand
AAAAACAATAAACATGTTGCTAAACTACCGCCCGAGGCCGTTCAAAAAGCTCCAGATGCAAGGCGCGGCAAGGCCTCAAGCGGAAACGTACTCATACTACGTCGAGCATTGAGGCCGCAGCCGCAACGCAGCAGATGGACTTTTTCAACGGCCTCCTAGAAATGGCTTATATGGCATTTTTTCTGTAGGCTGCAGAAATCACAATGGGTTTTCCCCCCAAAGTCCGGCAGGTCGCGTCCCGCGGCCAGCACCATGGCAATGGACTTGCGGGGCAGCATTAAATTTGAATCTGTCAGGCGAAGCCCCATTTGCCCGGCGTTAAGCAGGTGAAAAATGGTTTTTATATCCTCCAGGGAGTTCCAGTATGAATGGCCGGGGCCCAGGGAAAAGGTCGTATTCAGGCCTGCCTTTTGGTAATGCTCATTTATTTTGTCCTTTGCCGCAATACCGCTTTTAAGGATGTATGCCGTTCCGCCGGCGTTAAGAACAAAGGCTTCCAGGGTTCTGCCGGCCTTACTGTAATATTCCTCGCGTTGGTCTAGGGCGCTTCCAATTGTCATGACGAAAAGAATTAATTTTTCGGCGGCTCCCGCCACCCTGGCCAAAAGACTGCTGGTAAGCTTCTTCCCTCCCTCAAGAAAAAGCTCCCCCTCACCGGCGCCCAGCACGTCGACCTCCCGCCAGAGCACTGCCGGGCGAACCAACGAGGCGGCCTCCGCCAAAACCCGGCCGTGCAATTCCAACGTGCTTGGACGGGGAGGGCTTTTGCTGTAGTCAGCCCCTTCCGCCCGGAAAATATCTTCTATGGTCACATCCGGCAATTCAATTTCCCAAATAATGGGCTCGGTCATGTCTTTGCTTCAGTCCTTTTCTGATTAATTAAAATGAAAATAAATAATAAACCATTAGCCGGGATCGCAAAGGGTGTTCGCCGGACCGTCAGGGGATTTGCCTGAAATATGTGGATTCCGCAAAAATACTGTTAAATTTGGGATAGCTGCCCAGTTCGACGAATTCAACAATATTGGCGATATTACTTGCCCTGCGGTATTCACCGGAGGAAAGCAAAGCCAATCTGGAGCCGGTGCCCGCGGCATTGCCGATCATTTTTATCTTTTCTTCCAGTTCCAAAGGTATTAATCCTATTACACACGCGCTGTGCGGGTTTAAATAATTCCCAAAGGCTCCGGCCAGCAGGACCTCTTTAATATCGTCAAACCGGGCGCCGCGGATTTCCATTAAAACCCTGATGCCCGCGGCCATGGCCCCCTTGGCCAGCTGAAGTTCCCGGATATCGCCCTGGGTAATCACAACCGGCCTGCCATTACCGGTTTTATCCGCCCCTGCCAGCAAAAATGCCCTTTGGCCCTCGTGCTCTATAATATTGTCTTTAAACATTTGGGCGGCGCTATTTGTTAATTTGTCCCGGGGAATGAATCTTCCCCTCCGGTCAAGCATGCCCAGTTCCAGCAGACCCGCCACCGCGTCAAGCAAGGCGGAACCGCAGATACCCAGGGGACTGCCCCCTCCGATCACGGAGTATTCAATTTTATCCCCAAAACAGACATGATCGATTGCCCCGACAGCGCCCCGCATGCCGCAGCTTATCTGCGCCCCTTCAAAGGCAGGCCCGGCCGCGGCAGAGCAGGCAACCATTTTTTCTCCGGAGCCCAGGGCTATTTCCCCGTTTGTGCCGATATCTATAACCAGTTTGATATCCTCACTCCGGTCAATTTCCGTGGCCAGCAGCACCGCCGTGGTGTCGGCCCCCACAAAACCCGCGATATTGGGCAACATGAATATTTTACCCGCGGGGTTTATGTAAATTTGCAACTCCCCGGCATTTATCACCAGGGGCTCGCCCACAGCCGGCACATATGGCGATACCGCGATATTCCTGGGATTTATGCCGATAAACAGGTGATGCATACAGGTGTTTGCGGCAACGGTTAACCCGTAAATCAGGTTTCTGTTTATACCGGCTTTTTCCGCCGCTTCCCCGATTAGCCTGTTAACAGCCTCTATCACCGCCCGGTGCAGTTTGTCAAGCCCGTCTTCCTCCCGGCCCGCGAAGGTAATGCGGGAAATAACATCCGCGCCGAACTTGGTCTGGGGATTGAGGGTGGACACCACGGCCAGCTCTTTGCCGGAATAAAGGTCCAGCAGGTATCCCACAATGGTTGTGGTGCCTATATCAAAAGCCATTCCCAGCATGGTCCCGGTGGTGTCCAGGCCCTCGACGCCCACCACCCTATTGCCGTGTATTACCGCGGTAACCCGGTGCTCAGCCCCCCGCAGGGTATCCGGCAGCCGCCGCAGGAGGGCAACCGGCACCTCCGGGGCGGGGTGATGGACGCCTTGTTCGGCCAGGCTGTCTTTAACCCGCTGCCAGTCCGGGCGCTGGGCAGCCAGGGAAGGCTTTTCCACCTCAACAAATATTTTATTCAGATGCGGCTCGATCTGAAAGGCCCTCTCCTTTGAGGCTATTAAAATATTGTGTTGCAGTTGCTTATAGTCGATCAGTTCCACCACAACATTGTCCCGGACCCTGGTGCTGCAGGCCAGTCGGATTCCGCTCCCCAATTCTTTTTCATCCAGAATCTCCAGCTCCCCGGAGGTGGGCACACCGGCTCCCAGTAAAACCTTCACCCGGCATTTCCCGCACTTGCCCTGACCGCCGCAGGGAAAATCAAAATCAATTCCGGCCCCGTCCATTGCTTCCATGAGGGTGCTGTCTTCCGGCACTTCCGTTTCCAGATTTTGAGGTTGAAAAAGGACTTTATATTTTTTCAAGGCAAAAATCCCCCTTATTTGTTGCAGTATCCGGTCAAGGGTTTAAAAAAACTAAACTGCACCGGTTAATGATGCAGCCTGTCCAACGTCCCTCCGGCAATTTTGAGTTTTCATTGACTAGTTCCCTGCAATTTAATATAGTCTCCCCGGAAATAGGTTATCCCCAGTCCAACCGGCTTGTTTTCCCCGTTGTAAAGCTTTTGCTCAACCACCAGCAGGGCAAGATCATCGTAAATATTTAAATATCTTTTTATATCCTCATCCGGTATGGCGGCATAAATTATCAGTTCTTTCTTCAACCCGAAATAAGAAACCCTTTTGGACAACATTTCCGGAAAGGTTGCGTGTTCGATTTCCTTTTCCACCACGGGCATACCTTTTTGATACAGCAAATATTTAATGTCATAAGCCACAGGAGCGCCATCCGTATAGAACAGCCTGCGGATCATAATGACATTTTTATTCCTGGTAATATGCAAATCGCCGGCCAGCTTCTCATCGGGCATAATGATATTTACTTCCAGCAGTCTGGCTTTATCAACACTGTTAATGGCATTGTTCATTTCATCGTAGTAAATGGTATATTTATTAAGCTCCGGTTTTTGAACAAAATTACCTTTGCCCGGAATTGAATAAATGTAACCCTCATTAGCCAGAATGGCAAGACCTTTTCTTACAGTCATCCGGCTGGCGCCATATTCTTTGCATAAAGCTGTTTCCGAAGAAACCACGTCGCCCGGTTTTAATTCTGTGCTATTTATTTTTCTTTTAATATCCTCAACTATTTTCAGGTAAACCGGACTAACCATTATTATTTACTCCCTGCTTATTAGTGCAATTCATCCATTCCTTGCAGACTTTTACCCCAACCGAAGCGTCATTGGCAAAGTTATCCGCCCCTATAAATTTACAGGACTCTTCCGTCAGATGGTTGCCACCCACAATAATCTTTACCTTATCTCTGAGCCCGGCTCCCGCAAAAGCGTCCACCACCTCTTTCATGGTGTCCACGGTGTTTGTCAACACTCCGCTAAGCCCCAAAATATCCGGTTTATATTCCTCATATTTTTTCAGAAAATGCTCCTTGGGAACATCCACCCCGACATCAACAACCTCAAAGCCGTTTGCCTCCAGCATCCCCCGGATAATATCCTTGCCAATATCGTGAATGTCCCCTTTCACGGTACCAAGGACAACTGAGCCAATTTTATTATTGTGCTTGATGTTGAAATGGGCGGTCATTTTATCCAGTTCCAACACCTGTTTAAATATAAGTCCGGCCATTATCAAATCAGCTATATAATAGCGCTTGTTTTCGTAAAGTTGCCCCACCCTGTTCATACCCTGATTGATCAAATCCAGCAGGTACAGCGGTTCCATGCCGTCCTCCAGCAGCTCGGCGGCCAGCTTAACGGCATTTACCTCGTCCAGCTGCTCCACGTGCTTTATCAGTGACCTTTGCTTTTTCCGGAAATCTTTCATTTTACCCTCCACTCAAATATCATTTTAACAAAATCATTTAAGTTTACCCGGCCCCGGTTTGATTGGACGGCACCGGGCGGGCCAATCCGAAGTGGCCTATATTAACCGTCCCGCCCTTCGGGATTAAGCAAAAGTCATCATTATAAGGCCCCGTGAGCAGCTTCTTCAAAAACCAAATGTCACCCTTGGCCATTATCAGCTCCAGATCGGTGTTTTTGGCCAATTCTTCGGCTTTGTCAAAACAATCCTCCAATTTATAGGCTCCGGTGTCTATCAGCATAAAATACCGGTAATGTTTAAGCATCAGCTCGAAAATTCTTTTTGTCCTTTTCTCTCCATAGCGTTCCATGGCATGGCTGTATTCGGCCAATATGCTTTTGGAGCCTTCCATCCAGCCCCTGGTTAAAAAATAGACCTGTTTCTGGCGTTCAAACTTTTCACCGGGCCTGCCCAGCACCATGGATATGCAGTCTTCGGTCCTGGGGATAATCAGTCCGGCGGTGGTGGCCTTTAAACCCACCAGGCCGTTGCCGCAGCAGCCATAGGCAAATAAAACGCTTTCAATATCTTTTAAATTATCTATTTCAAGTTGAAGTTTTGACCTTAAAAGATTCGGGTCCAGATGGTAATCGGATTCCACCCAGATCACGGGACAACCGCACCCGGTTTCCCGCATCGCCAGATTCAGTTCATCCTCAAGGGTTCGGCAGGCAATAATGGCATAGCTCATGCAAACAACCTCTCCGGCCGGCAATATAACAATGCCGGGTTTAAACAACCATTCCTACGCATTACTACAATATAACAGTTTATATCTTAAAATTGGTATCTATTTTTGTCAACTCATGGACACTGCCCGGCTGTCAGATTGAAATAGTACAGAGAGAGAACAATCTCTCTCTGTACTTACTGACGTTTACCCTATCGGCAGCGGCTTTTTTTATTTATTGAGATAGGCCCTGGGCAGCCGCCTAAACCAGCAGGAACATAATGAAACTAAACATCATTTCCTCATAGCTCTGCATTTTGCCGGCCATTGCCTTTTCTTGTTTTTCATCTATTTCAGGGTGTTCGGCTTTATACTGCTCCCAGGTTTTATAGTAATTTGTATTCAAACAAAATCCCTCCTTTAATAATTAGCGTTTGTGCTCACGTATTCCAGCACTGCCTGTAAGTTTTCAACATTAACGCTGTCCAGTGTCACCGGGGATTTATCCAGATTAAACAAATACTTTCCACCCGGCGCCAGAATATCGATAAGCTCTTTTGCCTTGTCTATGCACTGCTGTTTTGTGCCTGTTTTCAAAAGTGAAACGGGATAGAAACCGGAAATGATATGTTTCTTGCCTATTTTTTCCTTGGCGAGTTTAGGATCGCCGTATTCAAACATAATCCTGGTATTTTCAGGCAGTTCCTCCAGATAATCAAGATACCTCATCCAATCCTGCTCCGCGAACAGGAATGACGGGTATCCGGCCTCCGCCAGGGCCTCCACCAGCCTCTTAAATGTGGGCCAATACAATTTGGCAAAATCCTTTTCACGCAAATACGGCGCCATGTGCAGTGGAATAAACGTGGAGGCGTGTTTTGAGGGAACCGGAGGCACGCCCATTTTTATCATTAACGGAGTTGCGGCCTCAGCCGCCGCTTCCACTTTATCAGGCATCCTTCTTACATCAATGGAAATGCCCTTAAATCCCCTTAACTGGTCCGCCACAAAATCAAAAGGGGCCTCACAGAATCCGGCAAACAGGTTTACGTCGGTATAGCCGTATTTTTGAATCAGCTTGCCGTATACCATTCCCGCATGGCCCATTTCATCGTGGAACGCTTTGAAAGCCTTGGCCAATGTCATTGCTTTTGTAACCGGGTCTTTGTCCAGTTCGGTATATAATTTGGGTAATATTTTTTCCATGATGCAGTTAAAGGGCGAGGCGATAAAAGCATCGTAGTCTTCCCGGGCCAATCCCTCAACCTCGGGGTGCTGCAGGAAGCCGCTGGAGCTCATAACGAAATTTTTGGCTCCCAGCAGTTTATAAAATGAAGGAAATCTGAAGGCCAATACCGGAAGCATATCCGAAGCAAAATCCTGGCAGGCCTTGTCAAATATTTCCTCCAGCATTTCGGTATTCCACTGGGCATCGGCCAGATCCTGTCCCGCGTACTGGATGCAAAACTCAATGGGTAAATTTACGGAAACCGGTACCCTTTTGGGGATCCTGCCTGCGAACAAATCATCGAATATCTGATTTCTTTCCTGGGCCAGAGCCATTGCATCACTCATTTATTTCACCCACCCCTGACATATTTTAACGCCTTCCGCGGCATTTGTGGTAAACGCGTCCGCGCCGATCATGTTGCAAGCTTCCTCTGTAACAGGGTTCCCGCCGATGATTAATTTCACACCGTCGCGCAATCCCGCTTCCTTCAGCGCCTCCACGGTATTTTTCATTGAATCCAGAGCCAGGGTAAGTACTCCGCTCATTCCAACTATTTCAGGATTAACTTCTTTCACCTTTTCCACAAAGGCGCTGGCAGGCGCGTCTATGCCCAGGTCGTACACCTCGAAGCCCGCTGCTTCCGACATGCTTTTGAAAATGTTTTTGCCAATATCGTGCAAGTCCCCCTGCACCGTGGCAAGAACCATTTTACCAATTTTGGCGGTGTTTTCTCCGCCCATCACAGGTTTTAAAATATCGATAGCCGATGTAAGCAATTCCCCGGCGAATATCAGATCTCCCACAAAGTATTCCTTGGCATCGAATAAATCTCCCACAATGGCCATGCCCTGCTGGCAGGCGCTTACCACCATGGCGGTATCCTGGGGGCTGGGATTGGAAGCCACAAATTCATTCAGCAATCCCAATACCTTTTTTTCATCCAGATCTCCCACTGCTTTAGTTAGCTCTTGCATATCCAGCATACTTTTGTCCTCCTTTTTTGCACTACATGACTATATTGATACGTATCTGTATATACAGGTTAAGGAACGATCAACACTCCCGTTAGCGGGCTTGTACGTTGGTTGAAAAGACAGCTGCCTTTTCATTCATTTTTGGGCGGGCCAATTTTGTTTTTACGGTAGGCATTGGCAAAATTCCTACAGTATCTGTCCCGGCCAAGCAATGCTTCAGTTGTTAAAAGTGTGGTTAATATATCTCTGTTACAAGGGTCCAGAATGGCGGAATCCATTCCCGCATAAACCGCGATGGCTAAAAAGTGCTGGTTTACAATTTTTCTAAGGGGCATGCCGAAAGAAATGTTACTTAAACCCGAAGTTACCTTAATTGTGGGGTAGAGTTTTTTTACAGCCGTTAATGTGTCGGCAAAGTTCAACAATGACCGGTTATCTGCCGACAGCGCCATTACCAGGGGGTCGATGTGTATTCTGTCGGGAGTTATATCATATTTTTGAGCCTTTTCCACCAATATTTTAGTTATATCCACCCTGGTCTGAACATCGGAGGGAATTCCCCTTTTGTCACAGGTTAATGCAATAACCTGCCATTCAGTTCCCTGAATCATCGGATAAATGGTTTCGCATTTTTCGCCTTCCTCGGAAACCGAGTTGATTATGCCGGGCTTTTTGGCATGCCCGAAAACCTTGGCGATTGTTTTCGGATTGGGACTGTCAATACATAACGGTTTATCAACAGCACCCTGAACGATGTCCATCAGCCATATTAAAGTTTCAGCCTCAATTTCCGGCGCGGTGCCGGCACATACATCAATGTAGTCGGCCCCTGCTTCAGCCTGGTTTATGGCAATGCTGCGGATAAATTCTTCGTCCTTTGCTGCTATGGCCTTTTTTACTCCCGGAATGGTCCCATTGATTTTTTCACCGATTATTATCAATTTTGACAAGCCTCCCTCCCTCATAACATAGTATTTTTTGTCTCTACACGTATATACATGTATCTATATACTATCCTATCATTTATGACCACTTTGTCAATAATCAAATTTGCCGAAAAATTGTAATTTTCTGTTGCAATCCCTTTTGGCCTGCTGCAAGCTCCTTTTAAAAAAAAGGATTCTCACCATATGCCGTGAGAATCCCTAACTTTTGGTAGCTCCCAGGGAAGACTTACGCCGGTAATGACCGGGCCGGATCAGTTTACCTTGGGCGGCTGCCAGCGCCTGGCCAAACCCTGGGTGGTGCGATCGATGACGATAGCCAGCGCCACAACCGCGAAGCCGGCTTCAAAACCATTGCCGACGGCGATTCGGTTAATGGAAATCAGCACCTTCTCACCCAGACCCCCGGCGCCAATCATACTGGCAATCACCACCATCGCCAGAGCCATCATGGTTGTTTGATTTAGCCCGGCCAATATTGAGGGCATCGCCAAGGGCAGGCGGACCTCCCGCATGATCTGCCAGCGGGTGGCGCCGAAAGCGCCGGCGGCTTCCTGCACGCTGGCGGAAACCTGGCGAATACCCAGGTTGGTTAAACGAACCAGGGGCGGAACCGCGTAAATCAGGGTCGCGATTACAGCCGGCACCTTCCCCAGCCCGAAAAGCATCAATGCCGGAATGAGATAAACAAAACTGGGCATGGTCTGCATGGCGTCAAGCAGTGGTGTGGCCACAGCGTTAATCCGGTCGGACTCGGCCATTGCAATTCCCAGCGGAATGCTGATGGCAAAGGCTATGGTGACCGAGGTTATGACAATTGCCAGGGTCTCCATTGCCTCCGCCCAGAGCCCGAAGACACCGATTGCCATCAATAGAATAATCAGCCCCGCGGTTTTAACCAGCCTGCGTGTCTGAAGCCAGCGGATGGCTGCCACAGCCGCAATCCATAGCCACCACGGGACAAACATCAGCCCGGATTGTATCTTCAGCAGCAGCAGGAGAATCAAATTTGTAAGCACGTTAAAAGTGCTTCCCCATTCCACCGTAAGCCACTTGACGAAGACGTCGATATATGAGGCTATATGAAATTGAAGCATTTCCGGAAACACGCCGCTCACCTCCCGATATCGGCCAAATTCTTCTGCCGGCCCATGGGCAAAACACATCCCCCGGAATTCCGCGGGCCCGCCTGTTTACCGTTATCTTCGGTTAAAAGTGCCGCCCGGCGCTCATCCTGGACAAAACGCCGGACATACTCATCAACCGGGTTCATTACGATTTCCCTGGGCCGCCCCACATGGACAAAAGTACCCTCCCGCATTACCGCCATCCGGTCACCCAGGCGCAACGCTTCATTTAAATCATGGGTAACAAAAAGAATTGTCTTTTGCAGTTCTTCCTGAAGCCTTATCAATTCATCCTGCATTTCCCGGCGAATCAACGGATCCAGGCCGCTGAACGGCTCATCCATTAAGAGCAGTTCCGGATCATGCAGCAAGGCCCGGGCAATCCCGACCCGCTGCTGCATTCCGCCGGACAGGTCACCGGGATAGCGTTTCTCCCACCCCGCCAGGCCAACCTGCTTAATTGCTTTAAACGCCGCCTCTTCCCGCTGGGAACGGTTAACACCGCGAAGCTTCAAGCCGAAGGAAACATTCTCCAGCACGTTGCGGTGCGGCAAAAGACCGTAATGCTGGAAAACCATGGCCACCCTTGTGCGACGGAACCCAGTCAACTGCCGATCATCCATTGCCGTTACGTCCTCGCCGTCCACCAGCACTCTCCCGGCGGTAGGTTCGATCAGCCGCAGGATACAGCGGATAAGCGTCGATTTGCCGCTGCCCGAAAGCCCCATGATGACAAAAACTTCGCCCCGTTCAACCCTGAAGGATATGTCCCGCACCGCTGCCACCGCCCCGCAGGCCTCCGCCTTCTCAAGGAAGCCGGGGTCTTTTATATCAACATCCCTATTGGGCAGTCCAAATATTTTCTTCAGGTGCTCAACCTCAAGCAGGGGGAAATGCTTTGACGGCATCTTACTTCACCTCTTTCAACGCGCCTTCGACCTTTTGGGCCACATTCGAGGGAACCCATGTCCGCCAGACATCCGGATATTGCCTTAAGTACCATATGGCCGCGGCCCTTGCGTCCACCCCGTTATCGTGCATATAAGCCAGGGCCGAATTGGTTTGCTCCAGAGTGGTATTATAGTTATCTAAAAAATCCACCAGTTCGGGAGCAGTCTTTTCCAGTTTACTGTTAACTGCAACATGAACCTCGGTGGGCGGAAAGCTGCAGCCGTGATTTGTATTCCACAATTTTTCGTCATAAGGAGGTTCAGCCAGCATGGTCATGTCCAATTTACCCATTATCCAGGTGGGCTCCCAATAATAACCCAACCAGGGTTTCCCCTGCTCATAAGCGGATACAATGGAGGTGGATAGGGCTGAGTCGGAGCCGGTGCTAAAAACGCTGTAGTATTTATCAAGACCATAGGCCTTTATTTTATCCCCGTTGATATCCGTAACGACCCACCCGGGAGGGCTATTGTAAAAACGGCCTTTATCGGGACTCTCGGCGTCCTTAAAAAGCTGCCGGTATTTCGGAAGATCGCTGACCGATTTGAGATCGGGAGCCATGGGTTTGATTCCCCGGGAAGAATCCCCCTTGATTACATAAGTAGGCACATACCAGCCCTGGGGAGAATCCGGGAAATTGGGGCCCAGATCCGTTACCTCACCGGAATCAATCAACTTCTGATAGGCTTCCTGCACATTCTGGACCCATATTTCCATGGTGGCGTCAACGTTCCCCTTGCCAAGGCCCTGCAGTATCGGCACAGTTTCACCGAACAAATAATCTACCGGATACCCGTAACCATGCTCCACAATAAACCCGGCTACACGGTTGTGAACCTGCGCACTGTCCCAACTGAAGTCGCCAAAGACTATTTTCTTTTTTTCACCGGAATTCTCCGTGCCGTTTTTTTCACCGCTATCCCCGCAGCCCCCCGGAATCAGCCACAGGAGCAACAGCAATGAAAGCAGCAAAAAAGATTTCCACCACCGGTAAATTCCGCTCTTCTTAGACATAATCCAAACAACCTCCTATCATAAATTAAAAGCCCGAACACGGTGTTTCCACGGCAGGCGTACCTTTTTCTTCGAAGAAAGGCTCTGCTGTGCTCCAAAAGGTCGCAAGTTACAAAGCAGGCAATAAGCGGCAAAATAAAAGGGCTGGTACAGGCTCGAGCGTTAAAAAACACTCAAAAGCCAATAAGCCCACGAGGTTGGCTGCAGGACCCGGGCAGGCAGCCCAAACACGACACTATCCAATGCTAAAAATTTGCCCCGAAGAATGGTTCCCCCGCGTCTCATCACCGTAAACTTCGGCTTTTTATTCTTTAACAAAAAAATTGTATCAATAATCCAGACAACTTGTCAACATATTATGAGTTGTAATTAGGGTGACGCTTTACTTTGTTACTGTCTCTGTGTAAAGTCAGTATTAAATAGAAATTTATGGCATAGGGAAGCTGTATGGGGAGAGAAACCAGAATCCACTATTACGGGGCAGTCAGTCACATTATCGCCAGGGGCAATAATACAAGTGAGCCTTGGGTTCGGAAGAGGTTATTCCTCTACCGGACATACGTTGGGGACATTCCTCACCCCATAGTCAGGCTCTCATAGAGGTTGTCCCCTTTCCTAAAAAGCGAACTTAGTTCGAGCTAACAGCCTGCAAGACCCCTGCCTTGAAGGCCGGGGTCTTGCAGGCTGTTAGCCAGATTAAAGAAAGAATTTTTTACGAATATGCGGAGAAATTAACAAAGTAAAGCCTGACCCCAATTATTGGCGGCGTTTTTTGGTTAGTAGAATTCCGGCTGAAATGGCTGTGAAGGGAGCCACCGCCACCAGCCCCAAACTGCCTACCACGGTATGCATTATTTCCTTGGACACATACTTCAGGTTAAGAATGTTAACAACCGGTGTGCCCTGGGCCATGAAAACCATCAGCAGGGCTATGTATCCTCCCGTGTAGGCGAATAAAAGGGTGGTTGTCATGGTGCCCACCACGGTCCTGCCCACGTTAAAACCGCAGTGTATGGCCTCGGCAGTGGTGATGTCCGGGTTTTTTTCCACCACTTCATTGACGGCGGCGGCTATGTCGATGGCCAGATCCATAAGGGCGCCGGCTGATGCTATGAATACAACGGCAATTAATATTTCCGTCAGATTCAGATTAGCGTATCCCGCATAGAGCAGTGTTTCGGAATGGGGCAGCACGGCTCCGTGGATTTTAAAACTTTCGCCGAAGACTATTGCCATTATGGTTGTGAGTAAAGTTCCCGCCAGGGAACCCAGGGCCGCGGCCATGGATTTCCGGTTGATCCCCCCCACCATGAAAAGAATTGTGGTGGTGGTTGCAACCACAAAAAACAGAGAAATGATGATGGGATTCCATCCCTTGAGCAGCAGGGGAATAAGCAATTTCCAGATCATTAAAACGGTCAGTAAAAAAGACAGCAGCGCCTTGGCCCCGGTCCAGCGGGCGAATAGTAAAAGGAACAGGGCGAAAATGCCGAACAGGAACGCCTCCAGGTTAATGCGGTAATGGTCAATCATGGTTACATATCTTATTGTTTGACCGGTATAGTCGATAACCACCAGGGCCTTGTCCCCGGCCGTAAAAACCTTATCCACCTCGAGCCTGCCGTTGAATCTGTTGTTGGCATAAGCCTGCTGTCCCTTAAAGGGGCCGTCCAGTATTTCCACTTTGCAAATCTGTTCGCCCTGGAACACAAAACTAATGGTGCTAAAAACGTTATCATTATTTACTTCCAGCACCCGGGCCACTGCCCGGACGCTGTCGGGATAATCATTTGTTGGAAATCCGGTGGGCATTAGCGCCAGAATTATGATAAAAATCATAACCAGCAGGTTAAAAGCAAGTTCCCGGGGGGGAATACCCCGGAAGCGCGCTGATATATAACCGGTTATGGCGGAAGTTTTGCTTGACAATGTTATTGCCTCCAGCAGTTGTAAATTTGACCGCAATATAAAAACCTGAGCGGGTTTATCCCGCTCAGGACAGGTAACACATAATCCACCGGCAAGAAATTCTAAAAGGTTTTTTAATCAGCTTATATTTGTGATGGCGGCCAGCTTGTAATAAATCTCAGTGTTATCGTAGAAGCCGTTAAACATATCGGCGCCGCTGCCCATGGCATAAACCGGCACCGGAAGGCCGGTGTGGGAGTAAGAAGTGAAGCTGAGTCCGGCCTTGTTATTCACGATATGGCACAGGGTTACGCTTAAGGGTTCATAAGTGCCGTAAAGTATATTTTCCTGCTCGTTATATTTCCTCTCTGATTTATCTATCATGGACCAGTCAAGGGCCTTGCGCAGCATGCCCATTTCATACTGGCTCAGATTGGCCGTACTTAATCCATAGGCGCTTTTTATTTCGTCCATCAGGTCTTCCAGTTTGGCCGTATCCCTGGTTGCGGTTTTCTTGTACTGACTTAGAATTTTGTCGAATTCCACATAGGACATGGTCACAGGCTGAAGCTTCTCAAAGTAGGTGCTGTACCCGGTGTTGGCAAAGCCCAGGGTCATACCGCCGCACTCGTGGTCGGCGGTAACCAGAATCAGAGTCTCCTCGGGATGTTTATTATAGAATTTCACAGCTTCTTCAACCGCGTCGGCAAAGGCTATGGTATCATGGATGGAAGCGGCGGCATCGTTGGCATGGTTGGCCCAGTCGATTTTACCGCCTTCCGTCATTATGAAGAATCCTTTGGGGTTATCCAGCACCTCTATGCCCTCTTTAACAAAATCGGCCAGGGAGAGTTCACCCTTTTCCTCATTCCGGTCAATCTCGTAGTTTAAGGCCGTTCCATCCAGCGCCGGACTTATTGCAACCACTTTGCCGGAATTTTTGTCCAGGGCGCGTATTTCTTCATTGGTATCCGCGATGGTGTAACCTGCTTCCTCTACAATTTCAAAAATGGGTTTTTGATCCTTGTTGGTCCCCGTGGGCTTGTCGAAAGAGCCGCCCCCAAAGAAGTCAAACCCGCTGGCCGCCAGTTGCTTGCCTATGTCGTAAGCGTCGTCCCTGCTGGCAACCTTGGCGTAATAAGCGGCAGGGGTGGCATGGGTGATGGGTACGCTGGTGATGATGCCTATTTTGTAGCCCCTTGCTTTTAAGTCTTCGGTAATGGGTTTATATTTTTTGGTTTTGGTTTCATCCATGTTAATTACTCCGGAAAGGGTCTTTTGACCTGAAGCCAGGGAAGTGGCGGTGGAGGCCGAATCAGGAATAAATGACGTGGAATCCTGGGTCATAAGGGCTCCGTGAGTGGGAAACTGGGTAAAATTGACCTGCTTTGGGGTGACTTTTCCGGGCATGGCCTTTTGTCCCATATACATTTCCGCGCTGCTGACCTGGGCATAGCTCATGCCGTCTCCTATAAACACAAAAACATACTTGGGAACCTTCCCGGTGTAAACCTCGCCCTTGCCGGACTTGGCTACTCCCACCGTGGCCGGGCTTGCTATGAAAGACACAAACAGAGCCAGGACGGCCAGCAGGGAAATTATGCCTGCCCAACGTTTTCTTTTGCTCATGGAATGCTAACACCTCCAACTTTTTTTAATGTTCAAATCTTACATGGTAAAAGTTAGGTAATTTTTAGATTTTTGTTAACGTATTGAAAAATTTTAAACCAGGTATTATCCGTATTTGCCTTTATATAATATTTAGATGGAATTTTTTATAACGCCGGCAACTATTAATAATTGTTTTCCGTCATTGGGGAAACATTAGGGCTGTTTATGGGAAAGATTATAAAGTGGTGAATCTCAATAGAAAAGCTTAACCACCGCGAGCCCGGGCAAGGATGGCACGGCAGCTGCCCGGTGGAAACAGAGCTGAAATTTAGGAGGTCTTTTTTGATGGAGCGGCTTGAACTTTTAAGAAAAAACCTGAATAACTCACTAATACTGATTAAAGAATCCGTGGACGCCAGCGTGATATTAATCAAAGAAGGCCACAAACGGGAAGTTACCGGGCTATGGGAAGATTTCCTGGGGACCTTTATAAAATATCTGAGGCAAAAAAGCAAGGAATCCGGCATAAACCTCCTGGCCAGCATAAATTTCATGCGTGTTTGGAGATAGTTTCCACCCTATAGTCAATAATTTGCACAAAAGGAAAGAACCCGCCGGAGGGCGGGTTCCTGCACAGGCCTTTTTCCCATTACCGGCCTGTGGCGCCGTAAGTTCCCGGCATGCCCGGAATGTTCTGGCCCTGCATGCCGTAGTAATTTTGGCCGGCCATACCGGGGCTGATCATTTGCTGAGCAGCCATACCCGCTTGCTGTCCCATGCCCATGCCCACGGAGGTGGCATAGGTTCCGGCGGCGGCTGCCCGGGCAGGTTCCACCTGGTAATATCCCCTGGTATACATGAGTTCAAATATCTGCCTGTGGGTATTGAGCTCGTCGTTATGGAGCTGCATAAGCACATTCCGGGATCTGTCACTGGCCGCCTCCAGGATGGCATGATGGTAACAGGTGGAAATGTGCTTGGCCCCCAGAAGCAAATCCGTGAGTATTTCACGATCGCCCAAATTCATTTTTATCGCCTCCTTTTAAGGTAAAGGGACGCGCTGTCCCTAAATTGGAACACATCCTCCGGTGTCCCCTAATCCACCCATTCTTCACAAATACGAAGATATTTTTCCTGCTTTAATGGCCACCCATACCCGGCATGCCGGTTCCGGCGGTCCCAGCCAGGCTGGCCTCCTGGAGCAGGCTGTTGAGCATGCCGATATGCCGCTGCCCCCGGTCGACACTCTGCTGGAGCAGGCTCTGCACGGCGGGATCCCTGGACATATTAAGATAGTTCTGGGCCTTTTTGGAACATAATTCCTCTGCCTTTAGCTGTTCCATAATGAGAAGTTTTTCAATCTCGCTCAATCTGGTATTCACTTACTCACCTCCCCGCTTTTAGGTACGGTGTTAGTATTATCCATGTTTAATTCATTTATGTAGCCACCGTTTTCACCGGCAAAAATTCAGCTTTATTTACGCACATATTTGAAGGCCCGCCGCATATAAAGGTAAGGTGACACTACCACATTAACGGCGGGAGGCCCTAATATGCCCGGACAAAGATTGCTGATTGCCGTCATCGGCCTGCTGGTGATTTTTTGTTATATCCCCGGCGCGGCGGCAGGGTACAAAATCGTAATAGATAAATCAACCAATCAACTAAAACTTTACAATGATGAAAGGGTTGTTAAAACCTTTCCGGTGGCCACCGGGAAAAACCCCTCCCTCACCCCCGAAGGCAAATTTACCATTGCCAGCAAAATAGTAAACCCTTATTACAGCAAACTGCGGATTCCCGGGGGCAGCCCTCAAAACCCCCTGGGAATCCGCTGGCTCGGGTTAAACCTGGGTGGAGGGGGGCAGTATGGAATACACGGAACCAACAACCCTTCTTCCATCGGCAAATATGCCTCAGCTGGATGCATCAGAATGAATAATAAGGACGTGGTGTGGCTCTATGACACCGTTCCCCTGGGAACACCCGTGGAAATATACCGTTCCGGGGAAAAGAAAAATACTGCTGAAAAGCAAAAAACCCCGGAATTCCGGATTGACCCGGAACTGCCCGGGGATTTAAAAACAGCCCTGAAAAATGGAATGATAGTTCCTGAACAATGGGGCGCGGGAGCCGGGAAGTAAAAATAAACTTCTCACTTCCGGCCTCTCATTGCCGAAATACCGGCCAGGTGGCCGGTGGAAAAGGCAATGTGCATGTTGAAGCCCCCTGTATAGCCGTCAACATCCAGCACCTCTCCGGCAAAAAATAGCCCCTGAACAATTTTGGACTCCATGGTGGCGGGATTGACCCCCTTGACATCCACCCCTCCCGCGGTTACCACCGCTTCCCTGATGGGCCTGGTGGCCGTGACGGTCAATGCCAGCCCTTTCATCGTATCGGCCAGCTTGCGCCGGACAGCCTTTCCGGCCTGTGCCGCCCTGATGCCGTCATTTACACCTGCCGCATTTATAATTACCGGCGCCAGCCTGTCCGGCACCATGCCCCGCAACAGGTTCCTCAGAGTCTTCTGCGCCGCCTGGCGTGCGGCAGACTCCATCGCGCCGGTTATTTCTTCCCTGTCCATACCGGGAAACAGGTCAATCACCAATGTCAGATTCCGTCCCCCGTCTTTCCTTTGGGAAAACCAGGCGGCGGCAGTCCTGCTCACTCTCAGCGCCGCAGGCCCCGATACCCCGAAATGGGTAAATAGTAGATCCCCCTTCGCATTATCCAGCCTGCGCCCCTCATGGAGTAGTTCCACCTTTACGCCTTCCAGGGCCATACCCTGCAACTGTTTATTTTTAATCCATTCATCGGCACAAACCAGGGCCACCCCGGAGGGAAAGAAGCCATTAATTTTATGCCCCGCGGATTCGGCCAGCCGGTAACCCATACCCGTGGAACCGGTCCCGGGATAGGAAAGCCCGCCGGTGGCCACAATCACCCGTCCGTAATATTTCTCTCCGCCGGAAGTTACCGCCCCCAGACATCCGGCGCCCCCCAGCAGCAGTCCCGCAACCTCGCTGGAACATTTAATTTCCACTCCCAGGACATGAAGATAATCCACCAGCGCAGCAACCAAATCCTCTCCGGCCACTCCGGCTGGAAAAACCTTACCTTCATCCTCCACCCGGGAATTTATGCCCAGGGCTTTGAAAAAACCCCGGCAGTCCTCCCCGGTAAAGCAGCGAAAGGCGCTATATAGAAACTTTCCGTTTCCCGGCACATTTTCCACCATTATCTCCGGGCCGGCGACATTGGTAAAATTGCACCTCCCGCCCCCGGCAATGGCCATTTTACGCCCGGGCACGGCTTTTTTCTCCAGCAGCAGCACCCGGCCCCCGGCTTTTGCCGCTGCCGACGCGGCCATCATGCCGGCCGGTCCGCCGCCCACAACCACCACATTATACTCAGAGGATAAATTTTTGCGTTTAATCGACTCAAACCTCCAAAAATATATAAAATTCTTAAGAACATATATGACAGGGATATAAATGTAATTTTACCATTTTATCACAGGTTAAAGACATTACTAACTGAAATTTATTAAGCCGCAAGGATTTAAGCAATTTAAACAGGGTGTGTCCCCCGTCATAAAAGAACAGAGGCATTCAAAAAAGGGCGGATTGCCCAAGCAGGAAATGACAATTTTTTTGTAGAATAGTGTATAATACCCAAAATTCAACAATTGAGGTTGCGCCATGCCAAGTGAGGCTTCTATTCTGGACAAAGTTGTTAAGGATACCATTTCCGCCATAGAAACGGGTAAAAGACAGATTTACGACATAGCCGAACATACCATGGCAGAATATAACCGGCTTAAGAACGAACTGGCAGAGGTAAAAAAAGAAGTAGTTGACCTAATTGATGAAGTCGACAATCTAGCCCTTTTAGAAAGAAAAGCCCGGGTTAGACTGGCTGAGGTCAGTAAAAATTTTCACCTTTACACCGAAGCCGATATTAAAAAAGCCTACGAGGATGTCCAGGATAAAAAACTGCGGCTGATGGATTTAAAAGGCAGGGAAAAGCTGCTTCGTTACAAAAGGGACAACCTGGAATTAAGCCTTCGTAGAATTAAAGATATGCTTGATAAAGCGGAAAAACTAGCTTCCCACCTGGCGGCGGTCACAAATTACCTCAACAGCGATCTGGCCAATATCACCTCCAGATTTTTGGAACTGGAACAACTACAGAACCTGGGGGTAAATATTATTCGCGCCCAGGAGGAAGAACGCAGGAAAGTGGCCAGGGATATTCACGACGGCCCGGCCCAGCTCTTGGCCAATATAGTAATGAGGGCGGAATTCTGTCTTAAACTGATGGAAATAGACCACAACAAGGTCAAGGAGGAACTGACGGCTTTGCAGCAAATGGTCAGGCAAAGCCTTCAGGACGTACGGAAAATTATTTTCGACCTGCGCCCCATGGTGCTGGACGATTTGGGACTGATACCTGCCATTAGGCGGTATTTTGAGGAATTTACCGCGGAGGCCGGCCTGACCGCGGAACTTGTGACCACGGGTGATAACAGGAGATTTGCCACCACCATTGAGGTGGCGCTGTTCAGGGTTTTTCAGGAATGCCTCAGCAATATCAGAAAGCATGCCGCAGCCACTCAACTGCTGGTAAAAATTGAGGTTTTGCACAACAAGGTGAATATGTCCGTGAAGGACAACGGGGCTGGTTTCAACCCCAAAAATGTAATGGCCGACAAAAAATCCGAAGGTTATGGTTTGATAGGCATGAGGGAAAGGATACAGATACTGAAAGGAGAATTTTCGGTAACCTCGGTCCCTAAAAAAGGGACCAGCATACACATATCGGTTCCCCTGGAAGATTGACATAGGCCCCTGCGACCCGGCACAGCAGGGGCCTTGCGCTTTGCTAAGGCCTTTACTTTTTAACCGGGTTACAACTATCTGCTCTTTTAAACAAGGATATATTCTCCCTCCTGTAGAATATTTTTGATTAATATGCAAAAATATCATTTTGAGGTGGCCCATGACATCCGAAGTTGAAACCCTTGACAAGGTCATAAAGGATACCATTGCCGCCATTGAACACGGGAAAAGACAGATATTTGAGATAGCGGAGCATTCCGCTGCCGAATATAAGCGGCTGGAGCAGGAGTTGCAGCAAATAAAAAAAGACGTGGAGGAAATAATTAACGCGGTTGACCAGCTTCAGGCAGAGGAAAAAAAGGCCCGCAGGCGACTTGCCCAGGTAAGTGAGAACTTTCATTCTTTTAAAGAGATTGATATAAAGAACGCCTATATGGAGGCCCAGCAGAAAAAAGTAAGACTGGCTGATTTAAGGGGAAAGGAAAATTTAATAAGAGCCAAAAGAGACTACCTGGAGACAAGTCTCCTGAAGGTGAAAAATATGCTTACCAGGTCGGAAAACCTGGCTTCCCATCTCACAGCCGTCACAAATTACCTGAACAACGCCATGCATGACGTTAATTCCAGGTTCACCGAACTGGAGCAGATTCAAAATCTAGGGGTAAGCATCATCCGGGCGCAGGAAGAGGAGCGGCGCAAGGTTGCCCGGGATATACACGACGGCCCGGCACAACTGCTGGCTAATATTATTATGCGCACGGAATACTGTCTTAAGCTGCTGGACAAGGACCAGGCGGGGGTCCGGGAGGAACTTGTGGCGTTGCAGGCTATGGTGCGCCAGAGCCTGCAAGACGTGCGCAAAATAATATTCGACTTAAGGCCCATGGTTTTGGATGATCTGGGGTTGATTCCGGCGCTTAACCACTTTCTCGACGATTTCTTCATTCAAAACGGAATACCCGTGGATATCAACATTACCGGAGAGCCCAGGCGTTTTTCCATGCCTATGGAAATAGCCCTGTTCAGGGTGGTACAGGAAAGCATCAGCAACATTAAAAAACATTCCCAGGCCAGCCATGTTAATGTGAAAATGGAAATATTGAGCCACAAAATCAATCTAATAATAAAAGATAACGGAAAAGGATTTAATATTAAAGAAGTTTTTGCCGATAAAAAAAGAGAAGGCTACGGGCTCATCGGAATGAGAGAGAGAATACAGGTATTAAATGGTGAGTTTTCAATAAGCGCATCCCCCGGCAGGGGCACCACCATAAATATATCTGTTCCTCTGGATGAGGATTAAAACCGGAGGTTGAATAAATGAACACCATTAAATTAATCATTGTGGACGATCACGCTTTAATACGCGAGGGATTAACCAAAATACTGTCCCTGGAGGGGGATATTGAAGTGGTGGGCGAGGCTGCCAGCGGCTCGGAAGCTGTTGAAAGGGTCGCCTCCATAGATGCCGACATTATTTTGATGGATATCAATATGCCCGGCATGAGCGGTGTTGAGGCCTGCAAAATTATAAAAAAGGAAAAGGAGTCCATAGGAATAATAGCCCTGACCATTCACGACCAGGAGGAATATTTGTTCGAATGTATCAGGGCCGGAGCCTCCGCCTACCTTCTGAAAGATGTAAGCCCGGGGCAGTTGGTGGATACCATAAGGGGCGTTGCCAGGGGAGAGTCCTTTATTCCGCCAAAGCTCATGAGCAAAGTGTTTAGCGAGATTAACAGGCTCACCGACACCCCTAAAACAGGCTCCAGAAATATTAGCGATGAACTGTTGACACCCAGGGAAAAAGAAGTGTTAAGACTGGTGGCTCAGGGTGAATCCAACAGATCCATAGCCAAAAGCCTGTTTATAAGCGAAAAAACGGTAAAGAACCACCTTTACCGTATTTTCCAGAAGCTCGAAGTGGAGGACCGCACCCAGGCCGCCCTTTACGCGGTTAAAAGCAAACTGGTCAACCTCTGACAGACACTTTAAACCTTTTACTTTACACGTTAAACCGGAAGTTGATTATATCCCCGTCCTGAACAATATACTCCTTACCTTCCAGTCTGGCCAGGCCCTTTTCCTTAACCCTGGCCATGGAGCCGGTGTCAATCAGGTCAGCGTATTTAACCACCTCGGCCCGGATAAAGCCCCTCTCTATATCGGAGTGGATTTTACCGGCGGCTCTTTTGGCGTCCGTATCCCTGTGAATAGTCCAGGCTTTTACCTCATCCTCCCCCACGGTAAAGAAGGATATCAGCCCCAGGGTATCGTAAGCTGCCAGGGCCAGCCTTTCCACCCCCAGCTCCGTGAGACCCAAATCGGACATGAATAATTCCCTGTCCTCCGGGGGCAGTTCACTGATTTCCGCCTCCATCAGACCGCACACCTCGATATGTTTTATGCCCCTTTGGGCGGCAAGCTCTTCCACTTCTTTTTTATGGGGGTAATTTCCGGACTTAAACTGCCCCTCGTCGGTGTTTATCACCCAGATAACCTTTTTTTCGGTAAGCATGTTGTAATTAACCAGCAGCCCCCGCTCTTCCTCAGTCAATTCCAGGCTGTGCAGGGGAACCTCATTCTCCAGTGCCGCGTAACACTTTTTAAGCACCTGCAGTTCCGCGGCGTTTTCCTTGGTTATCTTTTTGCCGCCCTCAATGCGCAATATTCTCTTTTCCACCAGCTCCATATCCGCAAAAAGCAGTTCCATGTCAATGGTTTCAATATCCCTCAGGGGATCCACGTCCCCGTCCACATGCGGCACATTACCGTTATTGAAGGCTCTTACCACATGGATAAGCAAATCGGCATTTCTAATGCCCTCCAGGAACTGGTTTCCCACACCCTTACCCTGGCTGGAACCCCTCACCAGGCCGGGAACGTCGCTGAACTGCACCTGGGCGAAAATTGTTTTTTTGGGTTTAAACATGCCGCTCAAAAGATCCACCCGCCGGTCGGGAATCCTGGCCATGCTTACGTTGGTCTCCGTTTTTCCGGATAGAAAATTGGAAGTTTCCGCCCCGGCATTGGTTACCAGGTTGAAAACGGTGGTTTTGCCCACCATGGGAAGTCCTATTATCCCTGCTGTTAACATAATATAACATCACCCGCTACATTTTAACAGAAAATGCCCGGCCAAACAATAACCCTGAAGATGTGGAAGGGGCGGCAAGGTGGTGGGGCTGGCAAGGGCTGGGCTGGCAAGGGGACGTTTCGTTTGCCATCTCAAGAGATGGCAAACGAAACGTCCCCTTGCCAGCCTGCTTCCACCCACTCACCTCACACTTGGTCCCCTGGCACATCAGCAAGCTCCCTCAACTGGTATAAATCAGTGCGGCGGTGAGCCGTCAAAGGAAGTTCCCGCCGAATTTTTTCTATTCTGGCCAATTCCAGTTCCCCGGTCAGCACTTCTTCTCCATGGCCCGCCCGGGCCAGCACCTCTCCCCAGGGGTCAACCATAATTGAATGGCCGAAGGCCACGTAGCCGGCGTTAACATCCCTGGCCGGGGAGGCGGCGATAACGAACAGCTGATTGTCCACCGCCCGCATCCTGAATACAAGATCCCAGTGGGCGGGGCCTGTGGTCATGTTGAATGCCGCGGGAACAACAATTATCTTGGCCCCCTTTAAAGCCATAAGTCTAATCAGCTCGGGGAACCTGATGTCATAACAGATGGCCACCCCCAGAGGGCCGAATTCCGTGGGGACCACCGTTATCCGCTCCCCGGCTCCCAGGGTGCTGGACTCCTTTACCGTTATCCCGCCGGGCAATTCCACGTCAAAAAGGTGCACCTTGCGGTGCCTGCCCAAAAGGTTTCCATCCGGGCCGAAAATGAAGCTGGTGTTGTAAACCCGCTCCCCGTCCCGCTCGGGCAAAGACCCGCCCGCCAGGTATACCTTACTTTCCCTGGCGGCGGCGGAAAGCATTTTAAAAGTCTCCCCCTCCGGAAAGGTTTCCGCGTAAAGGGGAAACAGAGGTGCCTGGTAAGGGCAGTTGAACATCTCCGGCAACACCACCAACCGGGCTCCATTCCCGGCCGCCCCGGCGATCATTTCACTGGCCTTTTTTATATTGGCGGATTTATCTTCCACCACTTTTAACTGGCATACGGCAGCCTTGATGCCCTCCAACTGTCAGCGCCTCCTTCTTCCCCGGCCTCCCCGGGGACCCAGCAATTCGGCAAGTATAATGCCGTAACCGATATTCCGGGGTGTAAACAACTTATTTAATTTACCCCCGCGGTATTCCGATGCCTGCCGGCTCTCCGGAACTGTTTCATCTTTTTGCCGTATTTCCCGGCTATCCCCTGCTTCACATGTTCCTGCATATGTTCTTTCGGCGGGCGCCCTCCGGCCGGCCCGCTCCCTGCCGCCGTCCCGGGGCGGCGGACCGGAAATTTCCCGGGGCTTGCCCCGCTCCCGGGAGGTTTCCCTTGCAACCCTGGGTTCCGGTGGCTCTTCCGGCTGTTTATCCGGACTTTCTCCGGAAGGCCGGGGGGCATCCGGCTTTGTATCCATGGGGTTGTGGTCTTCCCGCCGGGGCTGCGGCCCCCTGCCCCAGGGCCCGGCGACATAATCATCCTCAACAGGCGCCGGCGGTTCGCCCCCGGATTTCCACCAGGGGCCGGGAAGCGGGGTGTCAGAGTCCGCCCCCGCAGGTTCCCGGCCGGGGCGCGGCAGCCCGGAGTAATTATCCCCGGTATCGGAGGCCGGAGGCCTCTCCCCCTTTGAGCCCGGCTCCGGCAGGCGCCCTCCGGGGAAATCCCTGCGCCCCACCCGGGAAACGGCTTTGAAGATAATGTACAAAAGGGCGATTATCCATATATATTCCATCAAACAAAGCTCCTATTTGCCGTCCACCGGAATTTTACCCCGGCGTCCGGTGTCGTCGTCCAGATTAGATATGCTTTCTCTCATCCTGGTGTCGGCCAGCAGGTTCTGCATGTTATAGTAATCCATGACCCCCAGCTTGCCCTGCCGGAGGGCGTCGGCCATGGCTCTGGGCACATCCGCCTCCGCCTCAACCACCTTGGCCCTCATTTCCTCCACGGAGGCCTTCATTTCCTGCTCCCTGGCCACGGCCATGGCTCTCCTTTCCTCGGCCTTGGCCTGGGCTATGCGTTTATCCGCCTCGGCCTGGTCCGTTTGCAGCTGCGCGCCTATGTTCCTGCCCACATCCACATCGGCTATGTCGATGGATAAAATTTCAAAGGCTGTGCCCGCGTCCAGTCCTTTTTCCAGCACTGTGCGGGATATGGAATCGGGGTTCTCCAGAACGTGTTTGTGGGCGGCGGCGGAACCCACGGTGGTTACCACTCCCTCACCAACCCTGGCCAGTATGGTTTCCTCACCGGCGCCGCCCACCAGCCGGTCGATATTAGCCCGAACCGTCACCCGGGCCACCACCTTCACCTCAATGCCGTCCTTGGCCACGGCGGAAACAAGGGGTGTCTGGATTACCTTGGGATTAACGCTCATCTGAACCGCCTGCAGCACGTCCCGGCCCGCCAGGTCAATGGCCGCCGCCCGCTCGAAGGCCAGGGGTATGGCCGCCCTTTCGGCGGCGATAAGGGAGTTGATAACCCGGTCCACATTACCCCCTGCCAGAAAGTGCGCTTCAAGCTGGTTAACCGTGACATTCAAGCCCGCCTTGTCCGCTTTTATCAGCGGCCCGACTATCTGCGCCGGAGGAACCCGGCGCAGCCTCATTCCGATCAGGGTGAATATGCCTATGCGCACCCCGGCTGCCAGGGCTGAAATCCACAGTCCCACCGGGACGAAGGAAAATACAATGGCCACCGCTATAAGTATTAAAACCAGCATAATTATGGAAGAGGTAAAAACAAACATCTAGTTTCATACACCTCCGGTAACTTTATTAACTAAAGTTTATAGTAAAATGGCTGATTTGTCCAACCGGCGGAACAATAAATACCATAAATTGGCAGTATATAAAAAACAAAATTGTAGATAATACAACCAACAGGGTTCGTAATGGCCGAGCCAAGAGTGTCACAGGGTCTTAAAAGGCTCTGTGATAGTCGGCCAAAGATTAATATCGGGTCGCAAAGGCTCGGTATTAGTCGGCGGGAAGACTGGTGTATGTTCCGGCAGGCTATGTTGCAGTCCGAACGATTGCAACATGGTCGTAAGGGATGTACATTGGTCGAGCTAAGATTATTATGGGTTTCGAATATCTCAATCCCGGTTTGAAACAGGTTGATTTTTGAGGTCTGTAACAGTCGAAAGATTGTTGCGGGCTTCTAAGGTATCCATAATAGTCAAGCAAAGATTATTATGGGTGTCGTAATGGTCTATAACAGCCGAAAGGTTGTTATGGGCTGCGCAGATACTCATAGTAGTTGTAGCGTAGGTCATTACGGGCTCTAAATGAAACCCTCTTCAGATCAGGTCTGAAGAGGGTTTCTTATTGGGTCTTTAATTTTCCCCGGCTATTTCTCCCAGCAAAACAGACCTGGCCGGAGGCCGGACTGTGGATGGGGCAATTTCATTTTCATTTCCGGCGCTCTCCATTTTTTGGGCCAGCACAGCCTTTATCAGGGGCTGGCACACTCTGCCCTGGCACATTCCCATGCAGGCCCTGGTGCGTTTTTTTACGCCGCTTACGGTGGAAGCCCCTTCTTCTACGGCCTGGATAATTTCTCCCAGGGTCACTTCCTCACAACGGCACACTATAAGATTGTGGTCCATCCGGGACACCTCCCTCCGGATTTTGCTTCCGGCCGGCCCACAGGAGGCTTATTTTTTTCCTGCCCTCCGGCGCTTCCTGGAAAAATTTTATCGGCGCCTCCTCCCTGGCCCGCTCCAACCGGGAGGCAGCCAATTCCAGTTCTTTTTCCCCGGCCTTGCCGGCTTTGGCCAGATACGACCAGATCCCGGCCCCGGCCAGGGTACCCTGGGCCATGGCCACCGGAGCGCCTTCAATGCCGGTGATATTTCCCGCCACGAACACTCCCGCCCGGGGCGTTTCCATGGCAGGCCCGTGCAGGGGCACCCTGCCGCCCAGCTGGGGCACATCCACCAGGGGGCAGCCCGCAAGGGAGGCCAGTTCGGCCAGGGGGTACAGTCCCCCGGAAATACACACCGCATCCACGTCAATGGCGGAACACTCCTCCTGCTGCCTGCCGCAGTGGGAAACACCGGCGGTGACTATGCGCTCCACGCTGTCCTCACCCTCTATTCTCACCACCGCCCGGCGCAGATGCAGGGGAATGCCCCATATTTTCATGGTGGACAGCCCGCAAAGCCTGGCCCCCAGGTCCCTGTACCTGCCTCCGAATATTCCGGCGGCGGCTTTTAGCAAGGCTCCCGGGGACATATCAGCGGACCGGGAAAGAGAGCCTATAACCTCCGGCGGCATGCCCAGCCGGCCTGTGAGTACCCCGGGGGGAGGCAGGTATATTCCCACCACTTCCACCCCGGCTTTTTTCAATTCTCCCGCCACTGAAATTGCCAGGGGATCTATCCCCACCACGGCCACCCTTTTGCCCGGGCGAACCCTGTGCAAATTGGTGAAAACCTGGGCCGCCCCCACGGACATGACCCCGGGCAGGGTCCACCCCGGCACAGGCACCGCCCGCTCGGCAGCCCCGGTGGCCAGGAGCAGCGCCCCGGCCTCCATTTCACCGCTGACAGCCCCGCTCAAATACAGCCGGCGGCCCGGGGCAATGTTCCAAACGCTTGTCCCGGTTAGAATTTTTACCCCGCTGCCGCATGCCTCTTCCTTCAACTTTCCGGCAATGTCCCTGCCTATCCACAGCCGCTCCCCGGGGGGTTTTTGGGGATTTTCAAAAAGCTGTCCCAAAAGCCGTCCCCCCGGGATAAAATACTCGTCCAGCACCGTGACCCCCAGCCCCTTTTGGGCCAGGAACACTGCCGCGCTGAGTCCGGCGGGGCCGGCGCCCACGATGGCCACGTCAGTTTTCATGAATCCCCGCCACCCTTTCCCAGCCTGACGAAATCACCATGTCTTTTCGCAGCGGGGTTATACAGGCCCGCACACCGGGCACTCCGTCCACCGTCACCCGGCACTCGTAGCAGTGCCCTATGCCGCAATATATCCCCCTGGACCTGCCGCTTTTTTCATGGCGGCGCAGGGTCCTTACGCCGTTGGCCAGGAGAGCGGCGGCAATAGGCTCCCCGGCAAGGCCTTTAAATTTTCGTCCGTCAAAAACAAATTCAACCTCTTCCCGGCAGCGGGAATCTTCCTGTCCGCACTCGCCTTCGATGCGCAGCATATTTTCCTCCAAGCAAAAGAATTATGTGTAAGCGGCTTAATGAAAACCGCTATCTGGCCGGCCGGAGGGCCGACTCGCTCATTTCATCAATGACCGCCAGCTGATTCTTGGTCATGAGTGATACAATGATCGCCAGCAGCGCCGTTAAGGGAATGGCCCAAAGCACTCCCAGGCTCAAGGCTATCACCGCCCCGGCAACCAGGGCCACCCGTGCCCCCCAGGGGGTAAGCCGGCTGTTGTGCCTGCCGCCGGCCTCAAAGGGCCGGCCGTAATCCCGCTTCCACAGCAGCCCCACCAGGTAAACCGGCACCACGCTGCCCCCGGCCATGGTGTAGGCCTTGGAGAAAAGGGTCATGATGCTGGGCGAATACATGGCGGCCAGGGCGGCAAATATGCCCACCACCACGGTCAGCCCCTTGGCCAGGCTTACCTGGGTCTTTTCCCCCACAGTGGTGTTGAAGGGGCGGATAAAGTCATTTACCAGTATCACCGCCGCGGAATTAAGATTTGAGGCCGCACTGGAGATGGCCGCGGAAAGAATAAGGGTAAATACAATGGCGGTCACCGCCAGGGGCAGCTGGTGAACCATGAGCCAGGGCATGGCCATATTGGGGTCCAGGCCGGGATTTAAGGTTCTGGTGACCATGCCCACCAGCACCGTCAGGCAGGTGGTGACCAGGGCGAAGGTACCCGCCACCAGCATGCCGTTGCGGGCGGTTTTGCCGTCTTTTGAGGCGAAACAGCGCTGCCAGTACACCTGGGCCGCCAGTATGCCGAAACAGGCGGTGATAAAGTTATTCACTGCGGGCCAGGAAAGCTTGAAATCCGTCAGTTCCCCCGCCCCGGCCGCTGAAAGTTTGGCGCTGAGCTCAGTTATGCTGTAATCCACCGGGGCGAAGGCCACCAGGTAGAACACCACTCCGAAAATCGCTATAATGATTCCTTGCAGGTACTCTGTCCAGACCACCCCGTGAATTCCGCCTATATAGGTGTACATTATGAATATGGCTGAAAAGAAAAGTATAATATACGTAGGATTGGCCCCGGTAAATTGCCCGAAAACGTAGCCGAGACCCATTCCCTGCCCGCCTATCCAGGCTATCATGATAGAAACTGTAAGCAGCCCCACAATGGCCCTGGATATTTTGTCCCTGAAAAGCAGGTCGTCCATCATTTCGGCAATGGAGCGATAAAAAAACCTTCCGGCAAAACCGGCAAAAAGCAGCGCGAATATTATTTTCGACCCCTGCTCGCCAAATACGAAAAACAGCTGGCTGAAGCCGATTTTAAAGCCGTTGGTGGCATGGCCCATAAAATTGCCCGCCCCCATGATGGTGGACATATCGGTGAACATCACCAGCACAAAGGGCAGGGTGCCGCCCGCTATGGCGTAGCTGGTAAAGCTTTCCGAAGCCTTATCCCTGACCCGCCAGGCGATCCAGAGAAAAATAGCACAGAATACAATGGTAATAATCCACGTGATGTAAAACAAAGACATACTAAAATGTTACCTCCCTCTTTTTACTTTTTACAATGTACTGTTTCTCTCCTTTCCGCTTCTTTGCATATTTTAAAGGTCTCCGGCGACCAACCTGTCCGGTTAAAGATTGAATACCACCAAACGCTGCTCGGTCATCTCCTCTATGGCGTAGCGGGGGCCCTCCCGGCCCACGCCGCTTTCCCTGGCCCCCCCGAAGGGCATCAGGTCCACCCGGTAGCAGCTGTTTTCATTCACCATGACCCCGCCCACCCGGAGCCTTTTGGCCGCATACCAGGCGGCGTCCAGATCCCTGGTGAATACCCCGGCCTGCAGACCGTAGCGGCTGTGGTTTACATTGCTCACCGCCTCTTCCAGCCGGTCGAAAGGAAAAATGCTCACCACCGGGGCAAATACCTCCTCACACACCACCGGGTGCCTGGCCGGAACATTTTCCAGCACGGCGGGCTCCAGTATGCTCCCTTCAAGCCCTCCGCCGCAAAGCGCCACGCCGCCGGACTCCACCGCCGACTGCACCAGCTCGCCGGCGCTGCGGGCCGCCTGGGAGGAAATCATGGGTCCCACCGCCGTATCCTCCTCCAGCGGGTCCCCGGTCTTAAGGGAACTGGCAAGGTCTGTGAGCCGCTCCCTAAAGGCGGGATATATATCCCGGTGAATAAAAATTCTCTGCACGCTGTCGCAATTCTGGCCCGCATAGGAAAACGCCCCCTCCGCACAGCTGCGGGCCGCTGTTTCCAGGTCCGCGTCCCGGTGCACGATTACGCCGCAGTTGGAGCCCAGTTCAAAGGCGGCCCGCCTGATGCCTATGGCTTTTCTGATTTGCTTGCCCACTTCAAGGCTCCCGGTAAAGGTATAAAAATCTATCCGGGGGTCCGCCAGCAGGGCGCTGCCGACGGTTTTGCCCGAACCGGGCAGCATGTTTAAAAAGCCGGCCGGCACCCCGGCCTCCTCCAGGGCCTCCGCCAGCAGCACCGCGGTAAGCGGGGTGAGGCTGGACGGCTTCCAGACCACGGCGTTTCCGGCGGCCAGGGCCGGGGCTATTTTATGGCAAACAAGATTTAAGGGATAATTAAAGGGAGTAATGGCGCAAACCACGCCCAGGGGAAAGCGCATGGTGAAGCCCAGCCTGTTGGCGGCGCCGGGTGCTGCGGACACGGGCACTTCATGCCCCGCTATGCGCTTGGCCTCCTCTGCCGAGACCGTGAGGGTCTCAATGGCCCTGGACACCTCCCCCCGGGCATTTTTGATGGGTTTCCCCGCCTCCCGGGCAATGGTGCGGGCAAAAAGCTCCCGCCGCTGTTCCACCAGTGAGGCGGTCCGGTTAAGCCACCCGGCCCGCTCCAGGGGCGAGGGTATGGGTCCGTCCGCAGCCTCCCTGGCGGACCGCACGGCCTTCTCCAGCATATCTCCGTCAGCCCTGCTGACCCGTCCCAGCACCTGCCCGCGATATTTATCCAGCACGGGTATGCTCTCACCCGTTATAATCCACTGGCCCCCCACAAACAAACCGTATTCCATATTTCCTCCGGTCAGGGTTGCTGTTTCCATATTGCTACTCCTCCCATGACAAAATTAATGAGATCTACAGAATGTAATCATTGAACCTGGTGATGCTGAGAGGGCTTAAATCCCAGCCGCCGGCGGTTCCGGCCACCATATCCGCCAGCAGGCTGCCGGTGACCGGGCCCAGGGCGATGCCGTCACCCTCGTGGCCGGCGGCTATAAAAAGCCCCGGCCTTTCCGGAACCGGCCCCACTATGGGCATCCCGTCCGGCGTATAGGGCCTTAATCCCGCAAAAGTTCTCAATAAATTCACTTTTTTCAATGCCGGAAACAACCTCACAGCTTCTCCGGCTATGGCCCTGACGGCCTCCGGTGTGGTGCCGCAATCATAACCGGCAAATTCCCTGGTGCCTCCTATCAGCAGATTGCCGCTGCGGGTCTGCCCCATGGAAAGGCCCAGGCCCAGCGCGCTGTATTCACCCCCGGCTTTGGCCAGCTCCGGATTGTGCTTGCAGGCTATGTACCTGCCGCTTAATATATTTCCGTTAATCAGCGGGGATATTTTTTCAGTTACCAGTATCTGCCCCTTTCTGGGTATGATGGGTATATGAAGGCCCGCCATTTTTCCCAGTTCCGGTGTCCAGACGCCGGCGGCGATGATCACTTTGCCGGCCTTTATATCACCGCTTCCGGTGCGGACGCCGGCGATCCCGTCCTTGTCTTTTATAAACCCGGTGACCCTGGTTCCCAGCCTGATGTCCGCCCCCCTGGAGGCTGCGGCCCTTCCCATGGCAAAACAGACCTTGACGGGGTTTACATCGGCATCACCATTCCAGTAGGTGGCTCCCAGCACGTGGGGGGATACCGCGGGCTGCCGGGCCAGGGTCCCGGAGCGGCCTAATATGACCACATCAATTCCGGCCTCCCTCTGACGGCCGACAATTTTCTCCATGACCCGCATTTCCTCTTCACTCTCAATTAGTATCATTCCCCCGATTTTGCCGTATTCCAAATCCTCTCCCAGCTCGGATTCCAGGCTTTCGTAAAGTTTGGAACCGGCCAGGGCCATGCTGAGAGGAAGCCCGGGATTCTTTGATTGGATCATAATCGCCCTGTCACAGGACCCGGAGGTTCCACCCGCCAAGTCGCCGGACTCGAGAAGAGTGGTGCGGACTCCTTTCCGGGCCAGATAATAAGCGGTTGAAACGCCTATTATGCCCCCTCCAATGATCACTGCCTCCGGGGAATTCAATTTCACTTTACTACCTCCGAATTGTGCCGTATATTCTGGAATTCCGCCGGCTGCGCCGGCAGGCTTCCGCCGTCCCCCTCCACCCCTCCCGGGGTGGTCATGCCCAGGGGGGAAAGCAGTTCAGCCAGCTCCTCCCGGGTGAGCAAATTCCGCCGCAGCAGAACCTCCACCGGGGAGTCGCCCCTCTCACCGGCCTCCCTGGCCGCCGAGCAAGCCTCCTTATAGCCTATCCGGGGAACCAGCGCGGTCAGCAGGCCAAGGCTCTTCTCAACCAACTGGCCGCACCTTCCGGCATTTGCCTTTATCCCCCTGACGCAGCGGCGGTCAAAGGCAGCAATGGCGTTGGTCAGCAGGTGCAGAGAATTTACCAGGTTGTAAACGGTTACCGGGGACATTACGTTAAGCTCCAGTTGTCCTGCCTGCATGGCCAGGGAAACCGCCAGATCATTCCCCAGCACCTGGAAGCAAACCTGGTTAACCGTCTCGGGTATAACGGGATTTATTTTGCCGGGCATGATGGAAGATCCGGCCTGGACCTCCGGCAGGGTCATTTCCCCAAAGCCGCACCTCGGCCCCGAAGACATCAGCCTGAGGTCGCCGGCTATTTTTGACAGCATCACCGCCAGTTCCCTGAGGGCCCCTGAAAGCTCCAGCAGCACATCCTGGTTTTGGGTGGCATCCACCAAATCGACGGCCCGGAACAGTCTATGGCCGGTTATGGCGCAAAGATGCTCCAGGGCCAGCCCGGAAAATCGCCTGCCAGCGTTTAATCCCGTGCCCACAGCGGTGGCCCCCAGATTTATCTCCCTCAATCCCCCGGCGGCGGCGGTCACCCTGTTCAAACTTCTTTTCATCACAGCGGAGTAGGCTGAAAACTCCTGGCCCAGGCGGATGGGCACGGCATCCTGCAAATGGGTCCTTCCGGTCTTGACAACCCCGTCAAACTCCTCCGCCTTCCGGCCCAGCGCCTCAATCAGCCCCCCAAGGCTGTCCGCCAGGCGCTCCGTTTTATTCAGCAGGGCGATATGTATGGCGGTGGGCAAAACATCATTGGTGGACTGGGCCATATTCACATGGTCGTTGGGGGACACAATGCCGTAATCTCCCTTTTGACCTCCCAACAGCTCTATCGCCCTGTTGGCGATGACCTCGTTTACATTCATGTTGATGGAAGTTCCCGCGCCCCCCTGGATTGAATCCAGGGAGAACTGCTCCATAAAATTTCCCTCCGCCACCTCCGCCGCAGCCCGGGCAATGGCGCCGCCCTTATCGCCCTCCAGGCGGCCCAGCTCCATATTGGCCAGGGCGGCGGCCCTTTTGACCAGGGCCAGGGACATGATTATTTCCCGGTCCACGGGGATTCCGGTTATATTGAAATTCTCCCGGGAGCGGGCGGTGTGAATCCCGTAATAGGCTTCGGCGGGTATGTCCAGGAAGCCCAGTAAATCCTGCTCGGTTCTGTACATTCGTCAATGCCCCCCCAAACACTATTTATCTTAAAGGGAGTTGTAAACCATATTGATCAAGCTGTTCAAATGAAACACCGGCAAGCCCGAAGCCTCCCTGATCCGGGGCTCGAAGGGGGGCAGGTTGGTGCATTCCAGGACAATGGCCCCCACATCCCCGGGCCCGGCAAAACGGGACGCCACCCGGGCCACCTCCCGCTCCAGCAGGTGAAAATCGGCATCCGGGCTGTTGCCCACAAAAACCCTTGAAAACTCCGGCTCCTTTTCCATACCCTGAATTGACACGGGAACGCCGCCCGCCCCCACCGCGGCCAAATGCTCCCTGGTCAGGTGCCCGGAGTGGGCCGTCAATATGCCCACTTTTTTTTCAGCCCCCAGCAGGCTGTACACCAGGGGCACCTGCAGCAGGCTGGAGGATATGAAGGGAACCTTTAATTCCCGGGCAATCTGGCTCTGGAAGAGGGACAGAAAGCCGCAGCTGGTGCATATGAGCCTGGCCCCTTCCTCTTCAAGCTGTTTGGCGGCCCTTATAAAAGGAATAATCAGTTCCCGGTCGGACTCACAGACAACCCTCACCGGAAAGGCGCCCCTGACCACCAGTCGCCTTACGGGAAAACTGAAGGTCCCGGGATTTCCTATGTCGCCGGCATAGCGGGGAAAAACCGTATCAAGCATAATCACACCAAGCAAGGCAATATCCTCCGGAATTATTTTTTAAGCCAGGGCGGTCAGGTCGTCAATAAGCCCTTCTCCTTTATAATGCTCCAGGCACCGGCGTATTTTTTCCTTCAGCCCGGAATCGGCCTCTATCAGCGGCAGCCGGCAGCCGCCCACGAAGACCCCCAGCTGTTTCAACATTTCCTTTATGGGAATGGGATTGGTGGCGGCAAACTGCATTTCAAACAGCGGCAGCAGCTTAAGGCTCATTTCCCCGGCCTTGGCGTACTCGCCCAGTTCGCAGAGGCGGAGCATTTTTTTAAGCGCTCCGCCGGCTATGTTGCCGGCTACACTCACAACCCCGGCAGCCCCCATGGACATCATGGGCTGGGTAAGGGCGTCGTCACCGCTGTACACTTTAAAGTCGCCCGGAACACTGCGCAAAAGCCCGGCCACCTGCCCCAGGTTGCCGCTTGCCTCTTTGATGGCCTTTATATTAGGTATTTCCGCAAGCCTGGCCACGGTCTCCGGCAGCAGGTTGCAGGAGGTTCTGCCGGGAACATTGTAAAGCATCACCGGCAGGGAAGTGGAAGAGGCTATTTTTTTAAAATGCCGGTACAGCCCCTCCTGGGGGGGTTTATTATAATAGGGCGTCACCAGGAGCAGCCCGTCCACTCCGGCTTCCGCAGCCTCGGCGCTGAGCCGCACGGACTCCGACGTAAAATTTGTGCCTGTGTTGGCAATCACGGCACCCTTGTTGCCCACGCAGTATTTTACGGTTTTGAAAAGCTTCTTTTTCTCATTGGTATATAAGGCGGCGGATTCCCCGGTGGTCCCGGCCACAACCACGGCGTCGCTGCCGTTTTCTATTATAGCCCCGGCCAGGGCGCCCGCCTTGCCGTAGTCAATGGAACCATCACTGTTAAAAGGAGTGACCATGGCCGTTATTAATTTTCCCCATTTTTGCATAGTCTGTCCCTCCCTGTTTATTTGGGGATATACAGCATAAACCGTGCCAAAAACAAAAGCCCCGCAAGGCGGGGAATACGCGGGCTCCGCGGTATTCGCGCCACAGCGCGGGGCAGATTTATTCCAGGTTTTTAGAATCTATTTTGCGAAATGCCTGTATATATAGAATTTTTTATAAAAAGACATTTCTAGAATACTGGAAACCTTTCCAGCATTCTAGAAATATTAAAAACAATAAAGTTAAACTTTCATCAATTAATATTATATTTTTTCAATTTATTATAAAATGTGGCCAGGGATATTCCCATAAATTTGCTGGCCTTTCTTTTCCCCTCCACCGACCGGCCGTAAAAGTCCAGCGCCCTTAAAAGGGCCTGCTCCTCGGCCTTTTCCAGGGTAAGCAGCGGCCCGCGCTCCTTCGCCGCGCTCTTTTTTGTAAAGGGGTCAAAATGCATGGCCAGGCTATCCGCGGTTATGTTGTCTCCCTCCACATAATACAGCAATCTTTCCAGCATGTTTTCCAGTTCCCTCACATTTCCGGGCCAGGAGTGTTCCTGCAGGAATTTCAACACCTCCGGGGATATGCTTTTTGGGGGCATTCCCAGCTTCAGGGCAACCTTTTGCAGCAGGTGCCGGGCCAGCACGGGAATATCCTCAATCCTTTCACGGAGCGGCGGCACCACCAGGTGCAGCACGTGCAGCCGGTAATACAGGTCTTCCCGGAATTCTCCCTTTACCAGCATTTCTTTCAAATTTCTGTTGGTTGCCGCCACCACCCTGACGTCGGCCCGGATGGTGGCGGAGCCGCCAACCCTTTCGAATTCCCTGCTCTGCAGCACCCTTAGCAATTTGGCCTGCATTTCCTGCTTCAATTCGCCAATCTCGTCAAGAAATATGGTGCCTCCTCCGGCCAGTTCGAAACGGCCCCGCCTTTGCCTGTCGGCCCCGGTAAAGGCCCCCCTTTCGTGCCCGAACAACTCGCTCTCCAGCAGGTTCTCCGGTATGGCGGCGCAATTCACTTCCACCAGGGGCCTGCCGGACCTTCTGCTGGCCCGGTGGATGGCGTGGGCAAAGAGCTCCTTGCCGGTCCCGCTCTCACCCTGGATCAGCACTGTGGAATCGGAGAGGGCCATTTTCCTGCCCTGTTCCTTCAGCCGCCTTATTTGCTCAGATATCCCCATAATATCGTCAAAACTGTATTTGCTGCTCTGAAAATGCTCCAGTCGGCTGCTCAAATCCGCGATCACTTCGTTGGAGTGCTTCAATTCACTGTTCAGCCTCAGCATATCGGTAATATCCCTGAAGGCCACCACCGCCCCCAGCAGCTCGTCCCCGTCAAATATAGGCGAAGCATTGGAAATAACTTCGGTTTTTGAGTACACCGCGGTGTTGCGCAGGCCAAAAACCGGCTTTTTTGTTTTCAGGGCCAGCACCAGGGCGCCGTCCCGGGACATGTTATACACGTTGGTGCCTATCCGCTCCCTGGGGTCGATTCCCGTTATCCTGGTATAGGCGGGGTTTACGTACCTCAGTTCGCCGTCCCTGTCCACATACTGAATGCCCTCCTGCACATTGTCCAATATGATTCCCATCAATTCTTTATCCCTGATCAGCTGCATCAATTCACCGTGGTTCTTTATCAGCCGGAAAAGCTTCTCCAGCGCCCGGGCCCCCGCCACAATCACCCCGAAGGGGGTGTAACAGTTGGATTCCTCCACCACGCCCGCATTTTCCCGGTCTTCAACCACGAACTGCAGTCCTGGCAATTTAATCAATTCCTCCACACTGTCCAGAACGTTGATGCCCGGTTCCAGGGCAGCCGGGCGTAGCCCCGCGCCGCCGGCGGGATCAACCGCTCCGGCCAGGCTAACAAAATCAAATTCGGAAAACCTGCCCGCCAGGGACTTGAGCCTTGCGGCCCTGCAAATAAAACCAACTTTAATTTGCGGCATTTTCCATCACCCGCCACATTTTTCTGTTATTCTAGATTTGCCCTCCAATTCAAAAAACCTTTCCCCAATAAAAGGAAAGGTTTTCTGTTGGGGGTGGCAAGGGGACGTTTCGTCTGCCATCTCAAGAGATGGCAGACGAAACGTCCCCTTGCCACCCCCGTCCCACTTATGAATGGTTGGATCTTATGGCTATTACCTCGTCCAGGATGCGGTTGGCCAGGGCCGGCTTGTCCATCAGCGGCAGGCTCACTATGCTGCCGTCCGGGTAAATCAGCTTGGCTATGTTGGTATCGGTCCCGAAACCGGCCCCGGGTAAAGTTACATCGTTGGCCACCAGCAAATCCAGGTTCTTTTTCCTCACCTTTTCCCGGGCGTTTTCTATCAGGTTTTCAGTCTCCGCGGCAAACCCCACCAGGGTGACGCCCTCCATTTTGTTGATCCCCAGATCAAATAGTATGTCCGGGTTCTTTTCCAGTTCCAGGGTCAGGGTGTCCCCCTCTTTTTTTATCTTTTGCTCCGCCTTAAGCCTGGGCCTGTAATCGGCAACGGCGGCGGCCTTTATAACCACGTCCGCCTCGGCGTAACGGTTCATGACGGCATCATGCATTTCCAGGGCTGTTTCCACCCGCACAACGTCCACTCCCGGGGGAGGCTCCAGAGATGTGGGCGTGGTTATCAGGATTACCCTGGCACCCCGGTTAAAGGCCGCCCCGGCAAGGGAGTAGCCCATTTTGCCGGAACTGCGGTTGGATATATAGCGGACGGGATCTATGGGCTCCCTGGTGCCCCCGGCGGTAATCAGCACCGTTAAGCCGCCAAGGTCCCCCACCGGAGGAATTAATTCAATTATCCTGTTGATGATTGCCTGCACCTCGGGCAGTCTGCCCTTTCCCTGATGACCGCAGGCCATCCTGCCGGATTCGGGCTCCAGTATGTAATAACCGTGTTTTTTTAATATTTCCGTGTTGGACTGGACCACCGGGTTTGCGTACATGTGGACGTTCATGGCAGGACAAATCAAAATGGGGCATCTGGCAGCCAGCACCGACGTGGTTAACAGGTCGTCGGCTATGCCGTGAGCCATCTTCCCCAAGAAATTTGCGGTGGCCGGGACCACAGCCATGATATCCGCGTTATATGCCAGCTCTATATGCGGAACCCGGTAGCCGGGTGACCGTTCGAAAGTATCACAATGAACGGGATTACCCGTTACCGCCTCAAAAGTAAGCGGTGTTACAAAATTAGTGGCAGACCGGGTCATAATGACATTTACCCGGGCGTTTAATTTGGTAAGCTTGCTGGCCAGGTCCGCCGCCTTGTAAGCGGCTATGCCTCCGGTCACCCCCAGGGTGATAGATTTGCCCCCCAGCATGACCCATACCTCCGTTATTTTATTCCCTGCTTGGTACGGCGGTAATTAACCCTATTGCTAACTATTTCCTGAAGCGCTTCCGTAACGGGCTTTTTTACCAGCCCGTCCATATTTTCTTCCTTGAGGTTTTCCTTCTTTTCCGTTAACTGCCTGGCCCTTTTTGCCGCTACCACCACCAGGGTATAGCGACTGTCCACCTTCTGCATCAATTGGTCCAGAGACGGCTGGTTCAATGGCGACCCTCCAAATCCAATTCATAATTATATCACGTCAGTGGTTCAGCCATCCGGGAATTATCATCCTGCGGGGACGGCTTTTTTCCGCCTCTATAATACATTCCAGTTTTCTCACCGCGTTATCCACGGAATCATTTATAACCACATAGTCATACCCGCCGGCCTGCATTAATTCGGTGTCGGCCCATTTGAGCCTGACGTCGATTTCCCTCGGGTCGTCGGTGCCCCTCCCCTTTAACCTTCTCTCCAGTTCCTCCCGGGAGGGGGTGGTTATAAATATCAGTATCGCCCCGGGAAACCTCTCTCTTATTTGAAGTCCGCCCTGAACGTCAATTTCCAGTATCACATCCTGGCCGCTATCCAGCATTTCCCTTACAGGTCCGACAGGAGTCCCGTACATATAGCTGTATATTGCCGCCCATTCAAGAAATCCGTCGGCATCAACCAGCTTTTTAAATTCTTCCCGGGAAAGAAAATAGTAATTAACCCCGTTTATTTCCCCGGGTCTGGGAGCCCTGGTGGTCGCCGACACGGAAATTTTAATATCCGGACGGCGCTCCACCAGATGACCGCAAAGGGTACCCTTGCCGGAACCGGAGGGGCCGGATATTACAATCAATAATCCCTGCTGCATGCTATTTTGGCCTCAAATCACTCGCCGGTTTCTTCAATGGCCGGAGACGCCGGTTCCTTGCCCCCAAGCCGGTGGGCCACCGTCTCCGGCTGCACCGCGGACAGTATTACGTGGTCGCTGTCGGTTATTACAACCGCCCTGGTTCTCCGGCCGTAAGTGGCGTCAACCAGCATGCCCCGGTCCCTGGCTTCGGTTATGATCCTTTTAATCGGCGCGGATTCGGGACTGACAATGGCGATGATACGGTTGGCCGATACTATATTTCCGAAACCTATATTAATAAGTTTTATATCCATTTGTTATGTCCCTCCCAAATAAGGTAAGGGGACACCCTTGCGAAGTAATGTCCCGACCTATTCCAAGTTTTGTACCTGCTCCCTGATTTTCTCCAATTCACTCTTTACTTCCACCGAAGCTTTGGCTATAGACAGATCAGACGCCTTTGAGGCTATGGTGTTTATTTCCCGGTTCATCTCCTGTAATAAAAAGTCCAGTTTTCTGCCCACCGGTTCATCCATTTTCAAGGTGACGGCGGCCTGATCAATATGGCTGTAAAGCCTCACCACCTCCTCGGTGATGCTGGAACGCTCGGCAAATACCGCCACTTCAGCCATTAGCCTGTTTATGTCAAGGGTTGAATCGTTAAGCCACTCCTGCAGGCGCTGGGTAAGCCTTAACCTGTATTCCTCCACCACTCCCGCGGAGCGCTGCTCTATTTCCTTAACAGTAACCTTAACCTGCTCCAATCTGGAAAGCAAATCCAGCCGCAGCCTTGTTCCCTCGGTTTCGCGCATTTCCAGCAGGCGGTCCAGCGCACCGGCCAATGCTTTTTCCAGCACCGGCCAGTAAGCTTCCACATCCTCCTCCGGTTCCTCCAGAGAAATGACGTTAGGAAGAGAAAAAAGGTGTTCCGGCTTAATTTCGGAAGTAATTCCAAGATCCTTGAGAAGTTCTTCCATTGCCTTATAATACGACGCTGCCAGTACTTTGTCAACTTTAACAGCAGGAGTTTTTTCAGCGCTGTTTTCCACGGATACGTAGATGTCAATCCTGCCCCGGGCCAGTCTGGACTGCACGTAACGCCTGGCCTTTTCTTCCAGGGCTGCCATTCCCCTGGGCATTCTCAGCATTACTTCACAGAAACGATGATTAACGGATTTCATTTCCACGGTAAAATTTTTACCCTCTCCCGTGGCTTCTCCCCGGCCGAAGCCGGTCATGCTCATGGGCAAAACATTCACCACCAGTATTTTATGGTCCGTACCGGAGATCAATACAGCTAAGCGTATATTTTATTTATTTTATCCTGCCCAGCAGCGCTTCGATACGGTCAAGCCCCTCTTTTATCCTTTCCATGGAAGCGGCGTAGGAAAGCCTGAAGCACCGGTCATCTCCGAAGGCTATTCCCGGGACCAGGGCCACATTGGCCTCCTCCAGAAATACCGCGGCCAGCTCCGAGGCGCCGTTTATCTTCCGGCCGTTGAAAGAAAGCCCTATATAACGGCTCATATCCGGGAACAGGTAGAATGCTCCTCCCGGCCGGCCGCAGCTCAAACCGGGAATGCTGTTGACCCTGTCCAGCATGTAATCCCGGCGCCGGTTGAACTCCACCGCCATTTCCTTCAGCGGCTCCTGGGTGCCCGTCAGGGCGGCCACGCTGGCGGCCTGGGCGATGGACGTGGGGTTGGAGGTGGAATGGCTCTGCAAATCCGCCATGGCCTTGGCCACGGGCCCGGGGGCGGCGGCATAGCCGATCCGCCAGCCGGTCATGGCATAGGCTTTGGACACGCCGTTTATAACCACCGTCAGGTCTTTTAATTCCGGACTCAGGGAGGCTATGCTGACATGCTCCAGCCCGTCATAAACAAGCTTTTCGTATATTTCGTCGGAAATAATCGCTATTTTATGCCTTACCAGTATATCTCCCAGGGCTGCCAGTTCCTCCCGGGTGTAAACCGCCCCGGTGGGGTTGCTGGGGCTGTTGATCAATATTATTTTGGTGCGGGGGGTTACGGCGCTTTCCAATTCCTCCGGGGTAAGCTTAAAACCGTTGGAAGCCCGGGTCTGCACTATCACCGGGGTGCCGCCGGCAAGCTTTATCTGTTCCAGATAGCTTACCCAGTAGGGAGCGGGAAGGATTACCTCGTCCCCTTTCTGGCAGATAACCTGGAACAGGTTGTAAAGGGAGTGTTTTGCCCCCACGGAAACAACAATCTGGCCTGGCTGGTAGTCAAGCCCGTTATCTTCCTTGAATTTTTTTATAATGGCGGCTTTCAGCTGCTCCGTGCCGGCCACGGCGGTGTATTTGGTCATGCCCTTGTTGATGGCTTCAATGGCCGCCTGTTTGATGTGGTCCGGGGTGTCGAAATCCGGTTCTCCCACTCCGAAATTTACCACATCCGCGCCGGATGCAATCAGTTTTTTAGCCTTGGCGTCAATGGACAGTGTGGGTGATGGGCTAATATTTGCAGCTCTGTCTGCCAGATTCATTTGGAAAAGTGCCTCCTTATAGTACCAGCAATTGATTTTTGCTGTTTTTTCCGTGTTAAAATTTAACCGTGCCTACCTGCTTTTTAATTCTTTCTATGGCCTCTTTCAGCCGCCCGGTGGACAGTGTAAGGGACATTCTGAAATACCCCGCCCCCTTGGGGCCGTAGCCGGTACCCGGAGTAACCACCACCCCGGCCTTTTCCAGTACCAGTTCCGCGAAGGACTCGGAGGTGTGTCCCGGCGGCACGGGCGCCCAGACATAAATAGTGGCTTTCGGTTTCTCCAGTTTCCAGCCTATTTCATTAAGACCGTCCACCAGTATATCCCGGCGCTCCCTGTAAACTCCGTTGTTATATGCCACGATGTCCTGGGGTCCGCTTAAAGCGGCAATGGCGGCGTACTGAATTGCCTGGAACTGACCGGAGTCAAGGTTGGATTTCAATCTGCCCAGGGCCTCCACCACGTCGGGATGACCCGAGGCCCAGCCGATTCTCCAGCCGGTCATGTTATAGGTTTTCGACACTGAGTGAAACTCTATTCCCACTTCCTTTGCCCCGGGCGTCTGCAGGAAGCTGATGGGTTTATAGCCGTCAAAGGCCACCTCGGTATAGGGAGCGTCATGACAAATCAGTATCCGGTATTCCCTGGCAAAGGCGACGGCTTCCCTGAAAAACTCCTCCGTGGCCACCGCCCCGGTGGGGTTGTTGGGATAGTTCAGAAACATCATTTTGGCTTTTTTGGCCACATCCGAAGGTATATCGGCAAAATCGGGCAGAAATCCTCTCTCCGCCGTAAGGGGCACGTAGTAAGGCACTGCCCCCGCCAGTATGGCCCCGCCGGCATATACCGGGTAGGAGGGGTCAGGAACCAGCACCGTATCACCGGGATCCAGGTAACACCAGGATATGTGCCCGATACCCTCCTTGGAGCCGATCAGGGACACGACCTCCGTTTTGGGGTCCAGTTCCACCCCGAACCTGCGGCCGTACCAGTCCGCCACCGCCTGGCGGAAATTAATCATTCCCACGGATGAGGGATACTGGTGATTGGCAGGGTTTTTGGCTTCCCTGCTCAATTCCTCTATTATGTAATCGGGGGTGGGCATATCCGGGTCGCCAATACCCAGGCTTATGATATCCACTCCTTCCGCCCTTTTCTGAGCAATCATCCTCTCAATGCGGGCGAATAGATATGGCGGCAGGTTCTTAATTCTCTGGGCTTCGATAATTTTCATGTTAGAATGCCTCCTTGATGCAGATTGGTTTTCAAACAGGTCCTTATATACTTTACTCCAACGGGTAGTCCCCAGTAAATACCTTCCTGGCCGGTCCCGTCATGTATACATGATTATTAACAGACCATTCTATTTCCAGGGGGCCCGCCTGCAGGTGAACCATTACCTTCCTGCCGGTGTAACCGTTCAGGCACGAGGCCACCCCCGCCGCGCAGGCGCCTGTTCCGCAGGCCATGGTGTATCCCGCCCCCCTTTCCCAGACCCTCATGATTACTTCCCCCTGGTTTAGCACCTGAACAAATTCAATATTTGCCTTCCGGGGAAAGGCCGGGTGAACTTCCAGTTCCGGTCCCAGCTGATAAAGGGGAACCGCCTGGACATCATCCACAAAGATAACGCAGTGGGGATTACCCATGGACACCGCGGTTACCCTGAAAATTTCACCCCGGTGTTCCAGCGGTTCGCCCACAACCCTGCCCGCTGGTCCCAGCATGGGAATATCCGACCGCTCCAGTCCCGGCTGGCCCATATCCACTTTAACCATGGCAGCCTTATGGTCATCCGTTATTATTTCCGGCAGTATAATCCCGGCCAGGGTCTCCACCCTTATCTGCCGCCGGGGCACAATTCCGGCGTCATAAACATATTTGGCCACGCAGCGGATGCCGTTGCCGCACATTTCCGGCTCGCTGCCGTCGGAGTTTATTATTTGCATGTATATATCGGCTTTATCTGACTTTTTTATCAGAATCAATCCGTCCGCTCCCACGCCGAAACGCCTGTGGCAGACATCCCTGGCCAGTCCCGGCAGCTCCTCCCGGTTTTCCGGCAGGCCGGATTCCTCCAGGGCGTCAACAATCACAAAATCGTTGCCCAGACCGTGAAATTTAACGAATTTAATTGCAATCACCCCCGTAAACACCTTCAGGTGTGCCCCATAAAGGCACACCTTTTTACTTTCCCCAACCAGTATACTATTTCCTGCTTTATTATAAACTCACCGTAAAAAACCTGTTCCTTCACCAATCCGGATTAAAGGCGCGCCACCCGGGCAGCCGGTATTCACACCTTTAAATACATTATTTTCTCCCCGAACCTTTTCCTTATACGGCGGAATACCAGGACGGCGGGCAGCGCAAGGGCGCATACCGCCAGTATTAAGCCCCATTGGTGTAATTGCAGCGGCACGGTATGAAACAGGGGGGTTAAAAGGGACAGGTAAGTTACCGCCAGCTGAAGCGCCAGAATCGAAACGGCAGCGGCCGTCAGCCGTTGATTCGCCGGGGGGAAGAATTCCCCGCCGGCATGGTATTCATTATGGCCTGTAAATGTGCAAAACAGCATCATAAGCACCATGGCGTTCAACGCTGCCGTCCTGGCCGCGTCCAACCCCCCGGGGCTGCCGCCGTAAAGCAGGCAAAATACCGACATTACCGCCAGCCCTGCCACAATCCCCCTGGAGGCGACCTTGCGGGCCACAGCCATGTTTAATATGCCGCTTGTTTTTTCGGGCATGTTGAAAAGCACCCTTTTATCCGGCGGGTCCATCCCCAGAGCCATAACCGGAAGCCCCCCGAATAACAAACCCAGCCAGAGTATCTGCACCGGTAAAAAGAGGGGCGGAAAACCGGCCAGAACCGCGGCCAGTGTAACGGCCAGCAGCGACAGACAGCAGGAAAGCAGATAAATTAATATATTTCGCGCATTCCGGCAGATACCCCTGGACTCTTCCAGGGCACCGGCAAAAGAGCTGAAGCCGCCGCCCCGGAGCACCAGGGAGGATTTGTCTATAAGGGCGGGCGCCGCCCGGCCTTCCAGGGCTATGCCCAGATCAGCCTCATTAATAACAGGTATGTCGGCCACCCCTTTACCGGTGCAGGCCACCACATGTCCGGATTGTTTCAAAGACTTGATAATACGCAGTTTCCGAAAGGGATCAACCCTGGCGAAAATGCTTCCCTTTTCCAGTTCCCGGGCCAGTTCCCCGTCATTCATCTGATCCATCTGCTCTCCGGTTATTACGCTGTTTGTAAGCCCCCAGAACCCGGCTTCCGCGGCCAGGGCCCGGGCGGTCAGCGGGTGCTCCCCGGTCGCCAGAACAGCTTTTACCCCGGCCCGCCTAAGCCCGTACAGGACGCCGGCGGCGGCAGGGTCCGGAGTATCCCCCAGGCCTGCGAGCCCCAGAAAAACCAGTTCCCTCTCCACAGCTTCCGGTTCATAAACTTTAATATCCTCCGTCATTTCCCGGCAGGCCAGGGCCAGCACCCTAAGCCCCCGGGCCGCCAGCCCGGAAACCTGCCGGAGCAATTTCTCCCTGTCCTCCAGACCCATGGGAACAGGCACTCCATCCTGGTAAAGGCTGGCGCACCTGTCCAGCAATTCCTCCGGGGCGCCTTTCACATAAGCGGTTACATTACCCGTATTTCCCCGGTAAATAACCGTCATGCGCCTTCTCCCGGGACTAAAGGGTATTTCCCTCACCCTGCTTTCCTTTTGCTCCAGTTTTTCCCTCCAGACACCGCCCCTGGCGGCCATCACCAGCAAGGCTCCCTCGGTGGGGTCGCCGGAAATTCCCCACTGCCTGGGACTCAAACCCTTTCCCATATCCCGGAACAGTCCCCCAATGGTTATTTCTCCCCTGTGCAGCACGGCATTGTTGCACAGTGCGGCAGCTCTCAATAAAAGCTGCAACTCCGGGCCCTTTATCAGCCCCCTGTCATATTTCAACGCCCCCCGGGGCTCATATCCTTCTCCTTCCGCCGTCACCTCGGCGTCCCCCGCCAAAACCAGGCGAACCGTCATTACATTGCGGGTAAGGATGCCTGTTTTGTTCAGGCAGAGCACTGTGACGCCGGCTGTTTTTTCCACGGCGGAGATCTCCCGGGCCACCACACCCCGGCGTAGCATCCTGATCAACCCGAGGCCCAGGGAAAAATTCAATACCGCGGGCAATCCCCCGGGCACAGCAGCGGCGGCCAGACTTAAACCGGTCAACAGCATCAGATAAACATCCTGCCCCCGGTACACGCCTATCACCGTTACTGCCAGGCATGCCGCCAGCCCGGCGTAAAAAATGAAACGGCCCCGGTAAGCCAAAAAGCCCTGCATAGGCGCGTCATCTTCGGAATGGCCGCTCACCCCGGCCTCAAGCCCTATTTCAGACAACATCCCGGTGGCCACAACCACCCCCCTGCCACTGCCGCCGGACACCACCGTACCCCCAAAAGCCATGTTCCGGCGGTGCCCCGGGGAGTCCTCCCCGGATTCCTCAGGCTCCGACTTTATTACCGGGCCGGTATCCCCTGTAAGAACAGCTTCCTCAATTTGCAGACTGCTTGTCCAGGTGAGTCTCAGGTCGGCCGGAACTATGTCGCCCTGTTCCAGGATAACCAGATCGCCGGGTACAATTAATTTTGCCGGCACTGTTTTTTCCTTGCCGTCCCGGACCACCCTGGCCCGGGGAACTATTGCATCCTTTGCCCGGCGTATATTTTTTTCAGTACGGTATTCCTGGATAAACCCGGTCACAGCCCCCAGCAGGGCCATGACCAGCACTGCCGCCGCCCCGGCATATTCCCCCGTGAGCCCGGTTAGAGCCGCCACCGCCAGCAAAGCGGAAAGCTTTATATCCCTGAATTGCTCCACAAAAATCTGCCCGGCGCGTAAAACCGGCTCTTTTCCAATTTCATTGGGGCCGAACCTGGCCAGCCTGTCCGACGCCTCCTTCTCCTCCAACCCCCTGACCGGATCGGAGCGAAAAACCTCCAGTACCTCCTCCGGGGTCATCAAATGCCATTTTCCGGCCACCCCAACCACTCCTCGATTAAATTATGAAGCTTGTATACTACATTGATATGAACAATGGAGTGGAAAAAATAACCTTTATTTAACAACTTGGCCGCCCGAACCCCCAAAAATATCCAACTGCATCCATTCCGGGTATGGGGGGTTGGATGACGGGTCCGGCTGAAACCGTAAAAAATCCGGGATTGGCTTTTAAAGTACACCTAAGAAGGAAAAAGAATATTCACGTCCGTGTTTACGGCAAAAATAAAACCCGGATTTATATGCTAAATCCGGGATATTTGACAGTATCGCACTTTCCTGTCATATAGAGATTATTATTTTTATATGATGCCCTTATCCTGTAAAAACTCTACCACCACATCCTTGGCTTCCCGCTTTTTCTCCGCCACCTGGTAGTTTAATTGCTGCATTTCCTCATCGCTTATTTTTCCTTCCAGCAGGTTGATGGTTTCTTCAAGCTCCGGATATTTTTTAAGGGTGTCGTTCCTTACCACCGCCGTGCAAAAATAAGGTGGAAAGAAATTTTTATCGTCTTCAAGTATTTTTAAATTATAAGTAATTAATTCTCCGTCGGTGCTGAAGGCATCGGTGACATCAATTTTTTTCTGGGCCGCGGCCTGGTATTTCAACGCGGTTTCAAAGGATTTGGTATCCTTAAATTTAAGCCCGTAGGCTTTAATCAGCCCGTCGTAACCATCCTGCCTGTTAAAAAACTCCTGTTCCCCTCCAAAAAGCATGTCCCCGGACAAAGCGGCAAGGTCGGAGGTTTTTTGCAAATTATATTTTTCCGCGGTTTCCTGACGAACGGCAATGGCGTAGGTGTTGTTAAACCCGAAAGGTTTCATCCATTTCAAATCGAACTGTTTATTGTATTCCTCCTGCACAAGGTTATACACCTTGTCGGGGTCGGTTTCAACAGGCCTTTTTAATATGGCCATCAGGCCGGTTCCTGTATAGTCGGGGTACAGGTCCAGATCGCCCTTTTTCAGGGCGTTAAAACACACCATCGTTCCCCCGAGATTGGGTTTGTGTTCCACGGTTAAATCGGTTTTTGCCTCAATCAGCTGGGTCAGCATCTCTCCAAGAATGATATTCTCATTAAAATTTTTCGAACCCACCACAACTTTGCCCTTTGAACCCGCAGGGGAGTTATCGCCCCCGCATCCGGCAAACACCAGCGCCATTGACAGCAATAAAACCGGTAATATAATTTTTCTAATAATAAACAACCCCTTCAATCAGCTATTTTAACTCTCATTCCTCTTGGAATCACGGTTTTTTCCAGCCTGCCCAGCAGAATATCCGACAGAACCGCCATCACGGCTGCGGGAACGGCTCCCCAGAGAATTAAGGCCGTGTCGGAAAGCTGTATCCCCCTCCAGATAGGATCACCCAGCCCCCCCGCGCCAATCAGCGTACCAACGGTGGCAATGCCGATGGAAGTCACTATGGCCACCCGGAAACCTGCCAGAATTACCGGCAGGGCTATGGGAATACGAACCAGCCTGAGTATCTGCCAGCGGGTCATACCCATTCCCTTTCCCGCCTCCAGCAATTCCCGGTTCACACCGTCCAGCCCGACGTATGTATTTCTAACAACGGGCAGCAGCGCGTATATAAAAAGCGCCACTATTAAAGTGGTATTCCCCAGGCCCAGGTAATACATTAGTATTGCCAGCATGGCCAGACTGGGTATGGTTTGAAAGGCATCTATAACAGCCATCACCGGCCCCGCTAAAACACGGTATCGCAGCAATACCACGGCCAATGGCATTCCCACCAGACAGGCTATCAAAACTCCGGCGGCCGACAGCCACAGGTGCTGCAAGGTAAGCGCCAGTATGTTATACATAAACTCACCCCCTCCTTTTTTTTACAGCATAGGCTTACCTCAGTCCCCGGGGCTTAACAGCCCTCTCCAGCCGTCCCAGAATCGAACCGGCCAGAATAGCCAGCAGCGCCGCAGGAATGGTTCCCGCCACAATTAAGCCCAGATCATAAACATTCATGCCGCCGTAGATAAGATCACCCAGACCACCCGCGCCGATAAGGGCGGAAAAGGTTGTCCAGCTGATTATATAAACGGTTGATATTTTTATTCCCGACATTATCACCGGCAACGCCATGGGCAGTTTAACCATAAAAAGCAGTTCCCGGGCGGTCATGCCCATGCCGGTGCCGGCCTCAAGCAAAGCAGGGTTTACCTCCTTAATTGCCGTATAGGTGTTGCGTAATATGGGTAAAACAGAATAAATAAAGAGTACGGTCATGGCCGGCAGCGTGCCGATACCCAGCACCGGCAGCACAAAGCCCAGAAAAGCCAGGCTGGGAATGGTCTGTACCGCCCCGAACACCCCGAGCACCATCCTGGCTGTTTTATCCCTGGAAGACAGCCAGATACCCAGAGGAACGGAAATAAGAATTCCAAAAGCCACTGAGCCCATTGAGAGATAAATATGTTGCCAGAGGGCCACGCTTATTTCCGGCCAGCGTGTGGCTAAAAGTTCAAAAATTGGACTCAACGCCATCCTCCTCTCCCCAAACCACACCAGCCAGGGCATTGACCATGCTGGTCCTGGTAACCAGTCCCAACAGCCGGTTTTGCTCATCAACCACGGGAAGATATTTTAGTCCCTGCCCAATCAAGAGGTCAAAGGCCTCGCTGGCGGAAGATTCAGCCGTAACCACAGGCAAATTTGTATCCATAACATCCTTTATCAGCCGGACTGCTTTGTGTTCCCGATCAAGCTTCTCGATGGACAGCACACCCAGTAACTTTTTCTCCCCATCCACCACCAGCAGGGTATCCACACCTTTGCGCCTCATCAGCGCAAGGGCCTCCGCCCCTCCCTTGTCAGGCCCTATAATCACAGGATTGCTTTTCATGATGGATTCCACGGTTGCCAGCTCACTGCCGACCCGGTGCTTGCCTATGAATTCCACCACAAAATCGTCTTTGGGATGCCTGAGTATTGTTTCCGGGGAAGCCAGCTGGACTATGCCGCCATCCCTCATTATGGCGATACGGTCGGCCAGCTTAATGGCCTCATCCATGTCATGGGTAACAAATACTATGGTTTTTTGCAATTTGTTCTGTAAATTCTTCAACTCATCCTGTAGATTTTCCCGGGTTATGGGATCCAGCGCCCCGAAGGGCTCATCCATCAATATAATTGAAGGTTCCGCGGCCAGCGCCCTGAGAACGCCAATACGCTGCTGCTGCCCGCCGCTCAGCTCGTTGGGATAACGCCCGGCATACATGTCGTAATCCATATCCACCAGTTTGAGCAATTCGCGTACCCTGCCCGCCCTTTTTTCCTTTTCCCAACCCAATAGCCGGGGTACCAAATCAATATTTTCCTCAATGGACATATTGGGGAAAAGCCCGATTTGTTGAATCACATAGCCAATTTCCCTGCGTAACATCACCGGGTCAAGCTGCATTATGTCCCTGCCGCCCACCAGAATTTTACCGCCGCTTGGTTCCACCAGCCGGTTAATCATTTTCAGGGTGGTGGTTTTGCCGCATCCGCTGGGGCCGATAAGCACCAGAAACTCTCCCTGGGCCACCTGGAAGTCAATGTTTTTAACAACTGCCTGGGCACCATACACCTTGGATACATTTTCAAATCTAATCAATGCCAAAACCCCTTAGTAAAATATGGTATATCTACAAAAAATGAAAAATTCACCAGTAAACAATTAAAAATTAGTGTTAACCAAAGAAAATATAACATACATCTTAAGTTATAACAATAGGTTGGCGGCAACTTATTAGATCCATGGTAAGGTTTAGCAATACAAAAAGGGGTAGGAGGTTTTATCAACAAAAATAAAACCTCCCGCCCCTTTTTGTAACTGTGAGCAATATTAAACCCTTCTAAACAATAATACCCCTGTTTTCAGGGGTATTGTGCAGACGCGGGTGTTTTTCAGGACTGGCGGCTGCGGAATTCCGACGGGTTAATTCCCTCGCGCTTTTTAAACACCGAGGTAAAATAACTGTTGTTTTTAAACCCCACCGCCGCCGCCACCTCATCAATGGACTGGCCGGTGGTCAACAAAAGGCGTTTGGCTTCCTGCAGGCGCACCCTTGTAAGAAAATCCGTAAAGCTGATACCCGTTTTTTGTTTGAACAGGCGGCTTAAATAGGCCTGGTTCAGGTGTACCATTCCCGCCAGGGTATGCAGGGAGAGCTCCTGGGAGTAATTTTCCCTGATATACTGCTGAACCCGGTGGACCACCAACTGGTCGAAATTCACGCTGCCCCGGAAAAGCCGGTCAAACTCGTCCACCATGCGCCGGCCCCAGCGCAGCATGTCGACGGTGCCGGATATATCAATTATTTGCCCGCCCAGTTCATTTTTCAGGCTGTGCAGTTCCCCGGCGAACAGGTTGCTTTGCTGAAGGTCCTGAAATACTATGACCAGCACCTCCCAGGCAAACCACCTTGCCGGCCCGGCCTCGGGCTTGCCCGGCAGGCTTTCCAGCCACCGGTTGGCCAGCCGTGTCCACCTGGCTGCGGCTTGCCCGGGGTTGCCGCACATTATCTCTCCGGCAATCTCCCGGACTCCCGGGGGTATCACGGGCATTTCCCCGGGAGGCAGTATGGATTCGTGCCGGGAAGCCTCAACTCTGTTTATAGCTCCGCGCAGGGTACCGTACAATTCCTCCGGCTGCACCGGTTTCAGCAAAAAATCCGCCACCCCTATTTTGATTGCCTTCTGGGAATAGGTAAAGCGATCATAGGCCGTCAAAATGATTATCACCGCACCGGGCAGCTGCTCCTTTATTTCCCTGGCCGCCTCCAGTCCGTCCATTCCCGGCATTCTTATATCCATCACCATTATGTCCGGCCGGTTGGCCAGTGCCGTTTGCACGGCCTCCCTGCCGCTGCCGGCCTCGTATATATTGCCCAGGGGAAGTCCGCTTTTTTCCAGCAGGTGGCGCAAAACCTTCCTTTCCAGCGGCTCGTCCTCGGCAATCAATAGGTCAAAGGATCTTTTCATAGCTCCCCGACACCTTCCGAAAACCGCATTTCCACCACCGGCAGGCTCATTATTACCCTGGTGCAGCCCGGTTTACTGTCCACACTCAACCCGTAACTTTCATTATAATACAACTGCAGCCGCCTGTGCACATTGCCCAGGCCCAGCCCGGCCCCGCCGCCGCCGGACAGGTCCGGACCAGTTTTCCCCGAAGTCCCCGCCAAAAAAGCATTAAGCCTGTCCAGCACAGCCGGGGAGAAACCGGGGCCGTTGTCCATAACGCAAATCTCCATATCCGTACCCTTTTTGGCGGCGCTGATATTCAACGCCCCGTCCGCTTCCCGGAACTCCAGTCCATGAACGCAGGCGTTTTCCACCAGGGGCTGCAAAGTCAGGCAGGGTACCGGAGCCTCCAGCAATTCCGGCTGGACATTTATTTCCACCTGTATTTTTTCACCAAAACGCATTTTTTGTATGGCCAGATAATTCTTTACATAATCCAGTTCCTCACCCAGGGGAACCAGATCCCCCCGGTCGTTAAAATTGTACCTCAGCAATCCGGTCAGGGCGTACAATGTGTTCTGGGCCTTGTGGTTTTCCCCCAGTATCACCAGGCCGGTGATGGTATTTAAGGTATTGAACAGAAAATGCGGTTTAATCTGGGCCTGCAGATTCTTCAACTCCGCCATCCGCAGGGCGTTTTCCATCTCCGCCCGGTTTTTTTCCTCGTGCATGAGCTTCAGTTTTTCCCGGGTGCGGGTCTCCCTGAGCTGGTGAAAGTAGATCAGCTCGGCTATGGAATTGACCATATAGCTTATTAATTCCGCGGCAGCCCGGCATTTCTCCGGGGTTACCACCTGCACATCCAAAAAAGACCTGGCCAGTTCCCGGGGATCAAATCCCAAATCCCCGGTGGCCCGGAGCATTTGCTCCAGCGCCTTCCCGTCGGGCTGCTCCAGGCGCATCTGTCCCGCGGTAATGGTGCCGCAGAATTTCCCGTCTATCAGTATGGGTACCGCCACCAGCATGATCCCGGCGTGGCATTTGCACACACTGGCCTGCCCGGTGGCTGAAGCCATAAAACCAACTTCCGCGTTTGATTTGATGCAGCGGCGGAGTCCTTCCGGATTACTGCGAATGGTGCGGCAAAAACCGTAAAAGAAATCATGCTCAACCAGGGGATAGCCCCTGGCATCATTAATGTCGATGGTGATGTCCGTGGCCCTGGTGAACACCTCGATTATTTTCAGGAATTTTTCCTGGTCCACCAGAAGCAGCGGATTGGCTGCAGCACCGGTCGTACAAATTCCTCCCCCCGGCAATCCCGGCCCACGCGGGCCGGATATAAATATTGGCCATCTGGACGGCGGTTCCTGCTTATAAAAATATCTTATACCCGCCCGGATAATGAAGTAATGGAACATGTCTCCTTTTTTAGGACTGATTCTAAACAGAAAAACGCAAAAATAAATAAAAATATCGCAAAAATGACATGCTCTGATCAAGTAAACAATCTACAAAAACATATCATTATTACGACTTACAAAAATTGTCGAAATATTGATAATTAAAAATAAAATCAAATAAAGGAGGGAAAAGCATGTCTCAGAATGTTATGCAAGAAGATCTGCACCGCGGCCTGCAGGAGCGCCATATCCAGCTAATCGCCATCGGCGGGGCCATCGGGGTGGGTCTGTTCCTGGGCTCCGCCACCGCCATAAAAGCGGCGGGACCGGCACTGATACTGTCCTACATTATAGCCGGCCTGTTCATTTTCTTTATCATGCGGGCACTGGGTGAGCTGGCGGTGTCCTACCCGGTGGCGGGTTCCTTCAGCACCTATTCCTACACATTCCTGGGCCCACTGGCGGGCTATATTACCGGCTGGACCTACTGGTTCATGTGGGTGGTTACCTGCATGGCCGAAATTACCGCGGCGGGAGTGTACATGCAATACTGGTTCCCGGGTGTGCCCCAGTGGCTGTGGGCACTGCTGGCGCTGCTGGCCATGACCTGCGTCAACCTCATTGCGGTTTCCGCTTACGGGGAATTCGAGTTCTGGTTCGCGCTGATAAAGGTGGTCACAATCATCGCCATGATTGTAACCGGCCTGGCCATGATAATATTCGGACTGGGCAACCACGGTGTGGCCATAGGCATATCCAACCTGTGGGCCCATGGCGGTTTCTTGCCCATGGGATTTGAAGGCCTGATTCTATCCCTGGTGATTGTAATGTTTGCCTTCGTGGGGGTTGAGGTCATAGGCGTCACCGCCGGCGAGGCCAAAAATCCGGAAAAGACCATACCTTCCGCCATCGACAAGGTATTCTGGAGGATTATGATCTTCTACGTGGGAGCCCTTTTCGTTATCATGTCCCTTTATCCGTGGAATGAGATAGGCACCAAAGGCAGCCCCTTCGTGATGACATTCTCCAACCTGGGAATCCGTTCCGCGGCGGGCATAATTAATTTCGTGGTGCTCACCGCGGCCCTTTCCTCCTGCAACAGCGGTATATTCAGCACCGGCAGGATGCTGTACAACCTCTCTCTGCAGGGCAAGGCCCCGAAAATATTCTCCAGGCTCAGCAAGAGCCGGGTGCCCCTGGCCGGTATACTTATTTCGGCCTTCATACTGCTCCTTGGGGTGCTTCTAAATTACCTGGTCCCCGCCCAAGTATTCGTTTACGTCACCAGCGTGGCCACCTTCGGGGGCATCTGGGTGTGGGCGGTAATCGTCATATCCCAGATGAAGTTCCGTAACAGCCTTGATTCCCGGCAGCTGGCGGGAATCAAATACCGCATGCCCTTTTATCCCCTGTCCAACTGGCTGACCCTGGCCTTCCTGGCCTTCGTGGTGGTCGTGATGGCCCTGGCTCCGGGAACAAGGGTGGCATTATACGTGGGACCGGCCTGGCTTTTACTGCTGCTGATAGCCTACTACACCCTGGGTCTGGGCAGGGAGCAGCCGGCTGCCCGGCGCTAAATATCCCCCCCGGGGGGTTAATGCGACTAAAACCACAGGAGAAGTATAATTCACAGCAACATATAATGGTTTACCATTAACAATTTGCATCAAAACAACAAAACAGGTATTGATTATTACAGAAAAACAGCAATGTTTTTGTTAAACTGACATTAATATATTGACCACCAAGAGGGGAGGATTTGGACATGATTATAGGAGTTCCCAGGGAAATAAAAAACAATGAAAACAGAGTCGCCATCACCCCGGCAGGTGTAGAAGCCTTTAAGGTCGCCGGCCATAAAGTGGTTATAGAGTCCGGCGCCGGTGCCGGCAGCGGCATCAGTGACCGGCAGTACGTGGCGGCAGGCGCGGAAATGCTGGCTTCCCCCGGGGAAGTTTTCGGGGTGTCGGACATGATTGTAAAGGTCAAGGAACCCCTTGCCCAGGAGTATGATCTGTTCAGGGAGAACCAATTGCTTTTTACCTACCTGCACCTGGCCCCGGAGCCTGAATTGACCGGGGCGCTGCTGCGCAAAAAGGTTACGGGCATAGCCTACGAAACCATCCAGACCAGCGACGGGGCGCTGCCCCTGCTGACCCCCATGAGCGAAGTGGCGGGACGGATGTCGGTGCAGATCGGCGCTCAATTCCTGGAAAAACACTACGGCGGACTGGGCGTACTGCTGGGAGGAGTGCCGGGCGTGCCCCCGGCCAAAGTAGTCATTGTCGGCGGCGGTGTGGTGGGCACAAACGCAGCCAAGATAGCGGTGGGCATGGGAGCCGACGTAACCATCGTGGATAAAAATCCCAACCGTTTACGCTACCTGGACGATATTTTCGGCGCCAGGCTGAAAACCCTTATCTCCAACCCGTACAACGTTAAAGAAGCGGTGACCAAGGCCGACCTGGTTATAGGAGCGGTGCTGATACCCGGCGCCCGGGCTCCCCGGGTAATCACCGAAGACATGGTCAAGTCCATGAAGCCGGCCTCGGTTATAGTGGACGTGGCCATAGATCAGGGCGGCTGCGTGGAAACCATAGACCGGGTTACCACCCACAACGACCCTGTATTTATCAAACATGATGTTGTTCACTACGCGGTGGCGAACATGCCGGGCGCCGTGGCCAGAACATCCACCTTTGCCCTGACCAATGTAACCTTACCCTATGCCCTGGCCCTGGCCAACAAAGGCTTTTCACGGGCGGTGCGGGAAGATGCGGCCCTGGCCAGGGGCGTTAATGTAATTGACGGAAAGGTCACCTACCAGGCGGTGGCCGAGGCCCTGGGACTGGAATACACTCCCCTTCAATAGTAGATGGGGTCAGGCTATTAACTTATTAACTTATTTCATGAAATAAGTTAATAAGTTAATAGCCTGACCCCAGAAAGGAAACAGCAATGTTCCAGCGGCCAGTATGGGCTGAGGTGAACCTGCCGGCCATAAGCCAAAACCTTCGCAGGGTGAAGGCCCTGCTCAAACCCGGCACGGCCTTTTGCGCCGTGGTCAAGGCGGATGCGTACGGCCACGGGGCGCCGGCGGTGGCCCGGACCGCTCTGGAAGCCGGCGCGGACCGGCTGGCGGTGGCAATTCTTGGGGAAGCCCTGGAGCTCAGGCGCTCCGGGTTTGACTCCCCCATTCTTATACTGGGCTATACTCCGCCGGAGCAGGCTTCGCTGGTGGTCGCCCACGGGCTTACCCAGACAGTCTTTTCCATTGAGGATGCCCGGGCGCTCTCGGCGGCGGCCCGGTCCGCCGGAACGAAAGCCAAAGTGCATATCAAAATCGACACAGGCATGAGCCGCATCGGCATAAAACCAGAAGACGCGGGCCAATTCGCGGAGGCTCTGGGCGCTATGCCGGGACTGGAAATAGAGGGGGTTTTCTCTCATTTTGCCTCGGCCGACTCCGGGGACAAAACCTTTGCCCAGGAGCAATATAATAATTTTCTGCAGGCCGTGGACCGGATAAAAGCCGGGGGAATAGAAATTAAGATACGGCACATGGCCAATAGCGCGGCCACAGTGGACATGCCGGAGACTCATCTGGACATGGTCAGGGCCGGAATAGTGCTGTACGGCCACTGGCCCTCGCCGGAAGTTGAGCGTAAAATCCGGTTGAGGCCGGCAATGGCCCTCAAAGCCCGGGTAGCTTTCGTTAAAGAAGTTCCGCCGGATACCCCGGTGAGCTATGGCTGCACCTATGTCACCCGGACCTCGGCCACCATTGCCACCCTTCCCCTGGGCTACGCGGACGGCTGGCCCAGAAGGCTTTCCGGAAGAGGCAGCGTTTTTATACGGGGGCGCCGGGCGCCCATTGTGGGAATTGTATGTATGGATCAGTGCATGGTGGACGTTACCGGCATCCCCGGTGTCCGCTCCGGCGACCAGGCGCTGCTTTTCGGCGGCCCGGAGCTGCCGCTGGAAGAAGTAGCCAAATGCCTGGATACCATCAGCTACGAAATGCTCTGCCTGCTGAGCAAGCGGGTGCCCAGGGTTTATGTCACCGATTGAAATTCACCTGTCCCCGGGCAATGGAAAAACCCCGGTCTCTTCCGGGGTTTTTCCATTGTTTATTGTTTATTGTTATTGCCCCGGTGTGACGGCCGCAGGCGCCTGACCGCCCCATCTTCCCATGCCGAAGCCGGCTCCGGGACCCCTGCCGTTACCCATCCCCATGCCATAACCCGCTCCGGGTCCTCCCATGGGGCAGACATAACCGTTCTCCTGGTGGAACTGGTACATCTGGTTAAAATGCTCCTTCCAGGCATCACCCTGCTCGGCGGTAATCCGTCCATCCTTTACAGCCTGATCAACCCAGGCCTTTTTAGCCGTGAACATCTGGTCAAACCAGGCTTTTGCGTCACTGGCGGTGTCGGCGGAAGCCAGAGCGGGCACGGCCACCAGCGCCGCCAGGACCAGCAGCGCCACAGCCACCGCTGTTTTTCTTTTCATCTGGGTCACCTCCATAATTTTTTCCCGGGGGCTGTTTAAAACTTCGCCCGGCAATTCGGTTGCCTGTTGTCAGGCGGCGGCGAACGTCAGGAGCGATAAGCCATTCTTGTCTCCGGTGTACTGCTTCTATCCCGGCATATGACCCTGCTCACCGCAGTTTTAAGGTGCTGCCGGAAACCAGCAAACTATAACCTGAGCACCGGTTTTGCCCTGCTTTGTTTTTGAGCCCCTTTATGGATATCAGTATAGCCTTAAAGTTTTGCAGAATAAGCACGGAAATGTTACGATTCTGTTACAGTTTCAGCGCGCCCGGCTGTGGCACAGCAGACCGGAACAGGCCCTTATCCCCACGCCCCGTTCCTCCAGTTCATCCAGAAAGAGGTTCATGCCCAGGGAGTCGCTGGCCATGTGGCCCGCCACCACCACGTTGACATGGTGTTTTTCCGCCTCCAGCCGGTTTTTCTCCGGAATGTGCATCATCAAAACAGTACCCACCCCGGCCCTGGCCAGGCCTTCGAATATCTTTTCCGGGCCGCTGGTGCCCCCGGCCATGGAAACCATGACCTTTCCGGCTCTGTTTTTTTCCTTGCCCGCGTATACCATGGGCGGAGACTGGTTTTTCGCGGACTCCCGGTATTCGGGAATTTCCTTTAAAATATCGATAATATCCTTTAAAGTTTCAGGCTCTCTATGGTCCATTAATTTTTGCAAATAGTCGGCCACGTTGTTGTCGGCGGCACTGTGCACGCACATAAAAGGTATGCCCAATACCCGGGCCGCATCCACCGGCCGGTTGTGGTTACGGGGCATCAACCCCCTCCTGACCTCGCCGATTCTTCCGGTCATCACGCCTTCGGCAACGTTTACAGGCACACCGAATCCGGCATAGAGATCCTCCTGGGAGTGCATTACCCTGTATAGATTCGCCAGGGCCTTGCCCTCGGGATGGTGGGCAATGACAAGGTCAACGGGTGTGTTTTTCGACCTCAGCCTGTCAGCCAGCAGAAGTTCCTCGACCTCAACGTCTATTCCCGCCAGCACCGATTTTACCTCCAGGTTCTCATCGCCGAAAAGGATGCGGGTATCGTGAAAGGGATTGAACAGCCTGTCCCGGTCGAATTCCTTTTTCTGCTCTTCGGAAAGCTTTTCAAATTTTTCCTTTTCTGCATTCAGCAGCCGTTCCAGCCTTTCAGCGCCCCTTAAATCGCTCTCCATGCCCTTCTCAATGGCCAGCCGGTATATATCGCCGAGGTTCATGTTTAACAAAACTCCCTTTCATATTTATCCCGTCTTCTATGATTAATTCTATCACTGTTTTTACCCGGTCCGATACAAGTTTATTATTTTTCGTCATTGCCTGTCAGGCGATAATCCTCTCAGTAATATCTTCCAGGGAGCCGCATCCGGTTAAAATCATGGACTGTTTCAATTCAGCCGTCATCTTTTCAATAATCTGTTTTACTCCCTCCGCCCCGCCGCCGAAAGCGCCCACCACCAGGGGACGGCCAATCAATACCGCGTCGGCGCCAAGGGCCAGAAGCTTCAAGGTATCCAGTCCGCCGCGCACTCCTCCGTCGGCCAGGACAATAAGCCGCGACCCCACTGCCCCGGCAATGGCCGGCAGGACCGACGCCGCGCCGGGGGTATGGTCCAGAATCCGTCCTCCGTGGTTGGATACCACGATGGCGGCGGCACCTGCCTCTACGGCAGCCTCAGCCTCATCAACGGTCATTATTCCCTTTATAATGAAAGGCAAATCCGTGGCCGCCACCAATTCCTTTAATTCCGCCGGGGTTTTGGGACCCACCGGCTGCCCTTTCAGGGCCATGGTGACAAGGCCGGCGCCGTCTATGTCCACCCCCACGGCCCGGGCGCCGGAGGCTTCCGCCCGGCGTATTCTTTCAATAACCGCGTCCTGCGCCCGGGGTTTAATTATCGCGATTCCCCGGCCGCTTTCAGCGGCAATTGCCTCCAACCCCGAATCGTACATGGCCGGGTCGGCGCCGTCCCCGGAGAAGCCGATGGACCCGGCCTGGCGGCTGCCGGATATAATCATTCCTATAAATTCTCTTTCGGTAAGCGCCCCGCCCATGTTATAGGGGGTGCCCGTCATGGGGGCGGCCAGAACAGGGGTTTTTAAATCCAAACCCAAAATACTCAGTGAGGTATCGGGATCCCGGGCCTCGTGAAGGGTGCGCATGTTCAAACGCACACCTGCCAGGGCCTCCAGGTTGGCCTGAAAGGCCGAACCGGTCCCCACTCCGCCCATGCCCGGCACTTCCCCGGCACAGGCTTTGCCGTTGCATACATTACAAACCCTGCAGTAACCCTCCAGTTTTTTTCTTGCCGCCGCTCTCACCTGTTTTATGTCCATGATATTCCCTCCAAATAATTATGCAGCAGGCATCCCCTGACAAACAGGGACCGCCGCCGCTGTTAAGCCACACCACAATGGTCTGCTGGTCTGACCCAATTAACATAATTATATTAACTAATATTTTATAACGCAATATTTAAGATTCCGTCCTGCCGCCGGCAGGAAATACATGAAGTCAAAACCTGAAATAAGGGACCGGTTTTGCTTTTGTGTTCATAACAAATAATATATAATTATTTGATAGACACCACTATCCGGTAAACAGCCGGCAATTCGGAGCACAAAATGTTTTGAAGTATTCTTCGGGGAAGGAAATATATATGGAACTGCAGCCAATTAAAACAAAACGGATATACGAAACCATCGTGGATCAGATAAAAAGTTTGATCGTCTCCGGAAATTTAAGCCCCGGAGACAAGCTGCTGTCCGAAAGGGAACTTTCGGAGAAACTGCAGGTGAGCAGGACCTGCGTACGGGAGGCGCTATGCGCCCTGGACGTGGCGGGGCTGATCGAAGTCAAACCCGGTGAGGGCGCCTTCGTGCGCCAGTCCAACCCCAATGATATCATTGAGTCCCTTGCTTTTGCCTTTATACTGGAAAAGGATAAAATCAAGGATATTATGGAGGTTCGCAAGGGACTGGAGGTGGAGTCGGCGGGACTGGCGGCGGAAAGGGCGTCGGAGGAAAACATCAAGAACATGGAAAAAGCCCTGGCACAAATGGAAGATGATTTACGCACCGGCTCAACCGGTGAGAAAGCAGATTTACTGTTTCACAACAGCATCGCCGAGGCCACCTGCAACCCCCTGTTAATAAGGATGATGACCACCATATACGATACCATGAATCAGACCCTGCAATTCACCAGAAAACTGTGGATATCGTCAACCTCCGGCACCCCCGGCAGGCTTTATGAAGAACACAGGGAAATATATGAGGCAATAAAAGCCGGAAACAGCCAGAGGGCCAGAAAAATAATGGCGGACCACCTGCGCAAGGTTGTTACCGAAATGGAACGCATCGACCGGCTGGAAAAGGAACAGGAGAAGGATTGAAAGGCGGCACGGGAAAAGGCTGACCTTCGGCCATGAAGAAAAGGAAGCCGATAGGAGGCTTTGCGAAGATGAAAGAAACTAACGGCATTTATACTTATGAAGATTATTTAAAGATTACCGACAATAACCGGTATGAGCTAATCGGGGGTGAACTAATTTTGGTCCCGGCCCCGAAAACCATTCACCAGCTGGTAAAGGCCAACTTAGTTTGGCATATCACATCATTTGTCCGGGAGTACGGTCTTGGAAAGGTTTTGGACGCACCCACCGATGTTGTTCTTAGCCATACGGACAAACCGCAGCCTGACATATTATTTATCTCCGCCAGCCGTCTGGATATTATCACCGAAGATAACATCAAGGGCGCCCCGGATTTAGTTGTTGAAGTGCTGTCACCATCCACAGCCAAATATGACCGGGTGGAAAAAAGCAGGATGTACTACAAATACGGGGTCAAGGAATATTGGGTGGTGGACCCGGAAATTAAAGTCATAGAAGTATACACCGCCGGCGGGAACAACTGGATTATCGCAAACACCTACGATGAAAAAGGGGTTTTGACATCACCTTTATTAAAAGGTTTACAGATAAATTTAGGAGATGTCTTTTGATGGAAGGAAGAAACCTCTTTCTCTCCAAAACAACAAATTCTCAACGGGAAACACCGCATAAAACAGGGCCTTACCTCAAACACTCTTGTTTACCTGAAAACGCCACTTTCTCCCCTTGTTTTCCCTGTTGGCCGGCTTTAGCTATTTATTACTCTTGCCATTACCATTATCATTATCATTTTTTTTGCGGGGAGTCCATATTAACATCACCATAGTAAAAAGAAACAAGACAACTGCAGCAACCTTATGAGCCAGGAATTCACTTTGAAAGAAGAAAAGGCTGAGCATAATATTTAGAATACAGTAACCGTAGAAATCTGCTCTATTTTTCATGGTAATCACCTGGTTTCTAAAAAAATTGGGGGGCCGGCATAAACAGGGCCGGCTATCACGCCGGCCCGCTGTTTTACATTAATCCCTCCGCAGCGCTTCTATGGGATCCATCTTGGCCGCCTTGTTGGCAGGCAGTATGCCGAAAACTATACCGATGGCGGCGAAAAAGTTCGATTTAAAAATATTATCAAATGACCAGTTCATCGTATTGATTGGAATCAAATAAAAAATTCATAGATTGTACATCAAATTTTAAATCAAGTAGTTTAGGATATGATATTGAACAAATGTATCTTCCTAGGGTAAAGGATACTGTCCTGTACTGTCTGAAATTTTTAAAATAGGTAATAACATGGTTTTGATAAACTTCAATCGCACTTATCTCATAAATTTGAAAGGGTATTGTTAGGCCAGTCTTCAATACTTTGGACAATGATTCCTTGGTAGACCACAGAAGTGTAAGTATTTTTTCGCAAGAAAGATGTAGATTTTTAAATAATACGAATTCTTCTTTTGTTATTTGTGATTGTAACACCTCTGTTTTTTTAGGGTCAATCTTTTCAACGTCAATACCCATAGGTGAAGCCTCCGGAAAAGCTATTGCCGCACCCAATTCATCGGAATGGGCAATACTAACCTGTATATTTCCAGTATTATAATAACAATTGACAGGCTGATTAAAAATTCCTTGTTGTATAAGTATTTTTTTCAAGTTATCTTCACCTGTCAGTAAAGAAATAGCCATTTTGGCTGAGTATCTCCCCAAAAGATAACTTTTCCTCCTTCTATCATATATTAAGCTATTATAGTATTTCTTTTCATTTTCATGTAAAAATTTCAATAATTCTTCGTTGTATATCAAGGTCGGTATAAAGCAATAACATACCGATGCCCTATAAACCTTATCATTTTTAAAAAACTCCAGTTCGTTTACATGCGTTTTAATAAAAACCACCCCTGTTATTGGCCATATAATTTTGTTCATTTCCGAACGATAATTTACAAGATTTCAATCCAAGGAATTAAACATTTTATAATCATCTATTATATATCGATACCCTTCTTTAACATTTGCCTGGGTGAATTGAATCCAATCGTCCAAATCCCTATTTCTTAATTCCTTATACTGTTGATTTAAACGGTAATTAAGATGTTTTGCAATTTTCATATTGGGTATGGCATCATAAAAGTGATACGCGTCATAAAAAGGGTTGACAGACAAATGGCTTATTAAACCCATTTCATACGCCTGATATCCATTAATTAACCCCCCTGTTAGATTAAGCAACTTCGTCCGGGCTAATCCCACTTGTGATGCCAAATAACTTAATCCTCCCATTCCTGCATATAAACTTGATTTAATCTCAGGCACTCCAAGCTTTATTTGAGGTAAAACAAACTGAAAATCACAGGAAATTAATAATTCAAACCCTCCCCCCTGGGCAGTGCCTGTACACACTGCCACACACAAAGGGTAATTTTCCGAAGGAGCATAGTTAAATATTAATTTAAAATTTTCAGCCCATTGCTGAAATTTATCTATTTCTTTCTCATTACTATTACTTTGCGCAAAGAAAAGCCGATCGCCTCCCAACAAAAAATGGGTTCCATAATGGGTAAGATATAAAATTGGAATCTTCTCCATATCTATGCCATTATGAATAAGGTCGTTTAAATTAAGCATATCCATTGCTGCTTGTTCCCCAAGCACTTTGATTTTAAATATTATCCAGAGACAATTTCGCTCATCAATCATCACATCAAATGTATTATACAAATAAACATCCACATCTTTTTTAAATATTTTTCTCCTGATTAATTCCTCCCGGGAAATCTTTTTAAGTTTTTGCAAAATTATTTCCCGTTGTTCTTCTATTTCATCTTCTTGCAATACAATTTTTTTAATATCTTCCATGCTTCCCATGGAAAGTATACTTTTAGCATAAAAATTTTCCTCTTTATTTTTTCTTATAACCACACGATTCAGCACTTCATCATCTATCTGTTTTCCTATTTCAAGAACTATATCATTTAAGGTAACACATTGTTTAATCGATGTTATATCCAGGGATGTAAAATATTTTTTCAAATTGCGATATAGATCCATAAAGACTATGGAATCCATCCCGTATTCTGACAGAGAAATATCCATAGCTACTTTCTCCATACTTAAATCCAATACGCAACAAACTATTTCCTTTACCAATATATTTAACTTAAGCATATTTTGCCCTTGCAAATATTCATACATTTCATCTACTGCCTGTTCCACACCAATTAGAGAATGCGCTAGTTTATTTAAAACATTATTAACGGTTTCTTGTAAAGATTGGTTTTCTTGCATATTATTAGTTAGTATGTTAATCATTTTTTTATTTATTGATTCCACAGTAATTTTATTATATTTAAATTGGCTTAAAACCTCATACAATTCCTTTGCAAGCTTACCTTTATTGTCTAAAAATCTTTGTTTAACTTTTGAATTAGAGAAATCTGTATTTGCCATTGGGTAATTTGATTTTTTATTATCACTTTTAAAATTTATCCAATACTGCTGTTTTTCAAAAGGATAAGTAGGCAATGAAATCTTGCGGACCCGTTCCCCTTTGTGGAGTGCTTCCCAGGGAATCTCACCTCCTTTGGCCCAGTAGAGCGCGAGCTTTTCGAGATTTCTTTCCGCCCAAAGCGCTTGCACCAGATTCTCCCCTATCTTCCCGGACAATAGGTCCTTGAGCTCCGAATGTTGCTCTTCCCGCCGGCCTGTAAAAATAGGTATCGGGGTCTCTACATCTTTGTTGGCTTTAATGGATTTCAGATACTCCTTCAAGCCCTGGAGCAATTCTTCCCGGTTATTCACTACCATTACCAACCGGGATTCCATTGCCTCTCGCCCCAGCTGGAGTGTGTAAGCAAAATTTGATAAGGAAAAATCCTTCTGAAGTTCAATAAATTCAAGCATTTGTTGAGCAGCCGCGCATAATCGATCCGTGTTCCTGGCCGAAAGGATCACTATCTGAGGAGAATTTATCGAACGGGTATGAATTTTTTCCTCTTCGGAAGGAATATATTCTTCCACAATCAGATGGCCATTCGACCCTCCTGCTCCGAATGAACTGACTGTGGCGCGCCGCGGAAACTCCCGTTCTTCTCCATCGATTCTGAGCATTGGCCGTTTCCATTTCTGGAATTCCCGCTGTATGTAAAATGGAGTGTTGTTTAAATTAATATTGGGGTTTAGTGGTTCTGCATTAATTGAAGGAACCAGTTGTTGATGCTGTAATTGCAAAATAACTTTAGTAAGCTGGGAAATTCCAGAAGCAGCTTCTAAATGTCCGATATTGGGCTTGACGGATCCCATGGCGCAAAAATACTTGTCCTCTGTGTACTGTGAAAAAGCCTTCGTGAGTGCGGAAACTTCAATAGCATCTCCTAGATTCGATCCAAGCGCAGCAGCTTCAACATAACTTATCGTTCGCGGATCGACTCCGGATTTCTTAAAACTTTCAACAATTAAGTCACTCTGGGCATTAGGGCTTGGAACCATGTAGCCGTTGGTTTTTCCACTATGATTGGTATTACTGCCTATAATTACCGCATAGATATGATCACCGTCTTGTTTTGCCCGGGAGAGCGGTTTAAGCAGCACACAGCCCACTCCCTCTCCAGGCACAAAGCCATCCCCGCCTTGACCAAAAGCAGCACATTGATTATTTTTTGAAACCATTCCAAGAGAACAAAGACCGATATAGCTCGAAGAATGAAGATACAGGTTCACTCCGCCGGCAATTGCCATTTCACATTCTCCATGGTGAAGGTGTTCGCAGGCTTCATGAATTGCAATTAACGAGGAAGAGCACATGGTGTCGATTGGCATGCTGGGACCTCGTAAGTTTAGTAAATAGGAAACCCGGTTAGCCACGGAGCTAAACGAAGTGTGGGGATAGACTTTTTCGCCCTGTTTCCATAAATCAGGGCCATATAAATCAAAACCTGTTTTAGTGATTCCCGCAAATACACCGATCCGGCCATTATACTTCGCTGCAAGTTGCTCCTTATTGTATCCGGCATCCTCCAAAACTTCCCAACATGACTCAATAAACAACCTTTCCTGGGGATCCATATTGCTCGCTTCCCGGGGCGAAATATTAAAAAAAAGAGGATCAAAGTCTGCGAACCCTTCCAAGAACCCACCCCACTTATTATAGCTCTTGCCCTGTGCCACAGCTTCCTGTGGATCCGGATGAAAGAATCCTTCCAATGACCAACGATTTTCAGGAATTTCTGTAATACAATCCTTGCCCTTTTTCAAATTCTCCCAATAATCGTTTAAATTTTCCCCCTGTGGATAACTTCCGCTCAGGCCAATAATGGCAATGGGTTCTCTTAAAGGCCGGGATTCTGATTTTTTTGTTTCCTGATTCTGGTGCCGGAAATGGTGTGCGGATTTTCTAAATGCCGGGATGCGGTGTGCTTGATATGACTTCACAAGGGTGTCGCTATCATTTGCAATCTCCTGGTAAAGTTTCCGTTCTTCCAACCCCACCAGTTTATTCAACGAATCTTTTTGAGCTTTTATCAAGTGTTCCGCTAAAGCATCAATGGTTTGATATTCAAATAATAAAGTATTGCTAATGCCATCCAAGCCTTTTTGTAAGCTATTGGTTAGCTGGCTAATTACAATTGAATCAATCCCATATGCTTCCAATGGTTTTGAGGAATCAATCTTATTGCCGGGAATTTTAAGCGTTTCTCCCACCAATTTCTTAATATATGCTATAGTCTTTTCACGCAGCAAATTTTGTGTTATTCCTCTTGTCTGTGTTGTCAAAGGTTTTTGTTCAGGTAATTGCTTTGTCATCTGAGTAAAGTTTCTCATTTTCACGGGTATTACGCCCGGGTTATGCTTTTGAATTTGGCGAACAACCCCGTCACTTTCAGCAATAACAATCTGTTGACCAAGGTGGTGCGCTTCTTGTGCAGGAAAAAGGACCGATCGATATCCTTCACTTTCCAATACCCTTTGCCAGGTTTCCGGATATAATCCAGGGCATCCCGGGATACGCAATACTTTATCTTCGTACAACCACCATCCTTCTAAAAGTCCAAAGGTCAGGTGAGTAAATAAGGAATTTTGGTTTATTTCATTTAGAACAATCAGACCATTCTTTTTAAAAACTGATTTAATATTGCGTAAGGTCTGCCGAATGTTTTTGGTGGCGTGCAGCACATTGGCTGCAATCACAATATCATATCCCCCGGTGTCGAGGCCTTGTCCGCCAATAGACTCTTCTACGTTAAAGATTTTATAGGTCAAATAGGGGTTTTGCGGGCCGTACTCTTTCTCAGCATGCATTAGAAAGGCTTTGGAAATATCTGTGTAGCAATATTCTTGTATGTAATCCTGATATAACTTTAGTTTTTGGAAAATCATTGCACTGGCCCCACCAGTACCCGCTCCGATTTCAAGAAACCGAATTCGCGGGGTCGAATATTGTTTGAGTTGCTCTTGAATATAGGCAGCTACAGTATTGGCAAGGATCTCGTTAAAGTAATCCGCTACAAAGTTGTTTTTGTATATACCTTCCACCAATTTCATGGAGGAATCCGGGAACATGATATCAGTGGCCGGCACTTTTCCTGTAAGAATTTCCGGCAAAGCCCGTATTGTTGCATCCACCAAAACCATATGGGCTTTCATGTCGGGATCTTCCAGCCATGTAATCTTCAGCCGGTCCCACTCCTTCCATGCAGCGTCCATGTCCATTGGGAGCGCGTCGATCACAATGAATGACTCTCCATGGCGCCTAAGATAGTTATTACGTACTAAAACCGCTATACTTTCTTCCAGCCACCTGTCATACAAATCACACAGCCTGTATTTTGTTTTGAGGTCAGCCATAACTGGATTCTTTTCTGTAAACAGCCCCAAGGATTGTAATTGCCCCCACAATAACCGGCAAAGAAGCTGATCAAAATTATTCATTTAAGATACCCCCTCTCTTACTCCCTGCGTTAATTTTTTTGTTTTGACACTTTAAATTTTTTCATCCTGCTATGCAGGAAAAGGATTGTGTCAAAACTGCCTGGCACTGTTAATAATCTATCGGTGTTGAGCTGTTGCGGAAAATTGCAGCCTTATCAGGCAATAAGATGGTCGGAATATTATTCTTTATTTTTTGGATACTTGATATAAGATTTTCCGGATAAATTACTACCAATTCCTCAGAATTGACACCTTCCAGGGATGAGGTTTTTTTAATCTTCATAAAAGCAATTTGATTCAACGGTCCGGCAAGGAGTGTTTCCAAGGCCTCCATGGCTTCCTGGGGCTCAATAAATCCTATGCCTGCCTGTGCCAGACGATTTTTTAAAGTGTTGGGAATAACGCTTCCAACACCCACGTTACCCCAATAACCCCAATTCATCACTTTCACTGCGCAAGTCAATTCCTGAGAGAGTTGATGCGCAAAAGCATCATTAAAAGTACAGCCGGAGGCATAGCTGCTTTGTCCAAAATCTTTTCCAAATGCGCTTAAGGAAGAAAAAAACAGTACAAAATCCAAGGGCTCTTCAAGAAAAACTTGAGCTATCCGCACACTCACATCAACCTTCGCCGAAAGCCCGGCTTGGAAACGTTCCTCGTCCATATTCGCCAGGCTTTGATCCAGCACGCCAACCGCTGAATGAATCACTCCGTGAATCATTGAATACCTATGTTTAATCTCTGCACAGGCGTTCTGTAGAGCTTTCCCATCGGCTGCATCAGCTGAAATGTAGTAGGGCGCGGGGCCCAGGGCCGCCAGCCTGTCCAATTTGGCCTGAATGCCTTCATCCTTTTGCCGCCGGCCAATCCAAATGATCCGGGCCTGATAGGTGCGAATCATATATTCACTCCAGACTTCCCCGATGCCGCCGGCGCCGCCTATCACTACATATATTCCGCCCTTCCTGTACAATTTTTGTTCCGCTAATGGAGGGCGCCGTACTGGAATCAACTTTTGCCGATACCATTCCCGATTACGATAGATCCAAGCATTTCCCCGGGGATCCGGGGTTAGGGTGAAAACATCATCAATCGGCCAATCACAATGGGCTTCCAAGTCAATAAGTCGAACCTTCCAGTTTGGATATTCTTTTGCCATGGAACCGAAGAACCCGTGGAGACTGGCATGGGTTGGATTAACCAAATCGTTTCCATGGATGGGCTGGGCCTGTGTGGTAATAACTGTCCAGCCTAGATTCCTCGTTCCATACCCTAACTGAAGCAAGGCTTTAATCATTTTGAAAACCAGGAGTGCTCCCTGTTTCTGCTCCTCAATCAATGCTTCCTCCGCCATGGATGCCAAAGTATTTTGGGGAGCAATCCATAAAATGTGGTCTATAAAACCATACGCTTCCAGCCTTGTTACTAATTCATTCACCGAATCATTGGACTGAATCTCCAATATCCGCGCTTTTGAATAATGTTGTTGAATAGCATCCCTACTGTCTTTAACCCCTCCAACAATCACAACTTGCTCTGTTGAGGATGGGAAGTTTTGACTCTTCTCCACTGGCGTTGAATCCCATACGGGGGTCAGCATGACTGTTCCGGAAAGCGGCTCAGAGGGGGCCCCGGAGGTATCCGCATTCCGCACATTGCCGGTTGCGCGCTCTCTCTCCTGCACTCTCGATGAAAATTTCTTCACCCTCACACAAACCTTCCCTTGCCCGTCGCACAAATCAATATCTATTTTCTTTACCTTATCTCCGGCTTTGCTGTCCTCACTGTATCGAATGAAGGCCCACATGGTGGAAGTGCAACTGCCGAGGATTTCAATCTCCTGCAGGGCAAAGGGCAGGATAAGCTTGTGGGAGGCTCTGTTATCGGATGGCGCCGTATTACCGGAGCCCGTCATTAAGCCAATTGACGCCTGAAAAGCTGAATCCAGCAAACTTGGATGCAGTATATATTTATCCCGGGTATCGTAGACTGAAGAAGGTAAGGACAGCCTGGCCAATACTTGCCCCGCTCCCACATATACTTTCTCAATCCCCCGCTGTCCCGTACCGTAGTCGATCCCCATTGCACTAAAAGCCTCATAACATTGGGCTGAACTGAGACTGCTTTGGCTGCACAAAGACTGCAAGGCCCTTAGATCCAATGTTGGAGCTTTTGCATCCATACCCAGCACAGCACTGCCATGGCTGTGCACTATGGGCTCTGCACCGGCCTCTTCCGGCTCACTGTAGATTTCATAAGTGATCTCTCCGTTGTCTTCAGGGAAGAGCCCGATATGTACCTGAACCGGCAGTTCCCCCACGGCAATGGGTCGGGCCCAGATCACATTTTTCAGTCGAATCCCGGGCTGACCTTCTTTTAAAGCCACTGTTGCCTGTTCCACTGCCGCCCTGGCCATCTCCAAATAGGCTGCTCCAGGCAAAACCCTTTGGCCCTTCACAACATGATCCGCCAGAAAAAACTCCCGCCCCGTAAAGGTCGAACTGAACCGCTGTTCTGAAAAGTTGGAGGTGTTTTGATGCAGCAATGGATGAATTGAAGCTGTCCTGGCTAAACCTGCTAAGGTGCTGCTGCCGGCTCCGGCCTCAACCCCGGAAAACCAGCAGCGTTCCCCGGCAAAGGGATATGTGGGCAAGCTGATGCGGCGGGGTCCGGCTCCGCCGTAAAGCTTGTTCCAATCAAAAATTAAACCCTTCACCCAAAGCTCCGATAGTTTGGCATATTTTCCTTTGGCGATCCAGGCATCAAT
>NZ_BFAV01000041.1 GCF_002933875.1 Desulfocucumis palustris | reverse complement strand
GCCCTGAAAACCGTCCGCGGCCATGGCCGGATTGGGAACATGCTGTGTTGTGAACACCTGCCGTTGCCTTTGCGTTCAGTCATGACCGGCGGATGCATTGAAAAGGGAACAGACTGCTGGGACAATGGCGCAAAGTTTACAGCCGATCTGCTGATCAATGTGGGTACCATTGACGCGGCCAACGGCTTGATGGCTGTGAAAAAGTTGATCTTCGAAGACAAAAAGTTGACGATGAAGCAGCTTAAACAGGCGTTAGCGGTCAACTTTGAAGGTTATGAGGAGATTCAGCGGATGTGCCTTGATGCTCCCAAACATGGGAACGACGAGGACGAAATGAATAATTTTGTCCGGCAGTGCTATGATGTGGTGTATGAGGCCTATTACAAGGCCGGACGCAACTATTGCGGCAAAAAGAGCAAGCCGGAAGCCTATTCCAACAGCCTGCACAATCTGTTTGGCGCCGTGATGGGGGCGCTGCCCACAGGCCGGGGGGCCGGGCGGGCGCTCACGGACGGAAGCGTATCGGCCATGCCCGGCACCGATAAAAACGGGCCTACGGCGCTTGTCAATTCAGCGGCCAAAGCGCTTGACACGGTAAGGTTCAACTCCAACCACTTTAACATGAAGTTCCATCCAGCAGCCCTGGAAGGAACGCGGGGTACAAGGAACCTGCTTGCTCTCATCAAGACCTACATGGATCAGGGCGGGTCGCATATACAATTCAACGTAGTCAGCAGCAAAACCCTGAAGGACGCACAGTTGCACCCGGAAAAATATAAGGATCTGGTGGTCCGGGTGGCAGGGTTCAGCGCATATTTCACCAGGCTGGACCCGGGTGTGCAGAACGAGATTATCAAGAGGACAGAGTTGACTTTTAATTAACCGGTAGATTAATTTAGCCTAGGAGAGTGTTGAAAAACACATTGAAAAAACAATAAACATGTTTCTAAACTACCGCCCGAGGCCGTTCAAAAAGCTCCAGATGCAAGGCGTGGCAAGGCCTCAAGCGGAGGCGTACTCAT
>NZ_BFAV01000040.1 GCF_002933875.1 Desulfocucumis palustris | reverse complement strand
CCAGGCAAGGCATCTTCTTTTCGACAGCTGGTTTGCCTTTCCGTCCGTTATCTGCAGGGTGCGTGAACATCGCCTCCATGTGATATGTATGCTTAAGATTCATTACACCTATAAAGGCGAAAAGATGACTCTTAGCACCCTTTACAAGGAACTTCTTAAAAAACCCGGCAAAGAATCGGCAAGGACTCAGGGGGTAACCCTGTGACGGCACGGATCTTATTCATCCGGGACCGGAACAAGTCGAAAAAATGGTTGGCATTACTTGCAACTGATTTAGAGCTGACAGATAAAGAGATTATTCAGACTTATGGAAAACGCTGGGATATTGAGGTGTTCTTTAAAACCACCAAATCCTTTTTGAACCTTGCCAAGGAGTTCCAGGGAAGATCTTATGACTCCATGGTTGCCCATACTACAATCGTTTTCTGCCGGTATATCTTGCTTGCTCTTGAAAACCGGGAAAGCAAAGACCCAAAAACTCTTGGCAACTTATTTTATCTTTGCTGTGACGAGCTTCAGGATATAAGCTTTGCGGAAGCGTTTCAACTCATATTAACGATGCTTAAAAATACCTTGCGGAAATATCTTACAATAACGGATTGTGCTTTACAGGACCTCATTAACGATTTTATTTCC
>NZ_BFAV01000039.1 GCF_002933875.1 Desulfocucumis palustris | reverse complement strand
AGAAAGATAAAAATGGTTATGTCTGGACAAAGGCTCGCGGCACTCAAAACGTCAAGAATATCTGGCCACAACATGCTACAGGAGCGACCATGCTAACTGTTTTACGCAAAGTAGCTCTGCAAAAGGGGGTAAACATATTAAATCATATTTATATTTATGATTTACTGAAAGGAAAAAAAGGCCGGATATCTGGAGTCGTAGGCATTAGCTTAAAAGACCGCAAGAACTACTTAATTCATTCTAAAGCGGTCATTTTAGCAACGAATAGTGGAGGGTTTAGAGGGCACCACCTTGCTAGTGAACTCCAAGGCACAGGCCCATTTATGGCTTATGATGCGGGCGCAAGAATTAAGAACCCGGAATTTCATTATATCAACATAAGACCGGCTAAGCATGAAGTAGAAGGCTCAGGTATCATGCCTGCTATTGGTGCTAAATGGATTAATGCCAAAGGTGAATTGTACATGGAGAAGTATGATCCAGTGTTAAAGGATAGGGCTCCAACTTCTAAAATAATTGTTGCTGCTGCCAAAGAAGCAATGAAAGGTAATGCACCAGTAGCTATCAATGTTGAGGGAATGACTGACGAACAGCGGGAAAAATTCAGGATGCTTCAAGTGAGTCATGGTTGGATGCCAATCCTATTTGATAAATGTAAGCGTGAAGAAGGTTATGACATTTTAGAAGATAATATTGAGTGGCAGCCAGCTTATGAAAGCAATAAGTTAGGCATTGATGCGGATGTTAATTGTCAAACCTCTCTTGAAGGATTGTATGCTGCAGGTATGGCAAGGACCCTAGGGGTTAACCCCTTTACAGGATGGTCAATCGCCTCATCAACTTGGTCGGGATTTACAGCAGGCAACAGTGCAGCGAAATATACCATGGAAGTTGACTATGAGGATATCGATTTCGACTATGTAGTAAGCAGAACAAATAGCTTTTTCGCTCCATTACAAAACGAATTTAATGAAAATCCAGATCGGATGGTCACAGAACTCCAAAAAATCCTATTCCCCGCAGACGTCTTAATCCTAATGAACGAGCCCAGGCTTAAAGAGGCCCTTTCCAAAGTCCTAGAGTTAAAACAGGAGAAACTTCCCGGTTTACATGCAACAGATATCAGAACATTAGTCAAGGTTAAGGAAGCACAAACTATGGTTCTGGCAGCCGAAATGTCCTTAAAAGGTGCCATCATGCGCAAAGAAAGCAGACCCAATATTTTCTACCGAGAGGATTACACTTCAGCAGATGATAATTGGCTCAAGTGGCTCATTGTTCAAATAGATGACAGTGGGGAAATGAATTTTTCAACACAAGACATCCCATTTGACCAATATAAATTTAGACCTGAGAACCCTGCTTTGAAATAAAGAGAGATTTAATAGTTTGTTTAAAAATGACAAATGGTAAAAGTTTGTAAACGAAAGGGGTGGTAAGGATGTCGAAAGTAAATATTAATTTTGCGTGCTCACCATATGATCGGACCAGGGCCTTATTGGACGGAACTGTTGTACCAGAAGGAATTGATCTTAACTTTTTACCAATGGAAGTTGAAGAAACCTTTTATCGGCAATTCCGGTATTCAGAGTTTGAAGCATCAGAAGTATCTCTTTCTTCGTATACCTTATCGCGTGCACATGGCGATAATCGATTTATTGCTATCCCTGTCTTTACTTCACGTTTTTTCAGACACTCTTGTATTTATATCAATATTAATTCAGGAATCAAAACTCCAGAAGACTTAAAGGGAAAAATCGTTGGGGTTCCTGAATATCAGATGACGAGTGCGTTATGGTTAAGAGGTACTTTTCAGCATGAATATGGCATAAAACCTTCTGATATTCATTGGCGAACGGGCGGGATGGAACAACCAGGGCGGATTGAAAAGATAAAGATTAAATTACCGTCCGATGTGGATTGTCAGCCTATTCCGGTGGATAAAACACTTGCACAAATGCTTGAGACAGGGGAAATTGATGCAGTAATTAATGCTAGAATTCCATCGACATTCTACAATGGACATAATGTTAAGCGCCTGTTTGAAAATTATCATGAAGTCGAAGCAGAATACTTTAGGAAAACGGGTATTTTCCCAATCATGCATTGTATAGCTATTCGGCATGATGTGTATTATGCCAACCCCTGGGTTGCCATGTCTCTCTTTAAAGCTCTAAAAGAGGCAAAAAATATTGTAATGGCTAACTTCAAGAATACGTCGGCATTGTATGCGACTCTGCCCTGGATGGTTTATGAAGTAGAACGAACGAAGGCAATTATGGGTGAAGATTTTTGGCCCTATGGTATTGAACCTAACAGAAAAGCACTGGAGTCTATCTGTCAATACTCTTATGAGCAGGGATTATCCGAAAAATTAATGACAGTTGAAGAACTATTTGCAAAAGAGACGTTTGAAGTCTTTAAAATTTAGTGTGAGTAAGGGATATTGATATGAGTCAATTTAATGCCTTTGAGGGTGCCAATTCAAAGGACGTAGATGAAGCAATCAAACAATGTGTTTTAGCGAATAGGATTTTGGCCAATAAAAAATCTTTGACTGGTTGGGGCACCTTTGTATTAGAAATTTCGGGAATCCCAATACCTTCTTCCTATCAAGGCCATGTTCTCCTGAATTTGTGATTAAAGCAGATATTATGGTGTATCGCCATCTAGGGTGGAATGAGGCCTGAAGAAAGTCAAAATAGGCTGTGAATAGATAGCCTGCTGAAAAATTCTGATGAATCAAAACAAGTAAATAATAAAAAAAAGCTAACACAATTAAATATTACTAAAATCAAGTTCATAATGGATCGGCTCCCTCTTTAAAGTATCTCGCAATCACTATATCGGTGATGGAGCCATCCATTATAATACTAATTTTAAAAAATGAGGTGCTCAAACAAATACCACAATATGGGTTTAACACTACAAATAAAAAAAAGGGGGAAAGGAAATGAACGTTTTAGGTATTCCGATTAATCCAAAGAAGGAGACATCCAATGTAAAGAAAATGGTTTTCGGTGCACTAGGTGTCATTTTAGCACTCTATATATGGTTCTTCTTACCGGCAATGGAAGGATTAGAACCAGCTGGCCAAAAAACCATGGCTGTATTTATTTTTATGATTATGTGGTGGATTGGTGAAGTCGTATCGCCCGTTGTCGTGAGCCTCTTAGGAGTTTCCCTATTTACGTTCTTTGGAGTAGCAAAATCTTCGGTAGCTTTCTCAGGTTTTTCTTCAGGAACACTAATCTTTCTTATATTTGCTTTTCTAATGGCTGCAGCAATCACAAAGACCGGATTAGGGAAACGCTTAGCAGGAGCTATAATTAGTAGAAGTAATCCCAGTTACAAAACCGTTCTATTCTTGCTAATGTTCGCAGGCCTGTTATTAGGAGCTATCATACCGTCTGGTAACGCAAGGATTGTGTTACTCGGTACGATTGCGTTGTCACTTTTAAACATCTTTGACCAAAGTGCTGATAAAATAAGCAATATTGGAAAGGGCTTCTTTATTCTCTTGGGCATAACCTCAATGATAAGTTGTGACCCATTTATTACTGGCGGGGCATCAACGGTACTTTTATGGGGGTTGCTGTCTAAAGCAGGTATTGATGTATCTTATTTTGACTGGTTCCTCAATCTCCTTCCAATATGTTTAATTGCTATGGTAATTTTATGGTTTATCACATATAAACTGTTTCCACCGGAGGTGGAACGGCTTGATGAGGAGAGCTATCGCAAACTAAAAGATAGACTTCGCAATGAAGTAGGAGTTGTCACTTCTGCAGAAAAGAAGGTCGCTATCTACACCTTACTTATTTTGGCTCTTTGGATATTTGGTAGTCAACTGAAAGTAAGCTCCCTTAATGCGTGTATGGCAGGAGTTGTGCTCATGTTCTTACCTGGTATTGGAGTTTTAAATGCCAAGGATATTAAAGGATTGCCTTGGGATACTCTGGTATTTATTGGATGTTGTTTATCCTTGGGCCAAGTTATTTCTACAGTAAAGCTTGATACTTTCCTTGCAAGTGTTGTCTCACCGTTACTTATTTCCAATTCTATCTTTATTCTCGGCTTTAAGTTAGTATTAGCAGCAATGATTATTCACTTTATTATTGCTGATGCTTTACCTATTTTCACAATCTTTATCCCAATTGTCATCGCAACAATGCAGAAATTAGGTGTAAATCCCTTGGTAGGTGCAATGTTTTTCCAAATGGGAACCACAGCTTATATGATGCTTTATCAACAAGCCCAAGCAATTACCGTTTATGGGTTTGGTCAATTCAAAGCACGTGATTTTATGAAAGTTGGTGCATGGACCTACGTATTGTGGATTGTTATGATACCAGTTATGGTACTTTGGTGGTCAGTCAGAGGGCTGATGTAACTAGTTGATGAGTTCTATTTCTAAAAGGGTAGGAATCACTACCATTTTAGTGACCTCGATAATAAGGAAGGATAATTATTCTTGGAATAAAAGATATATTTGATGAAACAGATGTACTTGTTATTGGTGGCTGACTCGCTGGAACAGTGGCAACTATTGAAGCTGCCGAGAAAGGTGCCAAAGTGGCCGTAATGGATAAGATAAAAATTGACTGTAGCGGTTAGCTTCGGTTGAATTCAAATTAGTTATTGGACATCTTATTGCATCGTTATTTGTATAACAATCGCCAATCTTTTTATTAAGCCGTTCATGTATACCATTTTTCTCATCCGCTCTATCTATTCTAGTTTTATGTCTAGTTTAGTGTCTTTTTCTGTTGGTACGGCATTCATTTCTGCTGCAACCACACTTGAGGATATTATCAAAATAAGTAAAGATGAAGGCAATATACTGGCCATTTTTTTGTTTCAAAACGATAAATGCCTACTCGTATCATAGTATTAGAGCCACCGGACGGCCTCCTTGTGAGATAAAGATAGGTTAGGGTAAAACCCGCCCGGAGTTCTTCTAACTACAAAGCGATATTTATCATTTTGCACAATTTTATTCCAGAGATTCAGCCATTTTAACAGCTTCTTCCGAGCTTAAAATGCCGGATATTTTGTAGACCATAATGCCCTCGTCCCAAAATATGGAGGCAGTTCGGTCTTTTTCTCTGACCAGCAACAACGCCGGTTTTCCATTTAACAACACTTCATATACGATGGTATCGTCAGTGTCGTAACCCTGTCCCCTAACAGCTTTCACCGGTAATGGATATTTGGATGAAACGATGTGATCTTTATTTTCCCGGAGAAAAACTTGCTTCACTTCTGTCAGGACTTTTGCTGACGTTCTCTTTATTTACTTCTTTTAAGACATATCCATTAGGTAAGTAGCCAAGTGTTTTTATGGAAAAGGGGCAACCCCTTTGTATTTCTTCCCGGATCACCGATTTTTCCCGGGCCGGATCACTTGCTTTTTCTTTATACCTGATTGGAATCGCTGAACAAACTGGGCGGGGCCAACGGTATTGGCATTGTGGATATGGTGGAAAACCGGCTGGTGGGTATGAAATCCCGGGAGGCATCATACTGTTTTTGGCTCACCGGGAGCTTGAGTTGCTTACCATTGACCGGATTACCTTGCATTGCAAGGAAATGGTGGCTTCCCGCTATACCGAGCTGGTTTTGACGGAGTGTGGTTCTCACCGCTGCGGGAAGCGCTGGACGCTTTTGTGGATGTAACCCAGCGCATGGTTACCGGTACGGTGCGTATGAAGCAGTACAAGGACAACTGCACCCCGGTCGGGACTACCTCGCCTTACTCCCTTTATAACGAAGATCTGGCCACTTTTGGTCGTGACGAAGTATATAGTCAGGCCGACGTCTGCCGGGTTCATCAACCTGTTCGGGCTGCCGCTGCAGGTGCGGGCGCTTGCGCTTATGGAAAGAAAAGTGGGATTGCGGAAATAAACAAGAGCGGGGCCGGTTAACGCGTCCCGCTTTTTAGTTTTTTAGCTCATAATAAATTAAAGATATCTATACTAAAAGCTATCACTATATGTATAAAGGACAAGGTTAAAGAAGTTATTATCCCAATTACTGTTGTGGTAACGTCTGTTACAGGCAAGAAAGGTATTCGATGACATAGAAAACATCCTGTATTTTTCTCCATCGCCATGTAACTAAGCAGTAAAGCATTAAGAAGAGTGAAAAGGAGAACGTAATTAGTTTAGTGTAAATGTTTATAATTACCAATAAAGAAGTTGACCATTTATGTAAGCTGTGTTCGGCAATATAAAAGTTTAGCACTTAGCTTCCGTTTTTCTTCCAGTTTGCCATTGACAATGAGCCTCCGCAAGCATGGTACCGATGTCAGGGGTTATGCCTCTAATGCTTATGACATCGCCCTAACAGGCTACCATACTTGACCTCATTGTCAATGGTTCACTCCGTCAAACTGGAAATAAAACTCAGATAAATTGGAATTTATTAAGTTCCGCAGTGCTACACTTTCTAACTTCCGAAAACACCACGGCCCTCGCACACAGAAGCATCCGCCGTGTAGTCCCATGTCAAGACTACCCTAGAGAATACGTAACTCCGATTTCAACCCTATTTACAATAAAGAATTATGGTTAATGCAATACTAATGATATATAATATAAATATATACTTTTTTACTGTCGGGGCAAAGGAGTTGAAAGTTTTGAACATTCATTACTTACGTTATTTTATCTCAGTAGCAGAAAACCTAAACTTTTCCAAGGCTGCTAGCAAATTGTATATTGCTCAACCGGGATTAAGCCAAGGAATAGCAAATTTGGAAAAGCAAATAGGAGTAAAGCTCTTCGAACGGGATAGGCGGTCTGTTCAATTAACTGAAGCGGGGGCGATTTTTTTAGACGATGCGATAGAGATAGTAAAAAAATACGACGAAGCAGTTGATAAAGTTCACCAAGTTAGTACTAGTTCTCACTTGTTCTTAACAATTGGTTTTCTTCCCTCTTTAGGGAAAGTCCTTCTCCCTCAGTGGATATATGCATTTAGCAAGGAATATCCAACTATTACCCTAAGTGTGAAACAATTCACAATGGGTACGCTTCACCTTGCACTGGAAGACGGGAGTGTAGATATTGGCTATACAAGGTCATTCGGATTAAAGAGCACCTCCGGATATATGTTTAAGAAGGTATCAAACGATAGCATCTCGGTTATCATTCGTAGCGACCATCTACTAGCTAATCACAGTAAGATTGATCTCAAAGCTTTAGCTAAAGAGTCTTTTGTCATGGTTCCCCAGGAGGAATCCCCGCAATGGCATAAATTCGCTATGCAAATATTCTCCAACAGAGGAATCGCGCCCACTCGTATTATTACTCCAGGAAGAGTAGACGGAATCTTTCCCCTTGTTCTAGCTAAACAAGGAATTGGATTAGTCCCATCTAGTAATCGGACCAGTGATTATCCTGAAATTCGATTTATTGATATTGATGGTGATGATGTACGTTTCGAATCCGGGCTTGCCTGGAAAACCTCAAACTCTAATCCAACTATTTTAATGTTTATTGAAAAAGTAACATCATATCCAAATGTTAAATATAAACTTACTTCAGAAATATGAGGCAATACTACTCCAAGTTATTGCTTATGCTCCTAACAGGAATAGGTATTGCCTTATAAAGAATAGGTCATAAAAACCCAAACTAAATTGTCTAATCCTTAATTCTTGTAAGTGAATTTTATATTACATCAGAGTCGAGCCCATTCTTCATCATGTCTTCTTCTGACTCTGTTAGAATAACCTCGACTTCATGGACTGCTTCCTTTAGCATCTGAACATGTTTTAATAAAACAATTTTCCATGTAAATAGTCACAGACCTTGAAAAATTGCAACTTTTTAATAATCTCACCTTAGTCAATACGAATTTCTTTCCTAAAACTTATACTTACTCAATATTCAATAGTTCTAATAACCGTTTATAGAGGACTATATGCGTGAAACAATGGTACTAAGATTAAGTTTAAGGATATAACAATGATCACATGGACAAATAAGGCAACAAGGCCAACCTTAATCATTTCATTTATTTTAATATTTCCAGCGGCGAAGGCTAAGGCCGACGCTGCTCCCGCCCAAGGAAGGACGTATCCTACTCCCACGTTTGGAATAATACGGGCGATTATAGCCGGTTCAATGCCGAGGGCTGAGCAAAATGGAAGACACAGCGAATCCATAAGATTAACAGCTGCAAGTCCACTCACGAAATTGGTCAGGATTCCTGTGGCAAAACCACTAAACAATACAATTGATGTCTTATTCATTACACCACTCATCGTCGCTTGAATCCACTGCAATAGTTCAAATTTGATCAGCAAGTCTGCCATAGCCGCACCTGAAGCTGACAAAAAGATAATATTCCATGGTACAGAATGTTGAAAATCATTAGCTGTAATTGTACTTTCCTTATTTTCAAGCGAAATAGGCAAGATATACAATAAAACAACTCCAATAAATGGAGGAATCCATACATCAAGCACAGGAATGGTTGCAAAGCTTGGAAGTATCCAAAGAATTATCATAGTAACCATAACAATCATGGTATTACGTTCTCCCGGTGAAAATGGACCTAGTTTTTTGAGTTCCTCTTTGAAATATTCTCGCGCTCCGGGGATTTCATTAAGCTCTGGTTTAAGAAATAGACGTAATATAAGGAAATATGCGACTATGGTAACAATGGCAATAATAATACCAACTTGTGAAAACTGAACAAAATTAATCGTTACATTACAAAGGTTTTCCAGAAGGGAAACGGATAAAGGATTATGTGGTAGACCCATAAATGTTGCCACCCCTCCTGCTTCGGAGGAATAAAGGACTCCTAATGCCATGAACACGCCGAGTTTTCCAACGCTCTTTCCCTTGTTTTCCGGGTCCATAGCATATTTTACAATTGACATACCTATTGGCATCATCATAGCTACACTGGCTGCATCATCGACAAATGCAGATACAATAGCAGTCGTCAACATAAATACGAATAATATCCGGTTAATAGAACTACCTACGAATGGTATGGAAAGAAAAGAAAGGGCAATTCGTTTTCCCAGGCCATGTTTTTGAACAGCATGACCTACAAGCAAAACTCCAATTAGAAAGAACATGATCTTTTGGCCATAAGCAGTCGTTACAGTACTTAACTTGGCAATACCCGATAAAGGAATAATGACTAATGGTAACATTGAGGAAATAGCCCAGGGAATAGGCCGCATAATCCACCACACAATCACCCAAAGGTAAGTTGCAGCGAGAATCTTAACTTGTAGTGTAACACTGGGGATGGGGCTTAATAGTAGTATGAGAAAAGCAACTGGACCAAAAATTAGTTTCAGAAACCAAGAGATATGATCCTTTGATAACGATGTTGTGAACTTAGGCTTTGTTCCCATTTTCCTTCCCACCTTCCAATGAATAGATAGTTTTAACAATTGTGCAAGTTAACAAGAAAGAGAATGTGTTCACATGAACTAACTATAATTCATCTAGTTCTTTTAAACTCGCTTATTTATATTAGATAATAAAAAACATACCATTTACTTATTTGGATTCATCAGAATTCTTCAGCAGGTTATCTATTTACAGCCTAATTTAATTTACTCGGGCCTCATTCCGCACTAGATGGAGATATACCATAACATATACCCTAATTACAAATTTAGGAAAACACGACCTCAATAGAAAGAAGGTATTGGGATTCCCAGGATTTCTAATGCAAACATGCCCAAACCCGTCAAAGATTCTCTCATTAGCCAAAATCCTATTCGCTAAAACACATTGTTTAATTCTTTACTCCCTTTTGCAGAGCTACTTTGCGTAAAACAATTAGCATGGTCGCTCCTGTAGCATGTTGTGGCCAGATATTCTTGACGTTTTGAGTGCCGCGAGCCTTTGTCCAGACATAACCATTTTTATCTTTCT
>NZ_BFAV01000038.1 GCF_002933875.1 Desulfocucumis palustris | reverse complement strand
TTTTAGCTCGTTTACCTCGCTTGGCTTGTTGCTTTGACGAGGATTATGGTTTTACCATTAATCCATCTTGCTTTACTGTTTAGTTTTCAAGGACCGCTTCGCCAGATGCGACGTTCTCAATCGTATCACTTTTTGTTGTTACGGTCAAGAACCATTTACTGCCTGTCGTATCAGCGACTTTTATATATTAACATTACACAGCCTGTCCGGTCAAGGGTAATTGTTGGTTATATTACCAGCCAAACCGGCGGCGGCATTGATAAATATAGCATATGCCCCCGCCGGGTGTCAAGTAATAATTAAGGTATTGTTAAATTATTTGTCGGTGTCTTCTTCCTCCGAACCAACCATGGCCAAAGCCACCAATTTATCGCCTTCATCCAGGCGCATCAAAGTAACCCCCTGGGTGGCCCTGCCCATCACCGATACGTCACCGGCCCTTATCCTTATAATAATTCCCTCGGCGGTAATCATCATAACTTCTTCTTCCGGCCGTACCAACTGAAGGGAGACCACTTCCCCGTTTCTTTCAGAGGTTTTAATATTAATTATACCCTTGCCGCCCCGGGACTGCAGACGGTAATCAGATACCGGCGTACGCTTACCAAAACCGTTAACCGTCACCACCAGAACATTTGCCTCATCCCTTATGGTATCCATGGAAACCACTTTATCATTACCCATCAGAGTTATTCCCTTAACTCCCCGGGCCGTCCTTCCATAGGGATTCACGTCTTCTTCCGAAAAGCGGATTGCCAGGCCTTCCCTGGTACCCAGAATTATTTCCTGGTTTCCGTCGGTCAGCTTTACCTCCACCAAATCGTCGCCCTCATCAAGGGTTATGGCAATGATACCGTCCCTCCTTGATGTGTTAAACTGCCGGAGTTCCGTTTTCTTAACCACACCCTGCCTGGTAGCCATGAATAAATACATATCCAGGGCAAATTCCCTTACAGGTATAACAGCTGTAACTTTTTCATCCTGGTCAATATATAAAAGGTTAACCAGCGGTGTACCCTTCGCTGTCCGGCCGGCCTCGGGTATTTCATGCACCTTTAGCCTGTACACCTTGCCTTTGTTTGTAAAAAACAAAAAATAATGATGGGTGCTGGTAATGAAAAGGTGGCGCACAAAATCCTCGGCCTTGGTTTCCATGGCGGTAATGCCGCGCCCGCCCCTTTTCTGACTGCGATAGGTATCTGAGGAAATTCTCTTAATGTAGCCCTGGTTGGTGATGGTGATAACCATATCCTCTTCCGGAATAAGGTCCTCCACTTCCATGTTGACATCCTCGTCGGTTATCAGGGTGCGTCTGGAATCGGAAAATTTCTTTTTGATCTCAGTCAATTCGTCCATGATAATGCCGTATACCTTTGCTTCATCAGCCAGAACGGAGCGAAAATAGGCTATTTTGTCTTTCAAATCTTCATATTCCTGATCAAGCTTTTCCCTTTCAAGACCCGTTAACCTTTGCAGGCGCATGTCCAGTATCGCTTCAGCCTGTTTCCTGGTAAGTTCAAATTTTTCCATCAGGGCGTCCCGGGCCGTCTCAACTGTTCTGGAAGAACGGATGGTGTTAATAACCTCGTCTATGTGATCCAGGGCGATAAGCAGGCCCTCAACAATGTGAGCCCTGGCTTCAGCCTTGTCCAAATCGAATTTTGTCCTGCGAACAATAACCTCTTTCTGATGGTCAAGATAAAAATAAAGAGTTTCCCTTAAGGTTAGAACCCTGGGCTGCCCGTTAACCAGGGCCAGCATAATCACGCCGAAGGTTTCCTGCATCTGGGTATGTTTATATAGCTGGTTCAACAAAACCTGTGGTTTGGCGTCGCGCCTTAATTCTATGACCACCCTCATACCCCGGCGGTCCGATTCGTCCCTTAAATCCGTTATGCCGTCAATTTTCTTTTCTTTAACCAGATCGGCTATTTTTTCAATAAGTTTGGCCTTGTTCACCGCATAGGGCAATTCACTGACAATAATGGCGCTTTTACCGGCGCCTATTCTTTCGATGGAGGTCTGAGCCCTTACCTTAATAGAGCCCCTGCCGGTGGTATAGGCGGATCGTATACCCTCCCGCCCCATTATTTTGGCCGCGGTGGGAAAATCCGGCCCTTTAATAATCTTCATCAAATCCTCCGAAGAGGAATTGGGATTTTTAATAAGATGAATTACTCCGTCAATCACTTCTCCCAGATTGTGCGGCGGTATGTTGGTGGCCATGCCAACGGCTATGCCCGAGGAGCCATTGACCAGAAGATTTGGCAAACGGGCGGGCAGAACCACCGGTTCCTTATCGCTGCCGTCATAGTTGGGTATGAAATCCACAGTATTCTTTTCTATGTCGGACAGCATTTCCATGGTGATTTTAGCCATCCTGGCCTCGGTGTAGCGCATGGCCGCGGCAGCGTCCCCATCCACCGAACCGAAGTTTCCATGCCCGTCTATTAGGGGATACCGGCTGGCAAAATCCTGGGCCAGTCTGACCAGTGTATCATATATGGCCGAGTCGCCATGGGGGTGAAATTTTGACATCACCTGGCCGACGATGTGGGCACTCTTTCGGTGAGGTTTATCCGGAGTCATGCCCAGTTGGTGCATGGCGTAAAGAATACGGCGGTGCACAGGCTTTAAACCGTCTCTCACGTCAGGCAGGGCACGTCCCACGATAACGCTCATGGCATAATCCAGGTAAGAGTTGCGCATTTCATCATTGATATCAATCGGTACTACATTTTTACCCATTAAGGATGGCAAACAGGTTCACCTCAAAGCATAATTTATTTTGAAAATATTTTCAGATCGCTTTTAGGTTATATAATAAATTCTTTAACCTTTCTATTATAACCCACAAATTAGTATTTTTTAACATAAACTTTGTTAATATAAGCCGACCTTGAGCTTTACAGCCTGTTTATCCCATGATCTTCGAGGACGAGGCCTTACGGGCTGTTAGCGAGATAATAACCCAATTACCCTTTCACTGAGAATGTAATTGGCTGATAAAATAATAAAAAAATTAATGTGAATAATTTTTAAATATTTTAAAGGTAAAAAATCCCCCTGTGAAAAAGTGCAGGAGGATTTTTTAGAAAAATTTTTTTAATCCTTTTAAGACTGATTAAATTTTTATACATCCAGATTCCTGACATAGCGGGCGTTATCCTGTATAAATTCACGCCTGGGTTCCACCCTGTCGCCCATTAGCATTGAGAATATGGCGTCCGCCTCAATGGCATCCTCCAAATTTACCTGCAAAACAGTTCTGGTGTCCGGATCCATGGTGGTTTCCCAGAGTTGTTCCGGGTTCATCTCGCCAAGACCTTTGTACCTCTGAATGGTAACCCCGTCACGGCCCTGCTGATGAAGATGCTTTTCCAGATCATTGTCACTGTAAAAATAGCCTTCCTTCTTACCTCTTTTAACTTTATATAGAGGTGGCTGGGCTATTAACACGTAGCCGTTTTCTATTAACTGCTTCATATAGCGATAAAAAAAGGTAAGCAACAGTGTCCTGATATGCGACCCGTCCACATCCGCGTCAGTCATGATAATAATTTTATGGTACCTGGCCTTGGTAATGTCGAAATCCTCTCCTATACCGGTGCCCAGGGCTGTAATCAGCGCCCTGATTTCTTCATTGCCCAGTATTTTGTCCATGCGGGCCTTTTCCACATTCAGTATTTTTCCCCGCAGGGGCAGTATGGCCTGGAACCGCCTGTCCCGCCCCTGTTTGGCGGACCCCCCCGCTGAGTCTCCCTCCACCAGATACAGCTCGGATACGCCGGGATCCCTATCGGAGCAATCCGCCAGCTTTCCAGGCAGGGTGGAATTTTCCAGGGCGCTTTTGCGCCTGGTTAATTCCCTGGCTTTCCGGGCCGCTTCCCGGGCCCGGGAGGCGGTAAGAGCCTTATCCAATATTTTTTTGGATACCGGAGGGTTTTCTTCCAGAAACACCACTAGACCCTCCGTCACCACATTGTCCACTATACCCCTCACATCGCTATTGCCCAGTTTGGTTTTGGTCTGTCCCTCAAACTGGGGTTCCGGAACCTTAACACTAATAACAGCGGTCATACCCTCCCGGATATCCTCACCGCTTAAATTGGAATTTCCGTTTTTCAGTATATTGTATTTTTTTCCGTAGTCATTGAACACCCTGGTCAGGGAGGTTTTAAAGCCGGCCTCGTGGGTGCCGCCGTCCACTGTATGGATGTTGTTTACGTAAGAAAAAAGGTTTTCCACATATGCGTCCGTATACTGCAGGGCCACTTCAACCTGCACGCCGTCTTTTTCTCCGGCCAGATAAATGGGTTTGTTGTGAAGCACATTTTTATTTTTATTAATATAGCGGACAAAGTCTTTTAAACCGCCGTCATGCTGAAAAACCAGCTCCTGCTCCACCCGCCGGTCTTTTAATATAATTTTTATGCCCTTGTTAAGAAATGAAAGCTCTCTTACACGCTGGGTAAGGGTTTCAAGGCTGAAAACAAGCTCCTCGAAGATCATCGGGTCCGGCTTGAAGGTAATGCTGACGCCGGTGGATTTACTTTCACCAATAACATTTAAAGGGGTTATGGCGGTTCCACGCTGATATTGCTGCTGATAAAGCAGCCCGTCCCTTTTGACCTCCACGGACAGCTTTTCAGAAAGAGCATTCACTACGGTTATACCCACACCATGCAGACCCCCGGACACTTTATAACCGCCGCCGCCGAATTTACCCCCGGCGTGAAGTATGGTAAGCACCGTTTCCACCACCGGAAGCCCTGTTTTTGGATGTATATCCACAGGTATGCCCCGTCCGTTATCAGCCACGGTAACGCTGTTGTCATGGTGTATGACGACCTCAATTCTGTCGCAATAGCCGGCCATGGCTTCGTCAATACTGTTGTCCAATACTTCATAAACCAGGTGGTGCAAGCCCCGGGCGCTGGTGCTGCCGATGTACATGCCGGGGCGCTTTCTTACCGCCTCCAGGCCTTCAAGGACCTGTATTTCTTCTACACCATAATTTCCGGTGTTTTCATTGAACAATAAATGAAACCCCCGTTCCCAATAATTACTAATTTATTTATTTTCACTATTATACATCCATACATCATTAAAACAAACAACCGTGATATTTAACTCACGGCCTTTTATAGCTCATCGATAATTCCTATCTCTGATGCTGCGCGTTTTTTTAGAGTGCTGCAGGATATCGGCGAGATATAAATATCCTTGGTGGTAATAACAATTGATTTTTCTTTTCCGGACTCGGAAATCTGTCTTATAAATCCTTCATCCGAGGATATTTCCATGAACTCCCTGGTACTGACCGCCTGTTTAGTTCTTATATCGAGAATGGCGATGATATCTTCTTTTAACACCACCGTTTCTCCTCCCAGGTGCAAAAACATACTCTTTCCCCCTTAAGTTAACTGACCATTTGTTATTTTCACAGCCCTGTAATCGGCGGGAAAATTTTCGGGCAAAGCTGTGCTGGTTATAAAAACCTGCAGGGGTAGCTCAAACAATCCGGTCATACCCGCCTGCCTGGACTCATCCAGTTCAAGTAAAACATCATCCATTAATAAAACCGGATATTCGCCGTATTCCAACCGGTATACATTTATAACGGAAATTTTCAAGGCCAGTACGATGGATCTCTGCTGACCCCTGGAACAGAAATGTCTGGCGTCCATATTGTTTACAAAAAAATTCAGATCATCCCTGTGAGGTCCAACCAGAGATTGTCTTTTAAATTTTTCCTCGCTATTTTTTTCCATCATGGTATCTAAAAAGGATTTTTTAATGGCATTTAAATTTAATTTATCCACCAGGGGTATGCTGGAAAAATATTTAAAATATATATCCTCCTTGCCCGAGGTAATATCCCTGTATACATTTTTTAACATGGAGGACAGTCTTCCCAGCTGAGACAGCCTGGCGTGTATAATCCTGCTGCCGTAGTCGGCCAACTGGGTATTAAATGTTTCCAGTATTTCATTATAACCCGAAGTTTTAATTTTCTCTCTTAATAAATTATTTTTTTGAGTTAAAACACGATTATAATTCTGCATGTTATAAATATATCTGGCCTCAAAACAACACAACTCGGCATCCATCCAGCGCCGGCGGCCGGCAGGGTTACCCCTCACCAGATCCAGATCCGACGGCGTAAAGGAAACGGACATGCCGGGTTGAAAAAGTTTATTCTTAACCTGTTTTAATCCGTTGAGCTTAAATTCTAATTTGGAGTCTTTAGCCATTTCAACGGAAATTTCATACTGGGAGCCGTTTTTTTCCATAAGCGAATTGATTTTTAAAAAGTCGGCGCCCTGTCTTACCATTTCCCTTTCCCTGGACGTGCGAAAAGAAGCCCCGGAGGTGCAAAAGTTGATGGCTTCCAGCAAATTTGTCTTACCCTGGGCATTATCCCCGGTGATAATATTTATTCCCCGGTGAGGGTTCCACGACAGGTCCTCCAAATTGCGAAAGTTAACCAGGACCAGCCGTTTTAAAAACATCTACACTTCCTCCGGCTAAAACAACCTTATAGCTGCCTATTCCTTCCACATCCACCACATCTCCGGGAACAATACTTCTGCCCCGGTTATAGACTATATTTCCATTGACGGAAACCATTCCCGACTGCACCAGCATTTTTCCCTGCCCGCCCGTGCCGGCGGCGTTGGACCATTTTAAAAACTGGTCAAGTCTTAAAGGTCCCCGCACAGAAACTTGGCGCAAAGTATCACTCCCTGCTCTGCCTGGCCGGAACCAGTATGGATAGATAATCCTGGTTTTCCTCGGGTATTATCATGGCCGGGGTCAAAGATCCGGTTAATTTAAGCTGTAAACGCTCATAATTGATGGCGCGCAATACATCGCAGAGATAACGGGCATTAAAGGATATTTCCATATTCTCGCCGCTTGATTCCGAATTGACTTCCTCCCTTATCCACCCGGTTTCCGAACGAATATTCAGTACCACGCGATCCTCCCGGGCCTGGAGATTTACCAGGGAATTAGTTTCTCCCGCCAGCAGCGAAGCTCTTTCAGCGGATTCAAGCAGCTCTTTTAAATTAATTTTTATTTCCGTGTTAAAGTGATCCGGTATCACCTGACGGTAGGACGGGAATTTGCCTGCAATAATCCTGGCCAGTATTAACGTATCTTCTGTAATAAATGCGGTGTGGGTCTTACCGATGACCACATCAACCGAGCCTTTCTGGTCCGCGGTCCGGGCCAGTTCATTTAAAGTTTTTCCAGGAATAATAATATTTATAAGCTCCGTTGTCCCAGCTTCAATCTTCAACTTTCTTAGGGCAAGCCTGAAAGTATCCGTGGCCACCAGGGTAAGGGTATCTCCCTCTATTTCGAAAAGCACGCCTGTAAAAACGGGCCTGGACTCATCCGAGGACACGGCGAAAATAATCTGCTTGACAATTTCCTTAAAAATGTCCGAATCCAGCTTAAAGGAAAAATAGCCTTCAGGTATGTCAAAGGGGGGAAATTCAGCCGCATCGTATCCGTTGATATTGAATTCGGAATTGCCGTACCTGATTACCGCCATGTTATTGCCCGGTATGGTTTCAAATTCTATTACAGTATCCGGAAGACGGCGGGAGAATTCGGTTATATACCTGGCGGGAAGAACCAGGGAACCCTCTTCCTCCACGGTGGCCGGCACCGAACAGCGGATGGATATTTCGTAGTCGGTGGCGGAAAGAACAAGTTTATCCCCGGCGCATTTAAAATGAATGCCGGTCAGCACCGGTAAAGGACTTTTCGGAGAAACAGCCCTTTGCACATTTTGGATGGCGTATAAAAGATTCTCTTTGTTGATGAAAAATTTCATAGCTTCGCACCGTTATACAGGGGACACGGATTTTCAAAATTGTTTAAAGGTCCCCTATCCTTAATAATATATTTATTTTAGTAGAAGTAGTATTAGGGGCTGTTGATTTGTGAGTAACCCGGCAATTCAAACCGCTGTAACTTTTATGGCCCAAAACAATTTGTTAGCGCGGTGTGAAAAAATAAATAAAAAAAATTCCAATCCATTAATAATAGTTAGTATATGGAAAATAAAAAAACACATTTAAACAGGACGCACAATATGTTTATTAATTAATTTTTTATCTTGTGGATAATATCATTAATATTGGCCTGCAAATTTGGGTCAAGCTGTAATTCAGAAAGCACCCGGTCATAAGCGTGGATAACGGTGGTGTGATCCCGTCCACCGAAATATTCTCCTATTTTGGGAAGCGAGAGGTCGGTAAGCTCCCTGGTGAGGTACATGGCTATCTGCCTTGGAAAAGCTACATTTCTGGTCCTCTTTTTGGATTTAAAATCATCCGGGCGTATACCGAAATATTCCGACACAATCTCATGGATAAGCTGTATGGTGATTTGCCTTATCTGTTTGGGAGGCAGTATGTCCTTTAAAACTTCAAAGGCCAGTTCAAGGTTTATTTCGCACTTATTCAGCAGTGAATAGGCCGCCAGTCTGATTAAAGCTCCCTCAAGCTCCCGGATGTTGGATTGTATTCTATCCGCAATGTAATACAATACCTCGTCGGGGACACTCATATTTTCCAGCTGAACTTTTTTTCTGAGTATGGCAATTCTGGTTTCAAGGTCCGGGGGCTGTATGTCGGTGATAAGCCCCCATTCAAATCTGGAGCGAAGCCTGTCCTCCAGGGTGGGTATTTCTTTTGGGGGACGGTCGCTTGATATAATAATCTGTTTATTGGCTTCATGAAGAGTATTAAAGGTGTGGAAAAATTCCTCCTGGGTCATTTCCTTGCCGGCCAGAAATTGAATATCATCCACCAGCAAAATATCCATATTACGATATTTATTTCTAAATTCCTCCGGTTTTTTGTCCCGGATGGAATTAATCAGATCGTTGGTGAATTTTTCGGATGTAACGTAAGCAATCTTTAGGGTGTTGTTCTTCTTTATTATGTGCTGGGCAATGGCGTGCATAAGGTGTGTTTTGCCCAGGCCCACGCCTCCGTAAATAAAAAAAGGGTTATAGGTTTTAGCCGGTGAGTCGGCAACAGCCTGGGAGGCTGCATAGGCAAAACGATTGCTTTCTCCCACCACAAAAGTATCAAAGGAATATTTTGGGTTAAGGTTTAGATAGAGCTCATCCGCCGGGGCCGTGGCGTTTTTATTGATGCGGCTTAAAACCGTGGGAACTTCATTGTTTAAAATAAAATTAATTTCAGTGTTTATGCCCAGAATATCATATAATGTTTCTTTAATAATAGATTGATATCTGTCAGACAGCCAATCCCGGGAGAAGTTATCGGGCACCTGGATATAAAAAGTGTTATCCACAAAATCTACAGGCATCATTAACTGAAGCCATGTTTCAGCGGAATGGTTATTGAGTTTTTTTTGTAGGGAGGAAAGTACCTTTTCCCAGGTTGCCGATACCTCGGATGTTTTCATAGATTAAGAGCCCCCTGCCGGATAAAACTTCCTAAAAAAAGCCTCCCTTATTATGGAGACCTCGTTGTCATCGTTTATTCACAAAATTACTAACATAGAGATAACAAATGTGGATAAATAAAAGGTGCGTTTATGGTATGCTTAAATTATGATAGCAAAATTTCCAGTGATTATCAACAATAGAATGACGATTAAAAACCATTGGAAGGATTGGCTTTTTCTTGACTGCCCGTATAATATTAATATATAATTATTTGTGACGTGCCTGACATTAACTGTAGGTTGGGGATATTTTCCATTGTTTTAAGTTGGGGAGTCAAACAATGAAAGATGTGCCTGCTGAAAATAAATATTTTTGAGGAGGTGTAGAGGATGAAGAGAACATTTCAGCCTAAGAATAGAAAACATAAAAAGGTGCATGGTTTTCTGAAAAGAATGTCTTCACCGGGCGGTGAGAATGTTATTAAGCGCAGAAGACTTAAAGGAAGAAAAAGATTAACTGCTTAAGGCCGCTTAAGGAAAGTGGCCTTTCATAATTGTATAACCGTCCTTTAAAATGGTTACCATAAAATGTACCATTAATTAACAGATAATTACATTGGTTAAGAATTCCTTGTTAGGGTGTTTTATGCAAAAGCTGTATACCATAAAGAAAAATCCCGATTTTAAAAAAGTTTACGGTAAGGGCCGTTCAGTGGCGGGATATTCCATGGTGTTGTATTACCTGCCGGTTAAAACAACGGGTAAAAGATTCGGGTTCTCGGTGGGTAAAAAAGTTGGCAAGGCCGTGGTGCGAAACAGGGTAAAAAGGGTTTTAAAGGAGCTTTGCAGATTAAATCAGCAATGGTTTAAAGAGGGATATGATTACATTCTGATTCCCAGAAAGGGTTTCTCGGACAGAAGCTTTCAACAGCTAAGGGACGACCTTGGCAAACTCACAGGAAAGGCTTTTAAAAATGAAGGCAAATAATACTGTGATTACGGTAATATTGATCAGGATCATATTATTATATAGGAAGTATATATCTCCTCTCAAGCCACCGGTTTGCCGTTTTTATCCCACCTGTTCACAATATGCATTGGAATCTTTGGAAAAATATGGTATAATAAAAGGTGGTATTAAGGCACTGATCAGGTTATCGAAGTGCCACCCATTTCATCCGGGAGGCTACGATCCGGTAAGGTAATATGGCAGCAAGGAGGAATATTTATTGGCTGAGTTATGGCATGCGTTGGTAGGCGGTATGACATCGCTGATGAACATGTTGTACCACCTTACACTGACGTTAGGCATAGGAAGCTACGGGCTGGCAATTATACTTTTAACCATCATAATTAAATTGGTATTGTACCCTTTAAGTTTAAAGCAAATGAAGTCCATGACCATGATGCAGAAGCTGGCGCCCAAGATTAAAGAAATACAGGACAAGTACAAGGGTAAAGACCCTCAGAAAATGCAGCAAAAAATAATGGAGCTTTACAAGGAGCACAATGTTAACCCTGCTGCCGGCTGCTTGCCGCTGCTCATTCAGATGCCCATACTTATCGCCCTGTACAGGGCTTTGTTAGGTTTTAAGTATGCCGATCCGGAACACGCCAGTTTTTTATGGATAGGTAACCTGAGCAATGTTTATCATTTAAACCAGTTTATGTCCAATCCAACTGTTGTATTAATACCTTTGCTGGCTGGCCTGACCACATATTTTCAGACAAGAATGACTACCAATTCCCAGGATCAAACCCAAAAGATGATGCTTTACACCATGCCGGTATTTATCGCCTGGATTACCACCACGGTTCCCGCCGGGCTCGGGGTTTACTGGGTAACATTTAACCTTATGGGCATTATTCAACAATATTTTGTAAATAAACATACCCTGGCCATGAAGGAGGCGCTAACCGAAGGTGCAGACAATAGAAAAAACCGCTAAAACGGTTCAGGATGCCGTTGATCAGGCGCTGTACGAGTTGGGGATAGAGAGGGAAAACGCGGAAATAGAAATTTTGGAGGAACCTTCAAAGAAACTGTTCGGAATATTGGGAGCAAAACCCGCCCGGGTGAAGGTAAGCATAAAAAATACCACCGGACTACGGGCAAAGGATCTTTTGGGCAATGTTTTAAGGGCAATGGACGTTGAGGCCGAAGTTAATATACAGGAAGAAGAAGGAAATGTACATATTAACCTGGAGGGTTCCGATTTAGGAGTATTAATAGGCAGAAGGGGAGAGACCCTGGATGCCCTGCAATATCTGGTAAGCCTTTCGGTGAACAAAAACCAGGAGCAAAGAAAAAAAATATTCCTTGATGTTGAAGGTTATCGCCGGCGAAGGGAAGAAACACTGCAAAAACTCGCCATGAAGTTGGCGGACAAGGCCAGGCAGAGGGGCAGGAACGTGGTACTGGAACCCATGAATTCACTGGAAAGAAGAATTATTCATACCGCTCTGCAGGGCAGGGACGACATAGCAACCTTTAGCGAGGGAGAAGAACCTTACCGGAAAATAATAATAGCACCAAAAAAATATTGAGAAAATAAACCCAGCGGATGAAAAACCGGCTGGGTTTTTTTAAAGGCAATGTCTCAAATGTAATTATTCATGCTATTCATGTGGGGTGCTGTTTAATGCTTTATGATACAATTGCCGCTGTTTCCACTCCCCTGGGAGAAGGGGGAATAGGAATTGTCAGAATCAGCGGGGAAGAGGCCCTGGAGATTGTAAAAAAAATATTTGTCAGCCCAAGGGGAAAGGATTGGTATAAGGGCAGCCACAGGATGTATTACGGTCATATAGTTCATCCTGTGCACCGGGGGATTATTGACGAGGTGCTGCTTTCAGTGATGAAGGCGCCGCACACCTATACCAGGGAGGACGTGGTGGAGATAAATTGCCACGGAGGAACTGTTCCATTAAGAGAAGTCTTGAAGACTGTAATTGAAGCCGGAGCCAGGCAGGGTCTGCCCGGAGAATTTACAAAAAGAGCTTTTTTAAACGGCAGGCTTGATTTGACCCAGGCCGAATCGGTAATAGACATTATCAGGGCAAAAACAGACTCGTCTCTCAGGGTAGCCATGAACCAGCTTAAGGGGGCGCTTTCCGGCAAAATCACAAATATACAGGATCAAATGCTTGGATTGCTGGCTGGATTGGAAGCGGCCATTGATTTTCCCGAGGATGAGGTTGAGGAAAAAACAAAAATTGAAATGATGAAATCAGCGGAATTGATAAAAATCCAGCTGGAAGAATTGATTACCGGCGCGGAGACGGGAAAAATTTACCGGGAAGGAATTCGCACCGTTATAGCCGGGCGTCCCAATGTGGGCAAATCCTCGCTGCTGAACGCGCTGCTCAGGGAGAACAGGGCAATCGTCACTGAAATTCCGGGGACCACCAGGGATATAATTGAGGAAATGCTGAATATTCGCGGTATACCATTAAAGCTTATCGACACGGCCGGAATCAGGGAGACGGAAGATATTGTGGAAAAAATAGGCGTAGAAAAAACCAGGGAAAGCCTTGAAGGAGCGGATCTGGTATTACTGGTGGTGGATGTGCTTACCGGTATAACAGGTGAGGACAAGCGGGTTCTGGGCAGATTTAAGGATAAAAAGATACTTGTAATAATGAATAAAATTGATTTACAGGAAAATGACCCGGCGGACTGTGGTTTTCCGGTGGTGAAATTGTCCGCTCTTACCGGGGAGGGTTTAAAGATACTGGAGGATAAAATAGTGGAAGTGGCGCTGGCCGGGGGCATGAATATGCCGGAGGCTGTCACTGTGAGCAATGTCAGGCACCAGACTTCAATAATAAATGCGAAAAAAAATATGGAGGACTTTATAGTTTCATTAAAAGCCGATTTGCCGCCGGATTTGTTATCGGTGGAATTAAGAGCGGCCTGGGAGTCACTGGGGGAAATCACCGGCAGCACCGTTACGGAGGATTTGCTGGATAGAATTTTTACAGATTTTTGTATTGGAAAGTGAGGTGTATCATGGAATACAGTGCCGGAAATTATGATGTTATTGTGGTGGGGGCGGGCCATGCCGGTTGCGAGGCGGCTTTGGCCGCCGCAAGAATGGGTTGTAAAACTCTGGTGGTGTCTTTAAATCTGGGCAATATAGCCCTAATGCCCTGCAATCCCTCCGTGGGAGGGCCGGCAAAGGGACAGCTGGTGAGGGAAATAGACGCCTTGGGTGGGGAAATAGGCTTGAATACCGACAGGTCCGCGGTGCAGATGCGTATGCTGAACACCGGCAAAGGGCCTGCCGTACATGCTTTGCGGGCCCAGGCGGACAAGTTCATTTACCAGATGAATATGAAGAGTATATTGGAAAATCAGCCTGATTTAGATGTCAAACAGGTTCTGGTGGAAAGAATAGTGTTAAAAAACAACCGGCTGGCCGGTGTGATGGGAAGTACCGGGGCTGTTTTCCACGCGCCCGCTGTTATACTCACCACGGGAACATATTTAAAAGGAAGAATTATAATCGGGGACCTGGCTTTTCCCGGAGGCCCCAGCGGTAATTCAAATTCGGTCGCCCTTTCGGACAACCTCGCCCAGCTCGGCTTAAAATTACTGAGGTTTAAAACAGGCACACCGGCCAGAGTGGACAGCCGAAGCATTGATTTTAAAAAAATGGAGGAACAGCCCGGGGACGAAAGATTATTTAATTTTTCATACATAACCGATATTAATGAGAGAAAGCAGATATCATGCTGGCTTACATATACAAATGAGGAAACGCACCGAATCATTCGGGAGAACCTTCATCGCTCGCCTCTTTACAGCGGATTTATTAAAGGCACCGGGCCGCGCTATTGCCCGTCCATAGAAGACAAGGTGGTGAGGTTTTCGGAAAGGCCCGGCCATCAGGTGTTTGTTGAGCCGGAGGGCAGGGATACCACGGAAATGTATGTTCAGGGCATGAGCACCAGCCTTCCCGAGGATGTTCAGATGGCCATGTTAAGGACTTTGCCCGGGCTGGAAAATGTGCAAATAATGAGAACCGGTTATGCCATAGAATATGACGCCCTGGACCCCACCCAGCTTAAACTTTCCCTGGAGTCGAAGAGTATTGAAGGACTTTTTTCAGCCGGGCAGATTAACGGCACATCGGGCTACGAGGAAGCCGCGGCGCAGGGTATAATGGCCGGAATAAATGCGGCATTGTATCTTAAAAACAGGGAACCTTTCGTTTTGTCCAGATCCGAGGCATATATAGGGGTACTGATAGACGATCTGGTAACAAAAGGAACCAGCGAACCTTATCGCCTGATGACTTCCAGGGCGGAGTACAGGCTTCTTTTAAGGCATGACAACGCCGACATGAGACTCACCGAAAAGGGCTTTAATATAGGTCTGGTGGATGACAAACGTTATGCCGCATTTTCCGGCAAAAGAAAAATGGTTGAGGACGGGATGGAAAGGCTGAAAAAGACCACGGTGACGGTAACCGAAAATGTAAAGGATATATTGGCCAAGAAGGGGTCCACACCCTTGCAGCAAAGCACCTCGATGGTAAATTTGTTGCGGCGGCCGGAAATAGGCTATAATGATCTGGTGGATATGCTGCCCGGCTATGACCTTGCCCTGCCGGAAGAAATAAGAGAAGCAATTGAAATTGAAGTAAAATATGAGGGCTATATTAAAAAGCAATTGGCTATGGTGGAAAAGTTCGAGAGACTGGAGAATAAAAAAATACCCCGGGACATAAATTACAGGGATATGCGGGGTATTTCCACAGAAGCCCTGCAGAAACTGGATAAAATAAAGCCTGAATCCATAGGCCAGGCGGCCAGAATATCAGGGGTGAGCCCGGCGGACATATCCGTGCTGCTTATACATTTGGAGCAGCAAAAAAGATTGGCGGATTTAAAAAAGTTGGAGTTAGTCGGAGACAATCCCTCGTGAAGAAAGAAAAGGCTAAGGAGAGTTGCCGGAGCAATGCATTCCGAACTTGAAATGTACCTGGAAAATGGTGCAAGGGAATTGGGAATAGAGGTTGATGAAAAAAATTTAAAACTGTTTAATATATATTACAATCTGCTGGTGGAGGAAAATAAAAAATACAACCTCACCTCCATCGTGGACCAAAAACACGCAGCCATAAAACATTTTGTGGATTCACTAACCTGTATGCTGGTTTATAATTTTGAAGAAAAAAATGTGGCTGATGTGGGAAGCGGAGCGGGATTTCCCGGCATTCCGTTAAAAATAATGTGCCCGGAAATGAATATTGTTTTAACAGATTCGGTGCAAAAAAAGGTGTGCTTTATGGACAGGGTTATCCTGGAACTGAAATTGAAAAAGGCCCGGGTGGTGCAGTTCAGGGCTGAAGATATGGGGAGGTCCGGTGAGTACAGGGAAAGTTTTGATACTGTGGTCAGCCGGGCTGTGGCGCCGCTTAACGTGTTGCTGGAATACTGCATTCCCCTTTTAAAAGTGGGAGGAAGTTTTTTGGCAATGAAAGGACCCGCCGCCGGCGAAGAAATAAAACAATCCGGTGCCGCCTTAAAGAATACCGGGGCGGAGATATATGAATTAAAAACAATAAATCTACCTGTGCTGGGTGATTTACGAAATATAATTATTATTAAAAAAATAGGGCCTACCCCCGGTGAATATCCCAGGAGAGCGGGCATACCGTCAAAAAAGCCGCTATAGTTTAAAATATTAATAAAGTTTTTTGGTAGTAATAACGGCTTTTTTATTAACGGTGATTAATGTTTACCAGGTAATATAAAATTGCAACCTGAACTAAATCGTTAAATTTTAACGCCACACATCCGTTTCGACATGTGGCGTATTTTATTCCCGGGATAAGATTTGAGTATATGATATAATAAGTTTAATTTTTTTGTTAAAGCAATAGAAATACAATATTTGAACAAGGAAGTGATATTTTGTTTTTTCCAAATACCATGGGCTTGGTAGTGCTGGGAATTGCACTATTATTTCTGGTGGTTTGGTTTTTTCAATGGCTTTGGAACACCACCATGCCCCAGGTTTTTAATTTAAAAGAAATTACCTTCTGGCAAGCTTTCAGACTTATACTTATAGCCGGAATACTTTTTGGCGGCGCCCATTTTAAATGATCTAAATAATTAATAACAAACTATTTATAGAAGGAACTGATATGAACGCCGTTGAATTATTTTTATAAAATTAAAGGGACATTCCTTAAAACATTTTAGATGGGGAAATAACCCGGGAAGGAATGTCCCTTTTATGAATTTTGGATATACTGCCCTAAAAAAATAATAAAGGGATTTAAGAGGGGCGGCTTGAATTTGTTTAAGAAGGGACTTAAATTAATATAAGATGATGTATGTCCTTTCTTTACCAGTGAACGGGGTGAAAAAATTGGGGAAAATAATTGCCATTGCCAATCAAAAAGGAGGAGTCGCCAAGACTACCACAGCGGTGAATCTTTCGGCGTGGCTTTCCCTGATGGGACAGAAAGTGCTGCTGGTGGATATTGATCCCCAGGGGAATGCCACCAGCGGTTTGGGGTTTAATAAGGATGCCCTGGATAATACGATATATGATATTTTGATTAACGGGCTAAATATTGAAAATGTAATTACCAAAAGTGTAATCGATAATCTATGGATGCTGCCGGCGAGAATGGAATTGGCCGGTGCGGAAATAGAAATGGTGGGGATAAGAAACAGGGAATACCTGCTAAAGGAACCCTTGAGAAGGATAAAGAATGATTATCAATATTTGATTATTGACTGCCCTCCCTCCCTGGGGCTGTTAACCATTAACGCTTTGGCCGCGGCTGAGTCGGTAATTATTCCTATACAATGCGAGTTTTACGCGCTGGAGGGGTTGGGGCAGCTGTTAAACACCATTAGATTGGTTCAGGAGCAAATAAATACGGGATTAAATATAGAAGGTGTACTCCTTACCATGTTTGACGGGAGAACCAATTTGAGCATCCAGGTGGTTGAAGAGGTCAAAAAACATTTTAGAGACAAGGTATACAAAACAATCATTCCCCGGAATGTAAGGCTCAGTGAGGCGCCAAGCCATGGTAAGCCTGTAATGGTGTATGATCGGCGTTCCAGGGGTTCGGAGGTTTATCAGGATCTGGCGAAGGAAGTGATGGGTATTGAATAAAAAAAGGGGATTGGGAAAAGGGCTGGAAGCGTTGTTACCTGTAAATCAGGAAACAGACAGCAATGTTAAATTAAGGGAAATAAAAATATCTGATGTTGTCCCCAATACCAAGCAGCCGAGAAAACTGATGGATGAAGATAAGCTGCTGGAGTTGGCCGAGTCCATAAAAGAGCACGGTGTTGTACAGCCAATAGTAGTCCGGCCCTTGGGTGGAGGAGATTATGAATTAATTGCCGGGGAAAGAAGATGGAGGGCCTGTTTAAGGCTGGGCCTGGAAAAAATACCGGCCATCATAAGGGAATATGATGATCTGGAAGCCACTGCCGTGGCCCTGATAGAAAACATCCAGAGGGAAAACTTGAATCCCATGGAAGAGGCCATGGCTTATAAAGTGCTTATGGATGATTTCGGGCTTACCCAGGAGGATGTTTCAAAAAGAGTTGGCAAGAGCCGACCTTTTGTGGGCAATATGGTGAGATTGCTGTCCCTGCCGCTGGATATAAAAAATATGATAGTGGACGGCAGTATTACCGCGGGACATGCCCGGGCAATGCTGTCCATAGAGGATCATAAGCAACAATTAAAAATAGCTCAGAAAATAATGGACAAGCAGTTAAATGTCCGTCAAACGGAAAAGCTTGTTAAAACAGTGGCCGAAAGGCAAAAGACAATCCGCAGGCAGGGTAGAAAATCATATATGATTAAAGACCTTGAAGAACAGTTGTTTAATATTTTGGCTACTAAAATAAAGATATCTTCTGATGAGGGCGGTGGCGGAAAAATAGTAATTTATTATAGCGGAGAAGATGATTTAAAGTGGCTGGTAAAGGTAATCACCGGTCAGGAGGAAGTTATGTAGAAATATTGTTTCACGTGAAACAATTGACTCCATTACTTATATTTAAAGGCTTTATAACATCAGGTAACAATTCTTTTGTGAGAAAATAATTTATAAGAATAATGGTAAAGATGTATTTGGATTGTCACCTATCCCCGGAGGAGTGAAATTATTGCTGGGAACAATAACTAATACCGCCGCCATTGTCGCCGGCAGCTTAATCGGCATAATATTAAAAAAAGGCATTTCAGAAGCTGTTAAAACAACAGCCATGCAGGGTATCGGACTGGCGGTGCTGCTGGTGGGAGCCCAGATGGCTTTTAAAACAAATAATATATTGATAGTTATTATAAGTATGGTCATTGGGGGAATCGCAGGAGAATTTTTGGCCATAGAAAAACAGTTGGCCAAAATGGGCAATTGGCTGGAAATAAAATTCGGCAGGGGGGAAAGCAATATCGGCCGGGCTTTTGTAACTTCCAGCCTCATTTACTGTGTAGGGGCCATGGCTATACTGGGTTCCATAGAGGATGGCCTTACAAACAGCCATACCACTCTTTTTGCTAAATCGCTGCTGGATGGTATAAGCGCTATTTTTTTTGCCTCAACCATGGGTATAGGCGTTATTTTTTCAGCCATACCGGTTTTTCTTTACCAGGGCGGAATAACCGTGCTGGCAGATTTGGTAAAAAATCTTTTTAGCCCGGAGGTTATTGCCGAACTTACCGCAACAGGCGGGCTGCTTATTGCCGGTATCGGCATTAATATACTGGGAATAAAGGAATTGAAAGTGGGCAACATGCTGCCTTCAATACTGGTGGCGGCAACCATAGCATGGGCTATACAACGATACAATATAGTCCTGCCTTGAAAAAAATTCAGGTGATATTACACAGCAATACAATAGTCTGTCAAAGCCGCCTTTTTTAAGGCGGTTATTTTTTCATCCAGGCAGGATTAATAAATACCATTATAAATGTTTGCATATTAATGATAGCAGTAGAAAAGCGGTCGCCTGATACCGGAGGAAATTTTTTAATAATGATAAAGGGGGTTGTGCGAGCTGTTTAAAGATGTTGCCGCCGGACGCTGGAGCGCGGCGGATATAGAAAGGGTGTCCAGGGCGGGGCTTATCACCGGGTATGCCGATGGAACATTCAAGCCGGAAAAGGCCGTTACCAGGGAGGAAATGGCTTCGGTCATCAGCCGCCTGCTGTTTAGAGACGGCCTGTTTAACGATATATTGCCCAGGGTGCGCCAGGCCACCGTGATGCTTTTCAGCTCAAAGGGCATGGGCACAGGGTTTTATATATCCTCCGCCGGACACCTGGTTACAAACAAACATGTTGCCGCCGAACCCTTGATGACAGTTATCAATGATGGAGAAACTGCAAACCGGAACGCTAAGGTTATAGCCGCGTCAGAGACTCCGGACCTCGCCCTGCTGAAGGTTGATGGTTATACCCCAAAAGAATTTTTAAAATTTTCCAGGCAAAACCCTGTTCAGGGTGATCACGTGGGTATTATGGGCGCTCCGGGAGGGCTGGCCGATACATTTACCCAGGGGCAGATTAGCAGCACTGAGAGAGAAGATTACTTTCAAACCGACGCTTCTGTTAATCCCGGAAATAGCGGCGGTCCCGCCTTTAACGAAAAGGGCGAAGTGGTCGGTATAGTGGTGAGCAAGCTGCCGGGGTATGAAGGCATTGGTTTTATAATTCCCTACAATAAAATAGCCGCATTTTTAAAAAATAATGGAGTGCCGGTTTTATAGCAATGGAAGCCGGGGATTAAAGGGTGTTGATTACAAAAAACTGAAATTACGGTTATAGAAAGAAAGGCGTCTGGAAAACCCGAGCGTTTAATGGGTTTCAGACGCCTATTTGTTTTAAAATGTATTTTTCAACAGACTCTAAAAACCCCTGGTTTCCAGTTGGCTGTATTGAGATACGGTTCTTAAAAGACCTTCCACAATTAAATCAGCCATTTTCATTACTATGTTCAATCTGGTGTTCTGCAGCACCATATATTCCAGGTAGCCTCCCACGTTTACCACTCCGGTTATATGCAGGTCCCCCACCGGCGGTAAGCTTTTGTTGACACCCGACCCCGGTTGCAGGGCGCCGTCACCTATATTTACACACCCCACATTATCCATGCTGCCCAGACATGCGTCCAGGGCTATAATATAGGGGTTCTCATGTTCTCTCTTTATTTCTTCCAGCTTTTCATTTAAATTGCTGGCATGGGCCGGCTGATCCAGTGTGCCGTATATTTTGAAATATTCCTGTTGGCAGGAATTTAGCTTTGTTCCTATCAAAGGTCCCAGGCAATCCCCGGTGGAGCGGTCTGTGCCGATACAAAGCAGCACAATCTGCTCACGGCAGCTCACACCGTCTCTATTTATACGCCTGGCCAGGTCCCAGCTGAATTTTGCCACGGCCAGCGGGTCTTCCATATGAATTCTGGTTTTCGCAGGAAATAATTCCTTTTCAATGGTATTCAAGGCAGTCACCGCACTCCCCCCGCAATTGCCAATATAAGTATATTTATTTCCAACAATAATATGATTTATTCACTTTTTAGCTTGAAAACAGGATAAAAAATTTCTCCGGGCATAAGCATGAAATGGGGACATTCCTCAATGTCCCCATTTCATGTTCGGAAGGGGAATTACTCCTTCCGAACACAGGGTTCACTTATATTCCCGGCTTTCCGGTTTTACAGGCTGTCGGCGGATAAAAGCAGCAAAAAAAGATGTATATTCTTTCATAAGTTGGGAGGTTATGCGTCTGCGTTCTATTTTCAAAGTGGCCATGGTTTACGTTGGCGGGGTTATTGGCGCCGGGTTCGCCTCCGGCCAGGAAATAATGCAGTTTTTTGTTAAGCATGGGGAAATGGGAATACCGGGGGCGATTATTGCCGGGGGCCTGTTTATTTACCTCGGCATGTTGATAATGTATCTGTCTGTTTCCTTGGGCGCCCGTAATTATCTTGCTGTTCTCCGCTCCATTTTGGGAGTAAAAATTTCAAAATTAATTGATATGCTCAGTCTGATAATGCTTCCCGGAGGATTTGCCGTCATGCTGGCCGGCGGCGGGGCGGTCTTTTCGGAACACCTGGGATTGCCCCGCCATTGGGGCATTATAAGCACGGCTCTTTTTAGCTGTTTATTTTTATTCAAGGGGATGAAGGGATTTGTCGGGGCCAATGTTTTTCTCGTACCGGTAAAAATATGCGCCATTTCCATTCTGTGTCTGGCGGCGCTGCTGATAAGGCCTCCGGCCGACGGGGCGGAGCAGGCGATTGATGCCTGGAAAACCGGGGCTTTCCGGGATGCTGTTCTTTACGTTTCCTATAATATGGTTGTTCCTGTGGCAGTCCTTTCCTCCCTCGGTAAAAGTGTTAGCTTAAGGGACGGTGTTTTGGGGGCGGCGGCAGGCGGAACCGCGTTGGCGCTGATTATATTGCTGGTGACTGTGGCTGAGATTAATTTTTATCCGGAAATCACAGGCTATGAGATCCCCATGCTTTATATCGCTTCATTTATTCCCGGAGCATTTAAAGTTTTTATGGGACTTCTGATCTGGGTGGCAGTACTTACCACCGCGGTGGCTGATGCGCATGGCTTTGCCGCGAGACTTTCGCTACCCGGCAGCAATAAATATAAATTAATTGTGGTTGGATTAGCCATAGCGATAACCCCTGTGGCGTTTCTAAAATTCTCCTTCCTGGTTAAAATTCTATATCCAATGTTTGGTTACTGCGGGCTGCTTCTACTGGCGGGTTTAATTATAATGCCTGTAATTGGGGCGCTGAGAAGGAATAACAGCATTCCACGTTAAATAGTTGATAAAATAGTATGTGCATTCCAAGAAATTAATTGTTATAATTAACCAGTCGGGGTGTTTGGATGAATTGGGTAGATATGGTCATAATTATAATTTTGGCCTGGTCGGCCTGGCAGGGATTTAGGTCCGGCCTGCTTAAGGGCGCAGCCCGGTTCACCGGGTTAATTGCGGGGCTGGTGTCCGCTTTCGCCTATTATGAGGACCTGGCCGAATATGCCGAGGAAAAATGGCATTTGGGGTCACTAATATATGATCGCCTCATCTGGCCCAATTTTCCCCTTAACCCGGTAAAAATAATGGAAAAGCTTCCGGCGCTTCAGGACTTTAATAATTTCACATTATATGGGGACTGGATACCGCGCTTATCCCTGGAAGGAAAATTTCAGGAAATAGGTGACGCTTTCTCAAGGCTGCTGGCCTCCGGTGTTCTTGAAATATGCTCCTTTGTGCTAATTTTTCTGCTGGTATCACAGGGGATATACATTATAGGGACAGCGGCTTCAAAAATTCTCTCCTTTACATTAATAGGTTTGATCAATAATATAGGCGGGGCGGCCTTCGGCCTGGTCAGGGGAATATTCGTGGTGCTTATTCTTACGGCCCTGGCTGTATCCCTGCAGTGGCCGCTGGCTATGACATCCGGGGGCAAAGACTCCCGCTGGCTTGCGGATGGCCTCGCCCACTCCAGGATGGCGCCATATTTTTTGAAGGTTATAAATATCTACAAAAATGATCTTCCTGGTTTTTCACCGGGAAATATTGTATAATAATGTGTAGAACAGGTGTTCCGTTAATCGAGATAAATATAAGCAATATGGAAATAATAATTTTATATTATTTATATTGGAGGAGCCTATGCCAAACCTGAAATTTGAATCAGGCCAGGAAAAATCGCCGCTTTCTGCCTGGGATAAGCTAGGTGAGCAGGAGTATGCGGACGTTTTTAAATTTAATGAAGGCTACATAGATTTTCTCAATATGGCCAAGACGGAACGGGAGGCTGTTGAGTCATCAATCACCGCGGCGGAAAAATGTGGCTTTGTAAATATTACCGGATGCAGCGGATTGAAGGCCGGCGATAAAATCTATGCCGTTAACAGAAATAAGCAATTGATACTGGCAGTCCTGGGCGCAAAGCCATTAACCGACGGGCTGAACATTGTAGGCGCCCATATTGACTCACCCAGGCTTGATGTAAAACCACAGCCGCTTTATGAGGAGGGCATGATGTCCCTGGCCAAAACTCATTATTACGGCGGGATTAAAAAATACCAGTGGGTTGGAATACCTCTTTCACTTCACGGGGTGGTGGTTAAAGAGGACGGCCGGGTAATCAAGGTGGCAATTGGAGAAAAACCCGGTGATCCTGTTTTTACAGTTACTGATTTGCTCCCCCACCTGGCCAGGGAACAGATGGAGAAGAAATTATCCGACGCTGTTGAGGGTGAGGCGCTGAACATATTGTTGGGCGGTGTGCCGGTTAACAGCCGTGAAATAAAAGAAAGATTTAAACAATCGGTGCTGGACTATTTAAATGGTGAACTGGGCATTGTGGAGGAGGACCTGATAAGCGCCGATTTAGAGGTGGTACCCGCCTGGCGGGCTTCAGACCTGGGTTTTGACCGTGGCCTCGTGGCCGGTTACGGGCAGGATGACAGGGTTTGCGCCTATACAGCCCTGCAATCCCTGCTGGAGATGGAAAAGCCGGAAAGAACCTGTCTGGTGCTGCTTGCGGACAAGGAAGAGGTAGGCAGCATAGGTAACACCGGAATGCAATCATTGTTTTTTGAAAATTTCGTGGCCGGGATAATTGCCATGTCCACCGGCAATTATCGCGATTTGATGGTGAGAACGGCCCTGGCCAATTCCCGGTGTCTCTCCGCCGATGTGAACGCCGGGCTGGATCCCAACTACCTGGGGGTTATGGATAAATTAAACGCAGCCAGGCTGGGCTGCGGCGTGGTACTGACAAAGTACACCGGCTCCCGGGGCAAAAGCGGCTCCAGTGAAGCTTCCGCCGAATTCACTTCCCTGGTGAGGCGGATATTCAATAGAAAGAATATAGTCTGGCAAACCGGAGAACTGGGCAAGGTTGACCAGGGGGGCGGCGGCACCATAGCATACCTGCTGGGCAATTACGATATGGATGTTGTTGACTGCGGTGTGGCATTACTGGGAATGCATTCGCCCTTTGAGGTGGCCAGCAAGGTGGACGTGTACATGGCCTACAGGGCCTACGGCGCTTTTCTGGAAAGCGTTTAAAGAGTTTGCAAATACCGGGCATAGGATGGTAACCATGACATTTGTAAGATACCAGGTGGGTGATGTGGTAAAGATGAGAAAAACCCATCCCTGCGGGGGGGATCTGTGGGAAGTGATGCGGACAGGCGTTGATTTTCGCATTAAATGCCTCAAGTGCAACCGGGTGCTGATGCTGTCCCGGCCAAAGTTCGAAAAAAGCGTTAAGGCACTCATTTCCCAGGTCATTCCTCCCGGTTGAGCCTGTTTTTAATGTGGAATCTTTTTTTATAAAGAATGGATAGGATAAGATAAGACTTGCCATTGGTATTTCAATATGTTATAATCTCATAGCCAAAATTATGGCATAAATCCGCCCTGCTCTACCCTGGTGGTAGGGCCGTTTAGTCCGTGGGGAGGGGGTGAAGAGGAGTTGCGCAAGTACGAGACTGTATTTGTCATTCGTCCGGAAATGGAAGATGACAAATATGCTGAGGTAATTGAGAAATATAAAGCCCTGATCGAAAATAACGGCGGGGAAATTACCAACATTGACAAATGGGGTAAAAGGCGTTTGGCGTATGAAATCGATCATATGAGAGAAGGTTTCTACGTGGTGGTTAAATTCAGCGCCGAGCCGAAAACGGCCGAGGAGCTGGACAGGGTATACAAAATATCCGACGAAATTATCCGGCACATCATCGTCCGGGAGGACGACTAGTAATTAAATATTTAAGAGATAAGAATTACCGGGCGGTGAAAAGATGTTCAATAGAATAATACTGATCGGGCGCTTGACAAGGGAACCCGAACTGCGCTACACACCCAGCGGAACCCCTGTGGCAAAGTTTACCCTGGCCGTGGACAGACGGGCAGGCCGGCAGGGGGAAAGGGAAGCCGATTTTATTGACATCGTTACCTGGCAGAAAACTGCTGAAGTATGCGCCAACTATCTGGGTAAAGGCCGCCTTGTGGCAGTTGAGGGACGGTTACAGATTCGTTCCTATGAAGACAACCAGGGAATTCGCCGCAAGGCCGCAGAGGTTGTGGCAGAAACGGTTAAATTTTTGGATCGGGCCAAGGAAGCGCAGCAACAGGGTGGTGGGGGCTTTGGGTCCGAGGATGATTTTGCCAGTGAAATTAGTTTTGTTGATGACGATACGCCGTTTTGATAGAAGGAGGGAAGGCTTTGAAGCGCGAACGTGGACGCAGAGGCAAAAAGCGCATCTGCAGCTTCTGTGTGGATAAAGTGGAAGGAATTGATTATAAAGATATTCCCCGTTTAAAGAAATACATTACCGAGCGGGGCAAGATACTTCCCCGCAGGATTTCAGGAAACTGTGCCAGGCATCAGAGAATGCTGACCACAGCCATTAAAAGGGCCCGCAACATTGCATTGATACCCTTTACAGCAGAATAGAAAAGGAAGGGGAGCTAAAAGGTTCCCCTTCCTTTATTTCTAAATGGAGTGCCACAGTGCCATGAAGGGCAACAAATAACAGGCTTTTAGCTCCGCTGCCCGGGCAGGAATATAGGGTTTGACTGAAGAATAGTCCCTTGATGCTAATTTTTTATTATTGTTTAATTTTATGGACGCTTTTGTTTTTTTGGAGGTACCTTTTATGTTCCCGGAAAGCAACAAAACTGGCTTTGCCAGAAACATCAGAGTGGTGGAGTGGCTGAAGGCGGATCTGCTATCGTCGGTGGCTGCTCTGTTCAAGGCCATGCTGCGGGGCAGTGAGGATAAACTGCTGGATGCTCTTTCCGGCATTATTGTAACCTGTTATGTGTTGGGCCGGCGGCTGGGCTTCAGCTTTGCCCGGCTTGATATGAGAATAGAAGCCAAATTGAGGCAGGGTATTGAGGAAGATCATGAAGTGGAAAAATGGTATCAGGATCTTTCTCAAATGTTGACGCATCTGGTTGATAAAAAGAGGTGATCCATTGGTTCCCTATTCCGGCAACAGGGCCCTGGTGGAGGGGGCCTTTTTTGCGGCAATAACGGTGGTGCTGGGGCTTCTTGGCCTTTATATACCCCCGCTGCTGTTTTTTACCACATTGCTGATGCCCATACCCCTGGCCGTGCTGGTCCGGCGGAGGGATTTGAAGCTGGGTCTGATGGCCCTGGCGGTTGCCGCCGCGCTAATGTTTATGCTCTTTGGGCGGCCGCTGACGGTTTTGCTGTTGATTATTCAGTCCGGGCCCATGGGCTTATTGCTGGGGCTGTTGTTTAAAAACCGCGTTTCCGCAGGTCCGGCCATAGCCGCGGCCTCCGTGGTGGCCGTGGTAACCACCGTGCTTACCTTTCTAATTAGTTTCTGGGTTACCGGTATCAACCCCTTTGATATGGGGGAAGAAATGAAACAATCAATGGACCGGGCTTTGGACTGGTACACCCAATCCGGCTTGGTGGATGCCGCCGCCAGGGAGCAGTTCCGGGAGTCCATGGAGCAGATGGCCAGGCTTTTTGCCCTGCTGCTGCCTGCCAACATGGTGATATGGTCGCTAATATCCACCTATATTACCTATGCTTTAAATCGTTTGGTGCTGATAAAGCTGAGGTACGAGACAACACCCCTGCCGTCCTTCAGCCGCTGGAAATTTCCCTGGTATGTCATCTGGGGGGGGATTCTGGGACTGGGCACGCTGCTGCTGGGTGATGAGCTGAAAATAGCCGGCATGGCCACCCTGGGTAAAAATATTATATATGTGATGGGTTTTTTGCATTTTATTTTAGGTTTATCGGTATTTACCTATTTTATAAAAAGATGGAAGATCGCCAGGGGCTTTAAAATTCTTATTGTAGTGATGGTGGGGATTTATTGGCCCTTCGCCCTTAGCGTGATGCTGACGCTGGGCGTGATGGACCCGGTAATGGACTTGCGGCGACTGGGCCGGGATGATACCACCAAAGGGGGTTGAAAAGTGAAGGTTATATTACTTCAAGATGTCAAAGGGCAAGGTAAAAAAGACCAGACAGTAAACGTTTCAGACGGCTATGCCCGGAATTATCTTATTCCCAGGGGCCTGGCGGTGGAGGCCACGGAGGTAAAGCTTAAGGATCTGGCCCGGCAAAAGGCTTACGAGGATAAGAAAAAACAGCAGGAGGAAGAATCCGCCAAAGCCCTGGCCGGGGAATTAAGCGGGATAACCGTAAAAGTGACCGGGAAGGCCGGAGAGGGCGGCAAACTCTTCGGTGCCGTGGGCAACAAGGATATATCCGAGGCTCTGGAGAAACAGTTCGGCCTGGGAGTGGATAAAAAGAAAATTATATTAAAAGAACCGTTAAAAACCCTGGGGGTATTTCCGGTTACCGTGAAACTCCATTCCTCGGTGCAGGCGGAGATACAGGTGGCCGTGGTGGCGGAAAACTCCTGAGAGATATCCTCCCTGCCGGATTAATTCAGATATTATTTATTTGTACTTTTTAGGAAGAGGTTGTTCCGAACATTTACCTCGCCAACAGCCTCAAGGCCCCATGCCTGAAAGCCGGGGATAAACAGGCAATTTAGGAAAGGGGACACACCTTTCTCTAAGGTTAGGGGACACACCTCTATCTAAGGAAAGGGGACACACCTCTATCTAAGGAAAGGGGACACACCTCTCTTTGGAGCATGGCTTTCGGGTCAGAGGAATGTCCCCAATGTATATGGCTTTTGGGTCAGAGGAATGTCCCCAATGTATATGACTTTGGGATGAGGAATGTCCCCCAACATATGTTCGGTAGGGTAATAACACTTTCCGAACCCAGGGCTCACTCATATGCGGCCGGACCCGCTGTTTACCGTTTTTTTGGATTCCGACCCGATAGTGGTTTCCAGGCTTTAGCACAATAGAGAGGAGTATTTGTCAGATGAAGTTTTTCCTGGGAAAAATGAAGGGCGGCGCCAGATTTGAACAGGCGGAGGAACCTGGCGGCCGGGACCAGCTTAAACGGCAGGTTAATGCTTTATACAATCTGGTGGCCAACCTGTATGGTTCCGACAAACTGGTTTTAAGGGCGGGGAAATTGAACGCCTTGCAGTTAATGCGCTCGGATTTGCTGGAGGAAAGGGTGCTGGCCCTGCAGCGGCTGGTGCATGAGGACCCCACCATAGACAATGTTCCGGAACTGGCCGAAATACCTGAGATACTTGACCGGCTGGAGGATGAAATAGCCGACAATATTGCCCGGCGCTCGGTGGAGGAAGAAATAGAGAAAAAGATAAACGATAAACTGCAGCAAAAGCATGAGGATTATGTCAAGGAAATAAGGATGCAGGTGATGAAGGAAAGCACCGGTCCGGAAAACGCCCAGACCCTGAAAAAGCTGGCGATACTGGAAAAAATGGAACAGAAAAAGCTGGCCCGCACGGCCATGGAATACCTGCGCCCGTCCAGGCTGGATGAAATAGTGGGCCAGGAACAGGCGGTGCGGGGGCTGACGGCAAAGCTCGCATCATCCTTCCCGCAGCATATACTGCTTTACGGGCCTCCGGGGGTGGGCAAAACCACCGCGGCCAGGCTGGTGCTGTCGGCGGTGAAGGAAATGAAGGGCAGTCCCTTTGCCAAGGAGGCACCCTTTATTGAGGTTAACGGTACAACCCTGCGCTGGGACCCCCGGGAGATTACCAACCCGTTATTGGGCTCGGTTCACGATCCAATTTACCAGGGCGCCAAGCGCGACCTGGCGGACAGCGGAGTACCGGAACCCAAACTGGGCCTGGTGTGTGACGCCCATGGCGGGGTACTGTTTATAGATGAAATAGGAGAAATGGATCCGATATTGCAAAATAAGCTCTTGAAGGTGCTGGAGGACAAACGTGTATTTTTTGACTCCTCCTATTACGATCCCCATGATCCCAACGTGCCCCGGTATGTAAAAAAGATATTTGAAGAAGGCGCCCCTTCGGACTTTATTTTAATAGGAGCAACCACCCGGGACCCGGAAGAGATTAATCCGGCGATCCGCTCCCGCTGCGCGGAAATTTATTTTGAGCCGCTAACCCCGGCGGATCTGAGAAAAATAGTTTCCCAGGCGGTGGACAAGCTGGAAGTGGAACTGGGGGACGGCGTGGCCGAGGTAATAAGCGAGTATACCATAGAGGGCCGCAAAGCCGTCAACATATTGGCGGATGCGTATGGAATGGCTGTCAGCCGCGGGTCCGGGGCCGCCGGGGAAAATATAAAAATTATAATGCAGGATGTTTACGAAGTGTTGCAAGCCAGTCGCCTGAGCCCCTATGTAATTCGCAAGGCCTCCGACGGGTTCGAGGTGGGGAAAGTTTTTGGACTGGGAGTGCATGGCTTCCTGGGTTCGGTGCTGGAGATAGAGGCGGTGGTTTTCCCGGCCAGAAAAGAGGGCCAGGGGACCATCAGGTTCAATGATACCGCTGGAAGCATGGCCAAAGACTCCGTGTTCAACGCCGCCTCGCTGATCAGGAAATTCACCGGTGAGGACCTTTCCTCCTATGACCTGCACATAAATGTGGTGGGCGGCGGAAAAATAGACGGCCCCTCCGCCGGGGTCGCCATTTTCCTGGTACTTTACAGCGCCATCAAGGAAATTCCCATTCCCCAGAATCTGGCTGTTACCGGAGAGCTGTCCATCCGGGGAGGGGTAAGGGCCGTGGGCGGCATTCCGGAGAAAATATACGGCGCCCGGCAGGCGGGCATTAAAAGGGTGCTGGTGCCCGGGGAAAACCATAAGGACGTTCCCGGGGGACTTAAAAATATAAACGTTTTACCGGTGAGCACGGTGGAAGAGGTACTGGACGACATTTTTGGAGATAAGGTCAAGGGCCGGCCGGTCAACTAACTAACCTGCCGTAACACCAGCCAAAATAATATTTAAAGAGGATGGGGCGGCGCATCGATGCTCCGCCCCGTTTGGTTTATAAAAAATATACCGCGCCTGTGGCTAAAACCATGTGTTAACGTGACATATTTAATTAACGCCGCGTAATTTGTTTACATGCTATTATTATTTGATTCTTAAGGATGGAGATTTTCAATGACCGTTGAATTACCCGGCAGGATTCCGCCGCAGAATATTGACGCCGAGCAGTCCGTGCTGGGCGCCATGTTTTTGGACCGGGAGGCAATTTACAAAGTAATCAGGCATATCAAGGCGGAGGATTTTTACCTTGAAAGCCACCGGCTTATTTTTGAAGCTATTATAAAAATGGACGAAGCGGGAAAAGCTCCCGATCTGGTAACAGTCACGGATCACCTCAAACAGCACAACCAGCTGGAAAAGATAGGCGGAGTAACCTACGTGGCGTCCCTGATCGGTATGGTGCCTACCGCGGCCAATGTAGAGCATTACGCCAGGATAGTGGAAGAAAAATCTATTCTGCGCAGCCTCATAGCAGCCGCCACAAGAATTGCCGGCATGGGCTACGAGGGTGGCGAAGAGGCGGACAAACTGGTCACCGAGGCCGAGCAGATGCTGATGGAACTCAGCAGCCGCAGAAACGCCGCGGTGTTCAAACCTCTGAGCGAAATACTGCTGGAGATTTTTAATATCATAGAAAACAGATATCGCAACAAGGGACAAATTACCGGCGTACAAACCGGCTTTACGGATATGGACCGGCTGTGCTGCGGGCTGCAGCCCGGCGACCTGATTATCATGGCCGGGCGGCCGGCCATGGGCAAGACCAGCCTGGGTATGACCATAGCCCACAACGTGGCGCTGCACAGCAATATGCCTGTGGCGGTGTTCAGTCTGGAAATGTCCAGGGCCCAGTTGGTGCAGAGAATACTTTGCGCGGAGGCCATGGTGGACCAGCAGAAGGTGCGCAGCGGCTATCTTGACGAGGCCGACTGGAGCAGCCTGGTGAAGGCCGCGGGTAAATTGTCCAAGGCGCATTTATACATTGACGATTCCGCCGGCCTCACGGTGCGCCAGCTGCGGGCAAAGGCCAGAAACCTCAAGGCCGAAAAGGGTTTGGGGCTTGTTGTGATAGACTACCTGCAGCTATTGAGCGGCTCCAGCCGGGAGAACAGGCAGCAGGAGATTTCGGAAATATCCCGCTCCTTAAAGGGATTGGCCAAGGACCTGGAAGTGCCGGTGATAGCCCTGGCCCAGCTCAGCCGGGCCGTGGAACAGCGCCAGGACAAAAAGCCAATCATGTCGGACCTGAGGGAGAGCGGCAGCCTGGAGCAGGACGCGGATGTGGTGATGTTTATCTACCGGGAGGAGTACTACAAACCGGAAACTGAAAAAAAAGGCATAGCGGAAATTATCGTGGCCAAGCAGCGCAACGGTCCCACCGGCGTGGTGGAACTGGCCTTTATTAAAGAGTTTACCAGGTTCGTAAACCTGTCCAGGGATTATGAAGCCGGAGCGCAAAATACCGCCTAGGAGGCCGTTGAAAAAGTCCATCTGCTGCGTTACGGCTGCGGCCTCAATGCGGGAGCGTACTATGAGTACGCCTCCGCTTGAGGCCTTGCCGCGCCTTGCATCTGGAGCTTTTTGAACGGCCTCGGGCGGTAGTTTATCAACACGTTTATTG
>NZ_BFAV01000037.1 GCF_002933875.1 Desulfocucumis palustris | reverse complement strand
TTATGGAAAACGCTGGGACATCGAGGTTTTTTTCAAAACCACCAAGTCCTTTTTGAACCTTGCCAAGGAGTTCCAGGGAAGATCCTATGACTCAATGGTTGCCCATACCACCATAGTTTTTTGCCGTTATATCATGCTGTCCATAGAAAACCGGGAAAGCAAAGACCCGAAAACTCTTGGTAATCTATTCTATTTATGCTGTGACGAGCTTCATGATATAAGCTTCTACGAAGCATTTCAGCTGATATTAACGATGCTGAAAAACACTTTGCGGAAGTACCTTACAATAACAGACTGTGCTTTACAAGGACTCGTCAACGATTTTATTTCCTGTCTGCCCGCATTTTTAAAGGGCCGGCTTCAACTTTCGACCTGCGAAAGTTGAGT
>NZ_BFAV01000036.1 GCF_002933875.1 Desulfocucumis palustris | reverse complement strand
GGTCTTGTTTTCGACAATATACTCAAACAACTTCGCCCTTTTGATAATAGCCGGATACCCGTCCAATTTGGGATAAATCTCCGCCAACAGCTTGAGCCGTTCGGTGTCAACCTTCTGCGGGGCGTCCAACAAATAGTTCTTTAGTCTTTTTACCCGCTCCTCGTCAATTTTCGTCTTTTTAAGTTCCATTGCCGCTTCCATTTTATTACCTCCTTGAATGATATTATTACTTATTTCCCACAGGCAAAGTGCATTTCGAAGCCTCATCCTGGGGTACTAAGCGTTTCCGAAAGTAATCGCAAAACCTCGCTCGGAAAATTTAACCTTGTAGTCAACCTTAACCGGGCTTATTTTTTTCATAAGGCCTTTTTCTACCACAAATGTTAAACCACCAATTTGGAAAACCTCATCATTGTCGTTTAACTCATCCAGAGTCAACATCAGCTCGGGGATGGCTGCTCACCCGCACCCGGACATAACTTCTTTAATCCTTACCGGCAGCGGCTTATCTTTGTCCATGAATTCCAATAAATTTTCTAGAGCTTTTGCGCTTACCTCCAGCATAATTGTCACCTCTAAACCCTACCATCTTTATAGTGACTGACAATTTGTTAGTCTTTTTTTCTTTCATAATGTAATGTTAAATTGCTCTGCTATATTCAATGATACCTTTTCAGTCATTTCCACTGCTTCGCCGATATAGAATTCAGGTTTAAGTAAACTGTAAATGTTCTCTTTTGAAAAATATTTCATAACTAATTCATCTTCGGTTAATACCGTGCAAAAATCCTTACCGTTAGAAGCAGCCTTCATGACAAGGTCATGGAGCATATCATGAGCCTTTTGCCTGCCAAGATGTTTTCCAAGGTGCATCATAATCCGCTCCGACATTATCAGTTTCTGTGTAATGTCAATGTTCTGAGTCATTTTTTTATCGTTTATCCTTAATCCCTTTAACACATCAATTGCCTTCTGAATAGCGCTATGGCTTATAATAGATATTTCAGGCAACCATTCCCATTCAATTTGCAATATAGATATTGTTCGCTCATGCTCCTGATACATGGACTCCAGAGCAAGCGGGACATTTTGTCGGGCTATCCTACCCAGAGTCATCAAAGTGCATGATCCCACCGGGTTTTGTTTATGGGGCATGGTGCTGCTGCCGATTTGCTCCCGATCGGAATGCTCATGAACCTCACCCAGTTCATTACGCTGCAAATTATAAATTTCCTGGCCTATCTTACCCAGTGTCCCTGTAATCAACCCCAGCGCACAGGCGTACTCGGCAATATTATCTCTGGCTGTTGTCCATGGGGCAACACAGTTCCCCAAACCGAGGTCTTCCATCATCAGACGGCGGATTTCCATGCCAAAGGGCGCTACAGAAGCAAGTGTTCCTACCGCCCCGCAAAACTGCCCCACTAACAGGCGTTCCCGTAATTCACACAGTCGCTCCAGATGACGGGCTATTTCCGCACACCAAATACTGACCTTAAAACCAAAGGTAGTGGGTAGGGCGTGTTGTCCATTGGTCCTTCCCGGCATTATCGTGAGACGATATGCATATGCCATACGTAAAGCAATTTCCAACAGTTTCAACAAGTCTTTGTAGATTAAAGAATAGGCATCTTTCAGTTGCAGAACCAATGCCGTGTCCATGATATCCTGGGTGGTAGCCCCCCAGTGGATGTATTCCCCGACTTCCTGAGAGCATGCTTTTTCCAAGGCCTTTATTACCGGTATAATTTGGTGCTTGGTTACATGTATTTCGTTTTCAATAAATTTTAAGTCAATATTCTGTATAGCCGCTTTTTCAGTTATCTCCCGTGCTGCCTCTGCTGGAATTAACCCAACCTTCGCTTCTGCCCTGGCCAGGGCGGCTTCGACATTCATCCACTTTTGTAAAAGTGATCGATCAGAGAATATATCCCTCATTTCCGGTGTTCCAAAAATATGTCCAAACCATAACGAATCTATAGCGTGTGCCATAGTATAGTCCTCCAGTAGCTAATAACATAGTTCCCATAGAGCGCTTACCCGGGGAACATGTTCCAGGGTTTCCACAATCCGCTCTATTTTGTCAACCTTAACTTGGTTTATTACATTGCTTAACAACCCATGAAATTTGTCTCTCAACGCTTGTGGCTGTATAGGCTGTCCCGGGTAGCCCCTGAAATTATTGGTAACCTTTTCAATCACCCGGCCATCTCGCAGGTGGAATATTACCCTTCCGTCAGTAACCTTGGCATGAGGCTCAAGCACCAGTGAAACTTTGGAAGCTATATCTTTTATATCCGGTCGGATAATGTAGCCGTCAGAAAATTGCTTATCAAAAAGCACACCTTCTGTTACCGCCAGCCCGATGCAGTATGGGAGGCAAAACTTGGAACCAAGGCTATCATCGGGATACGGGTTGCCCACATTGTCCATCATAATCTGGTTTACAAAACAATCTATTTTAGCAATATCTTCATTTTTTATTTGATTTTCGCTTACAGCCTGTAATGCGGCCTCTACATTAGGGTAATTCTGCAGGCAGCAGGCATGTAATTTAATGATATTTCGTTTGAACTCTGAGAACGATCCCATTTCATCCATGATTTGTCCGGCATCACCTTCTGCGGGGGAAAAGGCCGCAAAAAAGCCAAATTTATCCTCAAATATATCTGGCGGGCCGTTTATGCCGGCTTCGGCCATGAAAGCCGCTAAAAGCCCCCCGCTGGCCGCCTTACCCACCTGGAATGTCTTGCCAAAGGTGCCGAAGGCAGCCCTCAGGCCGGCCGCTTGAATTCCCGCCAAGCCAAGTGCGTCATGTAAAGCTTGTCCTTTAAAACCAAGTACTTTGGCGGCTGCGGCACAGGCTCCGAACACCCCTATCGTGGCTGAGTTATGCCACCCCTGGTCATAGTGCCGTCTCCCTGCTATTCTGGAAAGGGCTACGGCTACCTCATAGCCGATAACATACGCAGTTATAAAGTCCCTCCCGTTTACGCTCCTTTTTTGGGATAAGCCGCACAAGGCCGCCAGTGTGGGATTGCTGGCGTGCAGCAGCCCATCCATATTTGTGTCATCATAATCCAAAAAATGCCCGGCGATAGAATTTGCGCAAGCAGCGTCCAGCAGGTTTAACGACCGGCCAAGTCCAAGTACCAGAACCTTACCGCTACCGTTATGCTCCTCCAATACATCAATCGCCTTTCTTACTGCAGGGTATTGCGCGCCGGCGACAGTCACCCCAAGCCAGTCCAAAATCCCGGTCCGGGCACTTTGGATAACTTCCTCTGTCAGATCCTCAAAGGTAGACCTGGTAATAAATTGTTCAATTCTAATTAATATGTTTTCCGACAATCAGTACACCTCCTCGTCTGCAGTTTCCTCATCCCGGCCAGGTAAACGGTGTATTTAGCTTTTTCCTCTGTAACCTCACCGGCTATGTTGTCGCAGTACTCCCAAAATATAGCCCAATTAACTCTTCATAAGAGACGGTAAGAACGTCACAATAGATGGGAATGCCAACAGTATGAGCAAAGTCACAGCCTCAAACGCCAGCATAACGCCTACCCCCTTAAACACTTCTTCCAGAGGAACCCCAGTGGTGCCGCTGGTAACATAGATATTCAGCCCCACCGGTGGAGTGCACAGCCCAATCTCACATAATTTAACTACGATAATGCCAAACCATAATCCATCATAGCCCAGGCTGGTAACCAGGGGGAAAGTCAGCGGCAGGGTAATCAACAGAATGGCTATGGTATCCATGAAGCAGCCCATGATAAGGTACAGAACGCATACAATGGCCATAACACCCCATCCTGGTATCCCCAAGGCATCAACAAAGGCAATACTTTTCTGGGCTACCTGGGAGGTCGTCAGGTAATATCCGAAAATCATGGCGCCCACCAGAATGGTATAAATCATTGTGGTGGTAAGCACCGTCTTTTCAATGGCCTGGACAATCTCCTGAAGATTAATGCTTCGCATCAGTAGACAGATAATCAGTGTAAATAGGGCGCCCAGGGCTGCTATTTCCGTGGGAGTGGCAACACCGGAGTACATCCCCCCGATTACTGCCAGCACAAGGATGATGAATGGTGCCAAACCTTTCAGGGATTCAATCCGTTCCTTCCATGCATAACGGACTGAGGTGGGCATTACCCCAGAGCTTAACTTTGTCCAACAGATAATCCCTAGTGAATAAACACCGGCGGTTATAATACCCGGGATAATCCCGGCTATAAGCAGCTTGCCAATGGACATTTCGGTGGTTACTCCGTATACTACCAGAGGAACGCTAGGCGGGATCATAATCGCCAGGGTACCGGCAACGGCCACAATACCAGTGGCAATTCTAGGCTTGTATCCTATTTTAAACATTTCCGGGACAGCAATGCTTGACATTGTGGCGGCCGCCGCCGAGCTTGTGCCGCACATGGCTCCGAAGCCGGCACTGGCCATAACGGTAGCTATTGCCATCCCCCCCGGCAGGTAACCTAGAAAGCGGTTGGCCACGGTAAATAGCTGGTTGGCGAGTTTCCCCTTGGAAGCAAATTCAGCCATAAGAATAAACATTGGCACTGTTGTTAAGGTAAAATTGGCTACGCTTGTGTGGGCGATTTTACCTACATAAAATAGGATTGAATCAAAGCCGTTCGTCATTATCAGCCCGAAACAGCCGCTGATGGCAAGGCTGAAACCAACAGGAACACCAAAGGCAAAAAGAGCTAGCAACAATAATATCGTTAAAACAATAATCATTTTTCATCGTTCCTTTTCCGAACCCTAACTCGGTTCTGCTTCGTCATTGGGTTCCGATTTACAAAAAGACAGTATAATTCTTAAGGATATAAGGATCCCCCCCAGAGGAACCATGAAATAACTGGGTGACATCGGAAATTGCACCATTCCGGTGGTAAAGTCCTGAATTTCAACAGCATGCGTAAACAACTCCCAGCCGGAATAAGCCAGTACGAGGAAAAACACCAGAGTAACCGCTTTAAACAAAAAAGTAACAGGGATCATAATATTTTTAGGAAAGTACTTGGTAAACATCGTCACCCTTATATGGGCGCCTTTCTTGTAGGCATAGCCAAGGGCCATAAAATACATGGCTTCCATTAAAAAATCCTGGGTTATCTCAAATGCTCCGTAAATAGGTCTATTAAAGAGGAAACGACCCAAAACGTCAAAACTTACTAAGAACATCATGACAACAAGACAAACGAAGCTTATGCCAAAGAAAGCTTTCTCTACATACTCAAAGCTCCTATCTAACTTGTTCAACAGACCACCTCCAGGGTTTACAAATTATAATAGGACTGGGAGAGTGTAAGGTTTGAAGATAATGCCATCTTCATCGACAACCTGATATCATTATTTGCCCGAAGCCTCTAGAGCTTTCTTAAAGGCATCCAGTGTCTGACTACCCGCCAGATTCTTGGCATCCATATTTTTAGCCCAATCCTCGTTGACCTTGTTTATTTTGGTCGTCCATTGTTCCTTTTCTGCGGTAGGAATATGATAGATTGTCACGCTACCCGATTTTTCCCATTTTTCCATTATTTCTTTTTCCAGTTCGTCAGAACTCTGGGCTATCTTGTCGGAGGCTTCTATCCCGGCCTTGGCTATAATCTCCTTGATATCCTCAGGCAGTTTTTGCCATGTTTTTTCATTCATGAAGTAATATCCCATGTAGCCGCCCATGGGCACCCCTTCATAAGCGTATTTAGCCACTTCTTGTATTTTATATGACTCGGCATTGTTGAACATAAAAATGGCGCCTTGCACTATTCCCTTGCTCAGGGCTTCATATGTGTCGGGAGCCGACATCGAAACTGGTACACCACCCAACGACTTGGCAACATCCAACCTGCCGCCAGCCGCGGCTATCTTCATACCCTTGAGGTCTTCAACGGACTTGATAGGCTTTGTGGTAAACAGCGAGCACTGGGACCATTCCGAATCGATTATAGGCCTGACACCCAGGCGCTTGATTTCTTTTTCAAACAAAACCTCCTTTTCCAGAGTTCTGAACGCTTTAGCAGCAACCGTAGTATCGGTGTACAGTGGAAGCTCACCGACAGCGCTTAGAGGAAGTTCGCCAGGCACAAGGCTAGACAGAACATAGGTCATGTCGGCAGTGCCGCTCCGGACCAAGTTAAGCATATCCTTAGCCTTGCCCAGTTGCTCCGCAGGATAGAATTCAAATTTAACTCTCCCGTTGCTAAGCTCCTCAACCCTTTTCATAAAATACTCACTACCCGCGGTCGTTCCAATGTGTGTTAAAGGGTGTTGTGTGGCTAGCTTCAACACTATTTGTTCCTTGGCGTCTTGGTTGTTTTGCCCAGTTGAATTGCTCCCGCCACAACCCACCGTGGTAACAGCTAGCAACATGATCATCCCAATAATAAGACAAAATTTCCTTATATTCATGTCATGACCTCCTCAGATTATTTGTTCTTTTTCATTATCGCCTATCTACCTGTTTAATCCCGATTTTGCCCAAAAACTCCATGGTTTTTATAAGACCCCGCCTGCGTTCATAGGAATAGCCGTAGCCCCAGTCTTTAGGAAAGTCTTCTCAGTTTAGGTTCACTTGTAGCGGCACAAGTTTTCTCCATGGAGTTGTTGGTTTAGGTTCCAGAACAGACATTCCGAATGATATTCCTCCAAAGATTGATACATTTCTCAAAAAAACGCTGAAGAAATGTTGATTCTATATCCTTGGCATCACCCTCCTCAATTTTTTTCTAACGCTGTAGTGGTCCCTTCACTGGGCGATTACCACTCGCATCATGGACTTGTCTTTTAGAGCCAGTGGCAGCCTCACAATATCAATAGCAATATCATGATTGAGACGATAGTTTTTTAGGAACAGTTAGCTTTCTCAAGAAAATTGCTTAGCACTCATTTAATTGTGCAATATTTATGCCAATCAAGATTTTGCTTAAATACTAGCAATTTGTCTGATCGGATTATTATAAATGGTTCAAATATGTACCGTGGTCCATTATTGTACCATAGCCCTTGAAGGATTTCCCTGAAAATTAGCGTATATATTTTTATATGGTTTTCCTGTTTTGGTAACCAGTTGATTTTGGGTCTCTGGATAGCAGGTTCCTACTCCTAAGGAGGTGTCTAAAATAGATGTCATACCTGGCAAAATAAAAGTAAGTAATATGGCGAAGAGCGAGGTCGGTTTGGTTCTGCTGGATAAGAAGCTTGACGTACTTTATGCCAACCAACTGGCCACAGAGTGGTTGAAAATTGCACCGGGAGTTAATTTCGGTACAACATGCTTCATCGAGCTACCGGAAAATAATGAATGCTGCATAGTTTATAATGGGTGCCGGGACGATAAACGAAAGGAATATTTGCTATATACCATTTCTTTCTGTGAACAGGCTAAGCCCCTGTACCTAGTTTTATTTGTACCGAAAAAGGAGCAATCCCCAGTTCCGGTGGCGGAAAAAAGACTATCGGACCTTATTACTGACCTCGCACAAAGGGCATCCGCAACTTGCACCAATGTTCTTATTACCGGTGAGACGGGCACAGGTAAAAGTCGTTTGGCAAGGGTCATTCACAATAACAGCCAGCGCACTGGTAACCCCTTTATTACCATTAACTGTGCCGCTATTCCACCGACGCTTTTGGAGTCGGAACTCTTTGGTTATGAAAAGGGTGCCTTCACCGGGGCAAATAAAATGGGAAAGATAGGTTTAATTGAAGCCGGAAACTACGGAACCGTTTTTTTAGATGAAATTTCCGAGTTACCTTTAACCATGCAAGCAAAGATTTTATATGTTATTGAGGAAAAAAAATTAATGCGCATTGGCAGCCGAAAAGAAATGAAAATGGATATCCGGTTTATAGCCGCCACCAACCAGGACCTTGAAGACATGGTGCAAAGTGGTGATTTCCGGAAAGATCTTTTTTATCGACTGAATATATTTCCCATTAAGGTGCCTTCACTCCGACAAAGAAAAAGTGATATTCCCTTCCTGGTAAATAGTTTTTTGAAGAAGGTCAACGAAAAATATAACGAAAATAAAATTATTGACCCTGGGGTAATGGATATTTTTTTAAAATACCACTGGCCCGGAAACATCAGGGAATTGCAAAACATCGTTGAACAACTAGTTATTGTTAGCAATAAAAAACTAATTACAGTTCAGGAACTGCCCGACCACATTTGTCAGTTGGAAAGGGAGCCTCTTAAAACTCAAGAGACAGGCCTTTGTTCCTATAGGGATCAAAAAATAACTGCTGAGAGGGAAATTATTTTGAAAGCGCTCGGGGAAAACCGGAGCATCCGCGCTGCAGCCCGGCAAATGGGTATTGGTCACTCCACCCTTCTAAGAAAGATTAAAATATTTAATATCGACTGGCGCGCAATTTGCTCAAAATAACTCGGGGGTGATAATGTGAATGTAGGCTGTTTTGCTGACATGCTTAGATACAACGCCTATTCCTTTCCCAACCAGATAGCTCTTTTAGAGCAGGAAAGAAACGTAACCTACGGTCAATTGAATTATGAAGTTAATTCCTTTGCTTCTGGACTACAGGCTTTAAATATAAAAAAAGGAGATCACATAGCCTGCATACTTCGCAACAGCATAGTATTTGTAGCTGTTTATTTTGCCGCAGCCAAAATCGGCGCCGTTCTCGTCCCCTTTAACTATTTTTTGAAGCCCACCGAGTGGGAAAACCTGGTTGGCCATTGCAATCCGAAGCTTATAATATGTGATACCTTTTTTACGGATTCCCTTATGTCTATTGAAAGCACTAGGCAGATACCGGTGATTTGGGCAGGGGAAAATACCCCCCACGGAGCATTCTCCTATGAGGAAATAATAAATAACCGCTCGAAGCTGGAAGTTCACTCACCCGTAAAAGGAAAAGACGTGTGCAATATCATCTACACCTCGGGTACCACCGGCAGCCCCAAGGGTGTAATCCGCACCCATTCGAACAATCTATGGGCTAATATTCAAATGGCTCATTTTTCCCAGTACCAACGGGGAGAGATAAATTTATTTATCGGGCCACCCTTTACTATGCGGTTTATAAACATTTTTTCACCGGCGATGTTTAGCGGGGCGGAAATAATTCTGATGGAAGAATTTGACCCGGAAATAGTTATAAGAACTATTGAAGAAAAAAAGGTAAACAGACTTTTCCTGCCCCCAGCGTATTGGGAAGACTTGATCAACCATGAGCGTTTTAATTCATACGATAAATCAAATCTCAAGTATATAATCACAGGCACATACACTACTCCCGCCGAACTAAAGCAAAACCTTCAGGAGGCCTTTCCATCCGCCAGTATTTTTGAAATATGGGGGGCTACCGAAGGGGGACTTATCGGGTCATGCCCCGAGGACATAAAAAGAAAACCCGCTTCTATCGGCCTGCCCATGGCTTTTAATGATGTTAAAATATTAGATGAACGGCTGCAGGAGGTGCCCCACGACAAGATAGGTGAACTAGCGATAAGGGGACCAAGCGTATCTGACGGGTATTATAAAAACACCAAGACTACCGGGGAAAGCCTCGGCAAATCCGGATGGTTTATGACCGGAGACCTAGCCCGTGCGGATAAAGATGGATATTTATACATTGTTGACCGCAAATCTGAAGTTATCAATATTGGCAATTTTAAAATTTACCCGGGAGAAATACAGCACCTTTTAAACTACCACCCGAAGGTAATGGAATCCCTGATCTTCGGCCTTCCATCAAGTTCTAACGCTAAATTTATTGCGGCCGCTATTGTACCCAGGAACGGAATTCATATTCCAGCAGACGAAATTAACAATTATATAAATGGCTATATAGCAAATTATAAAAAGCCAAAGGTTATATATTTTGTTGATGAGTTGCCCAAAACAGCTACCGACAAAATCATCAGATGTAAAGAAATTCATAATTCACTCGCGTTAAGAAAGCCTGATCTGGTCCTTGAATATCCCCGGGAATTAGTTTAGGTTATTAAAGATTAGAGTCAAGTACAATAGTGTAAAGCCTTCTGCAAACAGAAGAATTTGCTGTGAAACGATGAAGATGTCAACCAACCCTAGTACTTTCAATCCAAAAGACTCCGGTACTCTGACGGCGCTTTATGATGCTCCTTTTCCAGGGACTGCACGTCTTCAAAAAATACTGAAGTTAAAAATAGTCCGGGGTATGAGGCAAAATGTTTATAGTTTTCCCCCGCTTGCCCCGGCTAATTTTTCGTTCAGTATGACCACAAGCGGAGATAGGCGAGTATCTTGTCTTTTGCTATTTTTATTCAAAACCTTTGCCAGCTTAAATAATTGCAACGTGCTAACCGGCGAACTCCATAATCAAGCAAAAAAAGAAAGAGACATTGCACGTGTTAAAGGACAATGTCTCTTTTCAAATGCCGGCACTGCATCCGAAACGATGATTTAAGCGCGACTCTTATTCGGGCTTGTATTCCTCACCAATCTTCCATGCCTTTCCGAGGGGTTCTCCAACTTTCCAGTAATTCTTATCATGTGTTGATGACAATAATATGGGATTTACCTTTTTAATATCCGGCGAACCATTGGTTATGTATTGTTCCCCTGCATACGCTTCTACCACCTCCCCAATATAAATATCATGCGATCCGATGTAATCCAATGTTTGAATTAGCTTGCATTCCAGGTTGACAGGACACTCATCGATCATGGGCGCGGTCTTCAGCTCGCCGTAGAAAGTGCTGAAAAGCCTGGACTTGTCAAATTTTCTTCCCGAGACCAAACCGCAATAATCCGTGACTTTTACCATCTCCGCGGACGGAAGGTTGACGCTAAAGGTACCGTTCTCCCTAATTCCGGTGTTTGTATAGCGGGATTTTCTCAGGGCTATTGTAATCACCGGCGGGTTGGTCCCGACAATGCCACAGTAAGCAACTGCCAGGTAATTTGGCTTGTCGTTTATATTTGCCCCCACCAGTGTAGTAGGCATGGGGTATAAAAAAGTCTTGGCGCCCATTTTAGTTTTTTTCACTCTTTATTCCTCCTCACTCTTCATCCTTAAAACGGATCATCGGGCATTTCTTGCAAACATCCAGACCTGGCCACTCAGTTCCGTCACACGTAAGCGAGGCGCCGCGGGAATATTCAGTGCGTGCAATCAGTTGTTTGACCAAACCAAGAATGTGATCGCCTGGAATAAAGACATTAACCTCGCCCTTCTCAGTTTTACCCGAGGTATAGCTGCCGGCGCACATGGTGTTCATATTGGGCTTGTGGTTCAGGTAACTCCAAACAGCACCGCCGCAAACGGCAGAACTGACCGTGTGGTTAAACTGCAAGGGATGCACGTTAAAA
>NZ_BFAV01000035.1 GCF_002933875.1 Desulfocucumis palustris | reverse complement strand
TGGACAACGGTTTGAGCAGCACCGCCCCAACCCCTTCTCCCGGCACGTACCCGTCCCCTCCCCGCCCGAAGCTTTCACACCGCCCCTTGCTGGATGCAAACTTGCCCTGGGCCAGTATCAAGTATTTGTTCGGATGAATTGAGACATTGACTCCCCCCGCTATGGCAAGCTCGCACCCGCCCCGCTGCAAGCTTTGACAGGCCAGCTGGATTGCGGTCAGGGAGGAGGAGCACATGGTATCCACAGCCATGCTGGGCCCATGAAAATTACAAAAATAAGATACCCTGTTGGCTATCGATGCCGGACTCCCGGCAAAGGCAATCTGCCTCCCCCGGCTCTGTTCCTGCGCCCCGTAGAGCTGGTACTCTTCATACATCACTCCCACATAGACTCCCACATTGCCTTCCAGTCCCAGGCCCCGGTACGAACCCAGGGCTTCCCGGGTATATCCCGCGTCCTCCAGGGTTTCATAGACGCATTCCAGAAATAAACGCTCCTGGGGGTCCATAATTTCCGCTTCCCGGGGTGATATATTAAAGAATAGCGGATCAAATTGATCCACCCTTTCCAAAAAGCCTCCCCACTTGCTATAGGTTTTTCCGGGCTTGTTTTTATCTTCATCAAAGTACAAACTGTGATCCCAGCGGTCTTTTGGAATCTCTGTGATGCAATCCCTGCCCTCCCGGAGATTTTTCCAGAACTCCCGGATGTTTTCCGCCCGGGGATAGCGCCCGGAAATACCAATGACGGCTATGTTCAAGGCCTCTTTTTCTTCCGGGGACTCTGTATGAAGGGCTGCAAAACGGTGGCGCCTGCCGCTGCCCGGGGTATATTTTTCAGGCTCCGGGACAGCTCCCCAATGGTTGGAACCGGGGGGGGACGCTTCTGCTTTTTCCCGGACACCCAGTAATCCTGTCAGGCGGTCCCTGTGGCACTCAAGGAAATATCCGGTTAATGCCCGGATGTTTTGGTATTCAAAAAACAATGTTTTCGATAGTGAGCCGAATGTTTTTTCCAATTGATTGGTCATTTTCATGACCATGACGGAATCTATTCCGTATTTCTCCATGGGGGCATCCGCTTCGATTTGGTGTGCGGGCAGCTTGATTACTGATGAAAGCAGCTTTTTGAAGTGGTTTATGGTTTTTCCCCGGAGTAGCTCTTCTTCCGCTCCGGGAGCCGCTTTGTTTTCTTCCATGGAGGAGGGCGCCTTTAAGGCTTCTGTTCCGGGCGGCTGCCCCAGGAGCGCCGCCCGGAGCCGCTTAAGCTCCCCTTCTATCACCATCACCCGGGCTTTTCCGGAAGCCAGGCCCTGATACAGGGCCCCAATGCCGGCTGGGGTCCGCATGGCGATCATTCCCATGCTTTGCATCATCATCTTTTCGGTTTCTTCATCAATGTGCATCCCGCCATCTTTCCACAGCGGCCAATTGATGGACAGGGTCCGGCCCTGCCGTTGTTTTGAGGTCACCAGGGCATTGCGATAATCGGCGTAGGCATCCATAAAGGCGTTGGCAGCCGCGTAATCAGCCTGGCCTATGTTGCCCACGGCTCCCGCCCCGGAAGAAAAGAGAATGAAGAAGTCAAGCTCCAGGTCCCCGGCCGCC